>DASZXK010000154.1:0-144428 GCA_035545855.1 Polyangiaceae bacterium
TGGCGGCGCGGCCTTCGGCGGCTCGGGCGACGGCGTGGGCGCCGCTGCGGGCGGCGCAGGCGCCGCGGGAATCGCCGCGGACTCGCCGGGAGGAGTCCCGCCACTGCGGCTCTTCACGACGAAGAAGGCGGAGCCGGCGACCGTCGCGGCGAGGACCAGCACGGCGGCGATGAGCAGGACGGGGGGCTTGCCGCGCTTGGTCGGCGGCGTCGTGTCCATGCGATCGCGGGGGCGATCGAACGAGGGCGGGGGAGCGGCGGCGATGGGCGCCTCGACCATGGGCGCGCTCAGCAGCGCGGCGCTCGAGTCCATTCCCGGTAGCGCGCCGCCCGCGCTCATCCCGAGGATGTCGGCGGCCGTCGGCGGCGCCGCGGCGACCATGCGCGGCGGCGCGCTCGCCGGTCCGCTCGGAGCGCCCGCCTTCAGCGCGTTCAGCGAGAAGAGGACGGAGCTCTCGTTGCGCGCGCCCGTCGGCTTCTCCTCGTACTGCTGAAGTGGCATCGAGGAGCTGGCGAGGAGCTCTTCCTCGCCGCGGGGCGGCGGCGCCTCGCTCCCGAAGAGGTCCGTGCGCTGCCGGCTCTCACGAACGCGCGCCGGGGCCGCGCGAGCCGCGGGGCGGGCGGGCGGCGAGTACTCCACGCTGGCCGCCGGCGCTTCGTCCTCGTGATAGGCGGGCGGAGGAGGCGTGGGAGCGGCGTAGGTCACCGGCGTCGGGACCGTCTTTGCCGCGAGCAACGCGCGCCGGGCGGCCTGACCCCCGGGAGGGCCCGCCGCCGCGCGCACCTGCGCCGGGCTCATCACGCGCGTCGCTTCCGACGTGTCGAACGCCGCGGGGCTCATCACTTTCGTCGCTTCCGACGATTCGATCGCTGCTCGGATCTCGGGAACCTGGTTGACCGGCAGCCAGTCCGTCATGCCGTCTCGCCAGACGTAAGCGTCGTCGCCGATCTCACCGCTCCGGTACGCGGAGACGAGCTCGGCGTGACTCATCGTCCGCTGCTCGTTCTCGCTGAGATTGACCGTCCAGTCTTCGGGGCCGGGCTCGCGCCACTCCGGACCGCCGGCGCTCATCACGCGCGTCGACTCGTCCCGATCCTCGCTGTACGCGGCAGGCTCGAACGTCGGCGAGTAGACCCGGGTTGCGTCGTCGAGCGCCACGCCGTCCACGACGATCCCCTCGCCGCAGGTCTTGCAGCGGACTCGGACGCGCCGTCCACGGACTTTGTCGTCCGAGATGTTGTAGGTGGCGCCGCACGACGGGCAGTCGACGATCATGGCTAGCGTTCGAAACTTCCCGGAGACTACCGCATTTTCGTGGCGACTCCTTCCGGAAGCTCCTCTTTCATAAGGGCTTTCGGGAGCCGCGCCGGTAAACGCTCGGTCAGTTCATCGGGACGAGGAGCGCGCCGTCCTTCCCGCAGAACTTGGACTCCGGTCCGAACTCGGTCCCGCACACGGGGCAGATCGTTCGCGGGGGAGCCTTCGGTTCCGGGGGTTTCTGCACGGCAGGCGCGGCCGACGCCGGGGCGCCCTCCGAGCGCTGGGTGGGCGGCGGGGTCTCCGCCCTTCGTTCCGCCTTGGCCTTTCCCTTCGCCCGCCGGTCGCGCTCGATTTCCGCGAGTTTCGCCTGGGCTTTTCGGCTCCGGATCACGACGAAGACGGACGCGCCGACCAGGAGGAGCGCGAGGCCCCCGACGCCGGCGACGAACACCTGTTTCCGTCCGCTCGCGCGGTCCTCGGCCACGGCGGAGCCGGCGCCGATGGACTGCGACGCGATCGCCACCGTCGCCGCTTCGTCCACCTCACCGGCGGCGTTGAACGCGCCGCTCCGGAGCAGTGCGTCGTACCGGTCGGTCGACGCGATCTCCACCGTGACGCCGGCGGACCGGCCCCCGACCGAGGCCGTCAGGTGGATCTCGCCTTCCGTCGCGTTCGCGTGGACGGAGACGGTGCCCGCCTGGGACACCTCGCCGAACTCGCCGCCGGACTCGACCGTCCACGTCGGCTTCGCGCCGACGAGGCACCCGGCGGCGTCCGTGACGATCGCGCGGAAGGTGAATTCCTCTCCCGCGCGCACGAGCTTCTTCACGGGGCGAACCTCGAGGCGCGCCGGCGCGCCGGGGTTCGCGCATCGCGGTGAGGCGGGTTCCGGTTTCTTCGGTGCCGCCGCCGTCGCCGACGGCGCGGGAGCCGCGGGGACGTTCTCGGGTGTGCCCGCGCGCTGGACGAGCGAGTACGTCCGGTAGCGTCCGACGCTCGCCGTGCAGTTCTGGTTGCCGATGACGAACTGGTACTGGCCGGCCTCGTAGAAGGAGATGCTGTCGTCCGTCGCGGTCAGCGACGTGGAGAGGGCGGCCTGCCTGGGATCCGACGGCGCGGTCCGGCACGTCGTCTTCCAGCTGCGCGCGGACGCCGAGTGACCCGTGCGCTGGATGCCGGGGTACTGCTCCCAGCACTGCGTCGTGGAGTACGTGCGCCCGCCGCCGGTGATGACCAGATCCGTTCCCGCCTGCTGGATGAGAACGGACGTTGCGGCCTCGCCGCCGCCGGATGGCCTCGGTCCGCACGCGTCGCCCCAGTCCCCGACGACCCACCGGACGGTGAGCGGGCCCGCCGACCAGCGACCCTCGAGCGTGGGCGGCGCCGGCGCCGTACCGTCCGCGAGCGCGGAGCCCGAAGCGAACACGCCCGCCGCGAACGCGGTGAGCGCGAGCACGGTGACGAGGGCGCGACGAAGCGTGAGCACGGCGAGAGCGCGCGCGAGACTACCAGAGCCGAGCCGGTAACTCGCGTTGACACCCGAAATTGGTGGGTGATAGGGTCCGAGGCTCCATAAGGCCGAAATTTTCGCGGGATTTCGTTACCGGGAGATCATTTTGATGGCGAGCAAGAGGGGACGTCGTTCGAGAGCCCGTGCCGCCGCCTACGGTCTGGTCGGTGGCTCCTTGGTCCTCGGCTCCGCGGCCAGCGCGCAGCCGCTCCCGAACTACGACTACCGCGCTCCGAGCGGGGCCGGGAACGAGGGTGCGGACACGCACCTGTTCCGTCCGGCCGTCGACTCGAAGGGTTTCTTCTCCGTCAACGGGTCGGACATCCTCGGCGCGAACGACGTGAGCTTCGGCCTCGTGCTGGACTACGGCCGGAACATTCTCCGGACCGCGAACAGCACGACCCCGAACACCACGGTCCCGCGCCTCGATCCGAACACCGACGAGCCGATCCCGGGAGTCCGGGACCCCGCGACCTGTACCCCGGACAACTGCGAGTTCGTCGGCGGCGCCCCGGCGAGCGGCTCCGGCGTGAAGGCCCTCGTCCGGGACTCCTTCCAGGGCACCTTTCAGTTCAACTACGGCATCGCGAATCGCGCCGTCGTCGGCGTGAACATTCCCGTCATCCTGATGTCGGGGGATCCCACCTTCGACGTGGGCCGCACCGGGCAGACGTACAACGTGGGCCGTCTGGACCAGCAGGGCCTCAGCACCGCCGCGATCCACGGCAAGGTCCGCTTCACCCGCGTGGAGAAGGGCATCGGCCTCGCGGGTCTCGTCCAGGTGGGCATCCCCATCGGGAACGCACCGCAAGATCTCGGGGCCGATCCCGGAGCCTGGTTCTGGCCGCAGCTCATCGCGGAGAAGCGCTTCGGAGCCACCGGTCGTCTGAAGCTCGGCGTGAACGTCGGCTACCGCGCCCACACCGGGAAGAACGCGCGGTTCGAGCTGGATCACTTCGGCCGTAAGCAGCTCAAGGAAGGGATCTTCGACTACTCGAACCTCGGCACCTTCCAGGCCGGCCTCGCCTGGCGCGCGATAGACGCGCTCGATCTCGTCGCCGAGACGTACGGCACCTACCAGGTCGGCGGCGCGTCGGACTCCGCACAGAAGTTTTCCGAAGAGGTCATCGGCGGCATCAAGCTCTTCGTCGAGCGGAACAGCTACTTCATGGCCGGGGCCGGCTCCCGCGCCTGGAGCACGGGTTTCGAGGCGGCCGATCTCCGCATGATCCTCGGTTTCGTCTTCGAGCCCTCCATCGGCGATCGGGACGGCGACGGCTACAAGGACGACGAAGACCAGTGCCCGGACGATCCGGAGGACTTCGACTCCTTCAAGGACGAAGACGGCTGTCCCGATCCGGACAACGACAACGACGGCATCCTGGACGTCGACGACCGCTGCCCGAACGTCCCGGAGGACCACGACGGGGACGAGGACGAAGACGGCTGCCCCGAGGGCTCCGATGGCGACCGAGACGGGGACGGCATCCTGGATTCGCACGACAAGTGCCCGGACGATCCGGAGGACCGGGACGGCTTCGAAGACAAGGACGGCTGCCCCGAGCCAGACAACGACAAAGACGGCATCCTGGACAAGGACGACCAGTGCCCGCTGGATCCGGAAGACAAGGACAAGTTCGAGGACGAGGACGGCTGCCCCGATCCGGACAACGACAAGGACCAGATCCTCGACACGGCCGACAAGTGCCCGAACGATCCCGAGACGTACAACGGGTTCGAGGACGAGGACGGCTGCCCCGACAAGGGCAAGGTCGTCATCGAAGGGTCCGACATCCTCATCATGGACAAGGTGCTCTTCCAGACGGGCAGCGCCGAGATCCTCCCGGAGTCCTTCCCGATCATCGACGCCGTGGCGACGACGCTGAAGCACCACCCCGAGTTCAAGGTCGTGGAGGTCGCCGGTCACGCCGACGAGCGTTCGGACGACAACTTCAACCTGAAGCTCACGCAGGACCGCGCGCGGTCCGTCGTCGAGGCGATGGTCCAGCGCGGCGTCGAGCGCCCGCGGCTCGTCTCCCAAGGCTACGGCGAGTACTGCCCGGTCGACAAGGGTCACAACCCGGCGGCGTGGGACAAGAACCGCCGCGTCGAGTTCAAGGTCGTGAAGACGGAAGACGGCATGAGCGGCGTGGATCGCGGCTGCGATGCCGCGCGCGCCAAGGGCGTCTTCCCGCCGAACGTGCAGTGACGAGGGACGCTCCCGCCCGGGAGACGTGCTAAGTCGCGGCCATGCCGAGGGTTCCCCGTGTCGCGTACCTGAAGGGGCGCGTCGTCCCGTTCTCGGAGGCGTCCGTGCCGCTCGACGACCGGGGGCTCACGTTCTCCGAGAGCCTGTACGAGGTCGTGCCGCTCACCGGCGGCGCCGCTCGCCTCCTCTCCGAGCACGTCGCGCGAATGGAAGCGGCCGCGGAGGAACTCGGGCTCCTGGCCGGCGTCCCGTCCGTGCCGGAATGGGAGCGGTTCGTGGCCGAGCTCGTCCTCGGCGAGGGCATTCAGGACGGCCTCGTCTATGCCCAGCTCACCGCGGGAGGCGCCCCGCGGGAGTTCGTTCCGGCGGCGATGCCGTCACCGACGTTCTTCGCGTACCTGCTCGAGGCGAAGTACCCGCGGGACGCGGACGTCGAGCGGGGCATCTCCGCCATCACCTTCCCGGAGTCCCGCTGGGCCCGGCGGGATCTGAAGACGACGATGCTCCTCCCCGCGGTGCTCGCGAAGCGGGAGGCGAAGCGACGGAACGCGGCCGAGGCCGTGTTCGTCGGCCCGGACGGTACCGTCTACGAGGGCGCGTCGAGCAACGTGCTCCTCGTCGAGGGGCGGTCGCTCGTGACGCCCGCGCAGTCGTCGCACCTGCTCCCGGGCACGATGCGGCCCCTCGTCGGAGAGGCAGCCCGCGCGATGGGGCTCGCCGTGAAGGAGGAGCGGGTCTCCGTCGACCGGCTCCGTGCCGCGGACGAGGTCATGATCTCCTCGACGACCCAGCTCGCGATGGCCGTCGTGTCCCTGGACGATCGGTCCGTGGGCGCCGGACGGGGGGGCCCGATCACGCGGGAGCTCGCACGGCGGATTCGCGCCCGCTTCGAGCTGCCGGACTGAACCCGCGGGGGCTCGGACGAGTGCTCCGTGGGCTTCGGTGCGGGGCCCTCGCGGCGTGAGCGCGGGTCAGGCCTCGGACGTTTCGTCGTGCTGGGTGATCGCTTCGACGAAGCGGTCTTCCAGGTACGCTCGCCACGTCTCTTCGGCCATCGGCGGAACGGACTCCACCGAGCCCTTCTGATCTCGGACGTGCCAGCCGCGGCGGGAGGGCTCCACCTTCAGCCGGTACTTCTGCCCGAGCCCGTGCTCGGTACGGACCTCGGTCACGATGTGCTCGGCTTCACTCGGCGCGATCGGAGGTTTTTCGGCCATCGTGCATCAGGATACCGCGTCCATCCGGAGCGTCCCAGTGTGCGGCGTGGGGCATTTTCTCGCGGTTTCGTCGCATCGCGTTCGACGCACTGCGTGCGCCGGATCCCGGCCCGTGTGGGTTCCATGTGGAAGACCGCTGGTTCGACCAAATGGCCTGGCCCATTTCCAGCGGAGGCGTCGATCGCGGGGCTCGGGAAAAGAGCTCTTGTCCCACATCGATGCTCCGGAGGGGGCGGAGGCGGAAAATGCCCACTTTTGCCGCGCCACGCCGGTCCGCTACTGTGGAGAACGCTCTCGAACTCCATGGCGGCGATCGGCGGTTCGTACGGCACGTTCGGATGGATAGTGCTCTCCACGGCGGATCCTGCCGCTGCGGTGCGCTTCTACCGGCGCGCGTTCGGATGGCAGGAAGCGGAAGCCGGCGGGCTCCTGCTGATGCTCGCGGGCGCGAAGCCCGTCGCGGCCGTGATGGACTACCGGCAAAATGATCGGATCCAGCGCGAGCCGCAGAACTGGCTCCCGATGGTTCGCGTCCGTGACGTGGACGAGTCCATCGTCAAGGTCGAGTCGCTCGGGGGCTCCGTGATCGTCCCGATTCAGGACGTGGGCGTCGGCCGCGCCGCCGCCGTCCGCGGAGTGACGGGAGAGGCGATCGGCCTCTGGGAGACCCCGGGCCCCCTCGGCGGTGAGCCCATCTTGATGGACCCCGGGATCTGTCCCTGGTTCGAGCTCGTGACGCCCGATCCGGAGCGCGCGATCCCGTTCTACAAGGCCCTCTTCGGCTGGCGAATCGCGGACGAGGGCGGCTACACGTTCATCGGCAACGACGAAGGACAGTTCGGCGGCATCGTGAAGCTCGCCGGCGACTGGGAGGACTACGCGTTCCACGCCGCCATCGGTCGGGCGCGTGGCGAGAAACTCAGCGTGCCGCCGCACTGGATGATCTTCTTCGGTGTGGACGACTGCGACCACTTCACGGACCAGGTGGAGGCGCTCGGTGGTCAGGTGACGACGAGGCCGGAGCCGCTCCATACCGTCGGGACGTTCGCGGTGCTCCGTGATCCGCAAGGCGTGTACTTCTCGGTGCTGTCCAAGCGCTGACCGAGCGCGGCGTCACTCGCCCGGCATGGGGCTCGACGCCTCTTCCGGGCGCCGCACGAGGCGGGACGGCGGCACGAGCTCGGTCCGCTCTTCCCGCGGGAGCTCGACCCACACCCAGCCGTCCCTCACCTGCACGGAGTAGGACTCGATGTCCGCGGCGTCGCCGGACAAGCAGCGGCCGTCCGCCAGGGAGAACGTCTTCTTGTGGAACGGGCAGGCGACCTTCGGCGTGCCCTTCTCGTCTCCGATGATGCCGCGGGCGAGCACCGGATCGCCGCGGTGCGGGCAGCGGTTCTGCACGGCGTACCACTCCCCGCGCGAGGAGAAGGCGAACACCGCGACCTCGAGCGAACCGTGGACGACCGCCATGCCGCCGTCCTTCGGGAAATCCGCCTCCTTGGCGACGCGGACCCACTCTCGCGGCCCCGGACGTCGCGGCACGATCACCCCGTCCTGCGGCCAGTCCCGGGGACGCGACTGACCGCGTTCGGAGACCATCGGCAGGGTATCTTCGCGTCTCGTGCCGCTCGCGAATTCGCGGAAACGGGCGCGGCGGACCGGGTCCTTCACGAGGAGCTTCCACTCGCACTGGTAGCCGTCCACGAGCGCCTGCATGTCGGCTTCGAGCGACGCGGCGATGCCGAGCGAGTCGCGGACGACGACGTCCTTCAGGTGCTCGATGCCGCCCTCGAGTTTCTCGAGCCACACGGACGTTCGCGTCAGGCGGTCCGCCGTCTGGATGTAGAACATCAGGAAGCGGTCGAGGTAGCGGATGGCCGTCGCTTCGTCGACGTCCTGGGCGAGGAGATCGGCGTGGCGCGGCTTCGCGCCGCCGTTGCCGCACACGAAGAGGTTCCAGCCCTTCTCCGTCGCGATGAGCCCGAAGTCCTTGCTCTGCGCTTCCGCGCACTCCCGCACGCACCCGCTGACGGCGCTCTTCAGCTTGTGCGGCGCGCGGATGCCCTTGTACCGCTCCTCGATCCGGATCGCGAAAGCCACCGAGTCTTGCACGCCGTAGCGGCACCACGTGCTTCCGACGCAGCTCTTCACGGTGCGCACGGCCTTTCCGTACGCGTGCCCGCTCTCGAACCCGGCATCCACGAGCGCTTCCCAGATGTCCGGAAGGTCCGAGAGCCTGGCGCCGAGGAGGTCGATGCGCTGTCCGCCCGTGATCTTGGTGTAGAGGGAGAACCGCTCCGCGACGTCCCCGATCTTCCGCAATTTCTCCGGCGTGATCTCGCCGCCCGGGATGCGCGGAACGACCGAGTAGGTCCCGCCGCGCTGGATGTTCGCGAGGAACCGATCGTTCGTGTCCTGGAGCGTCTCCTGGTCGAGGATGGGGTCGTTGTGGATGCTCGCGAGGATCGACGCGACCGCGGGCTTGCAGATCTCGCAACCGTTCCCCTTGCCGTGGCTCGCGAGCAGGGCGTCGAACGTCTTCACTCGCGTGACCTTGACGATCTGGAAGAGCTCGGCGCGCGTGAAGGCGAAGTGCTCGCAGAGCCGCGGCTTCTGTGCCTTCCCGAGTGCCTCGAGCTCCGCGCGGAGGACGTCGGCGACGAGCGGCGCGCACCCGCCGCACCCGCTCGTCGCTCGAGTGCACCGCCTGAGATCCGCGACGGTGCTCGCTCCCTCGTCGCGGATGGCGGCGCAGAGCTCGTCCTTCGTGACGTCGTTGCAGGAGCAGACCTGCGCCGTGCCGGGGAGATCCGTTCCCGTGCTCGCGAGGCGTGTCCCGAGGAGGAGCTCCTCGGGAGCGGCGGAAAGCGGGCAGCCGCTCTTCGCGGCGTGGAGGAGCGCGCCGTACTGCGCCGCGTCCCCGACCAGCACGGCGCCGAGGAGCAGCTTGCCGTCCGCCGAGAGCGCCATCTTCTTGTAGACGCCGCGCACGAGGTCCGAAAACACGATCGCGCGACCGGAGAGCGCGTCGGCGAACGGGTCCCCGATGCTCGCGACGTCCACGCCGAGGAGCTTCAGCTTCGTGGAGGTGTCTCCTCCCGTGAAGGAACCGGTGCCGGAGACGAGGTGATCCGCGAGCGCCCGGGCCATTTCGCGGCCGGGGCCGGCGAGTCCGTAGATGACGCCCCGGTGGAGCGCACACTCGCCGATGGCGTAGACGTACGGATCGCTCGTCCGCAGCGTGTCGCCGACGACGATGCCGCCCCGCTCGCCGACCTCGATGCCCGAATCCCGGGCGAGCTCGTCTCGCGGGCGGATGCCGGCCGAGACGATGATCATGTCGACGTCGAGACGCGAGCCGTCCGCGAACCGGAGGCCCTGGGCGCGCTCCGTGCCGTGGACCCTCGCCGTCGCCTTGCCGAGGTGGACCGTGACGTCGAGCTCCGTGATCTTCCGGAGGAGCACGTCCGCGCCGCCCGCGTCGAGCTGGCGCGGCATGAGCCGCGGCGCGAACTCGACGACGTGGGTCTCGAGGCCGAGCTCCTTCACGGCCTTCGCCGCCTCGAGGCCGAGGAGGCCGCCCCCGATCACCGCCGCGCTCTTCGCGCCTCTCGAGTACGAAAGGAGCGCTTCCAGGTCCTGGATCGTCCGGTAGACGAACACTCCCGGCTTCTCCATGCCCGGAACGGGCGGGACGAACGGCGAGGAGCCCGTCGCGAGCACGAGCACGTCGTACGGCACGACGTCGTTGTCCGTCGTGACCACGACGCGACGCTGCCGGTCGATGCGCGCGACCTTCGTCGCGAGCCGGAGCCGTGCGCCGCGCTCCTCGTAAACGGCCGGATCGGCGAGCTCGAGATCCTTCGGATCGCGGGTGTCGAAGTAGCTCGTCAGACGCACGCGATCGTACGCGGGTAGCGGCTCCTCGCCGATCACGGTGACGCGGTATTCGCCCGCGGAGTCGCCGTCGAAGAGGTTCTCGCAGAACGCGTGGCTGACGACTCCGTGCCCGACTACGACGAGCCGCTTCTTTCCCGACGGACGGTCGCTCCTCGGCTCGGACTTCGGCGTGACCGCGAAGAGCGCGCGCACGTCCTCCGGCTTCGCGCCGCCGGAGAAGAAGAACAACGGGACGCTGGAGGCCCGGATCCCGCGATCGCGAAGCGCCTCCGCCGCCGAGTCCGTCGCGACGACGGAGATCTTCCCGAGCGTCGACGCGAGCGCCACCGTGTTGCCCGTGGCGAGCGCGCCGTCCCAGAGCCAGGTCACCTGGCTCGCGCCGTAGAAGACGATCCCGGAGACGCCGCCGTCCACGAGGTCCACGAGCAGATGGCGCACGCCAGTGTCCGGCTCGACGAAACGCCCCGCCACGCGAACCGTCGCGCCGCGCCGCTCGAGCTCGTCCACGAACGGTTCGCGGTCGCCCGTGTCCCGCGGCTGGAGCCCGACGACCCTTCCCTCGACCTCGAGCTTTCGCACGACGTCGAGCATCGTGCTCCCGGGCTTGGTCCCCGCGCGGACGGCGGCCGTGAGCCCGAACTCCGACAGCGCGCGGGCGGTCCGCCCGCCTTGCGCGAAGATGCGCGTGCCCCGGAGCGCGTCGAACACTGCCGGTTCTCGCCCGAGCTGTCGCGCGATCTCGCACACGAGTCGAACGCCCTGGGCGGTCCAGAAGACGACGTCGTCGAATTCCCCCTCCACGAGCGCCGACAGCCAGCGCTCGATGGCGCGATCGTCCGAGGCGGCCACCGGCGAGAACCGGGTGACGACCGCGCCCGCCCGGGTGAGGATCTCGGCGAGCGGTTCCACCTCGGCCATGGCCGGAACCGCCAGCGTGGCACCGAGGAGTGGACGTTCCTGGGTGGCGACCCCTCCCTGCACGGACGATGGAGAGCGGGGCATGCAGAGATCAAGTTACGAAACCCCCGCGATCGATCAAGATTTAAAGCGAACTAAGTGATTGAAACTAAAGGGAAATATTGAGCAAACAGAAACGTTCGAGAAACCTTGCCAGAACAAACGCCCGTCTGCGCCCCGCGCCGAAACACGGCCGCAACCCGCAGCGCGAATCCCGAAACAAAACCGCCCATCGAACCCGAGGAGGCCGGTAGGCCGCGTCCAGTGAGCGCACGCCGTTCGAACCGCGCCAGTGATCGGGGGGTGCCGCTCGAACGACCCAGTTTGTATACAAACTATTCCCGATTGGTCCCGCCGCTTCACGGCTACCCGCGAGCCCGGCGAGCGCGCGCCGCTAGGCGCGGGGAGAGCAGCCGAAGGCTCAGCAGATCTCGAACAGCCCCGCGCCGCCCATGCCGCCGCCGATGCACATGGTGACGACGACGTATTTCGCGTTCCGCCGCTTTCCCTCGATGATGGCGTGGCCGATCATCCGCGCGCCGCTCATGCCGTACGGGTGGCCGATGGAGATGGCGCCGCCGTTCACGTTGAGGAGTTCGTTCGGGATGCCGAGCTTGTCCCGGCAGTAGAGCACCTGGACGGCGAACGCCTCGTTGAGCTCCCAGAGGCCCACGTCCTTCATGGAAAGGCCGTTTCGCTCGAGGAGCCTCGGCACTGCGAACACGGGGCCGATGCCCATCTCGTCCGGTTCGCAGCCGGCGACGGCCATGCCGCGATAGACGGCGAGGGGAGTGAGCCCTTTCTTCTCCGCGACCTTGCGCTCCATCAGGACGGAGGCGCTCGCGCCGTCGGAGAGCTGGCTCGCGTTGCCCGCGGTGATCGTGAAGCCCTCGCCGCGGACGGGCTTCAGGGAGCGAAGGCCGTCGAGCGTCGTGTCCGCGCGGTTCCCTTCGTCCTTCTTCAGGGTGACCTCCTTGTACGTCACCTCCTTCGTCTCCTTGTTCACGACGGCCATGCGGGTCGTCATCGGGACGATCTCGTCGTCGAACTTGCCGGTCTCCTGACCGCGGGCCGTGCGCTTCTGGCTCTCGAGCGAGTACTCGTCCTGCGCGTCCCGGCCGATGCCGTACCGCTTCGAGACGATCTCGGCGGTGTCGATCATGGGCATGTACATGGCGGGGTGCATCGCGAGGAGCTTTTCGTCCGTCGTGCGGAACTTGTTCGCGTGCTCGTTCTGGACGAGGCTGATCGACTCGAGGCCGCCGCCGACCGCGATGGGAACGCCGTCGGAGATGATCTGCTTCGCCGCCGTCGCGATGGCCATGAGCCCGCTCGAGCACTGGCGGTCGATCGTCATGCCGCTCACCGTGACGGGAAGGCCGGCCGCGAGCGCGCACTGCCTCGCGACGTTGAAGCGCGTCGTGCCTTCCTGCATCGCGGCGCCGAGGATCACCTCCTCCACCTCCGCAGGATCGAGCTTCGCTCGCTTCACCGCTTCGCGGATCGCGTGCGCGCCGAGCTGTTGCGCTTGCGTGTCGTTGAAGGCTCCGCGGTAGGCCTTGCCGATGGGGGTCCGGGCGGTGGAGACGATGACGGCTTCTCTCATGGGGCCGCTCTAACATTGATCGGCGGGGCCGGGGACGGCGCGCCCGCGCAGTCGTCCCCTGCGCGAACGCATTGCCGCGCTGCGGCGGCCTGATTCCGGGGTGCGGCCGGAACCTCCGCTTTTCCGGATTCCCGGGCGCTCAGTTCTTCTCGGGGGCGACCCACGACAGCGGTCCGCCCGCGAGGCGAGTCGCGTCGGCCGGGGTCGCGGCGACGAGGAGCGAACCGTCCGTCGCGACGGCGAGCGCCCGCGCCCCGCTCTTTCCGACGAGCACGCCGCGTCCGAGATCCACGACGAACGGCGGGACGAAGAACGTCGAGCCCGTCCGACGCACGTGCCCGAACGGGTCGACCTCGCCGGAGAGGGACTGTTCGTCTCCGTGCAGGGTATGAACGACGAGCGAGCGTCCCCGGAGCACGAGCGCGCGTTCGCCCGCGGTGCCGAGGATCCGGTCTCCGGAGCGAAGGGCTTCGACCGTGCCCGAGTCCAGATCGACGAGCACGGCGTCGGCGCCGGGATGCAGCGGCACGAGGCGCGGCGAGCCGGGGATCACGTGATCTCCTGCGGCGGCCGCGAGGCCGAGCGCGAGATCCCGCGCGCCGTTCGGCCCGACGAGAACCGCCGTGTGCTTTCCGGGTTTGTCCGTGCACGTGACGAGGAGCTCCTGCCGCCGGGCGTCGGCGTGCAGCAGCCGGGATGCGCAGCCCTTTCGAGACGCGAGCGTCCGGCGGCCGTCCGGCGCGAGTCGCGCGAGGGTTCCGTCCGGTTCGCGGACGATCACGTCCTCGCCGAGCGGGGTCACGAGCCCGGGCGCTTCGACCGGCGTGCCACCCGTGCTCCGGACGACGAACGTCGCCGGCTCGTCCCGCGGGCGCTCCCACGCCGCGTATCGCGGGAGCGGCCCTTCGCACCGCGTGTGTGCGGGAGCTTCCGGCACGGGCCACTCGATCCGGCCGTTCTGGTCCGTGTCCGTGGTCACGACCCGGAGCACGACCCACTCGGACGAGGCGTCGAAGTCCGCGCGATGAAGGGATCCTTCCGGGGCGTTCACGACGACCTCGCCGCCGGTCTCGAGCTCTCGGATGACCACGCGGGACCCGTTCGCGTCCGAACGGATATAGAGGAGGCGCTTTCCCGCCGGATCGAACGCCACGGGTCGCGGATGGACGAACGACGCGAGGTCGTCCCGGAGATCCGCGCCGAGGGCGGAGAGATCCGTCTCCGTGCGGAGCAGGAGATCGCGGAGGACGAGCGCGCCGTGCACCTCGAGCGCGACCCAGCGGCCCGAAGGGTCGCTCCCGAGGAAGGCGTCCACCGCTTCCGGGGTACCTTCCCCGGCGACGAAGAAGCCGTCGAGCGCGTCACCGACGGTTCCGCCGCGCGGGGAGACCGCGACGGAGATGCGCCCGTCCCCGTTCGTGTCTCGAGCGGCCGCGCACACCGCGACCCATCGACGCTCCGGATCGGCGGCGACGAACGAGAACGGGCCTCCCGGGCCGATGGGCGTCCCGAGCGTCGGGGCGGGCGCGGGGCGCGTCGTGATTTCCGTGACGGGGGGCCGCTCTCCCCCGCCGGCTCCACCGGGCTCGGTCCGCTCGCGGGGGACGCCGTGCGCGCCGAGAGAGGACGGCGAGGGCGGCGGTCTCGGCAGAGCCGAGGGCGGCGACGGAGGACGCGCTCCGCAGCCCGCCGCGAGAGCGACGGCGAGTCCGGCGAGTGGCGCGCGTGCCAAGGCGATCGCGTCGATGTTCCCACCGATCCCGCCCGGGACCAAGCGCCTTGCCCGCCCGGACGCTGCGTGTGACCCTTGCGCCATCGTGAGAACCGCAGCCCTCGCGCTCGTCGTCGCGCCGTTCCTGGTCGCGTGCCCGAACACCAGCCCGGATCGCGTGAGACTCGTCGCGAGCGTCGACTCGGTCTCCCTCGCCGTCGCGTCGGGCACGCTCGTGAACACGCTGTCCGGAACGTTCGAGGTCGTCATCGACGTCGGAGATCTCGCCTCGAGCGACGCCACCATCACGGACCCCCCGAGCTTCGAACTGGTCGCCGCGAGCGATCAGGGGAGCATCCGGAAGCTCGACGCGACGCCCTCGGGCCAGGCCTTCCCGATCACGGTGAAGTCGGGTCAGCACGTCGTGATCTCCTTCACGCTGACGGATCAGAACACGCTCGACGCAGCGACGCTCGGCAAGGCCTGCGCGGGCCCCGTCCAGATAACGGCGTCCCTCCAGGACTCTCTCACCGCCGATCGTCCCACGGCGTTCGAGAGCGCCGCGGTGAGCGTCACGGGGTGCCCTTGACCCGAGCGCCGGCGGAGCTCGGCTCGCGGCGGACGACGTAGAAGAAGTCCCGGATCGACGCCTTCGCCACGTACTCCGTCGGCAGGTGCTCCATCTTCGGGATGAGCGACGTCGTCGGCCGCAGCGTGCCCCCGGCGTCTCCGACGAGGAGGAACCGCGTCCAGTACCAGTTGATGTCGAGCTCGGCCGCGACGTCCGCGCCGGCGAGACGGAGAGCCTCGGCGAGCCAGCGCGGGTCGGCCTCCTCTCCTACCGCGTAGAAGAGCGTGCCGCCCGAGCGATCGAGGCCGAGGGCCGAGCGCCTCCGGGTCGACAGGTCCGACGCGTGACCGGCCCACGCCGCGTCCCGCCCGGCGAGGAGCGAGGGGTGGAGCGCACCGTGAGCGACGAGGCAGGGCGGGGTCTCCCGGAGGCTCGGGGCGGAGTTGACGGCGCTCCCGAGCTCCGGGAACGGGCCCATCTTCACGTCCCCGTCTTCCCCGAGGAGGATCGTGCAGCCGTCGCCCCGGGGCGGTGAAACGACCACTCGACTTGCCACGAGTCCGCGATGGCCGTGCTTCGGCTGGAAGCCCCCGTTCGTCACGAGGACGAGTCCGTCGCGATCGACGGCGGGGACCTTGCCGGCGTCGCCGTCGACCGGGAGCTTCGCCCACGCGAGGTCGTCCGTGCCCGCCACGAGCCGGACGCGCACGCGCGAGAGATCGATCGCGGCGATCGTGACGGTGACGAAGCGGCTCTTCGGGTGGGGGTGGAGCACCGTCTTCACGACCAGCGGCGGGTCGGTCGCGGAGCGCTCGCCGAGGGTCCGGTCTCCGAACGGCGTGTACCGTCCGTCGCCCGCCGCGGCGCTCCGGGGTGACGGCGGGGTCAGGTCGGGCGGTGGGAACCGGGGCGGAGGCGTCGCGGGCGTCTCGGGAACTGGCGTCGCGGGCGTCTCGGGAACTGGCGTCGCGACGGGTTCGGGCGGCGCCGAGGTCGCTCCGGGCGCTCGCGCGACTTCCGGTTCCGTCGCGGCGGAAGGATGCTCCCCGGCGTGCGCGGCCGGCGCCGGGAAGCGTGGCGCCGTCGTACAGGACAGGAGCGCGACCGACGCTCCCGACAGTGCTTTCCACGGGATGGATCGCGTCCCGCGGAACGGACCGATCCGATTGAGCTCGAGAGTGCGCGTGCGCATCCTTTCCCGCCGGACCTTTCCATACTACGGGGTCTCGCGTGGCGGCGCCGTTCACCCCGCTCCGGGTGCTCGTTTTCGCGTGTGCGCTCGGTGCGCTCGCGGTCGGATGCACGAACCTCCTCGGCATCGACGGCAAGTACGTGCAGGGCGAGGGCACGGCGGGCGGAAGCTCCGCGGACGGTTCCGGTGGAGAGCCCGCCGGTGACGGCGGGGACACGGGGTCCGGTGGCGACCCGTCGAACGCGGACTCGGGAGGGTCTCCGGGTTCCGGCGGCTCGCCCGGCGTGGGCGGCGCCTGGGAAAGCGGCGGCTCGAGTGGGGACGGCGGAGGAGGCGCCACCGGTGACCAAGGCACGGGAGGCGGCGTGACGGACGCTGGATGTCAGTGTCCACCCCCGCCGCTGACGGCGTGCTCCGCCGGGCGCTTCCAGGGAACGCTCACCGGCATGCACTCGCCGTCCGTCACCTTCGTCGGGGTTCCGCTGAACGTCAGCGGCTCGCTCACGTTCCGCATCGAGCCGTCGGACGCCGGAGACGTCGCTCGCATCGAGGACGGGTCAATCGCGGGCACCGTCGACGTCCCCGGCTCGCCTCCGTTCGTGGCGACCCTCACCGGCCGAGTGGACTGCGCGACGCAGGAGATCGACGGGATCATCCAGGGCAAGTTCGCGCTCACTCCGAACACCGCCCCGATTCTCCCCTTCGACGGAACCCAGACGGGCAGCTACTCCCACGGTCGGTTCACCGGGGCGTGGAACGAGTCCGAGACCGTCGCCGTCGGGACGACGCGCCCCTACAAGGGGAACGGGACCTGGTCCGCGACCCGAGCCGATCCCTGAATTCGTTCGAATTCGTGAGCCGGTTCGGGCGCCTCGGGCCCCTGTGATACCGTCGTGCTCACCGTGAGGATGGAGATGGGTGTGTCGAGATTGCTCCGTGCCGCGATCGGAACGGTCGGATGTTTGCTGGGCGTGTCGTCGCTCGCCTCTCCGGCGTTCGCCGCGGACGCGGGCTCGGATTCCGGCTCCGAATGCCGGGATTCCCGGGACTGCGCGCCGCCGTCGCCGTACTGCCGGGACGGTCGCTGCATCGAGTGTCTCTCCGGAAGAAACTGCGCGAGCGGGGTGTGCGACGTCGCCGCCGGCGCGTGCCGCGAGTGTCTTTCGGACGCGGATTGCGGCGCGGGAAAGCCGTACTGCGACGTCGCGCACGGCACCTGCGTGGAGTGCGTCTCGACCGAGAACTGCCGGGAGTTCGGCGTCGCCTGCTTGAACGGCGCGTGCGGCGCCTGCGGGGACGGCGTGTGCAGCAAGAAGGAAGCGATCTACGTCGAAGAGAGCTATGGCCCCTTCGGCCCGATCTCTTCGACGTCGGAAAAGATCGCGTGCCCCGCGGACTGCGCGTCCGTGTGCCCGACTTCGCACGGCGGAACCGGCCTCGGCGAATGGACGGTCCCGACGGCCGGGCTTCCGGATCTGTTCTCCTTCGGCTGCGCGAATCCCGATGGTCCCGACGTCTCCTTCGTCTGGAAGGCGGAGAAGGCCGGGAACTACAACTTCGAGGGCATCCTCCAGGGGCCGGACGCCGGAAGCTCCGCGCAGACGTGGACGGCCATCATGCCGATGGCCGGCGGCTGCTCGGGCAGTGGAAACGGCTGCGCCTCGGGCGGCGCGTTCCAGGTGCAGGTGGCCGCGGGGGATGAAGTCGTGCTCGTGCTCGACCTCGGCGCGGCGACGGCCCCGAACGTCACGCTCCGCGTGACGGACGCTCCGCCGTGCAGCGGCCTCTTCTGCTCCCCCGGCGGGGGAGGTGGGGGCGGCGACGGCGGCTCGCACGGAAGCAAGGACACGTGCCTCTCGCGTGCGAGCGAGCGCGGCGACGAAATGTGCGGCGGCGTCGAGTGCGCATGCGAGCACTGCGCGCAGGACTACGACGACGCGGCCGTCGTGCCGGGCGCCGGAGAGATCCGCGCGTGCATGGCGGAGAAGGGGTGCGTCGGAGCGGACTGCTACAACTCCGGAGCGTGCCGCCGCGCGATCGACACGAACGGCGGCGTCTCCGGCGCGGCCTTCCGCGCCGCCGCCGGTCTCCAGAGCTGCGCGCTGACGTACCGGTGCGACGTGCCCTGTCCCCGAGAGGGCGGCGTCCACGGTTCGTC
Organism: Polyangiaceae bacterium; assembly: GCA_035545855.1. Lineage (GTDB taxonomy): Bacteria > Myxococcota_A > Polyangia > Polyangiales > Polyangiaceae > DASZVB01. The sequence goes on from DASZXK010000154.1 coordinate 18,292, forward strand.
GGACGGCGGCGTCCCCGACGCCGGGCGGCTCTGCGCCCCCGGACGCGTGGTGACCTGCACGTGCGAGGACGGCGCCGTCGGCGACAAGACCTGTGACGCGTCGGGGAGCGCCTTCGGGGCGTGTTCGTGCGGCGCCGAGCCCGCGAAGCCGAAGGCGAGCGGCGGCTGCAGCTGCGACGTCGCGCGGAGCGGGTCTCCGGGCGGCACGGGCGTTGCCTCGGCCTCGCTCGCGCTGTGTGTCATGCTCCGGAGGCGCCGCGTTCGCGCCGGGAGGGAGAGCGTCCGATGAACCGCATCGTTCTACTCGGGATGTTCGGGGCCTGGCTCTCGGGCTGCTCGTCCACCGTGGCGTCCGAAGAGAGAGCGCCGACGCACGTCGTCGGGACGGATTGCTCGCCGGAGACGGCGTGCGGCGGCTGCGCCACCTGCTTCGACGCTTGCACCTGCGGAGGCGGCGCCACGGCGCGCTGCGCGGAGGAGTGCCACGCAGCGGCACCTCCGGAACGGAAAGGGGACTCGGGCGCGCCGGTCTCCGAAGGGTCGATGATCGCGACGCTCGTCACGACCGCGTTCGACATCCCCGCGGGGCAGGAATACTTCCGCTGCCAGAACTTCGAGAACCCGTTCGGCGCCGACGTCGCCCTGCTCAGTACGGAGTCCTTCATGACGCCCGGGGCGCACCACATGTTCGTCTTCGAGGCCCCTGGAGCGACGAACGGGGAGCTCGAGCCGTGCAGCGGTCTCGAGTTCTCCGCGAACGTGCACACGACGCAGCGCTCTCAGGAACGTCTCACGTACCCGCCCGGCGTCGGGCGCTTCCTCTCCGGCGCCACGGGGCTCCGCGTGCAGATCCATTTCCTGAACACTTCGGAGGAGACGGTTCACGGGGAGATCGCGGTCACGCTGCGAGGGGACCCGCCGGATCTCGTGCCGATCCACGCTTCCCAGATCTTCATCAACACCGCGAGCATCTCCGTCGCCCCGCGAAGCCAGGGCTCCGCGCAGAAGGACTGCGCCATCCCGAAGGACATCAACGTCTTCACCGCGGCGAGCCACATGCACCAGCACGGCACGTACTACACGGCCCGCTCCAGCGACGGGCAGCTCCTCTACGAGACGAACCAGTGGGCGGAGCCCGTCCCGTGGACGTTCACCCCGCCGCGGAAGCTCTCGGCCGGCAGCACCATCACGGAGCACTGCGACTACGACAACGACACGGACTACTCGCTCGGGTTCGGAGAGTCGGCCGCGACGAACGAGATGTGCATCTTCACCGGCGCCTACTACCCGGCGGCGGACGGTGAATCGATCGTCTGTCTCCTCTGAGCGGGCTCAGAGCGCGGCCTCGCCCCAGTCGCCCGTCCGGATCCGGATCGCCTCGAGCACTTCGCTCACGTAGATCATGCCGTCGTTGTCGCGGCCGGTCCGGGCGGTCTCCTCGATCGTACGGATGACGATGCCCGCGAGGCGGTCCGAGTACACGACGATCTCGAGCTTGAGGCGGGGGTTCAGCGAGCTTCGCTGGCGCGCCCCGCGGAAGACGAGGGTGCCGGCTGGTGACGGTCCGGAGTCGCTGACCTCCGACACGGTCATGCCGTCGATGCCGAGTTCGACGAGCGCGTCCTTCACGATCTCGAACACGTGCGGCTTCACGATCGCCTCGATCTTCTTCACGACGGCTCCGGCGGCGAATCCTACTCCGCGCCAGTGGCCGGCGCAGGCAGGGGTCCTAGAGTGCCCAAGTCCGCGTAAGAAGAACGAAAAATTTTGGGGGTAAAGGGCGACGGGACGCGTCCGTTCGGGAAGGTATGTGCCCTGTCTGCGGCGGTAGTTCCTTTCGCGCGACGTCGTGGACGTCTGCGACGAAGCGGGAAATCGCCGGCTTCTCCTGCGTCGTCTGCGGCGCCCTGCTCAGGAGCGAGCAGGTGACGAGCACGAGCCATGACGGCGCGCTCCGGGAGACGCTGCCGGCGCCGCCCGCCGCCTCCACGTCCGAGACGTGGAGGCCGCCGTCGCAGCGGAAGGCCCCCGCCGTGAGCGGCACGTTCCAGTCCGCGCCGAGTCTCCGGCGCCCGTTCCGGAAGCACGGGTAGTCAGGGCTGGGCGAGACGCGCCTCGAAGGCGGCCTTCCGTCGGTCGTCCTTCTGGTGGTCGAAGTAGAACAGCCGGAAGCGTTCGTAGTCGCGCGCGACGTCGGCGCGCGGGCGCGAGCCGATGCCCTGGATGTACTGGTCGAGGTATTCCGGGAAGTCCTGGAAGGACGCGCCGCGGGCGCGGAGGTCGCGCATCATTCCGTCGTCCCAGTGGAGGATGAAGCCGTCGAGCGTGCCGAGCGTGATCCGCAGGACGGGGATGTACGTCGAGAGGCCGAGCTCCTCCGGCCCCCGCGGCGCGAACAGGAAGTGCGCGGCGCGAGTCCCGACGAGATACGGCACGCTCGCGCGCTTCTCGTGACCGATGCGGCCGCGCTTCGCGAGTGGCTGCCGCGCGATGGTCCTGTCCGTGAGGCCCGTGTCCGCTTCGATGGCGACGGGGATGTCCGCCTCGTACATGACGCGCGCCTCGGTCCCGAGGAAGGCGAGGCGCACGGGCAGCCCCCGGAAGAAGCGCGCGAGGATCTCGGACTTTCGTGCGTCCTCCACGACGCGCTTGTCGCTGTAGACGCCGCGCTCGTCCGCGATGCCCGAGAGCCAGTCCGCGTCGGTCACCGGCCTCGGCGTGAGCAGCATCAAGCCGAGCGCGAGCGCGACGAGCTCGAGGTACGCGACGGGGCGGCTCCGCGAGAAACGGTACAGGCCGAGCTCGAGCAAGATCGCGAGGTACGGCGTCACCGGGATCAGGAGCCGCGCGTACATGAAGTCCCCGCCGACGCGGACCACGTAGTACCCGTAGAAGAGCGCGAAGAGCGCCGAGAGCGTCACGTGAACCCGGAAGAACCGCTCTCCGTCTTCGTCCAGCGCGAGCGTCGACGGGCGCCGCAAGGCGAACGCCGCGAATCCGGCTCCGGCGAAGAGCACCCAGTACTTGTGGAGGTAAGAATACAGATAGACGAGCCCCTGGGAGTGCCACGTCAGGTAGGCGGATTTCGCGTAGTACGTGTTCGGAAACCACGCGTCGTAGTACGCGAGCCGGAAGGCGGTCACGGCGACGGAGAACGCGGCGACGGTGACGCCGAACGTCGCCAGAACCCGCACCTTGCGCTCGCCGAGGAGCACGAGCGCGACGAACGCCGCCCCCGCGAACACCACGCCGTCGGGGCGAAGCGTCGAGGAGAGCCCGAGCGCGATCCCGGCGAGAAACGGCGTGTTCTTTCCCGACAGGAGCCCCCGGGCGAGCAGGAAATAGGCCACGCACACCGTCGCGGTGAACGCGGCGGTCTCGAGCCCACCCGTCGCGAACGACGCGAAGTCGGGGTGAACGGCGGCGGCGAGGCACGCGACGGGCAGCGTCGCGCGAGTCACCGGAAGCCGCCTCCGGAGCGAGAGGTGGAACGCGAGGAGCAGCACGAGCGTCACCGCATGGCAGACGAGTCCCGAAGCGCCCGTCCAGCCCTCGGGACCCGCGCCGAGGCGGAGCCCGACCGCGACCCACAGCGTCCAGAGCAGGTTCGTGTAGCCTTCGACGCGCTCGCCTACGTTGAAGACGAGGCCGTGGCCCAGCACGAGGTTCTTCGCGTACCGGTACGAGATGAACGCGTCGTCGCACGTCCAGGACTGCCACGCGGCGACCGAGAGTCCGACGATGACCGCCGCGACGCCGAGGAGCGCCGCCGTCCGATGCTCCGGCCGATCCAGCGAGCGTTCGCGCGTCATGGCGCGCCTCCGGGCGCCTTGCCGAGGGTCTTCCACTCGCTCGGGCCTTCCGGCTTCCGGAGCTTCCGGAGATGGGGGGAGAGGCTCGACCGGGCTCGCTGGACCAGGGCCTGCCCTTCGTCCGGGCCGAGCGCGGAGACGGCGAGCTCGAGCGCCTCACCGTCGAGGCCGGCCGCGACGAGCAGATTGACGTAGACCGGTCCGACGGGGCCGACGTTCGCGCCGGATTCGATCACCGGGCGGAGCTCTCTCAGGGCACGAAGGTGTGCGCCGAGCTCGGCGAAGCCACGCGCGCGAAAGATCCGTCGCTCGGCCCGGGAGGACGCCGATGCGGCGTGGGCGAAGTCGGACTCCGCCGTGTCCAGCCGTTTCCGCAGCGGATCCAGGGAGTGCGGCGGAAACTGGGAGCCCAGCCGTCCCTCGAGGATCCGGAGCCATCGCCGAGCGCCGTCGAAATCCTGGAGGCGCGCGTGGGCGAGACACAGGTTCTGCGCCACGGGGACGTACTCGATCGCGTCGGGGCCGAGCGTCGAGAGGAGCTCCTTCGCGTGGGCGTCGTCGCCGAGACGCGTCGCGACGAAGGCCGCCTCCGAAGCGAGGATCTCACGGCCGCCCTGTTCGAGCGCGAGTGCCTGGTCTCGTGGGGGTAGACGCCTCCCGAGCGTGAGCTCTCCCACCTTGCCCTGGACGGGCGGGCCGCTCGTCGCGAGCGAGTAGAGCTCCCGGTAGAGGAGCTGGAGGTCCCCGACGTTGCCGTCCGCGGTGCGCGATGCCTGGAGGGCCACCAGCCTGAAGTAGGTCTGGGTGGCGAGCCACTCCGGCATGAGCAGGCGGTACCGCGTCGAGCCGGGGAGCGTCGATCGGAGCAGAAGCGAGAATGCCTCGTCGATGTCGCCGTTTCGGGCACGCTCTTCGCCGAGCGACTTCAGCACGATCGGGTTGTCGGGATGAGCTCGGAGCTCGGCCCGGAACATGGACTCCTGGTCCCGGAAGTCCAGGCAGCGGAGGACGTCGACTCCCAGGTACACCGAGGCGAGCCCGACGAGCCCGAGCCGCACCCGCCGGTCGGAAAGCGCGCGGACGGCGCGGACGCCCTGGTAGCGACCGACGCCGAGCGTGAACAGCCCGAGCGGCAGATACAGGAAGTGATCCGACGTCGTGACGAAGATGCCCGTGTACGTGAAGTTCAGGAGAGGGCCGAAAGCGATCGCCGCACCGAGGAGGAGGACGCCGGCGGGCCTGTCGCGGAGGAGGGCTCTCACGGAAAGGGCTCCGTACGCGAGCACGACGAGCGCTCCTCCGAACACGAGGGCCGACGGGTAGACGTAGGTCCCGTTCTCGAACACGAGCGGCCGGTGAAAGAAGGTCTGCGGCCACGGGAGGACCGTCCGCTCCACGTAGGCGGCGACCGTCATCAGGCCGTACGCGGGGGTGAACTCGAGCTTCTGGAGCCGGACGGGGAACACGAAGACGCGAAGCGCCGTGTAGACGGCGGCGAGCCCGGTCGAGACGTAGAGGTTCCGCAGGAGGGCCCGCTTCCGATCGCCGCTCGCGAGGAGCACGTCCACGCCGAGGAGGACCGGCAGCATCACCGCCGCTTCCTTGCACAGGATCGCGAGCACGAAGCACAGGGGAGAGAGGAGCGCGCGGGCGCCTCCGGACGGCCGCTCGCTCGCCCGCCACGCGAGCTCGATCGCGGCGAAGAGCAGCACCGTCATGTAGACGTCCGTGCGACCGGCGATCCACTCGACGCTCTCCGTCCGCGACGGATGCAGAGCGAACAGCACGCCGGCCGCGAACGCGAGCAGGCGGCTGCCGGTCCAGCGCTCGCCGAGCTTCACGAAGAGGTACGTCGCCGAGCCGTGAGCGACGACGTTCGCGAAATGGAAGAACCACGGCTTTCCGCCCGAGACGAACCAGTCGAGGATGTAGCTCGTCGTGATGAGCGGGCGGTAGTAGTGGAGGCCGCCGCTCCCCGTTCGCGCGAGCTGCCAGAAGAACGTCGTGAAGGCCCGGCCGAGCTGGTCCAGCCCGTGCGCGTAGCGGTTGTCCCGGATCAGCAGGACGTCGTCGTACACGTACCCGTCGAGGATCGACGGAAGGAACACGAGCACGGCGGCGAGCGCGATCTCGAGCGCCCAGGACTTCCCCGGATCCCCGCTCGTCGTCGGGGACGGCGGCGCCGCCGTGCCGGCGCGATCGGGTTCGTCCATCGAGGCGGAGTCTAGACCAAAAGCCCATATCCGGAGGAATTCGCGGACCAGGACGCGCCGCGCGTCCGCGCCGCCATCGCGCGCATCACGGGCCTCGGCGGTTCGCTCTACGGCTTCTACTACGCCGCGAACGAGTCCCGAGCGTACGCCATCGCCCTCGGTTGCCAGTGAACCGAGCGGCTCAGCGCTCGCTTCTCGGCTTCCGCGCCCGGCGACGAAGGAACGCCGCCGCGCCGAGCACGAGGCCGGCGTAGGAATTCGCGTCCGACGTGTGGTCCGCGACGCGGCAGCCGCAGCCGCCGTCGTCCTTCGCGGCGCCGGGCGCGGCCGAGCCGCCGTCGACGCCGCTCGCGCCGCCGGTCGTTCCCGAACCGCCCGTGGACGAGCCGCCCGCGGCTCCGCCGGCGCCGCCGCCCGTGTTTCCGCCGCTCGCGCCGGCTCCGCTGCCGCCGCCCGCGCTCGCTCCACCGGCGCCGGTCGCGTCCGCGCCGCCCGTTCCCGCGGCTCCTCCGGCGCCCGGCGCGCCGCCCGAGGCCGGAATCGCGCTCGTGTCCTTGAAGCCCGGCGCGACGGGCCACGCCGGCGCGCCGCCCGCCTTGTACGCGTACGCACCCACGTCCGCGACGCCCGCGCGATCCGTGCCGTCGAAGTCGTCCGCGACGACGTGCGCCGGATCCCCGGCGGCGATGAGCGCCGAGCCCGCCTTCGGGTACGCGTTCCGGTGCGCGGCCGTGAAGTCCACGTCGACGAAGTCGTTCGCGGCGTTCCCCGTCGCGGAAAACCCGGACGACACGCCCTGCACGCCGCCCACGCCGACGTTCCCCGTCGCGGTCACGCCCGTCAGCGTCCCGGTCAGGTTGATGGCGTTTCCCAGAGCGTAGAGGGCGTTGTTCGCGAGGAGGATCGTCCCGACGACGCCGCTCGCGCTGTACGCGGCGTTGTTCGAGATCACCGTGTTGTGGAGGATCTGGAGGTTCCCCGGGGACGCGCTCTGGTGGACCTGGCTGTGGATGCCGTCGGACGCGGGGGAAAAGATCAGGTTGTTCTGGATGACGGCGTCCGCGGCGGCCTGGATGCCGTGGTCCCCGCAGGACCACATCGCGTTCCGTTCGATCGTGTTGACGCCGCCGTGTCCGGCGTTGCCGTAGACGATGATGCACGGGTACCCGGTGTCGTGGATGACGTTGTCTCGGATCGCGTTTCCGTAGCTTCCGTCCTTCACCTCGATGCCGTCCCCCTGGGAGACGTTGTCCTTGGTGTCGTGGACCCAGTTCTTCTCGATGACGCTGTCGTGGATGCGGCAGCCGTCGTCGTTGCACCCGAGGTAGAAGCCTTCTCCGGTGCCGCCCGTGTGGTCCACCTGGTCGTGGACGAAGTGCAGGTCCGCGTAGTCGCTCCCGGGAGCGTTCGCGCTGATGCCGACGTCACCCGTGTCGTGGACGTGACAGTCGGCGATCGTGACGTGACTCGAGTCCGTGATGCGGATGCCGTGGGAGCCGCCCGTCACGTCCAGGTTCCGGAGCTCGACCCACTGCGCGGAGTCGACGTTGATGGTGTTCTGGTTCGCGTCGGGGCGGGTGATGGTGGCGGTCGCGCCGTCCGCGCCGCGGATCACGATGGGTGAGCCCTGAGCGCCGCTCACGCCGACCGAGAGCCGGGAAGAGACGCTGTACGTGCCCCCGGCGAGGACGAGCTCGTCCCCGGCGGAGAGCGCCGCGATCGCCCCGGGGAGATCGTCGCCCGGACCGATGTTCACCGTCTTTCCCGCCGCGCCCCCCGCGAGGAGCGCCAGGACGGACGAAATGGTGACCGAAAAGACGCGACGACGGCTTCCAGCACCCACTTTCACGCTCCTTCCACGCAAACCCGTACGATACTCCCCGCGGACCCCACCGTCATGCTCGACGCACTCCTCGGGTACTCGCTCAGGAATCGCCTCGCGTCCTTCGTGTTCGCGGTCGTGCTCGCGGCGGCGGGGTACTTCGCGTACCGCGATCTCACCATCGAGGCGTTTCCGGATCCCACGGACACGCAAGTGCAGGTGATCTCGCGGTTCCCGGGGCAGCCGACGGAAGAGATCGAGCGTCGCCTCTCCATCCCGATCGAGCGCGCCCTGAACGGCACCCCTGGACTCTTCCGCCTCCGCAGCATCTCGCTCTTCGGGCTCTCCTTCGTCACGCTGACGTTCGAGGACGGCGTGGAGCTCTCGAACGCTCGCGCCCGCGTCCTCGAGAAGCTCAGGGACGCCGAGCTCCCCGAGGGCGTGACGCCCGAGCTCGGGCCGATGGCGACGCCGATCGGCGAAGTGTACCGCTACACGCTCGCCGGCTCCGCGGCGGATCCGATGACGCTCCGCACGCTGCAGGACTGGGTCGTGCGGCCGGAGCTCCTGCGTGTTCCCGGCGTCGCGGACGTCGTCTCGTACGGCGGTCTCGTGAAGGAGATCCACGTCCAGCCGGATCCCGTGCGCATGGCCGCCCTCGGGGCCACGCTGAAAGAGGTCTTTTCCGCGATCAGCCAGGCGTCCAGCAACGCCACGGGCGGCTACGTGGAGCGCGGGAGCGAGGTGTTCGTCATCCGCAGCGTCGGCGTCTTCACGAACGTCGACGACATCCGGAAGACCCGGGTCACCGATCACCACGGCGTTCCGGTGCTCCTCAGGGACGTCGCCCAGGTGAACGAAGGGTACGCCCCGCGGCAGGGCGTCGTGACGAGGGACGACGAAGACGACTCCGTCGAGGGCATCGTGCTCATGCGCCGCGGAGAGAACCCGACGCAGGTGCTTCCCCTCCTTCGCGACCGCATCGCGGAGATCCAGTCCGATTTCCTCCCGAAGGGCGTGAAGATCGCCCCGTTCTACGACCGGACCGTGCTCGTGGACACGACGCTCAGGACCGTCTTCAGAAACCTCGCGGAAGGGGCGCTGCTGGTCACGCTCGTGCTGTTCGCGTTCACGCTCTCCATCCGGGCGTCCTTGATCGTCGCGCTCGTGATCCCGCTCTCCCTCGCGGCGTCCTTCGCGTACCTCCGCGCCCGCGGCATGAGCGCGAACCTCCTCAGCATGGGGGCCATCGACTTCGGCATCATCGTCGACGGCGCGGTCATCCTCGTCGAACACCTGTTCCACGAGGTGCCGCGCATGGAAGACCGGGACACGCCCATCGCGGACCGGATCTTCCGCGCCGCGAAGGAGGTCGCGCGGCCCACGCTGTTCTCCCTCCTCATCATCATCGCCGCGTACCTCCCCATCTTCGCGCTCCAGCGCGTGGAGGGCCGGATCTTCGCGCCCATGGCGAACACGGTGGTGAGCGCGCTGGTCGGCGCGCTGCTCGTCTCCTTCACGCTGGTCCCCGTGCTCGCGCTCTTCGCCCTCCGCGGCGAACGCCCGGAGCGCGAGTCGCCGCTCCTCTCCATGGCCGCGCGCGCCTACGAACCGCTCCTCTCCGTCTCGATGCGCCGCCCTCTCGTGGTGATGACGCTCGCGCTCTCGGGGCTCGTCGCGTCCTTCGTGCTCTTGCCGCGCCTGGGTTCGGAGTTCCTTCCGGTGCTGAACGAGGGCGCGCTCTACGTGACCTTCACGCTCCCCGGGAACATCTCGCAGACGGACGCGCGGCGCCTCACGCCGCGGCTCAAGGCGCTGCTGAAGCGCACGCCGGAGGTGAACGGCCTCCTCTCCCAGCTCGGGCGCCCGGAGGACGGCACGGACCCGACGCTCCCGAACAACCTCGAGATCTTCGTGAAGCTGAAGCCGCTCGATCAATGGAGAAAGGAGCGGCCGAACCTCGATTCCATCGTCTCCGAGATGGCCAAGAACCTCGCCGAGGTTCCGGGCATCGAATACAACTTCTCCCAGCCGATCCGGGACAACGTCGCCGAGAACATCTCCGGCCAGTTCGGCCAGATCTCCCTCAAGATCTACGGTCGAGACCTGGAGAAGCTGCAGGACGCCGCGGAGAAGGCCAAGGACGTCATCCAGGGAGTCCCGGGCGTCGCGGATCTCGGCATCGTGAAGGCCGGACAATCGCCCCTCGTGGAGATCCAGATCGACCGTGACGCGCTCGCCCGGTTCGACCTCGATCTGAACGAGGTGCAAGACTACCTCGAGACCGCGATGGCCGGCCACGTCGCGAGCGAGCTCTGGGAGGACGAGAAGCGGTTCGACGTCACGGTGCGTCTTCCGCGCTCCACCCGGGAAGACGTGACGGCCATCCGGGATCTCGTGCTCCCCCTGAAGACGGGTGGAGTCGTCCCGCTTCACGCCATCGCGGACGTGCGGCTCGGGGTCGGACGCTCCGCGATCACGCGGGAGAACGGCAAGCGCTACGTGGGCGTGCGCATGAACGTCCGGAACCGGGACATGGGCTCGTTCGTGCAGGAAGCCCGCGCGGCGGTGTCGGCCAAGGTGCCGCTCGATTCCGGGTACCAGATGACGTGGGGCGGGGAGTTCGAGAACCAGCAGCGCGCCATGAAGCGCCTCGGCATCGTCATCCCGGTCGCGATTCTCATCACGTTCCTGCTCCTGTTCTCCGCGTTCGGTACCATCCTGGACGCGACGCTCATCATGTTCCACGTGCCGCTCGCGCTCCTCGGCGGCGTCCTCGGGCTCGCCGCCGCGAACCTCACGCTCTCCGTGTCCGCCGCGGTCGGGTTCATCGCGCTCCTCGGGCAGGCCGTGCTGAACGGCGTGCTCGTCGTGGCCGCCGTCCGCGCCCGGCTCCGCGACGGAGAAGATCACTTCACCGCCGTCACCGGCGGCGCTCGCGACCGGCTGCGCGCCGTGCTCATGACCGCTCTCCTCGCGGCGCTCGGCCTCCTTCCGGCCGCGATGTCCCACGCCATCGGCAGCGAGACCCAGCGGCCCATCGCGGTGGTGGTCGTCGGCGGCACCATCTCGGCGGCCCTCCTGACGTTGATCGTGCTGCCCGTCAGCTATTTCTGGGTGCTGGAGCTCGCGGAGAGCTTCCAGCGGTTCCGTCTCCGGCCGCGGCTCCCCGGGCCCTCCGGCGCCGCCCGGCGCTCCGCGGAAGTTCCGCTAAGCTAGGGGGCCCTCGAATGAGCGTCTCCAAGCTGTCCCCCGATTTCACCGTCGACGGCGAGAACCCCGGACTCTCGGCGTCGGAGCTCGCCGCGCTCCGGAGGGACCTCGCCGCCTGGCGGAAGGGACCGGTCGCGCGCGCGGAAGCGAGCATGCCGCCCCGCTTGCCGCGGTTCTCCACGTGGAGCGGCGCGCCCGTGCCAGATCTGGCCACTCCAGTGGACATTTCCGGGAGCTACGGGGAGTCGCTCGGGTTCCCCGGACAGTACCCGTTCACGCGCGGCGTCCAGCCGACGATGTACCGCGGCAGGCTCTGGACGATGCGCATGTTCGCGGGCTTCGGCACGCCGGAGCAGACGAACGAGCGCTTCCGGTATCTCGTCTCCCAGGGGCAGACGGGCCTCTCCACCGCGTTCGATTTCCCGACGCTCATGGGATACGACTCGGACTCGCCGCGCGCGCTCGGGGAGGTCGGCATGTGCGGCGTCGCGGTGGACACGCTGCGAGACATGGACGCGCTCTTCTCCGGCATCGATCTCGGGAAGATCACGACGAGCATGACGATCAACGGTCCGGCGATCGTCCTCTTCTGCTTCTACGTGGCGCTCGCCGACGTCCGGGGCGTCTCCCGGGATCGCATCGGCGGCACCATCCAGAACGATTGCCTGAAGGAGTTCATCGCCCAGCACGCCTGGCTCGTCCCGCCCGGCCCCGCGATGCGCCTCGTGACGGACGTCGTCGAGTTTTCCGCGAGAGAAGTGCCCCGCTGGAACCCGGTTTCCATCAGCGGCTATCACATCCGGGAGGCCGGGGCGACGGCAGCGCAGGAGCTCGCCTTCACGCTCGCGGACGGTCTCGCCTACGTGGAGAGCGGCATCGCGCGCGGGCTCCCCGTGGATTCGTTCGCGCCGAGGCTCTCGTTCTTCTTCGACGTCCACAACGACTTCTTCGAGGAAATCGCGAAGTTCCGCGCCGCGCGGCGGCTCTGGGCGCGCCTCATGAAAGATCGCTACGGGGCGAAGAACGAGAACAGCCTCAAGCTTCGCACGCACGCGCAGACGGCCGGCGTGTCCCTCACGGCGCAGCAGCCGTACAACAACGTCGCGCGGGTCGCGCTCCAGGCGCTCGCCGCCGTCCTCGGCGGCACGCAATCCCTCCACACGAACTCGCTGGACGAGACGTACGCGCTCCCCACGGAGGACGCCGTGACGGTCGCGCTCCGGACGCAGCAGATCATCGCGCACGAGACGGGCGTCGCGAACACGATCGACCCGCTCGGCGGGAGCTACTACGTCGAGTCCCTGACGGACCGGATGGAGCACGAGGCGCTCGAGTACATCCGCCGGATCGACGACATGGGCGGCATGCTCCGCGCGGTGGAGACGGGCTATCCGCAGCGCGAGATCGCGAAGAGCGCCTACGAGCTGGAACGGCAGATCAACGCCGGGGAGCGAGTCGTCGTCGGCGTGAACCGCTTCGTCGAGGGCGGCGCCGGGAGCGGCATCCCCACGCTGCGGATCGACGAGGCCGTCCAGAAGAAGAAGGTGGACGATCTCCGGCGAGTGAAGGCCGAGCGCTCGAACGCGGACGTGGAGAGGGCGCTCTCCCGGGTGCGCGCCGCGGCGGAAGGCAAAGAGAACCTGGTGCCGCCCATCATCGAGGCGGCGAAGGCGCTCGCGACGGAGCAGGAGATCTGCGACGTGCTCCGCGCGGTCTTCGGCACGTACACGGACCCGGCCGAGTTCTGAAGCGTCAGAACTCGGTGCGGATCCCGAGCGTTCCGCCGGCCGGAAGCGCGAACGCGGAACCGCCCGGGCGCGCGCCGTAGCCGTAGCCGCCCGCGGGGGTGACTCGAACCTCCGGCTTGAAGCTCTTCCCGAACATCACCCAGCCGATCGGGGTCGCGGCGAGGCCGCCGACGATGAGCAGCGCGCCCGCCGCGACGACGGAGTCACTCGGAGCTTCCTCGTGCCAGCTGCACGTGTCGTCGGCGCACGAGTGGACGCTCCGGCTCGTCGCTTCCGTCACCAGGAGAACGATCCCCGTCACGATCGCGACCGGTCCGCCGATCCCGAGCACGAGGCCCGTCGTTCGCTGCCACGGCTCGTCCGGGCTCACCTCGACACGCGAGGTGCCGTCGAGGTCGAACACGCGGGACCCGGCGAGCGTGTCCTCCGTCTTGGCGACGTGGAGCTTGTAGCGTCCGGTGGGGAGTCGCGCGAAGCAGGGCGTCGTGCAGCGCGCGATCGGGCGATCCTGCGAGACGTTCGCCGACGGGCCGTAGATCTCCACGGGGAGCGCGCGGCCCTGCTCGCCCTCGATCGTCATCACGGCAAGCGCCGGACGGGGCGGCCCGTACTCGGCTTCCTGCTGCGCGAAAGCGAGCCCGCTGCCCGGAAACGAAGCGCCGAGAGCGCCCAGACACACACCGGTCGCGAAGCGTGAGCCCTTCACCCTTCGAGAAGGATGAACGCGAGAGGACGGAAACGCAAGCGCGCGTAACCGAGCCGAACCAGCGCCGCCACGCGCCCGGGCGAACGAACACACGTTGCTCCCTCCTTCCGTGTGCGGCGCATTCCTGCTTAGATTCATGCTGACCGCATGGTGAGGGCAAGGCAAGGGATCCGGCTCCGACACGCGCGCGCGGGGCTCCTCGGAGTGCTCGTGGTCTCCTCCGTCGCCGCTCCCCGGAATGCTCGCGCGGCGGATGCTCCTCCCGCGCCGCTTTCTCCACCGACGGGAGATCCGGGCGAGCTCGAGGAGCACGGCCCCGCGGTCCCTCCCGAAGCGCCGGCTCCCGCGCGCGCCGGGCGACCACCGACGCCGGAGGCTCCCTCCACGCCGCCCCAGGTCGCTCCCACGCCCCCGGAGCGCCGGGGCTCACTCGAAGGTCCGGCCCTCCCCGAAGCGGAATACCCCGACGGGAGCCCCGGCACGAGCGAAGCGCCGAGCTCGAAGCCCGGGGTCGCTCACGAAGGCGAGCACCGGCACGACGGTTTCTTCATGCGGTACGGCGGCGGCATCTCCGTCGCTCCCGCCGAGGACGCGCCGGCTTCGGTGAGCAGGAAGTCGAAAGCGAGCGGAATCGGGTTCGAGATGTCGTGGGGAGGGACGCCCGCGGCGGGGCTCGCGATCGGCGGCGGGTTCATGGGAACCGGTTTCGACTCGCGTCTCGGGCTCGTCTGGTACTTCGGGTTCGCGGACTACTACCCCGACCCGACGCAGGGGCTCCATTTCCAGGGCGTCGGCGCGTTCACCATCGCGAGCGACGCGGGATCGCTCGCGGGCCCCACGGTCGCGGCCGGCGTCGGCTACGAGGGCTGGGTCGCGAAGCAGTCCTCCATGGGGGCCATCGTCCGCGTCGGGTACACGTGGCTCTCCGGATCGGACCGGGACTCGCTGTCGTCCGCGTCGGAGACCGTTCACGTCCATGCGCCGCTGGTCACGGTGCACGGCGTGTGGACGTGGCACTGAGCCCGACACGAAATCGGCAATTTTCCCGCCCAGATACAGCCTGCGCCCGGGCGCCGCAGCGCGCGCCTCTCTTCCCTCGGGCGCAGTCGAGCGCACGTGGAACGGCGCGTCGGCAGGTACCGGGCGAGCTCGACCGCGCAGACGGCGAGCGCGATGGAGACTCCTCCGAGGTGCTCCTCCTGGCCGTCGGGGCTAGTGAAAATGCACATGGCCGGCGCTTCCTCGGGAGATTCGGAGAACGAATCTGGAGCGGCCTGGAAACCCGGTTCGCCGTCGTTCATCCGCACGGGTAGCATGGACCGGTGGAACCCGTGCGCCGCCTCCATCGCGGAACCGGCGTGCTCCCCGTGGTCCACGGTCTGAAGATGCTGCCCGGCGGCCGGGAGATGGTGCCCGAGGCGCTTCGACACTACCTCGAGACACCCGTCGCCGTCGCCGACTGGTATCCCGAGGCGGACTACGAGACGTTGATCCAGATCCTCGCGAGCCTGATACCGCCCAGGTCCGTGGGCGGGGACGTCTGGGCGTACTTCGGTCGCACCGCGGCTCAGCGAGACCTCGCGGGACTCCAGGAGGCGCTCGCGCCCGCGGCGCGGATGCAGTCGGTCGGTGCGTACCGGAGGCTCGCGGAGGGCGCGCGCGGAGTGCTCGGCCTCGCGCTTCGCACGATGAAGCTCTGGGGCCTCTATCACGACGCAGGAGAGCTGGTCGCGTTCCGGAAGGAGGACGCTCCGGGGATCCTCGTCGTGCAGATCCGGCGTTTCTCCTTCCCGTGCGACGGCCTCGTGGATCTCCAGCTCGCGTACATGGCCGAGTTCGGACGCCTCGTCGGCGTCCGGATGGAGGGACGAGTCACGCAGTCCACCGTGCGGGGCGACCCCGTCTGCGAGTACGAGTTCCGCGTGGAACCGACCCCGGAGAATCTCGCGTCCCTGGCGAAACTGCCGGCTGTCTGAGTGACGGATCGCGATTGGCGACAGCCGGATGCCGGCGCGTTCGGTGTTCGTGGAAGGAACGACCCAGGGCCCCCTGCGCCGGCGTCGCTTTTCCGGAAGCCTGGGGTCGGTCTCTCACACGCCGACGACAGGGTCGATCCGCTCTTCGGCCCCTGTCGGGCCATTCATCTCGTCCACGCTCACCCGAAATCGACCTCGAAGCGGCCGTGGACGTGAGCCTTCGCTTCGGGTGCTTCATGGCTCCCCCCAGAACCGGGCTTTCGAGAGAGCGGCGACGGCGAAGAATCGCTCTCGGATTTCGAGAACTGCCGAACAAAGTGCGCCGTCGATGCTCTCTCGGAAGCACACACCCCGCGAATTCGCTGCCCGTTGCGTGGCGCTACCGAGGGTGTGCACCAGATCTTCCTAGCGGGTCGCCGGGTGGGCATCGCCGATGCCGAGCCCCGCGTGTCCAATGGGGAACGCCACTCCGAGTCCTGGGGACGCGTCCGGTGGCGGGGCCCCCCAGCCCCCGAATCAGTTCCTGGAGCCCTCGAAATGGTAGTCGAGGGTGCCGGTCGCGTCCTCACCCGGGACGTGCATCTCGAAGGCGAGCGCCATGTCGAGCACGAGCCGCTTTCCTTCCAGGTGCGCGGTACCCCGCGTCACGGTGGCGGACGCGGAGGCTTCGGGGGTGTTCTGCTCGAAGCACCCCTGTCCAGGGGTGACCGTCGCCGTGCCGTCGCCGAGAGTCGCGCCGAGCGTGCAGAGTTCCTTCCCGTTCGAGCTGTCGATCAGGACGAGGTCGATCTTCGACTTGTCCGAGCTGGTCACGTTGATGCGCGCGTTCGGGTCCCGGTCCGCGCGCTCCGGCGAGCCCGAGAGCCGGTAGGTCGAGACGTCCTCTCCCCGGTACTCGCCGACGAAGTCCGCGCCGGTCGCGACCTTGCCGGGTGGCGTCTCCGGTGCGGCGGGCGCGGCCGATGCCGTCGTCGAAGGCGCGGGGGGCGGACGGTCCGCGGGCTCGTCCGCCGGGACCTCGGGCGCCGCGGGCTCCACGACGCTCGACGCTTCCCTGCCGCGGCGATCTTCGTGAACGTGCGCGCGGCCGTGCGCGAGGTGATAGGTGCGGGGCAGGGGGCCGACGCCGAGCGGCACGGGGCTCGGAAGTGCGTGACCGCAGCCCGATGCCAGAGCCACGATCACGAGCGACCCGACGCCGGTCGATCGAAAAGACACGAGGGAACTCACGGTCATTGGTGGAGGCCGAGGCCGAACGACTGCCGGCGCGGCGATCGCGCGCCCGGACTCTATCACCCCGTCTGCCCGACGGCGCGGAGCGGCGCTCCGGAATCCGACGGCGCTCTCGACGCGAAACGGGGCTAGACTGCGGCTCGCTCATACGTGTCCACGGCCGACGACCCCGTCTACCAGATGCTGTGGGACTGCAAGTTCTGCGGCCACCAGAAGCTCCTCGGACAGACGCATCGCCACTGTCCCAACTGCGGCGCCCCGCAGAACGCCGCCGAGCGCTACTTCCCGTCGGACACGGAGAAGGTCCGCGCCGAGGACCACGAATACGCGGGCGCAGACCTCGTGTGCACCCACTGCGGCGAGGCGAACGGACGCAGGGCCAGGCACTGCGGCAACTGCGGCGCGCCGATCGAAGGAGGCGCGGACGTCCGGATGCGCGCCGATCGCGTCGTCGCCGAAGGGGAGCAATTCCGGGGAGAGACGAAGGCGGACGCTCGGGCGGGCCGAGCGCCGGAGGCCGTCCCCGCGCCGCGCAAATCCCGTTCGGTCGTCGGCATCGGGTGCCTCGCCGTGCTCGCGATCCTGGTCGTCGCGGGTGTCGTCTTCTTCGGCTGGAGGCGGGAAGCGGCGTTCGTCGTCTCCGGGCACTCCTGGACGCGGGAGATCACGGTGGAGGCCTTCGGACCCGTGTCGGACTCGAGCTGGTGCGACGCGCTCCCCGTGGACGCGGTGAGCGTTCGCCGCGCACGGGAGGTGCGCTCGCACGACCGGGTACCCGACGGCGAGGACTGCCACGTCCGGAAGGTGGACCGTGGAAACGGCACCTTCGTGGAGAAGCGCGAGTGCGAACCGCGCTACCGCGACGAGCCCGTCTACGGAGACAGGTGCTACTTCACGGTGAACCGGTGGCGACCGTCGCGGAAGCTCGGCTCGAGCGGGTCGTCGCTCGCGGAGGCCCCGGTGTGGCCCGCCGTCTCGTCTCTACGGACCGGAAATTGCGTGGGGTGCGAACGCGAGGGTTCGCGTCGGGAGAAGTACGTCGTGGAGCTCACCGACCCGAAGGGGACGAAGCAGACCTGCGACGTGCCCGAGGCGCGCTGGACGGGTTTCGCCGACGGATCCGCCTGGAAAGGTGCGACTCGCGTCGTCGGCGGGACGCTCGATTGCGGCAGCCTCGTCCCGCGCTGAGTGCTCAGTGCGCGGAGCAAACGCCGCCCGTGCAAAACGCGGTTCGTTCGACCGGCGGGCACGTCTCGGCGGAGAGGTCGCACGCGGCGCAGTGGTCCGCAGCGTACGTCGAGAGCGCGCTCTTCAGGCTCGACGCGGCGCGGGCGGCGACCGCCGTGCCGCAGTCGTGACTGCACGCGTTGGCCAGCGCCACGATCCGGCAATCCGAGTCCACGTCGCAGAACACGGCGCCGAGCTGGTTCACCGTCCGATCGTAGTAGCTCTGGTAGCCGGTCTGACCGGTCTCGCACGTCTCGCCCGGCTTCGCCTTCGGGTTCGAGACGCAGGTGGGGCAGCAGCGATCCGCGCTGGTCGCGCCGTGCGTCCCTTCCGGGCAGACGATCGGCGCGCAGGCGACGAGGCTGCAGTCCGTCGACTCGCAGACGGTCGGGCAACACTCGCCCGGGAGCGGCACGCCGCGAAATCCCGGACCGCAGTCGAGCGGCGCGCAACCGAAGGTCGAGCACGTGCCGGCGTCCTCCGGGCCGAAGGCTTCCAGGCCGCCGTCCCCGAGATCCTGCCCGCTGCCCTTCGCGACGGGCTTCCCCTTCGCGAGGCACCCGCCGATCGCGACGACCGAGAGCGCGAGCGCGAGGAACCGGCGAGTGGAGCGGTCCGGGGAACCCATGCCCCTCGGCCTAACACCAAGACCCGGATCCTGCCGAATTTGGCGGGGCGGCGCGTGCTAGCGTCCGGAATCGACTCGGGATGTCCTCCTGATGGAGAGCTCGGTATTCGTTCCGGATCCGGCGGCGCTCGACCGCGCCCTGGAAGGCAGGACGGCGGCGGACGTCGCGGTGCTGGTCTGCCAGGGGCTTCGGGGACCGAACCCCGGGTCGCTCCTCGCCCTCTGTGACGCCGCCGCACGCCGGGGGCTCCGGGACCCCGCGCTCTCGGTCGCCGAGGCGACGCTTCGCTTCGCGGTGGGAGACCGGGAGCGTGCGGAGAGCCTGGTCACGGGCGTGCTCGAAGCGGTCCCGGAGCACCTCCCGGCCCTCGCCCTCCTCGCGCAGTTCCGGCTCGCCGCCGGGGATGCGGCGTCGAGCCGCGAGCTCCTCTCCCGGGTCGTGGATCGATTTCCGGACTACCCCGGCGCCCAGGCGACGCTCGCGCGGCTCCTCTTTCCGGGGCCTCACTACCGGGAGGTGCTGGCGCGCATCCACGTGCTCCTTCGTCCGAAGACGTACCTCGAGATCGGCGTGGAGACCGGCGCGACGCTCGCCCTCGCGAGGACGGCGGAGGTCGCCGTCGGGGTGGATCCTGCGGAGGCGCCCACGACGGTTCCGCTCCCGGCGGCGGCTCGCGTCGTTCGCACGACGAGCGACGCGTTCTTCGCGCGGGAGACGGTCGCGAGCGCGTTCCAGGGGCGGCCGGTGGACCTCACGTTCATCGACGGCATGCACTGGTTCGAATACGCGCTCCGCGACTTCGTGAACGCCGAGCGGTGGGCGTCGCCGGACGGCGTGATCCTGCTTCACGACTGTCTTCCCCCGACGCGCGTCGCGGCGCTCCGCGAGCGGGCGTCCACGTTCTGGGTGGGGGACGTGTGGAAGGTCCTCGAGGTGCTGCTCGAGAGAAGGCCGGATCTCGCCGTGTCGCTCGTCCCCGCGCCTCCGTCGGGGCTCGTGGTCGTGCGGAAGCTCGACCCGACCTCGACCGTGCTCGAGCGCGCGCAGGGCGAGCTCATCGAACGGGATCGCGAACGCGCGTACCCGCACGAACCGGGACGCTGGCCCGCCGCCTACGATGTGGTCCGGAACGACGACACGGGGCTTCGCCGCGCGCTGGGGCTCGCGTGACGCTTCCCGTCCTTCATCCGCTCGTGAACGAAGCGACGGCCCGGGCCTTCGACGCCTTCGCTCGCTCCGGCTCGGGTCCCCCCGGTGACGCCTACTACTCGGTGGAGGCCCGGCGCTTCGAGCTCCGCGCCACGGACCTGGTCCTCGCCGCGCCGGACGTCGCCGTCGCTCCCGCGTCGTGCGGCGTCCGACTCTCCTCTCCGCGCGCCTCCGCGGCCATCGACGTCTGCGGCGTCTCGCCGGAATCCGCGCGGCGCGCCCTCGCCGTCCTCGACGGCCGTCACACGGCTGCCGAGGCAGAGCACTCGAGCGGCGTCTCGCCTGCGGAATGGCGGGCGTTCGTGGACGGGACGTTCGGATCGTTGCTGTTCGCTCCGGCGGCGGTGCACGAGCTCGAACTCCGCGTTCCCGGCGTCGAGATCGTACGGTTCGCCGGTTCGCCGTACGAGATCGTCCGGGCCTACTGGGAGAACATGGCCGCCGTCACCGAGGCCGTGGCGCGCGATCTCCCCGCGGGGCTCGCGAGCGACGAGGCCTTCCTCGCGTTTCTCCGGCGGCTCCACGTGCTCGCGCTCGTCGGCGAGTCGGGCTCCTCCTTCTACCGCCCGGCGAGCCCGGTCGCGTTTCGGCGCGGTGGGACGCCGGGCGACCTGCTCCTCGAGGGGTGCGTCCTCGAGGGGGACGGGCCCGTGAAGCGATTCGTGTCGGGGCCGCGCGTCGGCGCCGGCGCCGTCGGAGGGGCGCACCATCACTCGCTCCTCGCCGAGACCTCGACGGACCGGGAAACGGCGGGAGACGAGGACGAGGACGGTCGCGTCGTCCTCGCGCGCGCCGACGGCGATCCGGAGGCGGCGCCGTGGTTCTGCCCGCCGCGGCCGCTCGACCTCCGGCACTTCGCGGCGCTCCGGGCCGCGCTCGCGCCGTCCCTGTCGAGCGAGGACCCGCTTCCGTCGCTCGCCCGGTTCCACCGCCGTTTCGTGCGGACGCATCCCTTTCCGTTCGCGAATCAATCGATCGCGATGAGCCTCGTGAACCACGTGCTTCGCGTTCGCCGTGGAGCCGGCCTGTCGCATCACGTCCTCGATCACCTGGCGCTCCGGCTCTCCGAAGCCGCCTACGAGCGCGTCTTTGCCGTGGCGGTGGAAGCGTGGCTCGTCGTCGACGAAAACCGGGTGAGTCGCACCCTTTCGCTCGTGGAGCGGAAGCGCCGGGCATTTTCGTTCCTCGTCGCGCTCGCCGCCGAGCCGTCTCTCGAGGCCGCGCGCACCCTGGTACGTGCCCGTCCCGACGACGCGACGCTCGTGCTCGTCAGCTCCGCCCGCGGCCGGGGCTGAGCGACGCGTCGCGCCTTCCTCTCTGCATCCACCCACATGCGCGCGCAATGTGTGCGCTCTCCCGTTCGCCCTCAGGAGGTCCGCGCGTCGGCCGATCGCCGAGGCGCGCGTGCTATCTTGCGCAGATCTGTTCGTGCGTCCGGAGGAGCGTCCATGCGTCTGACCGTTGGCCTGGGGGTGATAGTCGTCGTCTCGGGATTTTCCGTCTTCTCCTGCGGAGGAAAACCGCAGGTGATCCAGGAGGGCGGGTCCTCGAAGGGGGCGGGCGGCGGAGCCGTGATCACGGACGCCGGATCCGGCGGGAGCCTGTTCAATCCGGATTCCGGCATCGGCGCCGGCGGCGCGCCGGGCACGGACGCCTGCGCCGGTGACTCCTGCGTCGTCCCGTCCGTCTGCAACGACGGGAAGATCACCGGCACGGAGGAGTGCGAGGACGGGAACAGCACCCCCGGCGACGGGTGCTCGGGCATCTGCATGATCGAGCCGGGCTACCAGTGTCCCACGGTCGGCTCCCCGTGCGAGCCGAGCGTCCACGTCGAGTGCGGCGACAAGCTCATCGAGTTCACGGAAGCGTGCGACGACGGGAACGCCCAGAACGACGACGGCTGCAGCTCGACGTGTCAGGTGGAGCCCGGCTACGCCTGCACGAATCCGGGCGAGCCGTGCACGCCCATCACCGGCAACGGAACGTGCGGCGACGGCACGGTGAACTCCGGCGAGACCTGCGACGACAAGAACACCGACCCGAGCGACGGCTGCTCGGCGACGTGCCAGATCGAGTCGGGGTACACGTGTCCGACGCCCGGGAGCCCGTGCGTCGTCCTCCAGTACTGCGGCGACGGCGTCGTTCAGAGCGCGAACGGCGAACAGTGTGACGACGGAGACGCGGTGCCCGGTGACGGCTGCTCCGGCATCTGTCAGACCGAGCCCGGCTATTCCTGCCCGACGCCGAACCAGGCATGCGTGAACATCTGGGTGTGCGGCAACACCGTGGTCGATCCCGGCGAAGCGTGCGACGACGGCAACACCGTTCCGAACGACGGCTGCGCCGCGGACTGCACCTTCGTGGAACCCGGCTATTCGTGCCCGAAGGGCTCCGACGGCACCGGCGGCAAGTGCAACCCGGTGCCCTCGAGCTGCGGCGACGCGATCCTCGGCCCCGGGGAAGAGTGCGACGACGGCAACACCGACGCGACGAAGGACGGCTGCAGCGCCACCTGCAAGGTGGATCCCGGCTACACCTGTCCGGACGTCGGCAAGCCGTGTCAGCAGACGGCCTACTGCGGGAACAAGATCGTGGATCTCTCCATCGGAGAAGACTGCGACGACGGCAACACGACGGGGGGAGACGGTTGCAGCCCGCTCTGCCGCACGGAAGCCGGATACGATTGCCCGACCCCCGGCGTGACGTGCACGTCCAACGTCAAGTGCGGTGACGGCGAGATCGCCGGCGCCGAGCAGTGCGACGACGGCAACGTCATCGCGAACGACGGCTGCAACGGAAGCTGCCAGCTCGAAGCGGGTTGGCTCTGCCCGGTCGCCGCGGCGCGCTGCGTCGCGAAGAAGTGCGGCGACGGGATCATGGTCGGCCGCGAGCAGTGCGACGACGGCGGGACGGCCATCAACGACGGCTGCAGCGCGACCTGCACGCTCGAGCCCGGCTTCGCCTGTACGGGGACGACGCCCACGGTCTGCCACGCGACGGCTTGCGGCGATCAGGTCCAGGAAGGCTTCGAACAGTGCGACGACCACAACCGCATCCCGTACGACGGCTGCTCGCCCTACTGCACGAAGGAACCTTCTTGCGGTGGCGGGACCTGCTCTTCCGTCTGCGGTGACGGCTACAAGTTCCCGCAGGAAGCCTGCGACGACGGCAACAACCGGAACGGGGACGGCTGCAGCTCGACGTGTCAGATCGAGACCACGACGGGCTACACGTGCAAGGTCGTGGACCTCGGCGCCCCGGCGTCCCTCGACATCCCCATCCTCTACCGGGACTTCCTCTACAAGGGCACGACGGTCCCCGGCCCCGGCCACGACGACTTCCAGGCCTATTCCGGCAGCGGCGCGACCGGCATGGTGAAGGACACGCTCGGCACGGACGGCAAGCCCGTGTACCTCGCGTCGCAGGGCTTCATCACGAGCCCGGAGAGCTTCTACACCTGGTACCACGAGACGCACTCGGACGGGACCACGGCGAACGAGTTCGAGAAGCTCGTCTACCTCACGACGGCGGGACAACCCACGACGCTCCACCTCGGGCCCATCGCGGGCGGCGCGTACCAGTTCGCGTCTTCCACGTTCTATCCGATCGACAAGCTCGGCTGGAACGCGGGCGCGAATCCGCAGGAGAGCACCGCCGACGACGGCCTGAAGCACAACTTCTCCTTCACGAGCGAGCTCCGGTACCAGTTCACGTTCAACGGCGGTGAGGTGCTCGACTTCACGGGCGACGACGACGTCTGGGTCTTCATCAACGGCAAGCTCGCCGTCGACCTCGGCGGGCTCCACAGCGCGCAGAACGGCAGCGTCACGCTGGACGCCGCGACGGCGACGAAGCTCGGCCTCACGAAGGGCAGCATGTACGAGTTCGCGCTGTTCCAGGCCGAGCGGCACACGAAGCAGTCGAACTACCGCCTCACCCTCACGGGCTTCACGCACATCCTCACCCAGTGCGACCCGAAGTGCGGCGACGGCATCGTCACGCCGGACGAGGTGTGCGACGACGGCAAGAACGACGGCAGCTACGGCGGGTGCATGCCCGGCTGCAAGGCTCGTGGCCCGTTCTGCGGGGACTCGTCCACGCTGAACCAGCCGCTCGAGCAGTGCGACACGGGGTCCACGTTCGTGAGCTACGGCGGGACGGCGAAGCAGTGCGGCCCGGGCTGCAAGTGGGCGCCGTACTGCGGCGATTCGCTCATCTCGAACGGCGAGGCCTGCGACGAGGGCGCCCTGAACGGCTCCGGCTACGGACACTGCTCGGCGAGCTGCGCGCTCGGTCCGCGCTGCGGGGATGGCATCCCGAACGACGCGTCCGAGGAGTGCGACGACGGCATCGACAACGGCTCCACCGGCTCCGGTTGCAAGATCGACTGCACCAAGAAGTGCGGCGACGGCACGGTGGATGCGACGGAAGAGTGCGACGACGGCAAGGCAGAGAACACCGGCGGCTACGGCAAGTGCAACCCGGATTGCACGTTCGGCCCGCGCTGCGGCGACGGCATCAAGAACGGCACGGAGGCGTGCGACGACGGCAAGAACGACGGCACGTACGGCACCTGCGCCGCGGGCTGCGTCCTCGCCGGCTACTGTGGGGACGGCTCGCTTCAGAGTCCGCCCGAGGTCTGCGACGAGGGCGCCGCGAACAGCGCCAGCGCGTACGGCAAGAACCTCTGCACGAACCGGTGCACCACGGCTCCGTTCTGTGGCGACAAGGCCGTCGACGGCGCGAACGGCGAGCTCTGCGACGACGGCAAGAACGACGGGACCGCCGGGTCCTGCACGGCCGACTGCAAGGGCTTCGTCCCCATCAAGTCCTGCGGGGACGGCACCGTCCAGTCCCCGGAGGTGTGCGACCAGGGAGCCGCGAACGGGACCGTCTCGAGCACCTGCGACACGCACTGCCACATCAAGTGCGGCAACGGCGTGAAGGACGCGGGGGAGGAGTGCGACGACGGCAAGAACGACGGCAGCTACGGCACGTGCAAGCCCACCTGCACGCTCGCGGCCTACTGCGGGGATTCCGTCCAGAACGGCGCCGAGCAGTGCGACCTCGGCGGGCACAACGTCGCGATTGCGACCGCCTACGGACAATCCGTGTGCACGACGGCCTGCACTCAGGCACCCTATTGCGGTGACGGACGCATCCAGACGGGGTTCGGGGAACAGTGCGACGGCGGCGTCGGCTGCACCGCGGCGTGCAAGAAGCGGATCGCGCAGTAAGGCGCTCGTCGTCCTCCTCGGAATGACGGCGAGCGCTCCTTCGCTCGCCGCGTCCCATCCCCCGGGCGTCACGTACCCGCTGATGCCGGCGGCCGTCCAGCCCGCGGATCTCGCGCAGCCGCTTCCTTCCACGCGGCGCTACGTGCTCGTCTGGAAGGATCAGCTCGCGGACGCCGTTTCGGGTATCACGAGCGCCCAGAAGGACTTCATCGTCACGCACTACGTCGGGACGCAGAAGCTCTTCAAGCACCAGATCGACGAGTACCGGCAGAAGAACCCGAACTTCCTCTCGCTCGTCTATCACCTCGCGTACGGCCTGAACGGCGCGGACCAGTCGAACCCCGTCGGCAACATCACGGGGCCCGACACGTTCGGCCAGGAAGACACGGACACGTTCACGCCGTACGTCGCCGCTCACTCCCTCACGCGGGAGAACGCCTACCAGCACTTCACGACGCCCCCGGGCGTCGCGAACCGTGTGAGCTACCCGGACCCGTACTGGCTCATGGACGTCTCGTCGCCCGAGTGGCGCTCGTACCTCTTCGACACGCTCGTCGAGTGGCAGGGTTATGCGACGACGAAGTCCACGGGAGTGTTCCTCGACGTCGCATTCCCGCCCTGGTTCGACTACTCGCCGGACGCCTGGTGGACGGAGCCCGCGGGCGGATCGTCCCGCACGGCGCTCCGCGATTTCTGGAACCCGCGAGCGAAGGACTACTTCGACGCGATGCGGGCCGCGTTCGCGAAGACGGCGAACCACCCGCGCTACCTCGTCATCCCGAACACGGACGCGCTCGTCGACGGTACGGACGAGCCCGAGTTCCTCGCCGGGACGGACGGCGTGTTCACCGAGAACTGGCAGGTGTCCCTCGCGAGCCCCGGCGACTGGAACCTCTCCGCGCGGCGCATCGAGAAGTACGCCACGAGCCAGGGGAAGGTCTGGATGGCCGACGTGACGAAGGCAGGGACGGATCTGACGCCGTCCGAGCGCGAGCAGCTCATCGGGACGTATCTCCTCGTCCGGAACGGCACGAGCTACATCATGTTCGGCAACTCGGACGTCACCTGGTACCCCGAGTACGAGCTCGACCTCGGCGGCTACGTGGACGAGCCGCCTGTCGACCTCGAGGACCTTCGCGTCGCGGGCAACGGCGGCTCGGAAGGCGGCCTCTATGCGCGCAAGTACGTCAGCGGGCTCGTGCTCGTGAACTCCTCGGACGGGCAGCTCTCCACCGGCGTGGACCGTGCGATGAAGCGTGCTCAGTGGTCGGGAGGGGGAGAGGTCGCGGCGGACGGGACGCTCCCGACGTTCTCCCTCACGTGGGACATCGACGTCGCGCCGGGCACAGTCACCCTGGACGCGCGCACCGTCGTGATCCTCCGCGACGCAGCCGGTCCGCCTCCGCCCGGTGTGGAGCCGGGGATCTGCGCGTGCGACGGGGGCACGGTCGGAGCCGGCGGCGTCGGCACCGCGGGCGCGGGGGGAGCGTCGAGCGCCTCCGGCGGCGCGACCGCGAACGGCGGAGCGAGTGGGGCGAGTGCCGCCGGCGGATCGACGAACGGCGCGGGCGGTGCGGCGTCGGCCCCCGACGGCGGCATCGGCGGCTCGCCCTCCGCGGCGAAGGACAGCGGCGGATGCGGCTGTCACACCGCGGCGAACGGCGCGCGCGGGTCCGGACCCGGGACGCTCCTGTCCGCCGTGGTGGCCCTGGTCGCTTCCCGGCGCCGACGAAGGCGAGCATCGGTCACCGCGGTCTGCTAGTCTCCCGGCCGGCCGGCGGATTTTGGCGAGGAGCACCCGTGTCTTATAAGTATTCGATTGTAGGCGCTTTTTCTCTTCTCTCTCTGGTCGCGTGCAGCTCCAAGGACGACGCGAAGCCCGGAACGGCTCCCTCGAACGGAACCCCGGACGCCGGAAACCCCGGGACGGACTCGGGCGGCGGCGCGTATCCCGCTCCGGCCCCCGACTCCTGCATCACGGACGTCACGCCGGGCAAGCAGTCGCTCGAGTGCGAGGGTCTGAAGTTCGAGCTGAACGTCCCCGAGACCTGTCTCACCGCCCCGTGCGGCTTCATCGTGGACGTCCACGGCTTCGGCATGACCGGGCCCGTCGAGATCTCGCACACGAAGATGCCGGAGCTCGCCGGAGCGAAGGGGTACATCGTGATCGAGCCGTCGGCGCCCGCGCCGGCCGGGGGCGGCCTTCCCGCGTGGGCTCCCGCGAACGACGATCAGGTCTTCGCGATCATGAATCACGTCATCGACGTGTGGCACGTGGACGCGAAGCGCATTCATTTCGACGGCTACTCCATGGGCGGCTGGATGACCTGGCGCTTCGTCTGCAAGCACTCGGACATCCTCGCGTCCGCGGCGCCCATCTCCGCGGGCTCACAGCCGCCCGGCGGGAGCTGCGCGTTCACGGGAGACGAGATGCCGGCGCGCGAGATCCCGATCCTCTACACGCACGGTCGCACGGACGGCCTCGTGCCGTACTCGACGGCGGAGACGGAGCGCGACGCGGTCATCGCGGCGTGGGGCTTCGGCGCTCCGGAATCCGTCGAGGGCGGCTCGGACTACCAGTGGGATCGCTACACGAACGACAACGGCACGGTCTTCGAGTTCGTGCAACACGACTGGAAGACGTCCTTCTCGTTCCCCACGAAGCTGAACGGCCACTGCTTCCCCGCGAAGCCCGGCTTCCTCACGGCGGACGCCTTCCTCGCCTGCGACGCGACGTCCAAGTTCAACTGGAGCGAGCGCGTACTGGACTTCTTCGTCGCCCACCCGATGAAGTAGCTGCCCCGCTGGATGCCCCACCCGGCATCCCGCTTCGCGGGATGCCGACCGCCCCCAATGTCGGTGCTCGCCCGGCAGCCGGGCTGCGCGCCGCCATGGGGCGGTGCGGTCGGTAGCGAGGTCGTTCCGGCGTCGCGCCCGGGAGAGGTAGCGGCGAGCGTCAGCTCGTGTCGGGCGCGATGCTTCCGGAAGAGTGCTACCGGCGCGGCCAGTGCGCGTGGAAGGGACGACGGAGAGCCGCCCTGCGCCGGCATCAGTCTTCCGGAAGCCTGGGTTCGGTCCGTCACGCGCCGACGACAGGGTGGACCCGCACCGCGAGCTGCGGTGGGCCGTCCGTTCTCGTTCCTGAGCATTCATGCAAGAATGGAAAATCGGCACCGAAACGGCCGTGAACGTGAGCCTTCGCTTCGCGAGCTTCCTGGCTTTCTCGGAAACGGGCTTCCGAGAGAGCGTCGATGGCGAAGACTCGCTCCCCGAGCGCGAGAGTGCCGAGGAGAGCGCGCCGTCGACGCTTTCTCGGAAGCACACACCCCGAGACGACGCTTCACGTCGCACGGCGCCACCGAGGGTGTGCTCCGGAACTCCTAGGGAGGGTCCGCACCGCGAGCCGCGGCGGGCCGTCCGTTCTAGTTCCTGAGCATTCGCGCCGAGACGAAAATCGGCACCGAAACGGCCGTGAACGTGAACCTTCGCTTCGCGAGCTTCCTGGCTTTCTCGGAAACAGGCTTCCGAGAGAGCGACGACGGCGAAGACTCGCTCCCCGATCTCGAGAGCGCCGAGACGAGGGCGCCTTCGACGCTTTCTCGGAAGCTCACACCCCGACACGACGCTTCACGTCGCCCGGCGCTACCGAGGGTGTGCTCCGGAACTCCTTCGACGGCTCACGCGGCACCGCCCCGTGGCCGCGCGGAACCCGGCTGCCGGGTGAGCACGGACGCTTGAGCAAAGGCCCCCCTAGAAACTCAATCGGTGCGAGAGCCGCGGGGCCGTCACCCACGGCCGGGCGAGGACCTGTGCCTTCGCGTTCTTCGCCCCCGACACGATGAGCGAGGCGACGTGCCACCCGACGATGAGCCCGGCGTGCCCGGGCGTCACGTCGTCGTAGCCGTGAAGCGTGAAGACGGCCGAGCGCGGGGATTCCACCTCGAGCGAGAGCTCTCCGAAGTCGAAGTACATCGGCCAGGCGGTGCGCATGAGCTGGAGCGTGCCGACGGGGTCGTTCTGCCGCACGAACCCCTTGTGATAGCTGCCGAGCGCCTGGATCCCGCCGGCGGTGCCCATCTCGAGGGCCTTCGCCTCGCTCTCGCCGAGCACCTCTTTGTAGGTGAGCTGGACGATCTCGAGGAACGGCACGAACGGGTACCACTCGCTCGCGAGAATTCGCTCCTCGAGCAGCGCCTCGGCCGACTCGGACAGATGGCCGAGCGGGGTCGTCTTTCGGCGGGCCCGCAGGAACCTGGCGAGCCCGACCACGTTGACGCCCTTGATCCGCCGGGCGCTCGGGGGCTTCGCCATGAATTCACCAGTCTAGCCCATGAAGCAGCGCCTGCCCCGTGAAGCGGCAGCGGAACGCCGGACCGGCTCGGAGCGCATCGCGGCCGCATCGTCGGCGAAACCCGCCGTACGCTCGCCCGCGGAACCCGGCCAGGAATCCAAATTCGTTTGACACGTGAGGTATCGCGGCATAACCCACGGGTCCTCTCAGCGGGAGACACCGAAAATGAGCATCGATTTCAAGGGTAAGGTCGCGATCGTCACGGGTGCCGGCGCAGGGCTCGGCAGGAACCACGCTCTCGAGCTCGCGAAGCGCGGCGCGAAGGTCGTCGTGAACGACCTCGGCAGCTCCGTGGACGGCTCGGGCGGTTCGAGCGCGGCGGCCCAGGCGGTCGTGGAAGAGATCAAGAAGGCGGGCGGCGAGGCGATCGCGAACGGCGCCTCGGTCTCCGACAAGAAGGGTGCGGAGAGCATCGTCGCCGACGCCGTGAAGGCGTTCGGCACGGTCGACATCCTCATCAACAACGCCGGCATCCTCCGGGACAAGTCCTTCATGAAGGGCACGCTCGAGGACTTCGAGCTCATCGTGAACGTCCACCTCCTCGGCTCCGTCTACGTGACGAAGGCCGCCTGGCCGATCATGAACGAGAAGGGCTACGGCCGGGTCATCATGACGACGTCGTCGTCCGGCCTGTACGGCAACTTCGGCCAGTCGAACTACGGCGCGGCGAAGATGGGCGTCATCGGCCTCATGAACACCCTCAAGATCGAGGGCGAGAAGAAGAACGTGAAGGTGAACGCGATCGCCCCCATCGCGGCGACGCGCATGACCGAGAACCTCGGCATCCCCGAGGAGTTCTTCAAGAAGCTGAAGCCCGAGCTCGTGACCCCCGCGGTGCTCTACCTCGCGAGCGAGCAGGCCCCGACGGGCCTCATCATCGAGGCGGGCGCCGGTCACTACTCGAAGGTCGCGATCATGGAAGCCAAGGGCGTCAAGCTCGGGGACGCCGTGACCCCGGAAGACATCGAGAAGAACATCGGCAAGATCACGGACATGTCGAACGCCGACGAGTTCACGATGGGCGGCGCGGCGTCGATGAAGATCTTCTCCTCCTGAGAAGCGCTTCCGACGACGAGACGGGCCTGCCTCACGGCGGGCCCGTCGTGTTTTGTCCTCCTCGACGAGAGCCCCGCGTGGCCCGTGGGGACGCCCCTCGGGTTCGACGACGAGGTCCGGCTGATCGAACCCGCGCTCGGTCGCGCCGGAGAGCGGTTCCACCTCGTCGGACACTCTACGGAGGCGCGGTCGCGTTGAAGGTCGCCGTCTTCGTCGAACGAATCGGCTCGGCGACGTGAATGCGGGTGCTAGATCTCCGTCGTGGCGCAGACGACGTGCCCGCACTGCGGAGAACCGATAGACACCTTCCCGGATCCCGGCGGCGGCGAGCAGCAGGAGTACATCGAAGACTGCGCGGTCTGCTGCCGACCGATCCTGTTTTCGGCCGTGATGGACCCGGAAACGGAGGAGTTCCTCGTGGACGCTTCGCCGGAGGTGTGAAGGTGTGAGGACTCGCCCGACCGGAACGCAATCGGATCGATCGGCACCGCCGGCTCCGGTGGGAGCAGCGGGACGCCTGCCGACGGGGGCGTCGGCGCGACCGCGAGCGGCGCTGGCGGCACGCAGTGCCTTCCGACGCCGGAGCGCACACGGCCCTGTCCGGACTTCGTGACGTCCGGTGACCCGTGCAGGACCTACGGCGACACGTGCGAGACGCTCGTCCCGACGGGAGGGGCGGGACGGTGCCAGCAGCCGCCATTCGTCGTGCGTCTGGTCTGTTGCCGGCACGGCTGGGCAGGCTCGTGCCCGGATTCCGACGCCCCTCCGGTCGAAGGCGAAGCGGGACCACCCGACGCGGGCGAGCGGGACGCAGGCGGCTGAAGCACCGTTTCTGGGAACGAGCAGGAAACCGGTGGTAGGGAGGGCCGATGCGCGCCCTCTACGCCACCGCGGCCGTCTTCGTCGCTTGCGCCGCGGCGCCGCTTCCCGAGCCGAGCGCCCTCGCGAAGGAGAAGGACGGAGCGAAGACCGAGGAACCACGCCGTACGGCGCCGAAGACCCACGCTTCGGCAAAGGCCGAGACGAAGGCGCCCGCAACCGCTCCCGCCTCGGTGATGACCACGAAGGAGTCGAAGCCCGCCGTCGCCGCGCCAGCCGGCGCCTGCCCCGCGGGCATGAAGCTCGTCGACGGGGACTACTGCAGCGAGGTCGAACAGAAGTGTCTCCACTCCTGGTACGACGAATCCAACAAGAAGGTCGTCTGCGAGGAGTTCGAGCCGAAGAGCGTGTGCACCGGGGAGAAGACGCACAAGCGCTTCTGCATCGACGAGTACGCCTGGCCGAACGAAAAGGGCGTCCGACCCGAGGTGATGAACAACTTCTACCAGGCCGAGGTGAAGTGCGCCGCCGTCGGCAAGCGAATGTGTACGGAGAGCGAATGGACGCTCGCGTGCGAGGGGCCCGAGATGAAGCCGTTCCCCTACGGGTACGCGCGCGACCCGGGGAAGTGCAACGGCGACCGCCCGTGGGACTCCCCGAACATGAAGAAGGTCGCGCAGCGCGATCCGGAAGAGCTCGCTCGGCTCTGGCAGGGAGTGCCGAACGGCGCGCAGCCCGAGTGCGTGAGCGACTACGGCGTCGCCGATCTCGCCGGCAACACGGACGACGTCGTTTCGAGCGAGACGTATTCGACGGATTTCCGGGGGAAGTTCGACAGCGTGCACACCGGGGGCCCCTGGTACAAGGGCGTCCGGAACCAGTGCCGCCCCAAGATCTACACGCACGACGAAGGCTTCTATTACTACTTCCTCTCCTTCCGCTGCTGCTCGAACCCGGACGGTGAACCGAACGATCCGCGGACGCCGAAGCAGATCAAGGCCAAGAAGAACTTCAAGACGATCGAAGGCTACGCGCGCTTCTCCGTCGCGGAGATGAAGGAGAAGCTCGAGAAGAAGAAGCGCGGCGAGTGCACGTGCAAGCCGAAGGACGTGCTCTGCAAGACGATGTGCGGCACGCTCCTCGGGCCGGGCGCGAAGGACGTGGTGCTCGAGCAGCGGCACCGGGGCTCGGAGTCCAAGACGTCTCCCTGACGGCGGCGCCCGCGGCGCGGGCGAGCGTTCGGCTTGCGCGCCGGTTCGCGACGGGACCATGCTGTCCGTCGTGGACACGGTTCCGACGAGCGGGGAGCTCCGGCGACGAAGAAAGCCGCCGTGGCTCGTGATCGTCTCGACGGCGGTCATGCTGCTCCTCGCGGGCGGCGCCGTCGCGGCGTACGTCCTCATGGGGCCCGCGATCCGGGACCGCGTCGTCCAGGAAGCGAAGAAGCGCGGCGTCGAGCTCGCCTTCTCGGACGTCGACTTCTGGTGGTGGACTGCGTCTCTCCACGCCGTTCGGTTCCGTCTCGCGGGCGTCCCCGGCATCGAGGGCACGGCGAAGGACATCGACGTCTCGCTCTCGAACTTCGAGCCGAAGAGCTTCGAGGGCACGGACGTCGCGCTGACCGTGACCGGTTCCGCGGCGGACCTCTCCCTCGCCGTCACGGAGTGGACGAAGGCGCACCCCGGTGCGTTCTCGGTGCCCGTGACGGCCCACGGCGTCTCCGTGACGATGCGTCCTTCGGCGGCAGAAGCCGCTTGGCTCGCCGTCACCGGCGG
Source organism: Polyangiaceae bacterium (assembly GCA_035545855.1). Taxonomy (GTDB): domain Bacteria; phylum Myxococcota_A; class Polyangia; order Polyangiales; family Polyangiaceae; genus DASZVB01. The sequence goes on from DASZXK010000154.1 coordinate 51,318, forward strand.
CGAGCTCCGGACGACCGGAGCCGGAACGACGTTCACGGCGCCTCACGCCGTCGTGAGCGGCGTGGACGTCGGCGCGGTGGGCGCCTCGTGGACGGCCCTGAACGCGCAGATCACGATGAGCTTCGGGGCGACGGACCCGAAGGCTGCGCCCTTCACGATGGTGGTGCGCCACGCGGCGACTCCGCCGACCGCGACGGTGACGCTCGCCCCGACGGACCTCGCGAAGCTCACCGGGCCGTTCACGGTACCGATCCCCACCGCGGGTGTCACGGCGAGCGGCACGGCGGAGCTGACGTTCTCTCGGGCGCTCGAGCAGGGGCCGGTGTCCGGCACCCTCTCGGCCACGCTGGACGGCTTCGTCCCGCCGCACCCCGTGGAGCTCGACGGTTTCCTGTTCGGGAAGACCACCACCTTCTCGACGAACGTCGACGTGGACGCGGCGCGGGTGCTCGTCCAGCTCACGAAGAGCCGCGTCCGAGCCGGCGCGTTCGATCTCGCCGGGACCGGCCGGATCGATCGATTCGGCAGCTTCGCGACGATCCAGATGAACCTGTCGGGGAACCTGCCGTGCGCCGCCGTCGCGGAGTCCGCCGCAGCCGCCCACGTCGGGTCGTTCCTCGCGAGCATGCTCGGGGCAGCGGCGCGGCAGACGGTGAGCGGGTCCGTGGGCGTGCACGTACGACTGTCGGCCGACACGCGGAACCTCGCCTCCGCCACGGTGGAACCGACGATCGGCGTCGGCTGCGGCCTCACGCCGCTCAAGATGGTGGACCCGAAGATCTTGAAGAATCTGCCCTCGACGCTCCAGGACTTCACGCTGAAGGCGATCCCGAAGCTCCCGGACTTCGATCTGCCCGTCCTCAAGGGCGGATCAGACCCGAAATCACCGTGAAGAGGCGCTTCATGCCCTCGCTCTTGTGCACGTAGGCGCCGTGGCTGCGCGCCCGGGCTTCGCTCTTGCCGTCGGAGAGGCCCGAGAAGAACACGGCCTGTCGCACGACGTTCCGCGCGACGAGACGCTTCGCGAGCTCCACGCCGTCGCTGTCCGGAAGCTCGATGTCGAAGACGCCGACGTCGTAGAGTCCGGTGAACGTCAGGGAGTCCGCGTGCGTCCGGGCGACGTCCACGACGTACCCTTCCCGCTCGAGCGAGCGAGCGAGCGCGCGGCCCACGGCCGGTTCGTCCTCGACGACCAGGATCTTTCCTTGCGGCAACCGGGGTTCCCTCCCGTGCCCCCGGGCGCGCTCGGTCGCCGGAAGCCGGTTGATTCTACCCCGGTTCGTCCCGGACCTCTCGCTCGAACGGAGCGAGACGGCCCTGCACGCGCGCCCCGCTCAGAACGACACGGACAGACGGAGCCCGCCGCTCGGGCCGCCGCTCGTCGAGTCTCGAGCTTGATAGCCGCCGCGAACGGCCACCGCGAGCCCGAAGGCGAGCTCGTACTGCACCTCGCCGATGAGGCGGACCCCGAAGCGATCGGCGTGCGGCATGTCCGTCGCTTCGATGATCGGGGACAGGCGCAGCGTGGGGGTCGCCTGGATGTCGACGCGGCTCCAGTAGCGCGTTCCGAACGTCTTGATGCTCTCGAACCCGAGGGAGAGCTTCGACCCGTACGGGTCGCCGATGTCGAGCCCGCCTCCTGCGCCGACCGAGAACCCGACCTCGGTCACGCTCGTGAGGAACTCGGCGTTCAACCGGAACGCGTCCGCGAGCCGGAAGCGGATCGAGGGCGCGCCGTAGTTCAGACCGACCTGGCGATCGGAGGCCGAAGAGGCGCCCGGCACCGGGGAGCGTCCGCGGACGACGCCGACCGTCATCGTGAATTCGTCGACGACGCGGAGCGGGCGATACGTGTAGGAGCCCTCGACGCGGTAGTACCAGTCCCGGACCTTGTTCGACTGATTCGGGTCGGTCGGGTCGGAGGTGTCGCTGCGACCGAAGCTCACGAACTCCCCGAAGCCGGAGACGACGGAGCGGCGCCCGCCGAGCCGCTCGAGCGCGGCGCGCTCCCGCACGTCCATCAAGTCTTCCGTGACGCCGACGGAGTGGGGCGCGTCTCTCGTCGTGAAGCTCTGCACCCGGCGGCCGTCCACCAGCTCGAGCTCGATGGTGTATTCGATGCCGGGCGAGCGCATGGCCTCGGCGGGCACCGTCGCGACGTACGGGCCGGGCGCGCCGCGGAGGAACTCGATCTCGGTGTACGAGCCGTCCGTCGCCTGCACGATGGACGAGCGCGTCCGGTAGACGAGGAGCGCGCGACGGACGAGGTGCGGGTGATCGATCTCCGCCGAGATGACGAGCGGGAAGTGCGCTTCGGCCACCGACGGGGCCCGGTGATGGAGGAGCGGCGTGGGGGCGCCTTCCGGGCCCGGGTCCGGCGTGGACGCGGCCGGAGCCGGAGCTGCGGCGGGAGCCGGCGCTGCGGGAGCGGGCGTGGCCGGCGCTACGGGAACGGCCGGAGCCGGCGCCACGGGAGCGGCCGGAGCCGGCGCTGCGGGAGCGGGCGTGGCCGGCGCTGCGAGGGGAGCCGCAGGGGCTGCGTCCGCGGCGCGAGCCGCGAGCACGACGAGCGCGACGAGGGAGAGGCGCGTCACCATCGGTACTCCAGTGCGCCGCCGACGCCCGGTCCGGCATGGTTGATCGTCCGCCCCTGGTACGACGCTCTCACCGCGATGACGAGCGGGTCGACGATGCGGTAGCCGACCTGGAGGATTGCGCGCACGCCGATGTCGCTCGCTCCTGTCGATTTGCCGTTCGAGAGGAAGACGGGGTCCCGGTTCGTCGAGTCCCCGACGGGCTGGTTCGTCACCTCGGAGCGCACCGTGATGGGGACCCGCCCGCGGGGCTCGAGCTCGAGCTGCGTGATGCCGCGTAGACCGACGCCGCCGAGGACCTCTCCGCCGAGCATGAGGTTCGTGGACTTGTCGCTCCCGATGCGGATGTGGAGCTGCGCGCCGCCCGTCGTGCCGTCGTCGCGGAGCCCGAGGACGGCTCGGGCGATGAGCGACACCGCCGGCCGGATGCCGAATTCGCCCTCGAGATGCCCGTAGGTGAGGCCCACGCTGCGCGGCGACAGGTGATCGACGTCGAGGTCCGAGATCGAGCCGCCGACGCCGCGATACACCCCGAACCCGCTCCGGAGCGCGCGGACACCGATGTCCTGGAAGCGCATTCCGAACGTGCCCTCCGTCTGGAAGACGTAGTCGTTCTTCCGGAGGCGGTTGTAGTCGGCAAAGTCCGAGAGGAGCGAGACGCTGCTCTCGTGGCCGAGCGGCGGCGCGGCCTTCGGGACGGCGTGGACCTTCGTGACGATGGGCGTCTCTGCCGTTCCGGCGACGGGGACGGCTTCACCCGACGGGCGCGTCGCCTCGATGAAGTACTCGAGGCGGGGAGACTTCACGCGATCGGCCGGGAGGTCCGCGCTGTAGTAGCCCGGCCCGACCCGGACCATGGGCGTCGGCCGGTAAGCGACCTCGCCGTCGTTCCTCGCCTGGAGGACGGCCCCTTCCACGCGACCCGAGAGCTCGATGGCGACGGTCAGCGGCGTCTGATCGAGCGTGCTCTCCGGCGGCGCGAAGTTCCGCGCGACGGGGAGGTCCCGTTGCGCCCCGACGCGGGCGAGGACCAGCTCGCGGAGCGCGGCGGCCTCCTCGAGCAGCACGCGCGTGAAGCGCGATTCCGGATGCGTCTGGCCGTACTTCTCGTACTTCTTGATGCGGGTCGTGAGACTCGCGCCGCGGAGGGACTGGAACAGAGCCGAAACCGCGTGCTCCTCGGGATCCCCGGGCACGTTCGCCGCTCGCGCCTCCTCGCCGAGCACGACCGGGGCAGGCGGCGCCGCCGGGGCGGGACGGGCCGGTTCGGCGAGCGGCGGGGCCGCGGCCGAAGCGGGAAGTGGCGCGACCGCCGGCGCAGGCCGAGCACGTTCGATCGTCACGACGTCACCGACGGCTGGCGGCCGCTCCGGCGCGCCGTCCACGCGCGCGAGCGACACCGCCGTCCGGACCTGCGCGACGCGCACGACGCCGATGCGATACCGATCGAGGACGAGCTTGTGCGTGACCGGGTGAATCAGCTTGAGCGGACGCCAGAGCTCGAGGGAGTCCCCGGGCGAGAGGCCGTCCTTCGCCGTGAGATCGACGATGAGCGTGCCGTCCTCCACGGAGAGGACGTGGCCTTCGACCACCTGCGTGGTCGAATCCGTCGCCGCCGGCGGAGCGGCGCGCGCGGGCACCTCCACGCCGAGCGCGAGCGTCAGACCGACGCCCACGGCCCACGCGCTCGATCGACACCGCGCGCCCGAGAACCAACCTCTCCGTCTCAGACCGCCACCGTACATCGCCCGGGTCCGCCTCAGCAAGTCGCGCGCCAGCACGGCGCGGGTCCGGCCAGAACGGGTCGACGCGGCTCGAAACACGCCGCGGACGCTTCCGGCCGGCCCGGGAGCGCACGCGCATTTCTCGCGCTTTCGGCGGGAGAGGCCCCGAAAACCAGGACACGAATGCCATGGGTGCGGAGCGTCGACGGCTCGTCGACCGCCCCCTCACCCTGTGCCGTGCCCGCACACCGGACGGGGAATCTGTACTACGGTGGAAATCCACCTACGCACCGGATGCTACGCGTTCTTCTCTGTTCCGACGTCCCGGATGACCGCATCCAGAAGCTGCTCGGGGGCGCAGCCCGGGTGGACTGGGAGGGGAGCTACGACTCGGCGAAGCTCGCTCTCGAGAGGGACGAGCACGACGCGTACCTCATCGATGCGCTGTTCGGCGGCGGCCGCGGCGCGAGCCTCGCGCAGGCCATGGCGCGGCGCGGCGCGCGTCCGGTGATCGTCCTCGCGCGGCGTCCCGATGCGACCTTCGAGGCGAAGACCCTCGCCCGCGGCGTGGCGGACGTCCTCGTCCAGGGGGAGCTCACGGCGGAGGTCCTCGAGCGCGCCCTCCGTCACGCGATCGCGCGAGCGTCCCGCGAGCGCCGGGTGGAGCGGACGGACCAGGCCGCACCGACCGTCGGCGTCCAGGCGCTGCAGTACCGCCTGGAGAACGCCGTCGCCCGGGCCCGGCGCGGGTTCGGGGGAGCCGCGGTGCTCGCGATCCGGTGGGACGCGGTCCTTCGCGAGGACGAGCGGGTGGACACGGGCGCCGTCGCGATGCTGAACGGCGTCGCCCTCGAGCGGATCCGCTCCTGCCTCCGGGACGTGGAGACCCTCTGCCGCTCGGAGACGACCTTCTTCGCCCTCGTGGAGGAGCGGGACCCCAAGTTCCGCGCCGGGCGCATCGCGGAGCGCGTGCTCGTCGAGCTCGGCGTCCCGGTCTCCGTGCACGGAAAGCCCCTCTCGCTGGTCCCGAGCGTCGGCGTCGCGGTGTACCCGGAGGACGGCGAGGACGGCGAGACGCTCCTCCGGAAAGCGCGGGAGGCCCTCGCGCTCGCGTCCGAAGCTGGAGGCGCGGCGTTCCGCTTCCCGAGCGCCCAGATGACGAGCCTCGTGTCGCGCCGCATGGCGATCGAGCGCGGGCTCGAACGGGCGCTCGAGCAGGAGGACTTCCTCCTCGAGTACCAGCCCCAGGTGGACCTCGAGACGGACGACCTCGTCGGCGTGGAGGCGCTCCTCCGCTGGCGGGACGAGCAGCTCGGGGACATCGAACCGACCGAGTTCGTCCCGCTCCTCGAGAGCGCGGACCTCATCGAGGAGGTCGGCGAGTGGGTCCTCCGCTCGGCGTGCAAGCAGGCCGCGGCATGGGCGCAGGCGGGCGAGCCGCTGAAGATCAGCGTCAACGTCTCGGCGAAGCAGTTCATCCTCGGGGACGTGGTGCGGGTCGTGCAGAGCGCTCTCGCGGACTCGAAACTCCCCGCGGAGCTCCTCACGCTGGAGCTGACGGAGGGCGTGATGCTCGACACGACGCCCGCGGTGCGGGAGGCGCTCCGCGTGCTCAGGGAAACGGGCGTTCGCGTCGCGGTCGACGACTTCGGGACGGGGTACGCGTCGCTCCGGTACGTGAAGCACTTCCCGATGGACGTCATCAAGATCGACAAGGAGTTCGTCCGCGGGCTCCCGCTGAACGCGGAGAACGCGGCGATCACGAACGCGATCGTGTCCCTCGCGCACAGCCTGAACCTGGCCGTCGTGGCCGAGGGTGTCGAGAACGAGGCGGAGGCCGAGTTCCTCCGGGACCTCCGCTGCAGCGTCGTGCAGGGCTACCTCCACGCCCGCCCGATGATCGCAGAGCGCTTCGCGGAGTGGCGGAAGCAGCGCAAGGCGAAGTGACGCGCCGAGGCCCCGGGGCGGCCTCGTCGGCCCCTTCCTGAGCCCGCGAGAACGGCGTACCGTGCCCACCCATGGCACGCCGACTCCGGACCACACTCCCCGCGCTCTCGGGTCTTCTTGCAGCCGCGACCGCATTCGTCGCGTTCGAGTCGAGGGCTATCGCCTTCGAGTTCGGAGCAGGGCTCATGGGCGTCGCGGGAGGGAATTTTCAGAACAAGCCGGATCGGAGACCGACGGACCCGAACAACAACCCGGGGTTCGGCGGCACCACGGTGGGCGGCGGCCTGATGCTGGACGGCCGCGTGCTGGATGGGCTCCTCGGCCTCGAGGTGGACGTCCTCCGCACGACCGACAGCGGCGGCGGGGACGTGACCGTGAACGGCGTCACGGGACACGTGAAGATCAGTCAGGGCGCCTGGCACGTCCCGATCCTCTTCAAGCTCACCATCCCCTCGCCGGTCGTCGCGCCGATGTTCTTCGTCGGACCGGAGATCGTCGCGCCGGGAAGCCACGACGGCTCGGTGGACGGTCCGTTCTCGGCCGTCGTGACGGTTCACTCCAAGTCGGACACGTACACGATGCTCACGCTCGGCGGCGGCGTGGAGATCAAGCTGCCGCTTCCGATCTTGGACCTCCGGATCCCGATCGGACTCCGCCTCTCGTACAACCCGGGCCTTTCGGACAAGTACGCCGACCGGACCACGAACACGATCAACGCGACCGGAACGAGTGGGGACGTCACGTACTCGTCCGAGATGAAGTACGCCGTGAGCGCCACCCTCGGCGCCGCGCTCTACTTCTGAGCGCTTCTTTTCAGGGCTTGCCGGTGAGGATCGGCAGGAAGCTCTTCTCGAACTTGTCGAAGCCGTCCTTCGCCATGGACTCGTAGACGTCCGCGACGGTCGTGCCCTCGCGCTGGAGGATGAGCGGGTTCGGGGCGCGCCACTGCTGCGACTTCACCTCGAGCGGCGGCGTCGGATCGCCCGGGATGGTGATCGTCGCCTTGAACGTCATTCCGACGCCCACGAAGACGCCGCGGGGCTTCGGGCTCATGAAGCCGCCGGCCATCTCCGGCGCGTAGTCGATCACGATGGCGGGGCCCGCGTCCGTCTTCGGCTCCGTGACGAGCTCCTTCGGCAGGACGTCGATCATGTCCCTCGAGAACGGCTCCTCGAGCGCCTTCGCGATCTTCTCCCAGAGCGCCTGCTCGCGCTTCTCGGCATAGTCGCCCTGGAAGTACTGGGAGGGAATCGACTGCTTCCCCATGTAGTAGCCGCTCCGCTTCACCTGCCCGTCGGCGGCGTCGACGGACTCGGGCATGCGGCGCACGAACTCGACGTGCACCGCGGGCCCGGACTCCTTCGAGTAGCCGAGCAATCGCTCGAAGAGGGACACCGTGGCGGGGCTCTTCCCCTCGGAGAACCGCTTCAGCGCGTCCTTGTAGAGCGCGACGATCTCGCGGTCGACCGCGGGCGCGACGAACGGGTAGCGCGACCGCTTCGCCTTCATGGCCCGGAGCGCGGACACGGTGCCGACGGCCTTCGCTTCGTCGAGCTCCTTCTGCACCGCGGCGTTCCGCGCGATGTCGACCTCGGCGGCGATCGCCGTCCCGGGGTGCTCGTCGGAGAAACGCTCGAGCGCTTCGACCGTGCCCTCCTTCACCGCCAACCGGAGCTCGGCGCGCGGAAGGAGGATCTGCGGCACGTCGGCGCGTTTCCCGCCACGTGCGAGGTACTGCCGGTACGCGGCGACGTCGTCCCGCGCCGTGGCGGCGATGTAGAGCCGCCGTTCGCTCAGGGTGTTGCGGAGCTTCCACGTCGCGCCGCCGAGGAGCACGCCGAGGACGAGCGCGATGGGAAGCGCGAGCTTCGCCCACATCGGCTCCTGCCGGAACAGACGGACCTGAGGCGAGAACGGGCTCGAGAAGCCGCTGTCCACCAGCGGGTCCAGCATGGCCTGTTCACGCTGGTTCGCGGTCCGCTGGGCGTGCTCGAGCTGCTGTCGCCCCGACTCGAGCGCGGCGCGGACCTGGTCGGCAGTACTGGCGTCGGGCACCCGTATCTCGAACGCGGCGCCTTCCGCCCTGACTCGAATCACCGTTCCCGCGACGTCGATGGCGCGGAGCTCGGGATGGCGGAATACCCGGAGGGGATCCGAGCGGGCATCGAACACCCCGGCTGGGAAGAGATAGAGCCCCGGCTGGTAGGGGCGGGCGTCCGCGAGGGCCCGTCGGGCCGCTGCTCGGAGGACGCAGTACGTCGACAGTGCAAGGAGCGCCGCGTAGGCGCCGAGGTGCGCGAGCGGCGCCAGGGCCACTGCGCTGTCCAAGCTGCCGAATCCTCGAAGCACGCACAGGACGAGTCCTGCAAATGTGAAAGCCGCGCCTGCAGCCCAGGCATACGTCGCGCGCTCGGCCGGCGGCTCCCGGAGGATCGGAGTGGGTACGCCGATCGACCGAGTCGCGTCGGCAAATCGGTCCTGGACCTTTCGCTCCAGTGCGTAGAAGTCGACGTCCATGTCCTAGTTGCTCGGCGGAGGTCCCCGCGCCGCACCCGAACCGCCCCATTCAAACCGAGCAATGCTGGCCGTGCCAAGCACGAAGCGTCCGTCCGAGACGGTTTCCGGCGGAATCCCGGGTCCGGGGGGACCGGCTGAACCGTACTGGCTGCCCTCGCGTCGACGGGCACTGCGGCCCGAGCTGCGCTAGGGTTTGGGACTCCGAGGTCCGAAAACACGTCCGTGAGCGAGAAACGTTCCCCCCAGACGACCGCACGTCCCCGCGCGCGAGCGAAAGATCCGCTCGGACCGCAGCACGAGGACTCGCTGAACGCTTACCTGAGCCGGATGTCCCATCTGCCGCTCCTCTCCCGCGAAGGCGAGGTGAGGGTCGGACGAGAGATCGAGGAAGGGACCCGGCTCGCCCACGGAGCGCTCTTCGCGTGTCCCATCGCGGTCCGCGCCATCACGGACATCCTCGAGCGCGTCCGTCAGCAGCGCCTCCGCATCGGGGACGTGGTGCGTGACGCCGAGGACGATCCCGAAGGCTTCGACGAGATCGCGGCGGAGGAACGCTTCGCGAAGCTCGTGGCGAAGGTGGGCAAGCTCGACGGCGAGCGGCAGACCATCGTCCAGGAGAGGCAGCGCGGCGGCGCCGAACGGAAAGCAGCGGCCGAGACGGAGCTCCAGAAGGTCGTCGCGGACATCGTCGTCGGTTTCGAGGAGATGCGTCTCACGGAGGCGCTCATCCGGACCCTCGTCGGACACGTGCGCGCGGCAGCGAGCGAAGATCGTCCGCCGATGCCGCGGAAGGAGCTCGCCGAGACGCTCTCCGCCATCGCCATCGGCGAGGAGCGCGCGAACCGCGCCAAGGCGGAGCTCGTGCAGGCGAACCTCCGGCTCGTCGTCTCGCTCGCCAAGCGCTACGTGAACCGCGGTCTCCATTTCCTGGACCTCATCCAGGAGGGCAACATCGGCGTGATGCGCGCGGCGGAGAAGTTCGAATACCAGCGCGGCTACAAGTTCAGCACGTATGCCACCTGGTGGATTCGCCAGTCCATCACCCGCGCCCTCGCCGACCAGGCGCGGACGATCCGCATCCCCGTCCACATGATCGAGTCCCTGAACGTGGTCCTCCGCACGTCGGCGCGCCTCGTCCAGGAGCTCGGGCGGGAGCCGACGTCGGAAGAGATCTCGGCGCGCTCGGACCTCCCCCTCGAGCGGGTGGAGATGCTGCTGAAGCTCGCCAAGGAGCCCGTCAGCCTCGAGACGCCCGTCGGAGACGAGGAAGAGTCTCGCCTCGGGGACTTCGTCGAGGACGACCGCTTCCCGAGCCCGGCGGACGAGGTGATCGGGAAGGACCTGCAGCACCGGGCCCGCGATCTCCTGAAGACCCTCACCCCGCGTGAAGAGAAGGTCATCCGCATGCGCTTCGGGCTGGACGAGAAGACGGAGCACACGCTCGAGGAGGTCGGGAGGGACTTCTCGGTCACTCGCGAGCGCGTCCGTCAGATCGAGGGCCGGGCGCTGCACAAGCTCCGCCGCGCGAGCCGTTCGCGGAACCTGAAGTCGTTCATCGAGGAGTGACCGGGTCCGCAGGCTGTGGCTCCGCAGTGTGGGGGAACACCAGATGAGCAGTTCCTCACAAAACACACAGGTGAGATCTGCCCATTTGAATTGACACGCATGTGTATACCTGTCTAAGTCCCCCTCCATGTCGAGTGACTCCTTCGAGAACAAAATTCGCAAGACCATCGATGCTTTCGTCGAACAGCTCTCCGCGCTCGTGCGCGAAGCCGCGGTCCAGTCCGTGACGGAAGCCTTCGGGGGCGGCTCCGGAGGGGGTGGCACGCGGGGCGCAGCACGGGGTCCGGCGCGGTCCGGGCGCTCGCGGGCCAAGGGCCAGAAGCGCACTCCGGAGGAGCTGACGGCGCTCGTCGGTCAGCTGCTCGCAGCGGTCAAGGCGAAGCCCGGGCTCCGCATGGAGCAGATCGCGGAAGGCCTGAAGTCGAGCACGCAGGAGCTCGCGCTCCCGGCGAAGAAGCTCATCGCCGAGAAGAAGATCAAGACGAAGGGCGAGCGCCGCGCGACGAAGTACTTCCCGGCCTGACGGGCCCGGGTCCCCGCGGCCCCTTCAGAGCTTCGGCGCCTTCCGGTCCTGCACGGCCTTCCGTGCATCGCCCAGGGAGTCGTCCGCCCCCCGGAGGCACGGGTAGCAATCGGCCAGGCCGAGGAACCCGCACCCGCTCCGGGCGGAGAGCTGGGACAGCGGCCTGACCGAGCGCTCGTCACCCGCTTCCTTCGCCTCCAGAACCAGGCGCTTCGCGTCCTCGCACTTCGTCGCGCGCCGGAGATCCAGCGCGATCCGCAGCGGCCGCGAGGCGTGACTCTTCACTTCCTCCTTGTCGAGGAGGCTCTTCGCGAGGCGCGTCCCCTCCGTTCGCTCCTGCGTGGAGGTCCACACGTCGAAGAGCAGGTCCGCGCCATTTTCTCCCAGGCGATTCGCCGCGAGCTCGAGGGCGCGCTTCTGGGTCTTGTCGTCGTCCGCTGCGAGCCGCACGGCGTGGACGAGCGCGAGGTCCTTCGCGAGGGTGCCGTCCAGGGCGAGCGCCCTGTCGAAGGCGTCGAGGGCCGCGGCCTGCTCGCCGAGCGCGGAGCGGCCGCGTCCGATGGCGACCCACTCGGCGCTCGTTCGCGCGCGCTCCGGCCGGCGCATGAGCTCGGCGATCGCTTCGCGATTTCCGCCCTCCGCCTTCCGGATGACGTCCGTGAGCTCGGGCGGCGCGGGCTCGGCGCTCGGCGACGTGGCGATCCCCCGCGGACCCCGGTGCGCGATGCCGAACACGACCCCGACGAGGAGGAGGCCCGCCGCGCCGAGCGCGAGCCACCGGTTTTCCACGCGGACGCCCGCGACCTCCAGGGCCTCGCCCGGGGACAGGGCCGTCCGGGCTTTCGCGACGAGCGCCGACACCGGGGACCCCGAGGGGGGCGACAGCCGCACCGTGCCGGCTCGAGCCACCGCCGACTCGGACGGCGGAGCGCCCCGCACGCCGGACACGGAGAGCAGGGACGAGTCGGGCTGGAACGAGAGCGGCCCGAGGCGTTGATCGATCGCGGCGATGAGCTCGTCCGTGGACTGGTAGCGAGCCGCGGGGTCCTTCTCCAGGAGCCGCATCACGAGGTCCCGGGTCTCCGGCGAGATCGTCTCCGGCAGCGGCGGCGGGGGCTCGATGAGCTGCTTCGTGAGGAGCGCGACGAGCTCCTCGGCCTCGAACGCGGGGCGCCCCGCGAGCATCTCGTAGAGCACGAGCCCTAGGGCGTAGAGGTCCGCCCGATGATCGACCGGTTTTCCGGCGGCCTGCTCCGGGGCCATGTACGCGGGCGTCCCGAAGACCGACCCGACCCGCGTGAGGTTCGAGCTCGCGCCGGAGGTGCTCTGGATCTTCGCGATGCCGAAATCGAGGACCTTCACGAAGTCCGGCGTCCCCGCTCGCTCGATGAGCATCACGTTGTCCGGCTTGAGGTCCCGGTGAACGATCCCGGCGGCGTGCGCGGCTCCGAGCGCCGCCGCGATCTGCCGTGCGATGAAGAGCGCCCGCTCCTCGGAGAAGGGCTTCTCGCGGAGGATCGCCCGCGTGAGGCTCTGCCCCGGGACGTACTCGAGGACGAGGTAAAATGCCCCGTCGGCGAGCTTGCCGAAGTCCGTCGCGACGGTGACGTTCGGGTGGTCGATGCGCCCCGCGGCGATGGCCTCCCGTTCGAACCGCTTCACGACCTCGTCGAGGACGGTCATTTCGCGGTGCAGCACCTTCACGGCGACGGGCTTCTGCATCAGCACGTGCTCGGCGCGGTACACGGCCCCCATGCCGCCCACGCCGAGGAGCTGGTCGATGCGATAGCGCTCGGCGATGACCGTGCCGACGAGGGCGCCGGCCGCCTCCGCCGCCGCTCCTTCGCTCGCGCTACCTTCTTCGCTCATCGCCGTCCGCCCCGGACGCGTTCGGCGCACGGCGTGCGCTCGGCTTCCGTCCGGGAGCCTCGCACGTTAGCATCGCCCGGAGGAGCGCCGAAAATGAAAGCCGTCTTGTGCAAGGAGTACGGGCCGCCAGAACGCCTCGTCGTGGAGGACATCCCGAGCGAGGAGACGCCCAGCACGGCGCTCAAGATCCGGGTTCGCGCCGCCGGGGTGAACTTCCCGGACGTGCTCATCATCCAGGGCCAGTACCAGTTCAAGCCGACTCCGCCGTTTTCTCCGGGTGCGGAAGTGTCGGGAGACGTCATCGAGGTCGGTTCCGGGGTCTCGGGTTTCGCGAAGGGCGATCGGGTGATCGCGATGACGGGATGGAACGGCTTCCGTGAAGAAGTCGTGGTGACGCCCGACCGCGTCCTCCCGATGCCCGCGAAGATGGACTACGAGACGGGCGCCGCCCTGTCGATGACCTACGGGACGAGCCTCCACGCGCTCGTCCAGCGCGGCCGGCTCCGAGCCGGGGAGACGCTCCTCGTCCTCGGCGCGACGGGAGGCGTCGGCACCGCGGCCGTCGAGATCGGCAAGCTCCTCGGCGCGAAGGTCATCGCCGCGGGCGGAAGCGACGAGAAGCTCCGCGCGGTGAAGGAGAAGTTCGGCGCGGACCACGTCGTGAACTACCAGACGGGCTCGCTGAAGGACCAGGTGAAGGAGCTCACCTCCGGCCAGGGCGCGGACGTCATCTACGACGCGGTCGGCGGAGACCTGTTCGAGCAGTCCCTCCGTTCGATCGCGTGGGACGGGAGACTCCTCGTGGTCGGGTTCGCGAGTGGGACGATCCCGCAGGCGAAGGCGAACCTCGTGCTCCTGAAGGGGTGCTCGATCGTCGGCGTCTTCTGGGGCGCGTTCACCGCACGCGAACCGGAGAAGAACCGGGAGAACTTCGACCAGCTCTTCCGCTGGTTCTCGGAGGGGAAGCTCCACCCGCTCGTGTCACACCGCTTCCCGCTGGAGAAGGCGGCCGCGGCGCTCGACGCCATCGTGAAGCGCGAGGTCGTGGGCAAAGCCGTGCTCACGGTGTGAGCGGGGGCCCTTCAAAGCGGGGTGTCCACGCGCTCGTCCTGGAACGTGCCGTTGCCCTGCAAGTCCACTCGCCCACCGTTCCGCTTCGTGTGACCGGTCACGTCGAGGGCGCCGTCGATCTTCGTTCGCAGCGTCACGGCCGGCGAAATGCCGACGACGGCTTCGCCCTTCAGGTGCCACGCCATCTCGAGGCCGTTGTCCTCCTCGGACTTCATCTCGCCCTTCCAGACGAAGACCGCGGCGTCCCGGTTTCCCTCCGGGCGAAGCGCGTCCAGGACGACGGTCCCGCTCTTGAACTCGCCGTTTCCCGCCGCGAGGAGCGCGCGGAACAGGACCTGCCGGAGAGGCACCGTCTTCCCGACGGGGATCGGCGCCGTGCCGATCGCGGACGCGATCGGGTCGTCCTGGGCGAGGTCCCCGTGGAGCTTGATGAGCGTGTCCGCTTCCTCGGGGCCGACGGGCTTGCCCTTGTCCGTCGTGATCTTCGGTGGAGCGTCCGTCGCGTCCACCACGTAGGTGTGACCCTCGAGCAGATTGGAGTCGACCTTCGGCTTGTCCGGGGATTGCTCCACGAGCCGGTAGTGGTCGTACCGCACCTTGATCTTGGCGGGGGCTCCGCCGACGAGGCCGAGCACCTCCTTCTCTCGCTCGTATTCCTCCGAGCGGACCGACGCGTTCGAGCCGAGCTTCTCTCCGTCTTGCCAGAACTCGACCTCGAGCGAGAGGCGCGTCTTCCGGGTGTTCTTCTCCCGCGCTCCGATGCGCGAGGGAAGCGGCTGGAGCGTGATCGTCTTCGGCTCGGATTCCGGAGCCGTCGCGGACGGCGACGGCGTCGCGGACGACGCCGGAGACGCCTCTTTCTTGCAGGCCGTCGCGCCGAGCGCGAGCACCGTGGCGAGCCCGAGCGACACGGCGCGGAGCACCGTCCGGGAGCGGGGCGCGACGCGCGCGGCGATCACGGCTGGAATTTACACGTGCCTGTTGCGCCGCGAAAGGATCGTCTGAAAGGATGCCGCGCATGCGCTTCTTCGCATTCGTCGCCGCGCTCGGCCTGGCTTCCGTTTCCTGCAAGAAGGCTCCGCCGCCGGAAGAGTCGGCACCACCGCCCACGCCGGCTGCCCAGGCCTCGGCGAGCGCCGGCCCGGCCGGCGTCCTCGTGAAGACGATCCCCGCGCCGTCGGACGTCGCGGCGCCGCCCGCAGACGCCGAGAAGACGGCGAGCGGGCTCGTGACGAAGGTGCTCCAGAAGGGCACCGGGACCGAGCATCCCCGCGTGCAGGATCGCGTGCGCGTCCACTACACCGGGTGGACGAAGAGCGGCGAGATGTTCGACACGTCCGTGTCGCGCGGCTCCCCGGCGATGTTCGGCGTCGGCCACGTCATCAAGGGCTGGACGGAGGCGCTCCAGCTCATGGTCGTCGGAGAGAAGCGGCGCATCTGGATCCCGGCGGCCCTCGCTTACGGCGACCACCCCATGGGCGGCGCCCCCGCGGGGGACCTCACCTTCGACGTCGAGCTCCTGGATCTCATGAAGACTCCGGATCCGCCGCCCGTCCCCGAGGACGTGAAGGCGCCGCCGAAGAACGCCATCAAGACGAAGAGCGGACTTTCGTACCGGGTGCTCACGCCGGGGACCGGCAAGCAGCCGAAGGCGACGGACACGGTGCTGGTCCACTACTCGGGCTGGACGCTCGACGGGAAGATGTTCGACAGCTCCGTGGTCCGCGGTCAGCCGATCAGCTTCCGTCTGGACCAGGTCATCAAGGGGTGGACGGAAGGCCTCCAGCTCATGAAGGTCGGCGAAAAAGCACGGTTCTGGATCCCGGCGGACCTCGCCTACGGCGACAAACCCACGCGGCCCGGCGCCCCCGCCGGCATGCTCGTCTTCGACGTGGAGCTGATCGCGATCCCGTAGGGCGCCGGGGCCGTGAAGCGGCGGGACCAATCGAATGGGCTCGTCGCTTAGTTTGTATACAAACTGTCCGGTGACGAGATACCCCCCGATAGTTTGTATACAAACTGTCTGGTGAGGAGATACCCCCCCTCAGCGCGGTTCGCCGTCCGGCCCTGGTCCTCGGCTTCGCCCGCGGTCCTCGGACCTCTCCCGCTCTTCCGCGGGACTACTTCGTCAGAGTCACCTTCGCGTTCGTGATGACGTCGAGATCGCGCTCCTTCACGCGCGCCTTGCAGACGATCTCGGTGTCGCTCACCTTCCACATCTGGGAGACGATCGTCTCGCCAGGGAACACCGGCTTCGAGAACCGGACCTGGATCGACTTGAACCGCTCGGGCTCGTCGTTCGTGAATGCCTCGAGCACGGCGCGGCCGAGGTTACCGAACGTGCAGAGGCCGTGGAGGATCGGGACGTCGAAGCCGCCGATCTTCGCCATCATCGGGTCGACGTGGAGCGGGTTCTTGTCCCCGGAGAGGCGGTAGAGGAGCGCCTGCTGCGGGAGCGTCTTGTACTCGAGCGTCGCGTCCGGGGCGCGATCGGGCGGGTTGTTGCCCGGCTCGGGGGCCTTGGCGTCACCGCCGAAACCACCCTCGCCGCGGATGAACGCGCTCATCACGTTCTTGACGAGGGCGCGACCCGTCTTCTTCTCGCGGGTGATGAAGTCGATCGTGACGATGGCGGCCTTGCCCTTGTCGTAGATGCCGCTGATCGTGCCTTCCGTCACGATGTCCGCCGACGTCGGGAGCGGCGGCTCGAGGATCTCCGTGTACTGCTCGCCGTGGAGCAGCATCATCGGGTTGAAGGAGAGGCCGGGGATGTTGAACAGCCCGCCGACGGCGGAGAACATCGGGATCACGCCGTACGTCGGCAAAGCCTTCAGGCCGTTCTCGTACGTGTACTGGAGCACCTTCGGGTCGACCTGGCTCTTCCCGATGCCGACGCCGACGCCGAGGGCGTAGAGGATCAGCTTGTCTTCCGTGATGGTGGATTCGATGGAGTCGAGCTTTGCGCCCAGGGCCTGCTTGGGATCGATCGGCATGGGGCGCTCCATACCATCGGTGCCCGGAGTCGAACAGCCGGCGGAGAACCCCCGGAGACCGGTTCAATCGGCGACCAGCGCCTGGACGGGGTCCATCCGAGCAGCGCGGCGCGCAGGGAAGAACCCGAACACGAGACCGATGCCCGTGCTCGTGACCAGGCCGGCGGCGAGCGCCGCGGGGGAGACCGTCATGGGGAGCTCGAGGGCGTCCGAAAGCAGGCGGACGGAGACGACGGCGGACGCGGCGCCACCCACTCCACCGAGGATGGAAAGCACGACGGCCTCCACCAGGAACTGCGCCCGGATGTCGCCCGCGCGCGCTCCGATCGCGAGCCGGATGCCGATCTCGCGGGTCCGCTCCGCGACGGAGACGAGCATGATGTTCATCACCGAAATCCCACCGACCACGAGGCTCACCGCCGCGATGCCGAGGAGGAGCATCTCGAGCACGCCCGTGATCTCCGCCTGGGTCTTCCGGACTTCTTCCTGCGTGTGAACCTCGAAGTCGTCGGGCGCGCCGTCGCCGAGGTGGTGACGCTGACGGAGGACGGCCGTGACCTCCGCCTGGGCGTCCGCGACGCGCTCGGCCGATCGAGCCGCGAGGAGCAAGCGGTGGAGCTGGAACGGGCGTCCGCGCTGGACGTTCGAGCGAAGCGTCCCGAGCGGGATGAGCACCGTGTCGTCTTGATCTCCGCCCCACGGGCTCTGGCCCTTCTTCTCGAGGAGCCCGACCACGCGGAACGGGAATCTTCCGATGCGGACGCTCCGCCCGACCGGGTCTTCCGGACCGAAGAGGCGCGAGCGCACAGTCTCGCCGAGGACGCAGACGCGATCGTGCGACGCCTCGGCAGTGGCGCTCCAGGGCCCGCCGCTCACGAAGCGATCTTCCCGCACGGCGAAGAAATCGCGCGTCGTTCCCGCGACGCTCGTCGGCACGTTGTGGTCCGCGACGACGACCTGAACCGGCGTGCCGACGAGCGGCGCCCCTCGCTCGATGCTCGGCGACTCGGAGACCACGGCCTCCAGATCCCCGTCGTCGAGCGCCGAGGGACGGAGATCGTCCCTGAATCCGCTCTTCGGCACCGGCTTCGCCTGCACGAGGACCGTCGTCGCGCCCAGGGTGCTGACGCTCTTCGTGACGACGGCGGACGCCCCTTCCGACAGCGCGACGACGACGGTGACCGCCGCGACCCCGACGAGGATCCCGAGCGCCGTCAGCAGCGAACGGAGCGGCGTCGCGCGGATCCCGCGCAGAGCCAGCCGTACGGCCGTCCACGCGACGGAAATGGTCTCACTCATGGCGGAGCGCCTCCATGGGCTCGACGCTCGCGGCACGCCTCGCCGGGAGGAACCCGAACAGGAGCCCGACGGCGAGGCTCGTCACCACGGCGACCAGGATCGGTCCGGGTCCGAGCCTCATCTCCCAGCCGAGGCCCTTCCGCGCGCCGAGGACGAGAAGGCCCGCGAGCGCGACCCCGGCCGCGCCGCCGAGGAGCGTCAGGGTGACCGCCTCCACCAGGAACTGCGCCCGGACGTCCCCCGGGCGCGCGCCGAGCGCCATGCGGATGCCGATCTCCCGGCGGCGTTCGGCGACGGTGACGAGCATGATGTTCATGACGCCGACACCGCCGACGAAGAGCGACACGGCCGCCACCGAGAGCAGCACGACGGACAGGACCGAGACGATGCGCTGCTGCACCTGCTTGAACTGCTCCTGACTGCGGACCACGAAGTCCGGCTCCGCGAGGTCGCTCAGCCGGTGCCGCTGACGGAGCACGGACTCGATCTCCCGAACGGCGAGCTCGGAGAGGTCCTCGTTCTCCGCGGACGCCATGAGCATGTGGACGCGGCGACCGACGGTCGGCTGCACGTGACCGCGGTACGTCCCGATCGGCATCATGATCCGATCGTCCTGATCCTGACCGAACGGGGACTGACCCTTCGGGACGAACGTGCCGATCACGAGGTAGGGGTGCTTGCCGATCCGGAGCGTTCGCCCGACCGGGTCCGCGGCGCCGAACAGCCGGGTCGCCGTCACGGGTCCGATGATGCAGACCCTCGCCTTCGAATGCTCCTCCGCGAGCGTCCAGATGCGCCCCGTGGCGAGCTCGAAGCCGCGGACGGGAAAGTACTCCCGGTCGGTGCCCATGATCATCGTCTTCGCGTTCCCGAAGGAGGTGATCGCGAGGGCGTTCGTGCTGGAGAAGACCGTCACGCCGGCGAGCGACGGCGCGCCGTCGCGGAGCGCCTCCGCGTCCTCGTCCGTGAGCCCGGCGGGAGCGCCGCGGGGCTTCTTCGCTCCTGCGCGATACTGGGGCTGGTCGAAGACGTAGACGACGTTCGATCCGAGGCTCTGGATGCGGCTGCCGACCTTGCCGCTCGCGCCCTCCCCGAGCGCGACGACCACGACGACCGACGCGATCCCGACGAGGATCCCGAGGACCGTGAGCGCGGATCGGAGGCGAGCGCGGGCGAGCGACGTGAGCGCGACGCGGACGGCGGCGAGGGCGGCCCTCACGCGCCCTCCGTGCGAACGTCGCGGAACGCCGCATTTCGCTCGTCCGCCGCGATGCGCCCGTCCCGGACCGTGACGACGCGAGGCGCCGCGGCCGCGACGTCCTGCTCGTGCGTCACGAGCGCGAGGGTGATCCCCTGATCGAAGACGAGCTCCTGGAGCATGCCGATGATCTCGACGCTCGTCTTCGTGTCCAGGTTTCCGGTGGGCTCGTCCGCGAGGAGGAGCGGCGGCTCGGAGACGAGCGCGCGGGCGATCGCGACTCGTTGCTGCTGACCGCCGGAGAGCTGGTTCGGCGTGTGGCCGAGCCGTTCCGCGAGCCCCACCCGCTCGAGCGCCGCCTCGGCGCGCTGCCGTCGCTCCCTCGGCGGGACTCCTCTGTAGACGAGCGGGAGCTCGACGTTCTCGAGAGCCGTCGTCCGCGGGAGCAGGTTGAACCCCTGGAACACGAAGCCGACGAGGCGGTTGCGGACGAGCGCACGCTCGTCAGCCGATCGGTTCGTGACGTCCACTCCGGCGAGGCGGTACGTCCCGCGCGTGGGCTGATCCAGGCAGCCGAGCACGTTCATGAGCGTGCTCTTCCCCGAGCCGCTCGACCCGACGATCGCCACGAACTCCCCGACGCCGATCTGCAGGTCCACGTGCGCGAGCGCGTGCACGACCTCCGGTCCCGCCGTGTAGTCCTTGCCGATTCCGTCGAGGTCGACGAGAGGGCCCATCGATCGGTCCGCCGCGCCTTCCACGGTGCCCCTCAGAAGAGCCCGAGGAATTTCTCCGGACGCTTGGCGTCCTTCTGTTCGGTGATCACGAGGGCGCCGTCGCCGAGGCCCTTCAGGATCTCCGTGTAGCGGCCGTCGGTGATGCCGACGTCCACGACCGTCTCCACGGGCTCGTCCGGGTTCGCGCCCGGCGTGTAGAGGCGCCCCTGGCCCGGCTTGAGCTCGGTGCCGAACACGGGGGGCGGGACCGTGGTAGCGCCCGGCTCGGGCGGCTTCACGGGTCGAAAGCGGAGCGCCGCGTTCGAAACGGCGAGCGCGCCCTGCGCGCGCCGCGTCTCCACCGTGACCGTCGCCGTCATGCCCGGGCGGAGCTCGAGGTCCGGATTCTTCACGTCGATGATCGCCGAGTACGTGACGACGCCCTGCACGTCGTTCGGGCTGTAGCGGATCTGGGCGACCTTGCCGTGGAAGGTCTTCCCGGGAAACGCGTCCACGACGACCGTCGCCTCCGTCCCCTCCTTCACTTTCCCGACGTCCGCTTCGTCTATGTCGGCGAGCACCTGCATCTCGGCGAGATCGGGCGCAATGACGAAGAGCACCGGCGCGGCGAAGCTCGAGGCGACCGTCTGTCCGGGGTCGATGGAGCGCGTGATGACCATGCCGTCGATCGGCGAGGTGATCTTCGTGTACTGGAGCGTCGTCGCGGCGCTCGCGAGCTGAGCCTCGAGCTGGGCGAGCTGCGCCTCCGACGCGGCGACGTCCGCCTTGGCGACGTCCCGGTTGCCTCGAGCGGTGTCGTAGTCGGCCTGGGTGGCGAGGTTGTCCTTCCGCAGCCGTTCGAGGCGCGCGAGCGTCGTCTCCGCGACGGCGAGGCTCGCCTCCGCCTTCTTCACGAGGGCGTTCGCCGCCGTGATCTGCGCGCGCGCCTGGTTCACCTGAGCGCCGAAGACGCGGGGATCGATCTCCGCGAGCACGTCCCCCTTCTTCACGCGGTCGTTGTAGTCCACGGAGACGGAGACGACCCGCCCCGACACCTGCGCGCCGACCTGGACCTCCTTCAGCGGCTTCACCTTGCCGGTGGACTGCACCTCTTCGGCGATCTCCCGGCGTTCCACCTTCTGCGTCGTGAACTTCGGCGCCGGGGGCGGCTTCCGGTGCTCCAGGTACGCCCGGATCCCGCCGCCGGCCGCCACGAGGAGGACCAGCGCGCCGAGGCGGTTCGTCCACTTGCGGCGCCCCCGCGTCCGGAGCTCCTCTTCCAGGGCGCGCGCGACCTCCTCGGGTCGGGCCCGGGAGCGAATCGCCGGGCGGCTTTCGGCGGACTGCGTCATGGACCGAAGTTTGGTCTTAGTGCACGCCCCCGGGTTTGACCACGAGCGCGTCTTTCGATAACCGTCCCGAACGCACGTGCCCGCGGAAAAAGTCCCGTCGACGCGCCGCGCCTGGATGACGGTCGCGCCCCTCCTCCTGGTCCCCGCCGTGGGGCTCGCGTACCTGGCCCTCCGCGCCGAGAAGCGTCCGCCGGGGCCCGAAGCCGCGGCGATTCCCGCTCCCCGGCCCACCGCGACGCCGACGGACCCGTCGCCGCCCGCCGCGCCTCCCCCGGCGGCCGCTCCCGCGGAGCAATCGGACGTGTCCGCCAAGATGGCGCGAGCGCTCGAGATCCGGCGGACGGATCCGAAGGGCCGGCGGAGGCTCCTCCGGGAGGTCCTCGCGGAAGATCCGAACCACGTGCCCGCCCTCGAGAGCCTCTCCCTCGCGCTCCTCCACGACGAGAATCACCTGGAAGCGAAGTCCTTCGCGGACCGGTGCCTCGCGCTGGAACCTGGCAACGAGACTTGTCGGATGGTCGCGAACTACGCGCTGCCGAAGACGGCGGCTTCGGAGGCGTTCGCGCTCGGCGCGGCGCTCTGCCTGAAGGACACCCCGGACGACGCGAAGTGCCTGGCGACCAACATCGGCCACGACGTCCTCCTCGGGAAGACGGCGGACGCGAAGCCGCTCCTCGAACGCCTGATGAAGGTGGCCCCCGGAGAGAAGCAGACGCTGCTCGCCAAGGCGCGGATAGAGTCCACGGAAGGCGACTACGAGAACGCGCGCCGGGATCTCGACGGCGCCTGCAGGCAGGGCATGGAACAGGCCTGTTTCCGTGCCGATGCCCTGCGCGAGGAAGGCTGGTAGAGGACGCCCGCCGCGACTATGGTGATCCGGCCCGCCGACCGGCGGAGTCGAAGAGAGCACCCATGAGCCAGAAATCCAAGGCTGTCGTCTTCCGCAGCGCGCAAAACCCCTTCTCCGTCGAGGAGGTCGAGGTGCTCTCCCCGGGCCCCGACGAGGTCATGGTGAAGGTCGCCGCGTGCGGCGTGTGCCACAGCGACCTCTCCGCCACGAACGGCACGATCCCGGTCCCGGAGGGCACCGTGCTCGGACACGAAGCGGCGGGAACCATCGTCGAGGTGGGGGAAGCGGTGACGGACCTCGCCGTCGGAGACACCGTCGGCATCTCGTGGATCCCGATGTGCGGCGCGTGCCGCTTCTGCCTGATGGGACGACCTGCGCTCTGCGACCGCCCGATGAAGCACGGACCGAAGATGCCGGACGGCACCTCTCGCCTCCGCGACGCGAACGGGAAGGAGCTCTCTCATTTCATGAGCACGGCCGTGATGGCCGAGTACGCGACGCTCCACGAGAACAGCGTCATCAAGATCGACCCCGGCATCCCCATGCCGTCCGCGGCGCTCGTCGGCTGCGCCGTCACGACGGGCGTCGGCGCCGTCCTGAACACGGCGAAGGTCGAGCCGGGCTCGGTGGTCGCGGTCATCGGCGCGGGCGGCGTCGGGCTGAACGTGATCCAGGGCGCAGTGCTCGCCGGCGCGCGCGTCGTCGTCGCAATCGACACTTCGGACGAGAAGCTCGAATTCGCCCGGAGCTTCGGAGCGACGCACCTCCTGAACCCGAAGAAGGAAGAAAAGCTCGTGGACAAGGTGCGAAAGACGGTCGGCGCGCCCGACTACGTCTTCGAGTGCATCGGCCTCGCCGAGACGATCCAGCAGAGCTACGCGATGCTCCGGAAGGGCGGCATGGCGGTCATCGTGGGCATCGCGCCGGCGACGCAGAAGGTCGAGCTCCCCGCGCTGCACCTCTCCGTCTCGGAGAAGACGCTCACCGGGAGCATGTACGGTTCGACGCGGCCGCGCGTGGATTTCCCGAAGCTCGTCGACCTCTACAAGGCGAAGCGGCTGAAGCTCGACGAGCTCGTGACGCAGAAGTACCGCATCGAAGACGCGCCTCGCGCGTTCGAGGACATGAAGAAGAACGCTCGCGGCGTCATCGTCTTCGACTGAAGAGACGGGGACGGATGCGCCTCGAAACCCCGGAAGTCGCGTTCCGTCGCGGCGACGACATCGCGTCGCTCCTCCGGGGCCACGCGTGGACGAACCCGGGCCGTCGCGCGCTGATCGACGGCGATCGGACGCTGTCCTACGCGGAGCTGGACTCTCGCGTGGATCGGATCGGAGCGGCGCTCGCGGCGAGCTCCGTCGGACCGGGGGGGCGCGTCGCCGTCCTCGCCGCGAACGACGCGACCTACGTGGCGGTGTTCTTCGCGACGCTCCGGGCGGGCGCGTCGATCGTCCCGCTCCCGACGCTCTCCTCGCGGGAAGCGCTGGAGGCGATGCTCGACGATTCCGGCGCCGCGGTCCTCTTCGTGGGCCGGGGTCACGAGGAGCTCGGCGTCTCGCTCGCGGCGCGGCGTGCCCTCCTCCGCGTCGCGCTCGACGACGGGGTGCCGCGCGGGCTCACGCCGCTCACCGCGTTCCTCGCCCGCGCGGAGAACGCGCCGGACGTCGCCATCGGACCGAACGACGAGTTCGACGTCATCTACAGCTCGGGCACCACCGGGACGCCGAAGGGCATCGTGCACTCCCACGGCGCGCGAAAGGCGAGCTACGCAGGGTCCCGGGCTCGGTGGTTCTCGCCGGAGTCCGTGAACGTCGTGGCGACGCCGCTCTACTCGAACACGACGTGCATCACGTTCCTCCTCACGACGGCGACCGGCGGCACGAACGTCCTCTTCCCGAAGTTCTCCGCCGACGCGTTCCTCGACGCCGTCGAGACGCACCGCGCGACGCACGCGATGCTCGTGCCGACCCAGTACGATCGGATCGTCTCGTCGCCGCGCTTTCCGGGGGCGGATCTCTCGAGCCTTCGCGTGCTCTTCTCGACGAGCGCGCCGCTCCCCTCCGACATGAAGCGGCGCGTCCTCTCCACGACGAACGCCGAGCTCGTGGAGATCTACGGGCTCACCGAAGGGGGACCGGTGACGGTCCTCGAGGCCCGGCGTCACCCGGACAAGCTCGGGACCGTGGGGAAACCCGCGCCGGGGACGGAGCTTCGCGTCGTGGACGAACGCGGGGAAGACGTTCCGGCGGGGACCGCCGGCGAGGTCGTCGGTCGCTCGGGGAACATGATGAGCGGGTACCTGAACCGACCGGACGAGAACGCGGCGATCGTCTTCCGGGACGCCACGGGAAAGCTCTATTTCAGGACGGGAGACGTCGGTCGCCTCGACGCCGACGGGTTCCTCCACCTCCTCGACCGGAAGAAGGACGTCATCATCTCCGGCGGCTTCAACGTCTACGCGACGGATCTCGAGTCGGTGCTGCTCGACCACCCCGACGTTCAGGAGGCCGCGGTCATCGGCGTGCCGAGCGAACGCTGGGGCGAGACTCCCCTCGCGCTCGTCGTGCTGAAGTCGGGCGCTCACGCGACGGCCGACGCGATCCGCGAGTACCTGAACGCGAAGGTCGGCAAGGCCCAGCGCGCTTCGGCGGTCGAGCTCCGCACCGAGCTCCCGAAGAGCGCCATCGGGAAGGTCCTGAAGCGAGAGCTCCGGGAGCCGTACTGGAGAAGACGCTGACCGGGAAGCGAAGGGACGCCCCCCTCGGCGCCCTACCCGCACTGTCCGTTCGGCAGGCAGCGCTGACCGGCGGTACACGTCGAGGCGCCGCAGTGACAGACGCCGCCGCTGCACGTCCCCGGAGTGCCGGCGTTGCAGTCGCCCGCGTCCTCGCAGACGCACGCGCTTCCCGAGCAGGAGAACCCCGGGGTGCAGGCGTGGCCACACGCGCCGCAGTTGGCGGCGTCGCTCGTCAGGTCCCTGCAACCCGTCGGGGTCCGGCAGCACGTCTGAGTTCCGGTGCAGGCGGGCCCCGCGTTGCAGGCGCAGGCGCCCTGACGGCAGCTCTCCCCGTGGCGGCACGTCGTGCCGTTGCAGGCGCAGAGGCCAGTGCCCGTGTCACACGTCGCCGTCCCCTGCACGGCGCCGGAGCGGCACTGGGTGTCCCCGCCGCAGGAGCAGAGGCCGTTCTGGCAGACCTTGCCGTTCTGCTGGGTGCAGTCGTTCGAGCAACCGCCGCAGTTCTTGGCGTCCCCGCTCGCGTCGAGCTCGCACCCGTCGTCCGGACCGGTCGTCGGACGCGTGCAGTTGGCGCGACCGAGCTCGCAGGAAGACGTGCACCCCCCGGCGTTGCACACCCGGCCCGCGATGTGATCGGCCGCGCACGCACGGCTGCATGCTCCACACTGCAGCGGATCGGCCGTCACGTCGTGTTCGCAACCGTCGGAGGCGATGCCGTTGCAGTCCCCGTAGCCCCCCTGACAGACGTCCGCGGCGCACTCGCCGGAGACGCACTTCTCGGTGATCGCGTTCGGGACCGAGCAGGATAGGCAGCTCGCCGCCGCGCACCCCGTCCCCGGCGAGTCCTTCGCGACGCACGTCCCGCAGAGCTTCTCCGTCGGGAGGCATCCGCCACCGGAGTCTGTACCGCCGCCGGCACCGTTTCCGCCTCCCGACCCCGCGTCCGTCCGGCTCCCGCCCGATCCCGCGTCGGGGTTCGGCGCGCGGGCGTCCGTCGCGCCGCCCGACCCCGAGTCGACGAGGCCGAGGCCGCCCGCGCCGCCACCCGGAACGCCACCGGTTCCGGCCGAGCCGGCCGTTCCTCCGCTGCCGCTCCCGGAGGCGCCGCCCGTCGCGCCCGCGTCCGTGCGCGCGCCGCCGCTCGAAGCCGCGTCCGCGTTCGCGCCGCCGCGCTGGACGTCGAAGACGCCGAAGTCGTGCGTACAACCGACCGAGCCGGCGAGCCCCGCGAGGAGCCACGCGAACCGCGCACGCATCAGAAGCGACCGTCCACGACGAGCGAACCCGGCCGGAGCCCGACGCGGACGGAGGCCTGCGCCGCGCTCTCCGTCTTCCCGGGCTGGCTCACGAGAAACAGCGTGACCCCCGCGCCCACGCCGACGACGCCGAGGACGAGCCCCACGTTCGCGATCGTCTGATCCCTCTTCCCGGCGTCGACGTCCCCGCTCTTGCCGGGCGGGCAGACGTGGTTCGGGCACGATGAGTCCAGCGAGTCGTACTTCGAGTCGCTCATCGCGCCGAAGATGCCGAACGTCGCGAGACCCACGACGCCGACGCCGCCGGCCACGTACGCCCAGGTCCGAAGGGACGTGTTCGAGGTGGACACGACGACGGGAGCGGGGGCCGGGGCCGGCGCTTCCGCGGGTTTCGCTGGTGCGACGAGCGTGAGCGTCACCGTCGAGGCTCCGCCGGCCGCGAGCGTCGATTCCTGCTTCGCGGTCGAGCCGTCCCCGGCGTTCGCCGTCACTTCGACCGGCCCGGGCGCCACGGGGATGGGCGTCCCGAGCTCCGCGGCGGCGAGCGTTCGATCTCCGACCTTCACCACGGCGTCCGCGGGGGCGCCCGCGGCGAGCGTGACCGTGACGAGGGCGATCTTCGCGCGGACCTCTTCTCGTTCCTCGGCGGCGGCGTGGCCGGCGCTCTGGTACTTCTCACCGCGTTTTGCGGCTTCTTTCGCGACGGCGTCGTACTCCGCGTACGCCTCGACGTCCCGCCCGAGCTCGCGCAGCGCTCGGGCGACCATCAGGTGCGAGTTCGGGCTCGGCACGATCTGGTAGGACGCCCGGAACGCCGCGAGAGCCTCCTCGAACTGGTGGGCGTCGTACAGCTTGCTGCCCGCGTCGAAGGTCTTCTGGGCGCCCGCCTTCTGTTCCTTCTCCGGCGTGCTCGCGTCCCCCGCGAGGCTCGCACCGGCGTGGAGCGCGACCGCAGCCCCGAACGCCACGACCCTGAGGATCCTCATCACGCGAAAGGGTAACCCGAAGCGCCGTTCCCGCGCAGCCGTTTCCCTCGGGTCAGTGAGGGCAACGGCTCGGTCAGATCCCGGTTGGCCGGAAACGTTTCTTCGGCGCAGCGCGGACAGGGGCGGGAGGCGTCGAGCCCGTGCTCGCGTTCACCGAGCCCGGAGCGGCGGGTGACGGTGTGGGTGACGGCATGATTCGCGCGCCGTCCGGCGGCGGGGCCGGACGCGCCGTCGGCGCAGGAACGGCCTCGAGTGGGACGGCGGAGGAGGGTTCGGCGCCGCTGCGCTCGGCCCGGGACGCGGCCGACGCGGACGGCGGCGCATCGGCGGCTCCGTCGGGTTTCGAGAGCAGGGCGCGGATCCCACCGATGACGACGAGAAGCAAAGCCGCCGCGAGCACGCCGAGCACCACACGCCGAGAATCTCGTCGCGGAACCCGCGGGGAGACGGCCCCGTCGTCCGTGCCGGGCGAAACGGCGTCGAGCGGCCTGACGACCGGTGCGCTGGTCGCTTCTTCGACCGTACCGAGGGTGGAAAGCGCCGTCGTGACGGCGAGGGCCGGCGCGGGAAGGGTGGTCAC
The DNA here is from genome assembly GCA_035545855.1 of Polyangiaceae bacterium. Lineage (GTDB taxonomy): Bacteria > Myxococcota_A > Polyangia > Polyangiales > Polyangiaceae > DASZVB01. Next base: position 79,096 of record DASZXK010000154.1, read on the forward strand.
CGGCGCGGGCTCCGCGGGAGCCCGCGGAGGCGGCAACGTCGTCGCATCTTCGCTCGACGGCGGAACGCTCTCGACGGATGCGGCCCGGGACGCGTTCGGAGCCGGCGGGATCGTGGGAGCGTCGGCGCTCTCCGGCGGCACGCTGTCGGCGACCGCCGCGCGGATCGCGGCCGCGATGTCGGCGATGTCCCCACGCGCGACCGTCTTCTCCCCGTCCATGGATGGCGGAATGCTCTCCACGTCCGCGCCGATCCCTTCGCTCGACGGCGGGATGCTCTCCACGTCCGCGCCGATGCCCGCGCTCGACGGCGGGATGCTCTCCACGTCCGCGCCGATCCCGAGGCTCGCTGGAGGAACGCTCTCCTCCGCCGCGACGGCCGTCACTGCCGGGGCGGTCTTCGCGAAGTCCGTCGGCGGCCTCGCGACGGGCGCCTTCGGGGTCGTCTCGGCAGGGAGCGGTACGGTGACGGCCTTCGCGCCGACCGGAAGCGTGCTCGCGTCGAAGTCGGCCGGCGTCGGCACGCGGATCTTGGCCGTGCCGATGGGAAGTGTGCTCGCGTCGAGGTCCGGAGCGACCGGGACCGGGACCGGCAACGAGGCGTCTTGAAGCGCCTCGGAACGATTCGCCGGCTGCTTTTCGTCGCGGGCCTCCGAAAGCGCGGGAAGGTCCAGCTCGACGCCCGTCTGCGCGAGCCACTTCGCGACGGCGTCGGTGGTCGCGACGGCCGCGCCGGGAAGCGCGCGGAGCGCCTCTAGCGCCCCCCGAGCCGACGCGAAACGGGCGGCGGGGTCCCGCGCGAGACATTTCTCCACCCAGCCGGCGACCTCGGCGGTCACCTTGCCTTTGAGGAGCGGAAGAGTGTCCAGACGCTGGATCGGCGCCGAGAGGACCTTTCGCTTCGTCGCCGCAGCCTGCATGGGGTCGACCTTGGGCTTCGCCGCGGCAGCACCGGGCTTCGGCACGATCATGGGACCGAACAGCGAGCGGCCCGCCACGAGCTCCCACACGAGCACCCCGATCGTGAACACGTCCGCGCGCTCGTCCCAGGGCTTGTGTTCGAGCTGCTCCGGGGCGCGGTACGCGACGGACTCCGCCGACCCCGCGAGGCTCGGGACCGTCGTCGCCACGCCGGCGAGCCCCGCTTCGAGCAGCATCGTCTCGCCGAAGGCCGCGACGAAGAGATGGTCCGGGCCGAGCCCGCCGTGGACTCCTCGCGCGAGGAGCTGCTCGTCCTCCGTCTCCGCGTCCGGGTGAATCTCCGCCCAGGGCTCACGGACTGCGTCCACGGCCTCGAGCGCGTCCGACGCGATGCGCAGGGCGAGCGCGGGCGTCGCCGGCACCCGCTTCGGCCCGGGCTGCCGGAGGAGGTTCTGGAGGACGGTTCCGCCGACGTGCTCGCTGACGAGCGCGATCTCCGCGTCTGCCACGGCGACGTCGAGTAGCGCTGCAATCTTCGCGTGGCGAAGCTCCATGGCCGCGAAGCCGGCATTGCTGATGAGCTCGACGGACCGCGCGTCCAGGATGCTCCCCCGCGGCACGATCCGGACGAGGACGGCGCGTCCCTCCTCCGTGCCCGTCGCCACTCGCGCGCGAAAGAGCTCGCCGAGCGGGCCCGCCACGACGCGCGAAACCAGCGCGTATCGGCCGACCAAGCGCGGCGCGGTGGCATCGGTCGGGGTCATGGGGTCCATGTAAGTGCACCGCGGAGACACACCGCCGGGCGAGACCGCGGACGCCCCTCGGCGCGAGGTGGATCGTAGCCCGTTTCACCGCATCTCGGAGATATTTGGAGAGCCGAGAACGCTCCCGGAGAAAGAGCTCTCCGGGAACGGTCCGATGCTTGTTCGCGCCCGAGATGTCTCCTACATTTCGTGGGTTCCACTGCGTCGAAATGGCGTCCGATTCCGACGACCACAAGCAGACGACCGCATCGGGTCTGCGCTCCATCGGGTCCGAACCGCGGCCTTCGTCCACCTCGGTGGCTCCGGCGCCGGCGCCGTCACGGCCGCGCTACGGGCCGAAGGACGTCATCGCCGACAAGTACGAGCTCGTTCGCAAGCTCGGAGAGGGCGGAATGGGCGAGGTCTGGCTCGCCCACAACCAGACGCTCGACATCGAAGTCGCCATCAAGCTGATCCGCGGTGACGTGGCCACGGAGGAAATGGCCGACCGGCTCCTCCACGAGGCCCGCGCGGCGGCTCGCCTCGGACATCCCGCGATCGTCCGGGTCAACGACTTCGGCAAGACGGGCCGCGGGGACCCTTTCATCGTCATGGAGCGCCTCGACGGTGAGGACCTGGCGAGCGCCCTCGCGAAGCGCGGCACGCTCCAGCCCGACCGCGCCGTGCGAACCCTGCTCCCCATCGTGCACGCGCTCACGGTCGCGCACACGAAGGGCATCGTCCACCGGGACCTCAAGCCAGAGAACATCTACGTCGCGAAAGACGACGAGGGTCACGTCCAGCCGAAGCTCGTCGACTTCGGCGTCGCGAAGCTCGAACGGCAGCAGTCGACGCGCATCACGCAGAGCGGCGCCCTCCTCGGCAGCCCGCTCTACATGTCCCCGGAGCAAGCCCGCGGAGACGACGTCGACCATCGCGCGGACATCTGGGCGCTCGGCGTGGTCCTCTACGAGCTCATCGTGGGGCGCGCGCCGTTCGACGGAAAGAACTACAACGCGGTGCTCTATTCGATCATCGCGAACGCCCCCACGCCCACCACGGACCTCGGCATCGGGGACGGCGAGCTCTGGTCGATCATCGAACGCGCGCTCCGGAAAGATCAGGATCTCCGCTGGTACTCCATGCGAGATTTCGGCGAGGCGCTCGCGCACTGGCTGGAGGACCGCGGCATCCACGAGGACATCACCGGGGCGTCTCTCCAGGCGACGTGGATCCAGTGGAAGAAGAGCGAGGACGCGCTCGCGGGAGCCTCGCTTCCCCCACCGGACGACACGGGCCCCGTGGATCTCCCGCCTCCGCCGAGGCTGAGCATTCCCGGTCTCGAGACCCGCACGCGCGAGATCACCGTTCGTCGCAAGCGCAAGGTGCCCGTCCTGGCGCTCGCCGCGGGCGGAGCGCTCCTCCTCGCAATCGTGATCGCGATAGCCGCGACGCGGACGCCGAAGCCCGAGGTCACGGATGGAATGGCGGGCGCCGCGAGGGAAGAGCACACCCCGGCTCCCATCGCGCCGGCGGCGGCAGCCGAGGAGCCGGGCCCGGTGGATCCCGCGCACGAGCAGGCCGTCGAGAAGGCCGTCGAAGAGGCGCTCGCCGCGGAGGACGCACCGCCCGCCGCTGCCGGGAACTCCGCCGCCCCGCATCCGAAAGCGCCCGCTGCGGCCGCCGGGCACCCGCAGATCTCGGCGGCGAAGGGGATCTACACGCAGGATCCCTATCGAACGCCCCCTCCGCGTCCGCACGCCCTCAAAGATCCCTTCTGACGGACGAAGCCCCCTTTTTCGGGGAACGGGTTCCGGGTAGCGTGCCGCGCATGGATTCGCACGGCGGACACGGTCCCGCGACCGAAGACGAGCTCGATCCGGACGAGCCTCGGACTCCCCTCTGGCTCCCGCTTCTCGGCCTCTGCCTGTTCGTGGCGGGCCTCGTCTATTTCCTCTCCGGACAGAAGCCGGAAGAGCCCGCTCCCGCCGCGAGCGCGGCGCCGTCCGCGAGCGCAGCGCCCGCGGCTCCGTGAGCGCCCCTCAGCCCGTGGTCTCCCGAGGGCGAGCGACCTCGTGGACGCGTCCGGCGAGGGTCGTCTTTCCCTGCTGGTTCGCGACCAGCTCGCGGATGAGCAGGATGATCGTCGTGCGGAGCATGGTGAAGAGGCGCTCGACGTCCGTGTCTCCGTAGACCTGCGCGCGGAGGAACACGCCTTCGATCGACGCGAGGATGAGGTCGCACGCGAGCGCGAGCTCCTCTTCGGGAAGGATCCCACCCACCGACTCCTGGATGCCGGAGACGAGCGCCTGGTGAGCGCTCTTGTAGAACCGGCGAAGCGCTTCTCGCGCGTCGTCGTCCACCTGCGTGCGCTCGGCGAGGACGACGAGCAGCACCCGGAACAGCTCGGGCCGCGCGAGGATCTTCGTCCGCATCGTGGAGAGGGCGATGTCGAGCCGATCGCGGGGGGAGCCGGCCGCCCGCGCCGCGACCTGGATCTGCTCGACCCACTCCGTCACCACCGTATCGATGACGGCGTTCAGCAGGCCCACCTTGTTCTGGAATTCCCAGTAGAGACCCGTCTTCGCAACGCCCGCGCGACGGCACAGCGCGTCGACACCGGTCGCCGCGTATCCGCGTTCCGCGAACATCTCGATCGCGGCGTCGAGCAAGCGTTCTCTCGTCGTTCCCTGACGCGGGGGATTCACTGGTGCGGGCGATGCGCTCATGGGCTCGACTCCCGTTTTGATGAAGGGTCCGCGAACTCTGCTCTCGCGCGAATTTTCTAGGAACGCTGAGGCTACCGATCAGTATATCAGGAGGATAGCCCGAACGGTACAGAGGGGTCCGTTCGCCCGTCTCCGAGCGTGTTACCAAGCTGCCCGCGCGCCAGCAAGGGCCAGACCGGCCCGCGCGTTGAACCGGACCGCGAACTGAACTAGAATTCTGATTCTGATCGATGTCTTCTCCGGCCAGTATTCCGCCGATTGCCGCCCTCCACTGGGTGAAGCCGCCCCGCCAGGTGCGGAGCCAGAAGACGCTCGAGCGGGTGCTGGATGCCGCCGAGGAGCTCATCGGTGAGCGCGGGGTGACGGCCCTCACGGTCTCCGAGGTCGTCCGGCGGGCGGGGTCCTCGGTCGGCGCGTTCTACGCCCGGTTCCCCGACAAGGACGCGCTCCTCTCCACGCTCCACGAGCGCTCCTGCGACGAAGCGCTCGCGACCGCCGAGCTCGCGCTGGAGCCTGCGCGATGGCGGAACCGCGACCTCGGGACCGCCGTGTCCGAGATCGTCCGGTTCACGGTCGCGCTCTGTCAGGAACGTCGCGGGGTGCTCCTCGCGTTCATCGCGCTCGCCGCCTCGGATGCCGCGTACGCCGAGCGGCGCGCCCGTCTCGAGACGCAGATCGCGTCGCTCCTCCACCGATTCCTCGAAGGACGTGACGGCGAGTTCAGCCACCGCGACGCGAAGACGGCGTCCGCCGTCGCGATCCGCATGCTCCTCGGCGCGGCGGAGTACGGCGCCCTCATCCAGCGCGTCCCCGGCAAGGAAATGGAGCTCTCGGACGAGCGCGTGAGCGCGGAGCTCTCCCGCGCCGTGCTCGCCTACCTGGGCGCCGCGGTGAGCGAGGGTCGCGTGACCCGGTGAACCCGCTCGGCCAGCGTCACTTGCTCGCGCGGAGCATTCGGCTCGCGGCCTTGTAGTTTCCCGGATCGATGTCGTAGGCGGACTTCCATTCGGTCCGCGCCGTCACGAGATCGCCGTTCTTTTCGGCGACGTCCCCGAGGAGGACGCGAAGCTCCGGGTCGTGCGGCGCGAGGGACACGGCGCGCTTCGCCCAGGTGAGCGCGCCCGCATTCTCGCCCCGGACGAGGAGCACGCGCGCGAGGCCGGCGGCGCCGAGCGCGTTCGTCGGGTCGAGGAGGATGGAGCGCCGGAAGAGCCGATCGGCCTGCGCGTTGTCGGCGGCCTTCATCGCGCGCTCGGCGCCGTGCACGAACGTGTACGCCATGTTCCGCACCGCCGCGGTATCCGACGGATCGATGTGCGCGAGGGAGAGCCAGATCTCTCGCGCGCGATCGACGTCCCCGGCGCGGGCAAGCGCATCGCCGTAGAGCGATTGCACGTCCTGGTTTCCCGGGTGCTGCTTCGCGGCGCGCTCGGCCCACTCGCGCGCCTGTCCGGCGTCGTGCCGGAGGAGGAAGATTCGAACGAGCGCGAGGAACGGCTCGGGCCGAGTCGGATCCAGCACGACGGCGCGGCAGTACGCGACCTCTGCGTCGTCCATCTTGCCGAGCATGAGCGCGCGACGCCCGAAGCCGACCTCGCGAAGTGCGCGGCTCGGCTGATCGTTCCCGAGCAAGGACCAGCTCGGGCCGACGGCCTGTTCGCAGGTCGGCGCCTTCTGCTGGACCTCGCCCGAAGCATCCGGCGGCAGCGCCGAGTCCGTGGGCGGCGCTTCGGCGGCCTTCGACGGCGGGGCGGCGGAAGCGGCTTCGACGGGGGCGGCGGACGCCTTCTCGGCCGGCGGCGTCGGGGGTGCGGCGGGGGCGTTCGCTGCCGTCGGAGCGGCCGGCGTCGCGGTCGCGGCGGCGGGCGACTCCACGACGGGACGCTTCCGCGCGGACGGCTCGGGCGCCTTCTTCCCCGCCGAGACGATCAGGACGGCGATGGCCGTTCCCACGATGACCGACGCGAATCCGACGAGCGTCCACACGCCGATGGCGCGACGCCGCGCCGCGATCGAGTCCCTCCGGGTGGAGTCGGGCGGGTACGATGCGGACGCCTCGGGTCTGATCGAATCCGTCGGGGGGATGGACGGCTGGATCGGCGAGGCCTCGCCGTCGGCGAGGTTCAGCGCGTCGTCGACGGGAGACATGATGTTCACCGTCTGCGCCTCCGGCAGGGGCTCGATGCGCACCCTCCCCGTCCCGAGACCCATCAGCGCGGAGAGCGCGACGGCGCCCTCGAGCGTCGGCCCCCCGGAGCGATCGTCCGCGCGCGCGCCCGCGACTAGCTGATCGCTGAGCTCGACCCGGACTTCGAGGCGCGGGTTGTGCACCGTGATGCGGACCGGTCGCTTCGAGGCGGCCGCGGCACGAACGAGCCGGGAAGGGCCCGTGATCTCCAGGCGCGTGTCGAACGAAGACGAGAGGCCGATGCGCTCGCGGAGGGCGCGCTCGGGCTCCGCGAGGGCGGCGAGGGTGCCGAGGATCCGCGTGATCCGAGCCGCGCCTTCGGTGTCCGACCAGATCTCGTCCCAGCGTGCGACGAGGAGCGACGCCCACCGGAGGCGAGTGTCCCTCCGCATCCGGCGGACGAGGTCGTAGCCGGCGCCCGCGAGCCCCGGCTCGTCGATGAGGAGGATCGCGGGATCCAGCTGCCGGAGCCGCGCGAACCGCTGCTCGGGGGGATCGAAGTCCGTGACGACGACGGTGGCGTCGTGGCCGCGGAGCGCCTGCGCGACGGCGTCGGCCCGCGCGGCGTCCTCGTCCGCGAGGAGAATCCGGAGTCCGGCGACGTTGGCGGAGCCCGCGGTCGGGTCGAGCGCGTCGGCGCCGAGGAGCTGCACCGTGCCACCGGCGCGCTCGTCGAACTCGTACTGCAGCGGCTCGGCGTGTACGACGTGCTTCCGGATGCGCGAGACGAACTCGTCGATCGTCTGCGCCAGCGGGCGCCCGCCGCCGAGGACGACGCGAATCGTGTCTTCGGAGGTTCCCTTCGGACCGCGCACGCTGAGGATGCCGCTCCGGAGCTCCTTGGAGAGCGCCTGGACGAGCTCGTCGAGGGTCGCCTCGCCGACGTAGCCGACCGTTCCGCCGTCCCGCTCGGGGATCTCTCGCGCGAGCTTCGCCACGCGCTCGGCGATCGCGTCCACGCTCGCGGACCGGGGAATGACGGCGGCGGCGCCGTGGCGGAAAGCGCGAAGACGCTCGTCGAGCGCCGTCTCGTCGGCGAGGATGGCGACCGGAACGACGGAGCTGTGCGGCGTGGTGTAGAGATGCGCGAGCACGCTGGACCCGCCATCGGAGGCCGCGTCCCCGACGAGGAGCACGAGATCCGGAGCAGAAGCCACCACGGCGTCCACGACGCCGTGCGCCGCCGTCGTCTCGACGTAGACGCCGTAACGCGACAGGGCCGCGGCGATCGCGCCGTGGAACGACTTGTCGGCCCCGACGAGGAGCACCGTCGGCTCCGCGTTGCCCCCGCGCCCGCCCCCCGCACCGGGTCGAGCCCCAGGCGCCTCATCGAGGCGATCGTCGGGAGGGGACATGAGCCCGCCATCATTGCAGGGCGGCACCGCGGGGGAAAGCGGCTCTCGCGCTCGAGCTCCCGGCGCTTCGGCGGCGTCGCCGTCGTGCCCCTCGCACTTCGTGAAGCGCTGCGACGCCCGGTCCGCGCGCTCGAACACTAGACTACTGGTCAGCCGTGACGCCCGCGGAGGGACAGATCCGCGACCAGCGGGAGATGGTCCGAGGCCACGCGCGTGAGGGCGGACTTCCGTGGGCGAGCCGGTTCGACGGTGTGGAGGTCCCCCCGAACGAACAGCGCGTCCAGCGGACGCACCGGAAACGCGGCCGGAAACGTGTTGGCGAGCGGCCCGACGCGCCGGAATCCGGATGGGATCAGAAAACGGGGCCCGAGCGTCCCCCAGACGTCGTTGAGATCGCCGCCGACGACGACGGGCGTGTGCTCGTGGATGCCCCGGAACGGGCCGCTGGAGAGGAATTTCTCCAGCTGAAGCGCCCGCTCGGAGCCCGCGAGGCCGAGGTGCATGTTGTGGAACACGACGGTGCGAGACGTCTCCTCCATGCGGATCCGCGCGTGCGCCTGGAGGACCCCACGCCGCTTCCTCGTCCCGATCGTCAGGTCCTCCCGCGTGACGTCGAAGAGCGGGAACCGCGACAGGATGGCGTTGCCGTAGCCGCCCATGGCGAAGCGATGCTCCGGCCCGAAGGCGATGTGCGACAGCCCGAGCGCCTCTCCGAGCATCTCCGCCTGGTCGTGGAACTGGGACCTCGGAAGATCGTCGGCGACCTCCTGGAGCAACGCGACGTCCGGCGCGATCTCCTTCATCGCGTCGATCACTCGATCGAGCCGATACCTCCTATCGACTCCTCCGATCCCTTTGTGGATGTTCCAGGTGAGGACACGGACGCGCATGGAAGACGAACGGCTCCGCGAGAGATTAGATCGAGTGGCCTCGATCCGCACCTCTCACGGAGCCCGGACGACGCCGAGCCAGGACGGGCTCAGCTACTCCCCTGAACCGGGATCTGTCGGGGCTGGTACTGCGCCCGCTTCGGGAGCCGGACGCTGAGGACGCCTGCCCGCAGGTTGGCCGACACCTTCTCCCCGTCGATCGTCCGCGGAACGACGAGCTCGCGCCGGTATGTCCTCTCCTTGGCCTTCGCCTCGATGAGGAGCCGGTCGTGCTCGAACGTCACCGTCGCGTCGTTCTGCGCGACGCCGGGGACGTCCGCGAGGAGCAGGAGCTCCGTGTCGTTCTCGTACACGTCGATGGCGGGAGCGATGGCCGCCTGGGTTCGTTCCGCGTTCTGCTTGGCCTTCTCGATTCCGAACATGGTCTTCTCCTTCCCTTTTCCCGGGAATCGCCGCATCACGCGGCAGTCACCGTGATGGTCTTCTTCTGCTTCGCCGGGGCCTTGAATGCCGTCACCGTGAGGACGCCGTCCTTGAGCTCTGCCGTCGTCTTCTCCGGATCGAACGCGTCACCGAGCGAGTAGCTGCGGGACACGCGATAGGCCGATCGCTCGCGACGTCGGGGCGCGTAGCCCTCCGGCACGTTCACGGGTCGCTCGGCCGTGACGGAGAGGATGCCGTCCTGGAAGTCCACGCGGACGTCCTTCTCCGCGAGCCCGGGCACCTCGACCTGGATCTTCACGCGGTCGTTCTCTTCTTTCACCGCCGCCTCGCTGCGGGACGCGGCGCCGTCCGACTGCCTCTGCAGCTCCGAGAGCAGCCGATCGAATCCCTGAAACACGTCGTCCCACCCGAACGGGTCCACCATCGGGCGATCCAGCAGACTTCGATACTCGAACATGTGCGATTCTCCTTTCGGGCGCGCGACCGCACCCGTACCGATATTTCCTGGACGCCGAGACGCCCCTCGAACACTGCCGCCGACGGCCGTACGGCTCGTCTCGCGGCGGCTCCGGTTTCCCGGCGCGTCCCAGAAAGTGCGCACGCTCGTGGTGGTGTCAAGGCGCGTGCCGGGCGCGGCGGAAGCCCGCCGCGCCTCCCCGAAACCCGCGAGTCTCCGGCCTCTTCCGCTATTGCCAGTCGGCGGAAGATGGTGGAACGCTCGCCGCGGAATGTCCAAGGAAGGCCAGGGAGCCCTCGGAGCCGCGGCCGTCACGGCCGGGCTCGCGCTGCTCGTGTTCCAGCTCGTCCAGACCCACGAGGTCGAGAAGCGCCTCGTCGTGCAGGGCCAGCAGATCCGGGCCCTGGGGGAAGCCGTGGAACGCCTCTCCGCGGCGGGTGGGGACAGAGCGGCGCGCCCCGCCGAGGTCGAGCCGAAGGCCGCGGAAGACCCGATCCCCGAGCATGTCCTTCACCCGGAGGTCCCGAACTTCCTGAAGCCGAAGAGCCGGCACTGGCCGACGAAGGGACAGTTCACCGAAGGCGCGCTGATCCGGGGGTGGCCGTCCGGAGATCCGAAGGGGTTCAACCCGATCATCGAGAACTCCGAGGACATCGTCGACATCATCGGACCGCTCTGCGGAGCGAGCCTCGCCTATCGGGATCCGTGGACCGACCCGAACGACTGGAACGGGGACCTCGCGACGCGCGTCGAGATCACGGACGACATGAAGGAGTTCACCTTCTATCTCCGGAAGGGCGTGAAGTGGCACGAGCCTCTCGGCGTCTCCGACCCGAGGCACGCCTGGATGAAGGGAGATCACTTCCTCACGGCCGAGGACGTGGTCTTCACCCTCGACCTCATCATGAACCCGCAGGTCTCGAACGGGTTCATCAAGAACTACTTCAAGGAGCTCGAGAGCTGGAAGGCGGTCGACGAGCACACGGTCGTCGTCCGCTGGAAGAAGAAGGAGTACCTGAACGTCGAGACGACGCTCTCGATCTCGCCGGTCCCGAAGTTCCTGCTCGGAAGCGACGAGGACGGGAAACCCTTCCCGAAGGAGACGCTCGGCCTCCGCGTGAACCAGCACTGGTACAACAACAAGGGCTTCGTGGGAGCGGGACCTTACCGAATGACCTCGTACGAGCCCGGCAACTCGATCGTCCTCCGCCGGAACGACGACTACCACGGGGACAAGCCGTCGATCCGCGACGTCCGGTTCGTGATCTTCACGGATCCGAACCAGACGTTGCTGAAGCTCAAGGCGCACGAGATCGGCATCGGCGGGCTCACGCCGGGCCAGTACCGGGACGAGATCCTCCAGTATCAGGACGCGAAGACGAAGCCCGCCGGGAGCCCGTTCTTCGACGGGCGCATCCAGCACGACTTCATCTCGCGCTTCAGCTACTACTACGTCGGCTGGAACGCGGATCGACCGCTCTTCTCGGACAAGCGCGTGCGTCGCGCCATGACGCTCGCGATGAACCGGAAGCAGATCCTGGACAGCGTCTTCGTCGGCCTCGGAAAGCTCGCGACCGGCCCCTACATGGCCGAATCCCCCGCGAACGACCCGAGCATCCAGCCGATCCCGTTCGATCTGGAGCAGGCGAAGAAGGAGCTCGCCGAGGCGGGGTGGACCGACACGGACGGGGACGGCATCGTGGACGGGCTGCTCCACCCCGGGGACACGAAGCGGACTCCGTTCCAGTTCACGCTCCTCATCTACGGCTCCAGCAAGGAGTACGCGGCGTTCGCGAACATCTACAAGGAGGACCTCCTCAAGATCGGCGTGAAGATGAACATCGACGCCGCGGAGTGGAGCCTCATGCAGAAGCGGATGCACGAGAAGGACTTCGACGCTTACACCGGCGGGTGGGGCCTCACGTGGGAAGAGGACCTCTACCAGATCTGGCACTCCTCCCAGGCGGACGTCCCGCAGGGCTCGAACCGGGTCGGTTTCCGCAACGCGGCGGCGGACCGCATCATCGAGAAGCTCCGCGTCACGTTCGATCGCGACGAGCGGCTCGCGCTCCTCCGGGAGTTCCACCGGCTCGTGAACGACGAGCAGCCGTACACGTTCATGCTCTCCCGCACGATACCGTTCTGCCACTGGAACGACGTGACGGACGTCGTCTACGCGAAGTACTCGCCCCCGGTCCTCACCTTCCCCTGGGCCGTCGCGCGAACGGCGAACTAGGTGCGCGCGTGAAGGGAGCCTCGCGATGAAGGCGTACGTCATCCGCCGGCTCCTCGTGATGATTCCGACCTTCTTCGGCATCACGCTCGTGATCTTCGCCGTGCTGAACCTGTCGCCCGGACGTCCGGGCGCGCAGCAGTCCTCGGACATCTCCAAGAACGCGCGGAGCGAGCAATCCCAGGAGGCGTTCCGCGCGTTTCGCGAGCAGTTCGATCTGGACAAGCCCGTGTTCCTGAACACGCGCTTCCTGCTCCGGGAGTCCGACGTCGAACGCCGGCTCTCGGCGGCCCTCGGACGAAACGGCGCGACGCCCGCCGACCGCATCGCGGCGCAGGAAGAACTGGAGGACGTGGGAGAGACGGCCATTCCGCTCCTGGTCTCCTTGATGAAGAAGAAGGACGCCGCGGGCGACCGCGAGCTCAGGGACGCCGCCGTCTATTTCTTGCGACTGAACGCGCCGAGGCGACTCGTCGCCCCGTACGCGAAGAACCCGAGCGCCGCGGTGCGGGCCGCGAATCGAGCGATCGACGAGGAGAACGCCGCCGTGAGGAGTCTCCGGTACGCTCTCGAAGACCCCGAGGAGACGAAGCGTGCCGTCATCGACGGCTGGTCGCGCTGGTTCGACGCGCACCGGGACCGGTTCGCGCTGACGACGGGGAGGAAGGCGCGGATGCTCTTCCTCGAAACGCGGTTCGCCCGTTACCTCCGAAACCTCGCGCGCTTCGATTTCGGAGTGTCCCTCGTGACGCACGAACCGGTGCTCGCCACGCTCCTCTCGAAGCTCAAGTACTCCCTCGTCCTGTCCGTGGGCTCGCTCCTGCTCGCGTACGCGCTCTCGGTTCCGCTCGGCATCTACTCCGCGGTGAAGAAGGACACGACCGCGGACCGCGTGCTCGCCGTCGAGCTCTTCGTGCTCTATTCCCTGCCGAGCTTCTTCGTCGCGACGCTGCTCCTCTACTTCCTCTCGACGGGCTCGGACTACGCGTCGCTCCGGCTGTTTCCGACGGGCGGGTTCACGAGCGAAAACACGACGGACCTGACGCTCACGGAGAAGATGCGGGACCTCGCGTGGCACCTCACGCTCCCGATGTTCTGCCTGACGTACGGCTCCCTCGCGGCGCTCTCCCGGTACATGCGGGCCGGCCTCCTCGACGTCATCCGAGCGGACTACGTGCGGACGGCGCGCGCGAAGGGGCTCTCCGAGGCGGTCGTCATCGGCAAGCACGCGCTGCGGAACGGCCTCCTCCCGATCCTCACGCTGCTGTCCGGCCTGCTGCCGGCCATCCTCGGGGGCTCCGTGATCGTGGAATACATCTTCGGCATTCCGGGGATGGGACTCTGGGTCGTGGAGGCGATCTACCAGCGGGACTACAACGTCGTGCTCGTCGTGGAGCTCTTCTCCACCGTCCTCGTGCTCGTCGGCCTGCTCCTCACGGACCTCTCCTACGCGCTCGTCGATCCGAGGATCCGGTACGAATGACGACCTCGGCGAGTCCGGAAGCCTTCGAAGACGTCGCGGCGCCGTCGCGAACGTACGGCGGCATGGTCTGGGCCGAGCTCCGGAAGAAGCCCGTCGCGATGTTCGGCCTCCGGTGCATCACGGGGCTCTTCCTCCTCGCGACGTTCGCGCCGCTCGTGGCGCTGGACCAGCCGATCTTGTGGAACGGGGGAGAAGGGTGGAGATTTCCGCTCTTTTCCGCCCTCTTCAATCGTCTCCTGTTCGAGAACTCGGTCGACGTCTTCTTCAACCTGATCTTCGTTCTCTTTCCCGTTTACGTGCTCCTCTACCGGGTGTTCCGGAAGCGCGGGCGCTCCGTGCTCGAGGCCGCCGGACGTCTCGCGGCGCTCCACGCGGTCGTCTTCACGTTGACCGCGCCCGAGCGCTTCGGCTCGCTGGAGAACCCGCTCCACCAATCCCGCGCAGTCGTCGACTACCGGGCGCTCTCGGCGGAGCGAGCCGCGGCGGGCCACCCGGCGACGGCCGTGTTCCCTCTCGTCCCGCGGAGCTACCGCGCCACGAACCCCGCGGAGAGCGTGCAGGCCCCGAGCCGCGAGCACTGGCTCGGTACGGACACCGAAGGGCGGGACGTCTTCGCCCGCATGCTCTACGGCACGCGCATCTCCCTCACCATCGGCGTCGTCGCCGTCGCGATCTACGTGGGCATCGGCGTCGCGCTCGGGGCGGTCGCGGGGTACTTCGGCGGTTTCGTGGACTCGGTCGTGAGCCGGGCGATCGAGGTGATGATCTGCTTTCCGAGCTTCTTCTTGATCCTCACGCTCGCGGCGATGGTGCAGCAGCGGAGCATCTTCCACGTGATGGCCATCATCGGCATCACGAGCTGGACTGGGGTCGCGCGGCTCGTCCGCGCGGAGTTCCTGAAGCACAAGGCGCTCGAGTACGCGCAGGCGGCGCTCGCGCTCGGCCTCTCTCGCCCGCGGATCATCTTCCGGCACATCCTCCCGAACGCGATGGGACCGGTGCTCGTGACGGCGACGTTCGGCATCGCCTCCGCGATCCTCATCGAGTCGAGCCTCTCGTTCCTCGGCATCGGGGACGTCACGGCCGCGAGCTGGGGCGAGACGCTGAACACGGGTCGCCTCGAGGGGAAGCTCTGGCTCATCGCCGCTCCGGGGTTCGCCATCTTCTTCGTCGTCACGGTGTTCAACCTCGTCGGTGAGGGCCTGCAGGACGCTCTCGATCCGAAACAGAAGTCCTGAGACGCCCATGACTCCGCTCCTCGAGATCGAAGACCTCCACGTGCACTTCCGCACGGGCGCGGGGCTCGTGCGCGCGGTGGACGGCGTCGGGTTCGAGGTGCGTCACGGGGAAACGCTGGCGGTCGTCGGGGAATCGGGGTGCGGGAAGTCCGTGACCGCGCTCTCCATCCTGCGGCTCGTCGCGCCGCCCGGGGAGATCGTGAAGGGCGGCGTGTTCCTCGAAGGCGAAGATCTCCTCACCGTGGACGAAGACCGCATGCGGTCGATCCGCGGCAACGAGATCGCGATGATCTTCCAGGAGCCCATGACGAGCCTGAACCCCGTCTTCACGGTCGGGGACCAGGTCGCGGAGGTCCTCTCGCTCCACCGGGGCCTCTCCGACGAGGAGTGTCGGACGGAGACGGTCGCTCTGTTCCGCATGGTCGGGATCCCCTCCCCCGAGAGCCGTTTCGACGAGTACCCGCACCAGCTCTCGGGCGGCATGCGCCAGCGCGTGATGATAGCGATGGCGCTCGCGTGCAGTCCGAAGCTCCTCATCGCCGACGAACCGACCACGGCGCTGGACGTGACGGTGCAGGCGCAGATACTGGATCTCGTCCGGCGGCTCCAGGCGGAGCTCGGCATGAGCGTGCTCCTCGTCACGCACGACCTCGGCGTCGTGGCGGAGACGGCGCACCGCGTGGTCGTGATGTATGCCGGGCGCGTCGTCGAATCGGCGAGCGTCGAGGACCTCTTCGAGCGTCCGCGCCACCCGTACACCGCCGGCCTCTTTCATTCGCTGCCGCGTCTCGCCGGCCCCGGGAAGCGGCTCACGCCCATCGAGGGTCAGGTCCCGGACGCCCTCGCGTTTCCGCCGGGGTGCCGCTTTCATCCGCGGTGCCCGCGCGCGATGCCGGTGTGCAAGGAACGCATCCCCGAGCTCGTGCCGCGAGGTGCGGAGGGCGAGCCGCACGTCTCCGCGTGCCACTACGTGGACGAACACCCGGACGCGGACCTCCTCGCGGTCCCCTCGAAGGCGGAGGACGTCGCGTGACGGACCCGCTCCTCTCCGTCTCCGGGCTGAAGAAGTACTACCCCGTCACGCGGGGCGTCCTCGGCCGCGTCGCCGGCCAGGTGCGCGCGGTCGACGACGTCTCCTTCGACGTCGGCCCGGGCGAGACGCTCGGCCTCGTCGGGGAATCGGGCTGCGGCAAGACGACGGTCGGGCGCGCCATCCTCCGGCTCACGCCGCCCACGTCCGGGACGGTCCACTTCGCGGGACGGGATCTCGCGTCGCTCCCGGAGCGCGAGATGCGGAAGCTCCGGAAGGACCTCCAGATCGTCTTCCAGGATCCGTACAGTTCGCTGAATCCGCGCCTCCGCGTCGCGGACATCCTCGGAGAAGCGCTCGAGGTCCACGGCATCACGAAGGGCGAGGCGACGGAAGCGCGGGTGAAGGAGCTTCTCCGGCGGGTCGGGCTCCCGCCGACGTGGACGTATCGGTACCCGCACGAGTTCTCCGGCGGCCAGCGGCAACGCATCGGCATCGCGCGGGCGATCGCCACGGGACCAAAGCTCGTGGTCTGCGACGAGGCCGTGTCCGCGCTCGACGTCTCGATCCAGGCGCAGATCTTGAACCTGCTCGTGGATCTACGCGAGGACCTCGGCCTCTCCTACCTCTTCATCGCGCACGATCTCTCCGTCGTTCGCCACGTCTCTCACCGGATCGCGGTCATGTACCTCGGGCAGATCGTGGAGCTCGCGGCGACGGAGCAGCTCTTCACCGCGCCCGCCCACCCGTACACCCGCGCGCTCCTCGCCTCGATTCCGCGAGCGATGCCCGGCGGCGGACCCAGACGGCTCGTGCTCGCCGGGGACGTCCCCTCTCCGCTGAATCCGCCGAGCGGGTGTCGCTTTCACACGCGCTGTCCAGCCGCCGTCGAACGGTGTCCGCGCGTGGATCCGGCGGCGGTCGAAGTCGAGCCGGGTCACACCGTGCGCTGCGTCCACGCCGAGGGGCTCCACGGAGAGGGCTGGGCGCGAGAGCTGGACGCTCGCATCGCGCGAGCGACGGCCGCGCGCGAGGCGGAATCGAGCGGGGTCACGGCGCGGGCGCCGGAGCTCCCGAAACGTCCCGCTCCGGGTCCGCGTCCGAGGAGAGAGCGCCCGAGCAGGCGGCCCGAGCCGCGCGCGCGGAGTCCGAAGCCGCTCGCGATCGCCGCGCTGGTCCTCGGATTCCTGCTCGTCGCACACGCCGTGAACCGCGTCCGGAAGCACCTCGCTGCGGAGCGGGCGCTCGCCGCCCTCGCTCGGGAGCTCGACGCTCGCGCCACGATCACGGGCGACTATCCCGGCTCTCTCTCGGACCTCGGCTACCGGCTCTACCCGATCTTCGAGGGCGGCAGACCGGTGGATCCGTGGGGAAATCCGTTCCGGTACCGCTCGCCGGGCAGCGAGGGGCGGGCGTACGATCTCGGAAGCACCGGTCCGGACGGCGTCCCCAGTCGAGACGACCTGGGGCACCTTCCGGTAGAAGGGGACTAGGAGCGCCATGAAAGCCCTGCCCCTCCTCTTCACGCTCGCGGTCACCGGTTGCGGCGACGATTCCTCGACGAACACCCCCGCCAACTCCGGAGGCTTTCCGGCCGGCGCCGGCGGATACGCCGCGGATGCCGGCACGGGCGGCGCCGCGTCCGGAGCGGGCGGCACGGCGCCGACGACGGACGCGGGCTCGCGCTGCGACCCGATGTCCTTCAGCCAAGCGCCGCTTCCGTGCTCGCAGGACATCAGCCACGCGAGAGAGGCGTATCCACTGCCCTGCGACGACCCGAAGGCGAAGGGATACCTCGCGACGTGCGGCGACTACGACGCCGTGATCGCTCCGGACGGCCAGGGCAAGGCGTACTGCTTCTACGCGCACCAGACGGGGAATCTGGTGGGCGCCATCGGCGTGAATGGTTCGGGGGCCCGCGTCTGCATGTCCTTCGATCTGGATTTCGCCGCCCCGGCGACGGCCTCGTGCGCTCCGGTGGTCGCGGGAACCTGCCCGCCCTGACCTCCGGCTCATGGATCGCACGCTCCTCGGCATCGTGGCTTCGCTCGGGGGCGCGCTCGCGCTCGTGGGCTTCACGTTCCGGAGCACCGTCGACGGGCCCGCGGACTTCCGCTTCGCGAACCAGACGGAGGTCTCCTCCCTCGACCCGCAGCTCCTCGTCGGGCAACCGGAGTCGCGCATCGCGGAGGCGATCTTCGAGGGGCTGACCCGCTACGACCCGAAGACGCTCTCCCCCGCGCCGGCAATGGCGGAACGCTGGGAGGTCTCTCCCGACGGCAAGCGGTACACGTTCCACATCCGGCAAGCGGAATGGACGGACGGACACCCGGTCACCGCGGGCGACTTCGTCTACTCGTGGAAGCGACTCCTCGACCCGGCGACCGCCTCCGAATACGCCTACCTGCTCTTTTCGCTCCGCGGCGCCGAGGCGTTCAACTCGTTCGACGGCCTCGCCGAGGACCTCGAAGGTCCCATTCCCCGGGCGCTCGCGGCGTTCCAGAAGGCGCACGCCGGAGGCGCGGACGCGAAGTCGTTCCAGGCGCTGGCCCGCAAGATCCACCTCTCGGACGCCCTGCGCCGGGCGACGGCACCCGCGCTCCAGAACCTCCTCGGTCGAAGCACGGGAAGCATCGAGAAGGACGAGCTCGACGCGTTCGTGGCGGCGCTCGCGCCCGAAGCGCGGCGGCTCCGGGAGGCCGCCGTGCACGCGAAGGCGCATTTCGGCGTCGACGAGGGTGTGTTCGCGCGAGACGCCCGGACGCTCGAGGTGGATCTCGCGGCGCCCACGCCGTACTTCCTCTCTCTCACCGCGTATCACACGACGATGCCGTCCCCGCGCTGGGTCGTGGAGGCGCCGGGGCGACGCGACGACTGGTTCTTGCCGGAACACATCGTGACGAACGGCCCGTTCCGGCTCGCGAAGTGGATCGTGAACGACCACATCCGGCTCGAACGGAACGAGAAGTACTGGGGCCACGCGGACGTCGCGCTCCGGACGATAGACGCTCTTTCGCTCGAGAACGAGACGACGGCGTTGAACCTCTATCTCTCCGGGGCGCTCGACTGGCTCCCCGAGCAGTACCCGAAGGACCTCGCCTCCGACATCCGGAAGCGTCCGGACTTCTACGGCGAGCGCGGCATGGTCGTGTACTTCTACCGGCTCAACACGACCCGCCCCCCGTTCGACGACCGGCGCGTGCGACTCGCCGTGAACCTCGCCGTGAACCGGACGCTCATCGTGAGGGACGTGCTCGGCCTCGGCCAGACGGAGGCGACGACGTTCGTGCCGCCCGGGATGACGGGGTACACGGCGCCGGAAACCGCGATTTCCTACGACGTTCCGCGCGCTCGCGCCCTCCTCGCGGAGGCCGGATACCCCGACGGAAGAGGGTTCCCCTCGATCGGGATCCTCTACAACACCAGCGCTCAGCACAAGCAGATCGCGGAGGAGGTCGCCTCCGAGCTCCGGAAGAACCTCGGCATCGAGGCGCGCGCCTACAACCAGGAGTGGCAATCGTTCCAGACGACGATCCGCGCGCTCGACTACGACATGTCCCGCATGGGCTGGATCGGCGACTACGCCGACCCGAACACGTTCCTCGACATGTGGCTCACTGGCGGAGGGAACAACCAGACCGGCTGGAGCTCGCCTCTCTACGATCGGCTGCTCCACACCGCCGCCGACGTCTCCGAGCTCGAGACGGGAGACGTCTCCTGGCTCGATTCGCTCGCGCACCCGGACGCCGTCAGGAAGAGCCTCGACGAAACGCGGAGCGCGACGGACCCTGCGGTGAAGCTCGCCGCGCGGGCACGCACGCGGATGCTCCTGCTCGGAGAGGCGGAGCGCGTGCTCGTCCACGACGAGCTCCCGATCTTGCCGGTGTACTTCTACGTCGTGAGCGGGCTCGTCTCCCCGAAGGTGAAGGGCTTCTACCCGCGACTCGTCTTCGAGGACGGTCACACGACCCCGAACCTCATGGACATTCACCCCCTCCGCGACATCCGCATGGAGGAGACGCGATGAGCCGGAGCGCTCGCGTCCTCTCGTCCCTCGCGCTCGCGGCCGTCGTGCTCGGACTCTGCCGCGCGCTCGGCACGGTCGAAGGGCTCGCGCTCGCCGGCGGGCTCGCGCTCGTTTCGGGCACCGCGTTTCTCGGCGGAGGGGCGGCGCGCGCGGTCGGGGCCGTCTTCCTCGGCGGTCTCCTGTTCGGGTTCGCGAGAGCCCGGTGCGGGACCGGCCTCGGGCTCGCGGTCGCGCTCGTGCCCGCCGTACTCGCGTATCGCTTCGCGCCGGTGCGCGTCCTCCGGCGAGTGGCGTTCCTCGTTCCGTCGCTCGTCGTGCTCGTCTTCGCGACGACGATCCTCATGTACCGCGCCCCCGGGAGTCCGTTCGCGGGCGAGCGGATGTCGACCCCGCAGGTGGAAGCGCGTCTCCGCGAGCACTACGGCGTCCCGAAGAGCGCGGTCGCCTTCTTCGGAATCTACATGAAGCGCCTCGTCGTCGACGGGACGCTCGGACCGTCGCTCAAGGTGCGAGGAAGATCGGTCGAGAGTCTCCTCGCGCCGGCGCTCCCCGTCAGCATCTCGCTCGGCCTCCTCGCGCTCACGCTCGCGACGGCGTCGGGCCTCGCGCTCGGGGTGCTCGCCGGGCTTCGCCCGAATCGCGCCATCGATCATCTGACGATCGGGATCGCTACCGTCGGAGTCTCCCTTCCGAGCTTCGTGATCGGGGCGACGCTCATGGTCGTGCTCTCGCTCGGACTCGGCGTCTTGCCCGTCGCCGGCTGGGGCGGATACGGGCACCTCGTGATGCCCGCGCTGACGCTCGCGTTCCCCTACACCGGGTACGTCGCGCGCCTCGCCCGGACCGGGACGCTCGAGGTGATGCGCGAGGACTTCGTGCGCACGGCTCGCGCGAAGGGACTCCGGGAGCGGGACGTCGTGCTGCGGCACGCGCTCCGCGGGGCCATCTCGCCAGTCGTGTCGTTCCTCGGGCCGGCTGCCGCCGGGATCCTGACGGGCTCGTTCGTCGTGGAGACGCTGTTCGACGTGCCGGGCGTCGGGCAGTGGTTCGTGAAAGGGGCGGTGAACCGCGACTACTCCGTCGTCCTCGGGACGGCGATCCTATACGCCGCGCTCGTCACGGCGCTGAACCTCGTCGCAGATCTCGTCCACGCCTGGCTCGATCCGCGGATCCGGGGGCAACTGTGACGGCACCGGACGCGAACCGCGGCCCGTACCGGGACGCCTGGCGGCGGCTCTCGAAGAACCGGGTCGCGCTCCTCGGCGGGACCGTCGTGGGCTTCGTCGCGGTCTGCTGCTTCTTGCTTCCGGCGCTCTTCGGGATGGACCCGGACGCGACGCACCCGGCCGAGCGCTACCTCCCGCCGGGCGTCGCGCACCTCCTCGGGACGGACGTCCTCGGCAGGGACTACCTGGCGCGGCTCCTGGTCGGCGGCCGGACGTCGCTCACGATCGGGTTCTCCGCGGCGCTCGCGTCCGTCGTCGTCGGCGTGCTCTACGGCGCGGTGTCCGGGTACTACGGGGGGCGCGTCGACGAGCTCCTCATGCGCCTCGTCGACTTCCTGTACGGCATTCCGTACATGTTCCTCGTCATCCTCGTGATGCTGCTCTTCTCGGAGAAGTCCCGCGGCAATCCCGTGCCGGTCTTCGTCTCCCTCGGCCTCGTCGAGTGGCTCACGATGGCCCGGGTCGTTCGCGGAGAAGTGCTCTCGCTCCGCGAGCGGGAGTTCGTGCTGGCAGCGCGCCTCTCCGGCGCGAGCGACGCGCGCATCGTCCTGTCTCACCTGCTCCCGAACGTCGCAGGGGTCGTCACGGTGTACGGCACGCTCACCGTGCCGTCCGTGATCATCCTGGAGTCGTTCCTCTCGTTCCTCGGGCTCGGCGTGAAGCTCTCCTGGGGGCAGCTCGTGGCGGAGGGGATCTCGGTCGTGAACCCGGTCCGCTCCCACGCCTGGCTCCTCGTCGCGCCGAGCGTGCTTCTCGCGACGACCCTGGTCTGTCTCAACTTCGTCGGGGACGGCCTCCGGGACGCCCTGGATCCGAAGGCCCCCCGATGACGGACCGATCGCCGCTCCTCGAGGTGTCGGGCCTCTCCACGGAGCTCGCCACCGAAGGGCGGACGGTCCGCGCGGTCGACTCCGTCTCGTTCTCGGTGGGGCGGGGAGAGATCGTGGGCCTCGTCGGGGAGTCGGGCTCGGGGAAGAGCATGACGGCCCTGAGCGTCCTCCGGCTCTTGCCCGCCGCGGGTCGCATCGTCGCGGGGCGTGTCCTCTTCGACGGGACGGATCTCGTGACGCTCCCCGAGGAGCGGATGCGCGCGGTGCGCGGTCGGCGGATCGCGATGATCTTCCAGGATCCGATGACGAGCCTGAACCCCTACGTGCGCGTGGGCGAGCAGGTCGCGGAGGGCGCGGTCGTTCACCTCGGGCTCTCGGAAGCGGAAGCACTGAAGAAGGCGGTCTCCCTCCTCGAGCAGGTGGGCATCCCGGACCCGGCCGAGCGGGCTCGCCAGCACCCGCACGAGCTCTCGGGCGGCATGCGGCAGCGGGTGATGATCGCGATGGCGCTCGCGTGCGACCCGGAGCTCCTCGTGGCGGACGAACCGACCACTGCGCTGGACGTGACCATCCAGGCCCAGATCCTGGAGCTCGTCCGCGGCCTGGTGAAGACCCGCGGGCTCTCGGTGCTCGTCGTGACGCACGATCTCGGCGTCGTGGGGGAGCTGACGGACCGCGTCCTCGTGATGTATGCGGGGCGCATCCTGGAGAGCGGCCCGACCGGCGACGTGCTCGCGCGTCCGCTCCACCCGTACACGCTCGCGCTTCTCCGCAGCATGCCGGCGCTCGGAGGGCCGAAGGCCTCGCGGCTCTCGGCGATCCCCGGCATGCCGCCCCGCCTCGACCGCGGGCCGTTCGGCGAGTGCGCGTTCGCGCCGCGCTGCGCCTTCGTCCACGACGCCTGCCGGCGCGGAGATCCGGCGCTCGTCCCTGCGGGGTCGGGCCGTGAACGGCGCTGCGTCCTTCCGGAGGAAGACGTCCGGTGACCGAACCGCTCCTCGCCGTCCGGGCTCTGGTCGTCCGCTACGAGACGGAAGCGGGCACCGTCCGCGCCGTCGACGGCGTCGATCTCGACGTCGGCGTGGGAGAGACGCTCGCGCTCGTGGGCGAATCGGGCTGCGGCAAGTCGACCGTCGCTCGCGCGATCGTCGGCATCGCGCCGAAGACGTCGGGCTCGATTCGCTTCTCCGGCACCGAGCTCCCGCCGCTCGGCACCGCCCGGAGACGCCCGTTCCTCCCCCGTCTCCAGATGGTGTTCCAGGACCCGGACGCGAGCCTCGACCCCCGGTACACCGTCGGCGCGTCGATCGACGAGCCGCTCCAGCTCGCGGACCCGAAGCCGCCGCGCGGAGAGCGAACGCGGCGAGTCGCGGCGCTGCTCGAAGACGTCGGTCTGGACGAGACGTTCGCGGTCCGATACCCGCACGAGCTCTCCGGAGGGCAGAAGCAGCGCGTCTGTCTCGCGCGGGCGCTCGCGACGAACCCCTCCCTGCTCGTCTGCGACGAGGCCGTCTCGGCGCTCGACGTGTCCATCCAGGCGCAGATCTTGAATCTACTTCGCGAGCTCCAGGAGCGACGTGGGCTCGCGTACCTGTTCATCACGCACGATCTCCGGGTCGTGCGTCACGTCTCGGATCGGGTGGCGGTGATGTACCTCGGGCAGATCGTCGAGACGGCCCCGACGGAGGAGCTGTTCGCGTCTCCCGCGCATCCGTACACGGAAGCGCTGCTCGCCGCCGTCCCGTCGCTCTCGAAACGCGGCGACCGGACGCTCCCGGTCGTGCGAGGCGAGATCCCGTCTCCGCTCCGTCCTCCTGCCGGCTGCCGCTTCCACACGCGCTGCCCCCGCGCCTTCGATCGATGCCCCCGCGAGAGCCCGCCTCTCTATCCGAAAGGCCCCGTCGAAACGCGCTGCTTCCTCGCCGCGCCCGAGTGAACCGCGGGGACATGTCGGTGGAACACGCACCCCGACGAGCCCGGTCCACCCGCCCCGGCAAACCAACCCAAAACCGGACCGGCCGGTGAGTCGGCGGGGCGGCTGGACGCGCCGCCGATCCCCGGGCTAACTTCTTGATTTCATGGCCGGAGGCCGCGCGCGCGCAGCCCGATCCGTCGGGCGGTACGAGCTCGTACACGAGCTGTCGCAGAGCTATCTCGGACCGCTCTGGGCGGCGCGCATCGAGGGAGACCTGAATGCCGGACTCGCGATGATCCGGCTGGTGTCGCTCGCGCGCCTCGACGCCGACACGCGTGTCCGACTGCTCGAAGCGGCCTGGCAGGCGATGGAGGTCCGAGACGACGGCGTCTCCGCCGTGACCGACGTCGTCGCGAGCGACGGAGAGCTCGGCATCGTATCCGAGTACGTGGAGGGAGTCGCCCTCCGCGGCCTCGCGAGCTTCGCGAGCGTCCGTCGAAAGCCGGCGCCGCCCCCCGTCGCGCTCCGCATCACGCTGGATCTCATCGCCGCGGTCCGGAGCCTCCACCACACGACCGCCGAGCTCGGCGACGAGGCCGTTCCGCTCTGGGGCGGACTGTCCGCCGACAGCGTGCTCGTCACCGCCGCCGGGAAGACGCTGATCCTCGACGTCGCGATCGCGAGCGCCGCGGCGCCGATCGAGTCGCTCGGCGGAAACCCGGAGCGCACCGCGTACGCCGCCCCCGAGCAGCTCGCGACGCCGCCGAAGGCCGACGCGCGAACGGACGTCTTCACCATCGGCGTGCTCTGCTGGGAGCTGCTCTCGAGCCGACGGCTCTTCGTCGGATCGGACAAGGGCGTGGCGCAGAAGGTCCTCGCGTCGAAGATCCCGAGGCCCGACGAGCTCAGGAAGAAGGGCGATCCGGAGATGCCCGCCGGTCTCGTCCAGGCCGTGATGAAGGCGCTCGAGCGAGAGCCCGCGGCGCGATTCGAGTCGGTCGATGCCCTGGCGCAGGCGCTGGAAGGCTCCGGCGTGACCCCGGCGAACCACGACGCCGTCGCGGAGTACGTGAACGCGGTCGCGGAGGGCGCGCTCGCCCGCGCGCGAGAGGCGCTCCGGACGTCGCCGAGCGGCACTCGTTCGGCCGTGCCCGCGAGGGCCGAACCGAAAGCGAAGCCGGCCGTTCCGGAGAAGCCGAAGGTCGTGGCCCAGGCACCCGCGAAGCCCGTGATGCCGGCGCGCGCGGACACGAAGCTCGCCGCGAAGCCTGCGATCCCCGTCCGCCCCGAGGGCAAGCCCGCGATCCCCGTCCGTCCGGAGGGCAAACCGGCAATCCCGATCCGTCCCGAGGGGAAGCCCGCGGCGCGGCCCGAGCCGCGCCCGCAAATCCGCGCGCGACAGCCGACGATGATCGGCATCCCCGCGCCCGCCGTTCTCCCGTCGCCGGACAGCTCGGGGTCACCGGCACGCGCAGCGCCCGCGGCGGCTCCGACCCTGCAGGCGCAGCCCGAGCCCGCGCCCGAGAGCGCCGTCCCGAGCTCCGCGATCGAGATCGTGCCCGAGAGCGTCGCGCCGTCGGCGGCCGCTCCCGCTCGACCGGGCGGGCGCGACGTGGCCGACAGCTCGAGCGGCGAGGAGCCGACCGGGCAGTACAGCTCGCGCGAGCTCCTTCGGCAGGTGGAGGCGATGCGGGTCCCCACCAAGCGTCCGAGCGACCTCCCGGGCGTCACTCCCACGCCGGCGCCGAGCCACTTCCCCGGCGCGAGCCCGACTCCGCTGCTGAACGATCTGCTCGGCGCGGGTCCCGCACCGATGCCCGGCGAGTTCCTCGACGCGAGTCCGACGCCGCCGCCGAGCGACTTCCCCGAGCCCGCGACGGCGCCTCGACTGGACGCCTCGCCGCTGCCGGTCCCCGCGGACGCGGGCTGGCTCGATGACCCTGCGTCGCTCCCGCCGCCTCCGCCATCGGGCGTCGATCGGGACGCGACGACGCCCGACGATCCCGCCGAGGTCGCGCCGTTTCCGCCGCCGCCGAGCGTCCCCTCGCCCATCGCGAAGATCGTGCCCATCGGTTCGCAGCCGCTCTCGGCGCAACGGGGAACGGCTCCCGCTCCGGTCCCCTCTCGCACGCCCGAGCCCGCGGCGGCGTTCGCGCAAGCACCGGTTCCGGCGCAGTCGTACGCTCCGACGCCCGCCGGCGCGTTCCCGGAACGGACGGCGGCGCCGAGCTCGCTCGCGCCACGGGCGGCGGCGCTGGCCACGCCGAGCGGCGGGACCCCTCGCCCCGCCGCGTCGCTGCCCCCGGCCGCGTCGCCCGCGTACCTGCCGTCGCAGATCCCGCCGCCCCTCTTCCACGATCCGCGTGCGCGCGTCGGGGCGAAGCCGGAGCGAAAGGCGCGCGAGCAGAGGAAGTCGAGCGGCGTGCTGCTCGGACTCGGGCTCTCGCTCGTGCTCGTCGTGGCGAGCGCGGGCCTCGGCATCTGGATCCTGAAGGGCCGCGAGAAGCCGGAAGCTCCGCAGGAACCCGCGGCCGCCGAGTCCGAGGTGAAGGCCGCACCGGCCGTGCCCGCCACCGCCACGCCTCCCGCTGCTCCCGCGACGAGCGCGGAGCCTCGCGCCGCCGCCGAGCCGAGCGCGGTCGCCCCGGAGGCGAAGGCAGCGGAGCCCGCGACCGCACCTTCCGCCGAGCCCGCAGCCGTCGCGACTCCTCCCGCGACGCCGGCGCCGAGGGCCGCACTGCCCGTCACGCGGCCCGCGCCGGCGAAGAAGGCCGCGCCGAAGAAGAAGGCGCGCTACGTCCCGGACGACATCTGAGCGAGGAAGAAACGCGCGCTTCGCTCCGTAAGATCACGGATCGGTCGATCGTTTTTCGAGTCCCATCCGAGAGTTACAGCGAAAGATCCGCGGTTGCGACGGGGACCGCGAGCCGTATCATCACTGCATGACGGCACGTCTCGCTCGTCTCGTCCCGTTCGCCCTCGCGCTCCTCTCGCTCACCCCCGAGGTCGCGGGCGCGGAACCCAAGGGACGCGACATCACGTACCGCGTCACGGGCGACGGGCTCGTCATCGAGGTGGAAGGAATCGAGCTCGAACCGAGCGCCGTCCCGGTGAAGACGGGCCGCGGCTGGATCGTGAAGCTCGACGTGAAGGCGACGGTCCGGGACCGCCATTCGCACCGCTTGCTCTCGCCCGAGCAGGGGCCGCTGATGGTCGCCGCAGTGGTGCAGAAGGCGGGCAAGGAAGACAAGGTCGGCGACGAGCGCAAGGGCGACACCGAGATGACCCTCTCGCCGGATTCTCCGGAGACGCTCACCCGCAAGGTCGACGTGCCCGTCGCCCCCGGGCAGACGCTCACGCTGAACGTCGGCCTCTGGGGCCTCGCGAAGGACGACGAGAAGCGGCGTCCCGTGAAGAAGCTCTTCATCGTGAAGATGGTCGCGGGCGCGACGGCGAAGCCCACGCCGGTGATCACGCCGCCCGAATGACGCCGCTCAACCGGCGCGGAGCTCGCGGAGGAGCGCCTGCGCGTCGGAGTGACCCGGGTTTTCGCTGACGGCCTTGGACGCCATCAGGCGCGCCTTGCGGACGTCCCCCTGCGCCTGCGCGATCCGGCTCAGGTGATAGTACGCGACGGCCCGGGACTCCGCGCTCGCGCCCTCCGTCGTCCCCGGGACGCGAAGGCGCATCATGGTGACCGAGCGGAACGCCTTCTGCGCCATCTCGGTGTCGTTCACGTCGAGCGCGAGGTGGCCGAGCTGCATCGCGAGATCGCCGTTTCGCATGTCGAGGTCGAACGCCTTCGCGAGCGCATCGAGCGCCGCGGAGAGATCTCCGGCTTCGAGGTGGATGTTCGAGATCTCTTGATGGACGAGCGAGAGGTCCTTGTTGCGTCGGCCGCGGTGAGCGGCCACCACGCGGACGAGGGCCGCCATCGCCTCGTGCGAACCGCCCGTCGCAGCCCGGGCTCGCGCGAGCAGCACCGCGCCGCGGATGTTCTCCGGGCTGAGCCGCTGGGCCTCGTCGAGAATCGCCGCCGCCTCCGCCGGGTCGCCGTCGCGTTCGAGGAGGAGCTCCGCCGCGTGCACGAGCCCCGTGGTCCGCGCCTGGACGTCCGTCTCGGCGCGGGCCTCCTCCAGGAGGAGGTGCGCGAGCTCCCGGTGCGCGCCCGTGCTCGAGTAGAGCTGCCGGAGGCGCGCCCGGAGAGACCGGCTCTCCGGCACGGACTCGAGGACGCGCTCGAGGCTCCCGCGCGCGTCGGCGAGGTGCCCCGAGTGCTCGCAGGCGTCCGCGAGGTTCAGCGCGGTCGCGACGAGGGCGTCTCCTTCCTCGAGCGGGATCAGACGGCGATACGTGGCCGCAGCCTCGTCCCAGCGCGCTTCGGCCGAGGCGAGCGACGCGAGACGCCTGAGCGCATCCCGGTGCTTCGGCTGGGTCCGGACGAGCCGGACGAGGTGCTCGCGCGCTTCCGACGTCTCTCCCAGGTCCTCGAGGAGCGCGACGAGCCGGAGCGTGTGCCGGGCGCGGTCCTCGCCTTCGGTTCGCTCGATGGCGGCCTCGAGAGCGCGCGTCAGATCCGCGGAACGGCCGCCCCCTTCGCGGTGGGCGCGCTCGATGTCGGCGAGGGCCTCGTCGTGGCGGCCGAGCTCGGTCGCGATGCGGGCCCGCTCGACGTAGAGGTCCGGATCGTTCGGGCTTCGTTCGAGCGCCGTCCCGAGCGTCTCGAACGCGAGCGTCGGTTCTCCCGCGTGTTCGTACGCCTCGACCGCCCGCGTGAGGAGCGAGAGGTCCGACGGATCGGCCGCCGCGGCTCGACGGAGGACGACCGCGGCGTGTTTCCAATCCGCTCGTTCCAGGCACCGCGCCACGAGCCGTTCACGGAGCGGAACGTCGCTCGGGTTCGCCGCGCACGCGACCTCGAGCGCGCGCTCCACGCCGAGCGAGTCCCCCTGCTCCGAGCGGAGCCGGACGAGCTCCGCGGCGAGCGGCGCGACGGCGGCCGGCTCTTCGAGGGCCAGGAGGCGCTCGATGGTGTCCGCGACGTCGGCCGGGTCCGCGGACGTGGCATCCGCGAGCCGCACGAGCGCGCGGAGCGCCGCACGACTCGACTGGTTCCAGTCGAGCACGACGCCGTAGGCGTCGCGAGCCGAGTCGAGGTCCTTCGCTTCTTCGAGAGCCGCGCCGAGCGCGAGGAGCCGGGACTCGACGACCTCGGCGTCGCCGCTCGCCTTGGCGGCGTCCACGCGCGCCTCGTGGAAACGCACCAGGTCTTCCTTCTTGCCGTGCTTCGCCAGGAGCCCCGACAGGAGCTCGGCCGCGCCCTCCTGGGACGGATCCTCGGCGAGGATCTCCTGGAGGAGGGCCATCGCCTCCGCTTCGCGGCCCCGGTCGGAGAGGAGGAGCGTCGCTTCTTCGACACGAAGCCGCGATCGGTCCTCGAGCTTCGGCGCGACGCGCGCGGTGGCGGAGATGAGCGCCATCAGCCGCTCGCGGTCCCCCGTCTTCCGGTAGACCTCGAGGAGCGGCTCCCACGCTTCGCGATCGCCCGGATGATCCTGGACGAGGGCGCCGTAGAGGCGCGACGCGGACGGGAGATCCTGCGGCTCGTCGAGCGCGAGGCGTCCCGCTTCGAGGAGGAACTCCCGGCGTCGCTCGCGCGGCCCGACGTCGGCCGCCTCCGCGAAGAGCGACTGCGCGCCGGCGCGGTCTCCGTCCTTCGAGCGGATGCGGGCGAGCGCCTCGCGGACCCGGGCCTTCTCGGCCGGGGTCCTCCCGGTTTCTCGAGCGAGCGCCCCTTCGAGCAGCGCACGCTCCGCGGCGGAGTCCCCGAAGCTCCGCGCGAGCTCGAGGCCGCGTTCGAGCGACGCGGACGGTAGCTCGGCCGTCTCCGCGCGGAGCACGAGGACGTCGACCAGCGTCCGCTCCCGGCCCGCCGCGTTCGCGATCCGCTCGAGGACGCGAAGGAGCGCGTCGTCGCGGAGGTTCGACGACCCCTCGAGGAGCGACTGCACGCGTGCCGGGTCGGCGCCGGAATCGAGGGCGCGTTCGAGGAGCGAAACGCCCTCGGTCACGCCCTCGGCCGAGGCGAGACGGAGCTCCGCGAGCCGAAGGAGCGGCTCGACGTCCTCGACTCGCGACTTCCCGAGGAGGGCCTTCACGTGGTGCGCGAGCGCGCTTTCGAGCTCGCGCGGAGCGCCGAGCCATTCGTACACCCGGCTCATCGCAGCCCAGGCGCTCTCCTCGAGCACGCCGTTCGATTCGAGCTCGCGCTGGATGCGATGGGCATCCGAGGTGACCCGGGGCGCGACGTCCGAGCCCCCGGGCAGGTGCGAGGCGTGGAGCATGACGAGATCCGAGAGCGCGCGCGCCGCGTGAGCCGGCGTCGGAGCGGCCGCGAGGCGTGCCTCCACCGCTCGCGCGAGGAGGTCGTAGCGTTCCGACTCGAGGAGGGCCCGCTCCAGAGCGAGCGCGTCCGCCGGATCGTCGAGAGCCGCCTCGAACGCGGACTCGCAGAGCTCCGCGGCGCGATCGGGTTCGCCCGACAGGGCGGCGATCTCGCTGAGCTCGAGGTACACACGCGCCCGCCCCGGGAGCTCCTCGCCCTCCTCCGCCTTCTGGTGCACGAGAAGGAGGGCGCGATACGTCCGCTCGGCGCGGGAGAGCTGGCCCTCCGCGCGCGAGAGCCGCGCGAGCTCGTAGAGGATGCCCGGGTGCGCGGGGTTGATCTTCGTCGCCGTGTCGAGCTCGGTGAGGGCCTCGGCGCGGCGTCCGGCAGCGAGCGACACGCGCGCGAGGTTCAAGTGGACGATGGCGCGGTCCTTCGGACGGCGCGCGCCGTACCGCTCGATCTGAGCGCGGAGGACGGCGGCCGCGTCGTCGTAGCGTCCGGCCGCGCCGAGCGCGGACGCGAGAGAAAGCCGCTGCTCGGCGAGGTCCGGATCGAGCTCCACGGCCCGTTCGAGGAGCGGAACCGCGGCGGCGGGATCGCCTCTTTCTTCGCGGTGAATCCGCGCCGCTTCGCGGAGCATCGAGAGCTGCTCGGCGGGGTGTTCGGCGCGGTCGGCCTCGGACGCGAGGAGCTCGGCGAGCGCGCCCCACTCGCGGTGCTCCCGATAGAGCGCGGCGAGCCTCTTCCGGAGCGGCCCGGCGTCGAGCGCGCTCACGGCGGCCCGTTCGAGACGGGCGCGAGCGAGGTCCCAGCGTCCGAGGGCGAGGTACGTCTCGGCGAGCTCGAGGGCGCGGTGCCCGAGCTCCTCGCGAGTGGACCCCTCGACGAGCCATTCGAGCGCGTCGGCCGACTCCCGGAGCTCGCCCCGCGCGCGGTGGATCCGGGCGAGCGCCGCGAGCGACGCTTCTCCGCCGAGGGCCGCGCCCGCACGATGGACGGCGATCGCGCGAGGAACGTCCAGGGCGCGTGCCTCCCAGATCTCCGCGGCGCGGACGTAGAGGGCGGCGGCCGACCCGGGGTCCCCGGCCGCGGCGCGGGTCTCGGCCTGATCCGCCCACAGCGTCGCCAGCTCGGCGTGCCGGCCCGCTTCGTCGAGGAGGCGCGCGTAGCGGGTGACGGACGCGAGCGCGACCTCGTCCGCGCGGTCGTCCGCGAAGAGCCGTCCGAGGAGGTCGATCGCGCCGGCGGGGTTTTCGAGCTGGTCGCAGGTCGTGAACGCCGCGTCCCGGAGGAACCGGCGACGGCGCGGGACCGCGAACGGAAGCGCGCTCGCGCGGAGCTCGATCGCGACGACCTCTCCGAACGCGCGCTCCTCCTGGTGACGACGCACGAGGGTCTCGACCGCCGCGTGCGCGGCATCCTCCACGGAGGGGGCGAGCGCGGGGCTCGCGGTGCGCCACGCCGTGACGGCGAGTTCCAGCAGGTGGGACGCGACGGCGACCATCGAGGTCCGTCCCGGCACGTGACCGAAGACGGTCACCGAGCGCTCGAAGTCCGACGCCGCCGCATAGGCGTCGAGGGCGCGGAGCGGCTCGCCCGTCCGATCCCGGCAGAGATCGCCGAGCGTCCGGAGGAGCTCGTCTCGGCGCTCGCCGGGCGACGCTGCCTCGGCCGTCTCCTCGACGAGAGCAGCGAGCTCCGACCAGCGCTCCGTCGCAGAGAGGAGATCCGAGAGGGCGCCGAACGTCTCCGCGTCCGCGCCGAACTCCTCGCGGATGGCTCGCCACGCCGTCACCGCGCCCGCGAGGTCGGCGAGGCGCTCCCGGAGGACGAACGCCCGGCGCACCAGATCCTCCCGCTTCTCCGCGGGCGGGAGGAGCGGCGCACGGCGCGCGAGCGCGTCGGCGAGCTCGCGGAACCGGCTCGAGACCTCGAGGGCCGAGACGAGCCCGGTGAGCGCCTCCACGTCCTCCGGGTCGTCCTCGAGGCGCGTCCGGTACGCGCTCGCGGCGCGATCGGGATCGGCGAGCTCCTTCGCGGACAGCCCGGCGAGGAGAAACAGCGCGCTTCGTCGCTTCTCCGGCCGCTTCTCGAGCCGGACGATGCGCGTGAGGACGTCGGCGCGATCGGCGGGCCGTCCCATCTCGGCGAAGAGCGCGTCCGTCGTGTAGGCGACCTCGAGAGCGATCGCGACGTCGTTTTCCGCGAGCTCGAGGACGCGGAGGAACGACTCCGCGGCTTCTTCGCGCCGGCCGAGCTCGGCGAGGAGCGCGCCGGCTTCCCGGAGGAGCTCGATCTTCGTCGCGCGCTCCGAGACGTCCTCGGCGAGCCGTTCGAGGAGCGCGGCGCGCCGGTCGCCCTGACCCATCTTGGTCGCGAGGAGCGCGAGGCGCTCGCGGGCGGGACGGCCCCTGGGGTTCGACGTCACCAGGGTCGACAGGTGCTCGAACGCTCGCTCGTCGTCGCCGATGCGATCGGCGTACAGATCGACGAGCTCCTCGAGCCGTCGCGTCCGATCTTTGTCCGTCTTCGCGAGCTCGAGGGCGGCCTCCAGGGCGCGGGCGAGCCCGCGGTCGTCTCCGGTCTTGCGGCTGCGCTCCTCCAGCATGCGCACGGCTTCGTCGTGGACGGAGCGCGCGGCTCCCTGCCCCTTCTTCTTCCCCTTTTTCACCGGCGCGGCAGAAGGTCGGAGCGGGAGACGGACGACCCGTTCGAGGAGCGCGTACACCGCTTCGTCGTTCTCGTCCCGCGCGAGGCACTTCTCCGCCAGGGCGAACGCTCGCGCCGCGTCCGCGAGATCTGCGTGAAGGCGGGCCATCCGGAGCTCGAGCTTCGCGAGCTCCGGAGGAGACGCGGTCGGCACGCGCCGCTCGAGGAGGGCGAGGAGCTCCCGCGAGCGTCCCGTTCGTTCGTAGAGCCGCTCGATCATCGCCTCCACGCGGGAATCCGGTCGGAGCGCGAGGAGCTTCTCGAGATACGAGATGGCCCGGTCGGAATCGGCCGCGAGATCCTTCGCGGCGATGGCCGCTTCGTCGAGGAGCTCGGCGCGTTCGCCGTCCGCTTCGGCGAGACCGATGGCGCGGTCGTAGAGCGCGAAGAGCTCCGCCCACCGACCGTCCGCGTTGTACGCGAGCTTGATCCGATCGAGCGCCCACCGCGCCCTCGGCGAGAGCGAGAGCACCCGCTCGAGGAGCCAGAGCACCTGATCCGGTTCGTCGAACCACTCCTCGTGGAACTCCACGTATCGTCGCCCGACGGCCTCTCCGAGGGCGTCCCCGAGGGGCTTGGAGAGCGTGCGCCTGTACGCCTCGGCCACGGTCCGCGGGTCATCCGTCCGCCGGGCGAGCCGTTCGGCGCGATCCCAGAGCCCGTCCTCGCCCGGGAGCTCTTCGGCGGCATCCACGGCGACCGCGAGGGCCTTCTTCGGGTCGGAGCTCGCTTCGACGAGGCGCTCGTACCAGCCGACGCGAACGCGGGCGAGCGCGTCCATCCCGCGCGTCTCGGCGAGGAGCGTCTCGAGCAGACTCTCGGCGTCGGCGCCGTCCTTCTCGAGCGCCACCTTTCCGAGCAGCGCCGACGCACGCTCCCGTCCTTCCGGGACCTTGAGGATCGCGAGGAGCGTACGGACCGACTCGGGTCGATCCAGCACTCCTTCCAGGACGGTGAGCGCCTCTTCCACGCGCCCGAGCGGCGTCACGAGGACCGCCGCGAGCGCGACGTCGACGTCTCCCGCCTCGTCGCCGGAGAGACGCTCCCGGACGGACCGGAGCGTGCCGGCGAGGCGCTCGGGGTCGCCGTGCGCGAGCTCGAGGCGAACGAGGGCCTCGCGGGCTCGCGCCTCGCTCGGCGCGAGATCCAGGGCGCGCTCGTAGAGGCTCCGCGCGCGGGAGACGTCGTTCATCACCGTCTCTTCCGCCTGCGCCCACGCGAGGAGGGCCGAGAGCGGATCCGACCCCTGCTCCACGCGGTAAGAGAACAGGAACCGCTGATCTTCGAACGAGTCCGGATCGCGCTCGCGCCCGCGGAGGTGATCGGCGAGGGAGGCGACGTCCGCGGCGTCCCCGTACTTCTCGACGAGGTCCCGGAGGATGCCGGCGACGTCCTTGGCGCTCGCGCCGGTCGACGCGAGGGCTCGAGCCTTGGAGGAGGCGAGCGCCCGCACGCTCCGCGGGTCGCCGTGCGGGAGCGCCATCGCCTCGTCGATCATGGCGATGAGCTCGGCCTCCGCGTGGGCCGCGAGGAACCTGGACTCGAGCGCCGCGAGGTGCTCCTCGGCGAAGGCGCGGTCGGTCCGGAGCAGCACCGAGAAGACCGCCGGCACGCGATCGAATCCGCCCTCCCCGACCCAGGCGTCGACCAGGTACCGCGCCGCTTCCACGTCGGCGTCCTTCGCGTCGAGCACGTGCTCGTAGAGGCGGATCGCGCGCGCCTCCTCGCCGGGCAAGTCCCGAGCGAGGCGCGCGCCGCGGAGATACGCGTCCGCCGCGGCGACGCCGTCGGCGAGCTTCTCCAGACGAACGTCCCCGAGACGCTCGAGGCACGCCGCCTGCTCTCGTTCGTCGCTCGCCGCGGCGAGGCGACGCTCGAGCACCTCGACGACGAGCGCGGAGTCCCCCGCCCTTCGCGCGAGGTCCTCGAACGCCGGATACTCCTCGACGGGAAGCGCGCCCGAAACGGCGAGCTCCCGATGAATCGCGAGGGCGCGACCATCGTCTCCGGCGGCGGCGAGCTCCCGGGCGAGACGCAGGCGGAGCGAATCTCGCCGCGCGCCCTGGCTCGAGGAGATGGCGCGCTCGAGCTCGGCCGCGAGCGCGCGCCGATCGCCCTTCTGTCCGAGCGCGTCCACGAGGGCCTCGTGAGCGGCGATGTCCTCCGGGTTCTCCGCGACGAGGATCCCGAGCGTCGCGATCGCGGAATCCAGATCGCCGAGGTCCCGACGCTGCAGCCGCGCCATCGCCCGCAGGAGATCCCGGCGACGTACCGCGTCGGGGGCACGCTCGAGCGCGTCGCGGTAGAGGGCGAGCCGCTCCGTCGGGTTCCCTTGTTCGGCGAGCAGCTCGTCGATCCGGCGAAGGACCTCGGCGCTGGAAGGCTCGAACGAGAGGAGCCGCCGGTACGCATCCACCGCGCGCGCCGGTTCTCCCGCGGCCACGAACGCCTCGGCCGCTTCGCGAAACACCTCCGCCGTCGCGGCATCCAGTGTCTCGACGCCGGCGGCGATGCCGCCGAGGAGCTCGGCCCGACGTGCGTTGTCCCCGCCCTTCGCCGCGGCCACCCGGAAGCGCTCGAGCCACGCGAGGATCTCGGGGCGACGGCCCGCGACCGCGATCGCGAGCGCTTGCCCCGCGATCGCGAGCGCCCGCTTCATGTCGGCCGAGGAGCTCTCGGCGGCGGAGAATGCCTCCGCGAGAATCGCGAGCCGAGCCCTGGGATCGGTCTCGCTCTCGGCGCGCACTTCCAGGATGCGGAGGAGCCCGGACGGGTTCTCCTCCGCGCGGTACGCCGGTTCGAGGAGGCGCGCGGCGGCGATGCGAAGAGTCTTGTCTCCGAGGAGCTTCTCCGCGGCGCGTCGCGCGTGCGGTTCCTTTGGATCGAGGGCGAGGGCGGCCCCTGCGGCGGCGAGAGCGCCCTCCGGGTCGGCGAGCTCGCCGAGCCGGACGCGCGAGATCCGCCCGAGGAGCGCGCCCCGCTCGCTCTCGGGGACCAGGGGAACGAGGTCGCCGAGGACGGCTTCCATGCCGCGAAAATCCCGCTGCTGTTCGAGCAGCGTCGCGAGCCGCGTCGAGGCTTCACGCGACGGGCCGTGGGTCGCGACGAAATCACGAAACGCGCGGATCCCCACGGTGCGATCCGTCGCCTTCTGCGCGACGAGCTCCGCCGCGCGGAACGCGAGCTTCCTCGCCTTGTCGGGGTCCTTCTCCCTCGCGGCGCGCTCCCGGAGCACTTCGACGAGCCCCGCGTCGTCGCCGATGGACGTCGTCAAGGCCTCGAGGCGGTCGAGCGCCTCCTCCGTCCGCGGCGAGCCGATGAGCGCGCGCCACGCGACGATGGCGAGCCGCGGATCGGGCGAGGTCCCCTCGCACAGCTCGAGGAGGCGCTTCGCGGCGGCGACCCGCCCGGGAAGCTCCGGATCCAGGCGGATCACCGTCTCGAGAGCGCTCGCGAGCGCCTTCGGCGACGAGCCGTCGTCGTAGAGCGCGGAGAGCTTCCGGCCGACGGAGAGGCGAACCGCGTCGGGGAGCGGCTCGCCGAGCAGCGGCTCGAGGAGCGCGCGGGCCCGCTTCGCGTCCCCCTGCTTCTCGTGGAGCGCGGCGATCTCGAGCGCGACGCGGGCGCGCACCGGCGGGGATTTGACGCTCGGCAGGGCGCGACCGAGGAGCTTCGCGGCCTCCGCCTCCCGGTGGAACGTCGTGCTCACCTCGACGTAGCGACGACGGAGCTCGTCGTCCGACGGGTCGCGAGCGACGAGCGGTTCGAGGAGCTCGAGCGCACCGGCCGGATCGCCCAGCACGTCCATCCGGAGCGTCGCGAGGCGGAGATGAACCTCGAGGAGCCGCGGCGGGCGCGCGAAGCGGAGCTCGAGGGCGAGCGTCGTCGCTTCGTCTTCGTGACGCCCGAGACGCCGGTACGCCGCCGAGAGGAGCGGCGCGATCTTTCCGGCGATGGGCCGGTGGTCCACGAGGGCCTCGGCCGCCTGGAGCGCCGTGGCTCCGACGGGCTCGCGCGAGAGCAGCGCCTCGACGTGGGGAGCCGCGCGCCCCGGATCCCGGAGCTCCCCGCGGTAGAGACCGATGAGACGGAGCCGCAAGTCCTCCTCCGCGGCTCCTTCCGGACGCGGTTCGCGGAGAAGCGACTTCTCCAGCATGTCCGCGAGCTCCTTGAACCGGCGGCCCGTGACGTAGAGCTTTTCCAGGGCCTGCACGGCCTGCGCATCCGCCGGATCCGTCTCGGCGATTTGACGGTAGAGCGCCGCGATCTGCTCCTCCGCGTTGCCGTACGTCTCGAAGAGCTCGATCGAAGCACGGAGGAGCCGGAGCTTCTCCGCGCGGTCCTTCGTTCGCGCTGCCGTGTCCGCGTAGAGCTTCGCGAGCTTCTCCCCTTCCTGGGATCCGGCGAGCAGCGTCTCCAGCACGTCGAAGACGCGCGCGTCGTCGGGAGCGAGCGCGTGGGCGCGCTCCGCGTACCCGATGGCGGCTTCCGCGTCGCCGAAGACGTCCCCGAAGAAGGACGCCGCGGCGACGAAGAACTCCGCCTGCTTCGGCTTCGGGAGCATCTTGATCCGGGCGTCCCGGGCGAGACGCTCGTACGAGAAGCTCAGGTTCGCAGTGCGCTCCTCCTTCTCCGCGAGCTGGTTCAACCGGATGAACAGGTCCGGCGTCGCCTCTCCCGTCGAGAGGCCGTGAACCAGCGCTTCGAGCACCTTGCTCTCGTCCGCGAGCGGCGGAACGAGGAGCGAAGCGAGCGGCTCGGTTTTCGGATTCGGCCGGAGGCTCGACCGAGGACGCTCGCCGCTTTCGTTGTCCGCCATGGTCCCTCGCCGCGACGCTCCGACTCGGGGCGCTCACGGGACTCGAAAACATATCCGGCAACGGAAGTCCCGGAAAGGACGGCAAGCACGGCGTCCTCCCCCGAGAACGCCGAGGTCGGATCTTTTCAGCGATTCCGTCCGAGGGTCACGTCCCCGCCGAGGCCGAGGAAGACCATCGCGTGCGTCCGCTGATCGCCCGCGGGAATGCTGCGGTCCTGGACGACCGCACACCCGGTCTCGTCGAGGGTCCCGAACCGGCCGACGGTCGCGAGCGCGACGGGGGTGAGCTGGAACCAGCTCGCGAGCGGAAACACGCCGCCGCCGCCGAACCGGATCGCCCCACCCCGGGTCGAGACGTCGCAGCTCTTCGTCGCGCCGCCGAGCCGCTTCTCGTCGAACGTGACCGCGTAGGTGTTCACGAACACCACGTCGAACTCTCCGAACCCGCCGATCTTCCCGGGCGGCGTTCCGACGATGACCCCGAGCCCGAACGAGCTCGCCGTGGCCTTCGAGATCTTCCCGAGGTCCAGAAAGCCCTTTCCCGGAGAGAGCGTCTCGCCTTCCACGTACAGGACGGGCGTGAAATATTTCCCGATGCGGACCCCGGCGTGGAGCTCCACGCCGCCTCCGGCCTGGAACGCGTCGGTCATGTCGAGCTCGCGCTTCTGCGGGGCGCCCGTGTCGATCGAGAACAGCTTCCCGGTCGGAATGCCGGCTCCGAGCCGGATCCCCCCGAGGAACCCAACGAAGGAGTGCTCGCTCGTCGGCGGCGCCGGTGCGGCGCCGGGCGCCGTGGGCGGCGCGGCGCCGGGTTCGAGCGCGAGCGTGACGTTCTCCGCGGCGCCTTCCTTGCTCGTCACGTCCGCCGCTTTCGGAAGATAGCCCGTGGCGCCGACGACGATGTGATGCGGGCCGGGATTCACCGGCCGCGCGATGCCGAGGACCGCCGAGGGAACCTTCGCGCCGTCGATCTCGACGGTCGGCTCGGGCGCATCCTTCGGCTCGAGCGCGATCGTCAGCTTCGGGAGCCGGGGCTCGAGCGCCGCGAGCTCCTTCCTCCCGTCCTCGACGGCCGACGTCCAAGCTTCCGGCGCGTTCTCGGGGAGCGTCTCCCGATCGAGCGTGCGGTACGTCTCGGACGCCTCGACGAGCTGACCGAGCTTCTCCTCCGTGCGCGCGATGTAGAGCAGGTGCACGGGAGCGTCGTAGAGCGCCTGGGCTCGCTTCAGTCGATCGAGGGCCTCCTCGTACTTTCCGTCGCGGAAGAGCTTGATGCCCTCCGTCGCGACCTCCCGCGCCGTCGCCTTGTCGGCGGCGGAGTCGCAGAGGCCCGTGCGGGCGATGGTTCCGAGAAGCAGGAAGGAAGCGAGGAGCGCCGTGCGCCGAAAACGCATGTCCTTCCAAGTAGAAGAGGGGGCGCTTTCCAGGTCAAGCGCCGAGAACCCGCGGAATTTCGAGGTGTTTCAGTACCCGAGCTCGTCCTTCGGGCGCGCCGGCC
The DNA here is from genome assembly GCA_035545855.1 of Polyangiaceae bacterium. GTDB lineage: Bacteria > Myxococcota_A > Polyangia > Polyangiales > Polyangiaceae > DASZVB01. The sequence goes on from DASZXK010000154.1 coordinate 118,217, forward strand.
GCGGGGATTCCTTCTTCGGAGGGGCCTCCACGGCGGGCGGCGGCGTCGCGACCGCGCGCGGACGCACGCCTTTCCGGGGTGCGGCGGGTTCCTCGGTTTTCGCGCTCGGCACGGGCGCGGCGGAGGTCACCGGCGTCACCTCCGGCGCCCGTTCTCCGGGCGAAGCGACGACCGGCGGGGGCGACGGGGCCGCGCTCGCCGGGACGACCGGCTCGGCTCCTGGACGCATCACCGCGCGCGCGCCGAACACCGCGGTGACGAGGACGCCCAGGAACACGGCCACGAGCGGAAGCAAGCCGCGGGAGCGCGTCGGGATCGTCGGCGTCGTCTCGAGCGGAGACGCCGTCACGGCGCCCGGTCCGGAAGGGGCGCTCGGGAGCTCGACGCGCGTCGCGCCGCTCACCGCACCGATCTTGTCGTGCGCGCCGCACACGGCGGCGAGGGCGTCGGAGAGCTCGGCGGCGCTCTGGAAACGATCCGAGGGTTCTCGCGCGAGCGCGCGCCGCACCCAGGCGTCGAACCCGGCCGGCACGCGAGGCTCGACGGCGCTCGGCGTCGGAGGATCCGACGTGCAGATGTTCACCAGGAGATCTCCCACGGCCTCGCCCTTGAACGGCATCGCGCCGGAGAGGCACCGGTAGACGATGACCCCGAGGGACCAGAGATCCGTGCGGTGATCCACGGTGCGGAGGCCCCGCGCCTGCTCCGGGCTCATGTACTGCGGGGTCCCGAGGACGGCGCCCGTGCGCGTGCTGGAGGAAGACGCGCCCGTCGGATCCGTGAATTTCGCGATGCCGAAGTCCACGACCTTCGCGAGCTCCGTTTGATCTTCGTCGTCCCGGACCAGAAACACGTTCTCGGGCTTGAGATCCCGATGAACGATGCCCTGCTCGTGCGCGCGCGCGAGCGCCCGGGACACGTGCAGGGTGATCCGAGCCGTCTCTTCCGGGTCGAGCTTCCCCTGTCGATCCAGGCGCCGGTCGAGGGGCTCCCCGTGGAGGAACTCCATCACGATGTACGGGCGTCCGTCCTCGCCGACGCCCTGATCGAACACCTGAACGACGTGCTTGCTGCGGAGGCGCGCGGCGGCCTTCGCCTCGTTCACGAAACGGGAGCGGACGTCGTCGCTGCCGGCATATTCCGCGTCGATGAACTTCACGGCGACGCGAGTTCCGAGCGTCTCGTGAACCCCTTCCCACACCGCACCCATGCCGCCGCGGCCGAGCAGCCGATTCAGCCGGTACTTCCCGGCGACGAGCCCCGCGGGTGGCTCTGCTTCGGAGGACATGGGCGCTTCGATAGACTACTCCAGATCGCGGGTATAATCGCCCCCGCGATGGCAGGCCCGTCCGGGGGCGAAAAGCCCTCAACCGCTTCCTCTTTCGGGGAGCCTCGCGGCGGGGATCCGGGCCTCGCCGCGGAACGTTACCGGGCGCTCGTCCAGAACTTCCCGAACAGCGCGAGCCTGCTGGTCGATCCCGAGCTCCGCTTCGTCCTCGTCGACGGTCCCGAAGTGGCGGCGACGGGTTTCTCGAAGGAGCAGATGGAGGGCAAGACCATCCATGAAGCGCTGCCGCCGGAGTTCGCGCGAGCCGTCGAGGGAAACCTGAAGCGCGTGCTCGCGGGGGAAGCGTTCTCCGCCGAGATCCCGTTCGAAGATCGCCTCTACCTCTACAACTACCAGCCGATCCGGGACGAAGCGGGGCGGGTCGTGTACGGGCTCGTGCTCGCGACGAACGTCACCGCGAGACACCGGGCCGAGCAGGCGCTCCGGAAGAGCGAGGATCGGCTCTCGAAGATCTTCAACGCGTCGCCGGAGGCAATCGGCGTCACCCGCGTCGCGGACGGCGCGCTCATCGACATGAACCCCGCGTTCGTCGAGACGTTCGGGTGGACGCGGGAGGAAGCCCTCGGGCGCTCCACGGTCGATCTCGGTCTCTGGGTGGACACGTCGCTCCGGCCCACGATCCTCGACCGGCTCCGCGAGGCAGGCCGGGTCGACGGCCTCGAGGTGAAATGCCGCCGCAAGGACGGCTGGATCCTCGACGGAACGATTTCGCTCCGGCCGCTCGACCTCGACGGCGTGCCGTGCCTCTTCTTCGTGTTCCGGGACATCTCGGATCGCGTGCGCGCGTTGCGAGAGCTCTCCGCGAGCGAGTCCCGCCTGAAGGGGCTCTCGGATGCGACGTTCGAGGGCATCGCCATCACGGACCAGGGGCGCATCGTGGACGTCAACGACCAGCTCGCGCGCATGTACCGGGTCACCCGCGCCGAGCTCCTCGGCACTGCCGTCGTGGATCTGGTGGCGCCGGAGTCGCGCGACCTCGTCCGGAAGAAGCTCCTGGAGGACAGGGAGGACGCCTACGAGCACGTGGCGCTCCGTCCCGACGGTTCGCGGTTCTTCGTGGAGGTGAGAAGCCGGATCAGCGTCGTGAACGGCGCACGCGTTCGCTTCACGGCCATCCGCGATCTGACCCAGCGGAAGGCGGCCGAGGCGGAGCGGGAGCGTCTCATCGCCGAGCTCCGCGCGCGAAACGCGCAGATGGAGCAGTTTTCGTACACCGTCTCGCACGACCTGAAGAGCCCCCTCGTCACCATCACGGGCTTCCTCGGCATGCTGGAGCGAGACCTCGCCGCGGGAGACGTGGCGGGCGTGCGTGCGGACGCGGCGCGCATCGGGTCGGCCGCGACGAAGATGATGCGCCTCCTGAACGACCTGCTCGACCTCTCGCGAATCGGCCGCGTGGCGACCGCGACGGACGAAGTGTCTCTCGGCGAAGTGGTCCAGGAAGCGCTCGAGCTCGTCGCGGGCCCGATCGCGGGGCGGCGAGTGGACGTCCGGACGAGCGACGGGTTCCCCGTGGTCCGCGGCGACCGGGGGCGGCTCGTTCAGGTCTTCCAGAACCTGATCGAGAACGCAGTGAAATACATGGGGAATCAGAGTGACCCCCGGATCGAGATCGGCGTGCGCTCCCTGACCCCCGAGCGCGTGGACTGCTTCGTGCGGGACAACGGCATCGGCGTCGACCCGGCCTATGCCGAGAAGATCTTCGGCCTGTTCGAGAAGCTCGATCCGAAGGCAGAAGGAACGGGCGTCGGGCTCGCGCTCGTGCGAAGGATCCTGGACTTCCACGGCGGAGGAATCCACGTCGAATCCGACGGAAAGAGCGGCAGCTCGTTCGTATTCCACCTGCCGGTGACGCGAAGAGAGAGGGAGACCCCATGACCGCAGACATCCTGGAGGACGCACCGAGGCTCGTGCTCCACGTGGAAGACGACGGAGACCACGCCGAGCTCGTCCGCACGTGCCTCGAGCGGCACAACCCCGAGAGTCGCGTTCACCGCGTGGAGGACGGCGCGGCGGCCATCGACTACCTGACGCGCACCGCCGGCGGCAGCGCCGAACGGCCCTACCTCATCTTGCTCGATCTCCGGCTACCGAAGGTGGACGGCCTCGAGGTCCTCCGGGCCGTGCGAGCGTCGCGGGATCTTTCCTCCATCCCGGTCGTCGTCCTCACGACGAGCGACAGCGACTCGGACGTATCGAGCGCCTACGAAAACCACGCGAACGGCTACCTCGTGAAGCCCGACGACTTCTCGGCGCTCGACACGATGATGAAAGATCTCGGAGACTACTGGCTCGACTGGAACGTCCAGCCTCACGGAAGACACTGAGTGGCGCACGCTCCGGAGATCCTCCTCGTCGAAGACGACCCCGCGCACGCCGAGCTCGCGCGCCGCGGTCTCCAGACGACGCCGCTCACGCTCCACACGGTGGAAACGCTCGCGGCCGCGAAGGAGTGGATCCGGAGTCACGTCCCGGACGTCGTCCTCTCGGACCTGAGATTGCCGGACGGCTCGGCGCTCGAGCTCCTCGCCTCCGGGGTTCCGCTCGTCGTGATGACGAGCCAGGGCGACGAGCGACGCGCCGTGGACGCGATGAAGGGCGGCGCCCTCGACTACGTCGTGAAGAGTCCGGAGATGTACCGGGACCTTCCGGTCATCGTGGAGAGAGCGCTCCGCTCCGCCAGGGCCGAGCGAGACCGGCTTCGCGCCGAGGCTTCCCTCCGGGAGAGCGAGGAACGCTTCCGGCAGCTCGCGGATTCGATCGAGCAGGCGTTCTGGCTCTACGACTTCGCCGAGCGACGGATGGTCTACACGAGCCCGGCGTTCGAGAGGGTGTACAAGGTGCGGCCCGATCCCGGGGGCGGGGCCGAGTCGCGTCTCGGGGCGGTTCACCCCGACGACCGGGCCGGGATCCGCGCGCTCTCGGAGGCGAGCGCGGACGGCGCCCCTTCGGTGCAGGAGTTCCGCGTCCGCTCGGGCGACCAGATCGCATGGGTGGAGGAGCGGACCTTCCCCATCGAAGGCCCCGACGGCCGGCCATTTCGCGTCGCGGGCCTCGGGCAAGACGTGTCCCGCCGCCGCGAGCTCGAAGCAGCGCTCCGGCAGTCGCACAAGATGCAGGCGGTCGGACAGCTCGCGGGCGGCATCGCGCACGACTTCAACAACATGCTCGCGGCGATCCTCGCCTCCGGCGATCACCTGCGGACCCTCACGGACGTCCCGGAGCAGAGAGAGCTCTGCGAGCTCATCGTATCGGCCGCGGAGCGAGCAGCGGAGCTCACCCAGAAGCTCCTCTCCTTTTCTCGAAAGGGCAAGATCGCGAGCAACCCCGTGGACGTGCACGGCGTGGTCCGGGAAGCGACGATGCTTCTCTCCCGGAGCATCGACCGACGAGTCCGCATCGTGACGGACATGGGCGCGATGCCCACGACCGTCATCGGGGACGCGGCGCAGCTCCAGAACGCTCTCCTGAACCTGGGCATCAACGCGAGAGACGCGATGCCGAGCGGCGGGGAGCTCCGCATCAGCACCGCCATCCGGGATCTGGACGAAGGCGCCTGCGCGGCGATGCCCTTCGAGATCGCGCCCGGAAGGTACGTCCAGATCTCGGTGCGGGACACCGGCACCGGCATCGCGCCCGAGAACCTCGGCCGCGTCTTCGAGCCGTTCTTCACGACGAAGCCCGTGGGCCAGGGCACGGGCCTCGGGCTCGCAGCCGTGTACGGCACCGTCGTGGAGCACGGCGGCGCCGTCATGGTGTACAGCGAGGTCGGCCGCGGCACCGTGTTCCATCTGTACCTTCCGCTCTCGGAGAGCGCGCCGGCGCCGAGAGAGACGACGTCCCACCCGCCGCGCGGGCAAGGGCTCGTGCTCCTCGTGGACGACGAACCGCTGGTGCGCTCGGTCGGACAGCGGCTCCTCGAGAGCCTCGGCTACGACGTCGTGGTCGCCAAGGACGGCGCCGAGGGCGTCCGCGTCTTCGAGAACAGCCACGACCGCCTGGTGGCGGTGCTCTGCGATCTCGTGATGCCGGTGCTGTCCGGCGGTGACGCGACCACCGCCATGAAGCGCATCGACCCTCTCGTGCCCATCCTCATGTGCAGCGGGTTCTCCCGGGACGACCGCGCCGGGGACGTCCCGCCGGCGACGGACGCCTTTCTCGCGAAGCCGTTCCACCTCGCGGAGCTCGCCTCCGCCCTCTCTCGCGTCGCGCGGAAGCCGCCCGGAGCGGAGCCCGGTGCCCGCTGAGGTGCCACGGAGTCACCATGCGCCCCTCGATGCTCTTCGTCCGTCGGTTCTTCGCACCGTCGCTGCTCCTCGTCTCGGCCTGCTCCGGAACTTCGCCCGCGGGGACCGGCGCCGCCATCGAGACGGACGCGTCGCCCCCGGGCTCGGGCGGCGGCGAGAACACGGGCGGCTCGGGCGGCGCGCCCTCGACGTGCGACGGTCCCGGGTACGGCACGGGCAACGCCACCACCGCGTTTTCGCACCTCTCCGCGACGGTGAAGGATCTGGACGGAAACCCGGTCCCGGACGTTCCGGCACAGGCGTGCGGCATCAACCTGTGTCTGAACGGGACGACCAGCGCGTCCGGCACCGTCGCGATCGACCAGAGCGCGGATCTCGTGCGCCCGGCGTTCAAGTACGGCGGTGGGCAGCACTTCGCGAAGTTCGCGCTGCCGCTCACCGGAGACACCGCGATCCACGTGGACCTCGGCGACGTCCGGACGGTCGCCTTCGACGCGCCGGAGCTGGGCGCGCCCGTCGTCCCGGGAACCGCCGCGACGTCCCACGGCGTTTCTCTCCTGCTCCCCGCGGGCGGCTCCTACGCGCCCGATCCCATCGACTACGACACGGCCGATCTGAAGAAGTTTCGCGCAGCGTCGATCCCGGTGGCAGAGGCGCCGTCGGCCGTGGACCCTTCGCTCGGCTTCTCGATCGTCGTCGCGCTCACGCCGAGCGGCGCCGTCCTCTGCCCGAATGCCAAGCTCAGCGTACCGAACTCGGCGGGCCTGCCCGCCGGAACGGCCGTGGAGTTCTTCGTCCACGGGACGGAGGTCCAGGAGGACTTCGCGCCCTACGGCGGCTTCGCGAAGGTCTCCGGCGGCGCCGTCACCGCGGACGGGTCCGCCGTGGAGACGGCCGACGGCGAGGGGCTCCCGATCCTGTCCGTCGTGGGAATCCGCGCCGCGAGGTGATCCTCAGGCGTCGAACGCCTCGGCGCCGGCGATCTTGCCGCGCGCCGTCTGGATGGCGTGCTGAGCGTGCACGGAGAGCGAATCCTCCGGCGGGATGAACACCTTCCGGAAGGCGTCCATCGCCGCCCGGCTCTGAGCCCGGAGGCTCCCTCGCGTCTCGTCCGTCGGGAACACGAACTCCACGATCGCAGAGATGGTCTGGAAGATCGGGTTCCGGTCGTTGTCCACGTCGACCCCGAGCGAGACGAGAGCCGTGCGCATCGCGACCGCCTGCTTCGCCTTCGTCCGCTCGATGATCCCGCGGGGGTCGATGCCGAGCGTCCGGAACTCCGGCTCGAGCACCTTGTTCTCCCAGAGGGCGTACCCGATGAGCTTCGCCTGGAACCCGAAGAGCCGCCAGACGTCGAGCGGCGTCATCCGCTTCATGAGCTCGGGGAGGTACTGCATGCCGAGGCCGACGTGCCGGGCCTCGTCCCGCTCGTAGTAGGCCATCAGATCCGAGAGCACGGGCTCGAAGCGCTGCTCGCGCACCTCCTGGAACACGGCGAGCGCGATCGTCTCGATCATGAGCTGCATGCCGAGGATCTTCGCGGCGAGGTCGTCGGTCTCGAGGACGTGCCGGAGCAGCGCTTCCGGCGCCGGATCCAGCCGCTCCGGGAGGTAACCGATCTCCGAGAGGTAGTCGTACATCGTGTAGAAGTGCCGCGCCTCGTCGTGCGCCTGGCTCGTCGCGGCCATCTTCGCCTCGAGCGGTTCCAGCCGGTCGGCGAGCTGCGCGGAGATCTTCCACGCGGCGAGCTCCCCCCAGAGGATGATCGCGAAGAGGCGCTTCAGCGGCTCCTTCTTCCCGGGATCCACCCGGATGCCGCCGTGCTTCGCGAGCAGCATGGAGAGGATCTCGCGCCCGTCCCAGGCGAGCTCCTGGCCCTTGTGATAGATGCGCTCGCACTTCTCGAAGCGCTTCGCCTCGGCCGCCGAGCGGGCGAGGTCGAACATGTCGTAGGGGATCGGAGGACGACCGCGTCGGAACGGACCCATGATCCCCGGAAATTAGCGCACCAGCTCGAACGGTTCCACGCCGGGCAGCGTCGTCACGAAATCCGGGCCGAACGCGAGGGATGGCGTCGTCGCGCCGGGCGGCACGTCGCCCCGCAGGACGCGCTCGGCCGAGGCGAGGGCGGAGAGGACCGTGAGCTCGTAGCCCTCCGGGACTCCGAGGTGGCCCTCGACCGCCGTTCCTCCGGCGTTTTCGACGCGGCCCCAGATCCACATGCGCGCGGTTCGTCGCTGGTCGGCGCTCGGACCGGTCGCGCGCTTCTCCACCTGCCGCTTCAGGAACTCCGTCACCGCCGGTTTCGAGAGGAGAGGCGCGGCGTACTTCAGGAACCGCGCGCCCCTCGCCGCCGCGCGCGGGACGACGGTGTAGACGGTGATGTCCGGGATGTTCGTCGACCTGTACGCGGTGACGAGGTCTCCCCACGGAATCGACATGCCGAACTGCGCTCCGCTCCGGAACGGGATCTTCCGGGTCCGGGGAGCGGAGAGCGTCACGAGCGCGCCGTCCTCGCGGACCTTCGCGCCGAGCGAGAGCCCTTCCACCGCCGTCTTCGCCGTGCCCGGGCTCGGGAGCATGCCGCCCGTGAACGCGAGCTCGAGACGCTTCGCGTCCGGGAGCGCGTTCGCGAGCGTCTTCGCCATGCAGTCCGTCGGAACGACGTCGAACCCGACGGCGGGGAGCAGCACCACGCCGCGGGACTTCGCCTCGGCGTCCCGGGCGAGCACGGCTTCCAGCACGGCATACTCGCCGGTGATGTCCAGGTAGTGGACGGACCCTGCGAGGCACGCATCCACCATCGGCCGGCTCGTCTTCGAGTAGGGCCCCGCGGCGTGGAGCACGAGGGAGACGCCCTCGAGGCCGGCGCGAAGCGCCGGCGCAGAGTCGAGCCCGAAGATGCGGACGGGAAGGCCCAGCTCCTTCCCGAGCAGGGTGACGTCGTCCGGGTTCCGGCCGGCGAGGATCGGACGGAGGCCGCGCTCCTTCGCGCGCTCGGCGAGGAGTCGTCCCGTGAACCCGTTCGCGCCGTAGATGAGGAAGCTTCGCTCGGACATTCCGAGAGCCCTACACGGCCGACCGGGAGCGGCAAGCGCGGCGGTTCAGCTCGACTTCCGCGCGGCTCCGGAGCTCGGCGGCGCCGATTTCCGCTCCACGCGGGCCTTCAGCGCGCGGTTCATCTCGGAATAAGCCTCTTCGAGGTCGGAACGGAGTTTTCCCCAAATGACGGGGAGGAGGAGCCCCTCGAACTGCTCGCCGTGGACGATGCGACTCCGGGCAGGGCCCGCGCTCTCCACGACGAGGTAGTGCTCGCCCCGGAGCATGAGCCCGAGCGCCCCGTTCGTCGGCCCTCGCCAGCGGAGCTCCCGCCCGAACTCGACCTTGATCATCTCCGCGCGGATCTTCATCTCCCGCCCTCCGGCGGCGATGACGAACGAGACGGGCGTCCTCGGCGAGAGCGTCGCTCGCATGCGCGTGATGACGGGGTTCCATTCGTCCCAGCCCCGGAGATCGGCGAGGACGTCCCAGACTTTGTCCGCCGGAGCCGCGATGTCGAGCGACGTCTCGATCTGTCTCATCTTTCGCGACTCCGTCTCATGCGCTCGTTCAGCCGCCGGAGGAGGCGCGGCGTGGTCTCGGGGAACGCGCGCTTCATCAGGTAGATGGCCCACGCCTCGGGCGTCACCGGCACGATGCCGGCGTTCTTCTCGATCGCGGCGAGGATCCGCTCGGCGACCTTCTCGGGCCCGTAGTTTCGCTTCCGATAGACCCGCACCAGGTCCTCCCGCGAGGGAGCCATCTTTCCGCGGAGGCGCGAGGTGCTCGTGATCTTCGTGTTGATGATGCCGGGGCAGATCGTCGAAACGTGGATGCCCTTCGGCTCGAGCTCGTCCCGGAGCGCCTCGCTGAGGCCGAACACGGCGTACTTCGTCGTGCCGTACGCCGCGAGATCCCCGGGCGCGTAGAACCCCGCCGCCGACGCCACGTTGACGACGTGACCGCCCTCTCCACGCTTCACCATGTTCGGCAGGAAGAAGTGGCAACCGTGGATGACACCCCACAGGTTGATGGAGACGACCCAGTCCCAGTCCTCGAGCGAGGTATCCAGGAATCCGCCGCCGATCCCGACGCCGGCGTTGTTCACGAGGACGTCGAGGGCCGGGACTTCGGCGTGGACCGCGGTCGCCCAGTCCCGCATGGCGGCGCGCGAGGACACGTCCACCACGCGGGTGGTCACCTGGACGCTGGAGTTGCGCGCCTGCTCGGCCGTTTCTTCCAGCCCGGCGGAATCCACGTCCCCGAGAAACAGTCGTGCGCCGCGCGCAGCCAGGCCGAGCGCGGTGGCGCGCCCAATCCCGCTCCCCGCGCCGGTGACCAGCGCGGTCTTGTCGTCGAAACGACCCCTCGGCACAACGCGTTGAACGTACAATTTTGCTCGCCGCGTGTCATCCGGGCCTTTTCCTTCGCCATTCCCGCCGCTTCCGCGCAGCGTCCAACAAAGGCCCCGGCCCATGCGACTCATTGGAAACGACGCCGTCCCCATGAGGCGCCCGTGTCGTCCGTCCGTCCGCCGCCTGCACGCCACCGAGTGGCCTGGGAGCGCGCCCATGAAAATTCCGTCTCTTCCTAGTGCTCGAGCGAGTGTCCGGAGTACGCGCCGTGCTCCGAGCCCACTCCTCCACGTAGCGGTCCTCGTCGCGGCGGTGGGCTGCAGCGCCGGCGGGGGAAGCTCGGACGATCAGCCCACGACGCCCTCGAACGGCGGGGGGTTCGGCGTCGGGGGGTTCGGAACCGGTGGGGCCCTCGGGGGTACCGGCGGCTCGGGGGTGGGGACCGGAGGCACGTCCGGCGACGGAGGAAGTCCGGGAGCGGGTGGGGATTCTTCGGCCGGAGGCGCGGTCAATCTCGGAAGCGGCGGCTCGGGCAACACCGGGGGCTACCCCTACGACACGACGGTCCAGTTCGACTGGCCAGAGGCGAAGGCGACGGCCGGGTCGTGCAAGCCCGGGCACTACAGCGGCACGTTCACGGGCCTCTACGTCGCGGACATCGTCGCGTTCTTCCCGGTTCCCATCGCGGGAAACGTCGACCTCACCCTCGAGCAATCTCAGGACGGCGAGTTCTACAAGCTGGCGGACGGCAAAGTCTCCGGGCTCGTGTACGGCTTCATTCCGTTCTCCTCGGGCCTCACCGGCACCCTGAACTGCACGACGGCGAAGCTCGAGAACGGCTACATGCCGAACGGCAAGTACACCATCGGGACGACGGACTACCCTTACGAGGGCCCGCTCCACGCCGACTACGACAAGCTCACGAACCAGTTCGTCAACGGCAAGTGGCGCGTCGGGGAGCCCACGTGGAAAGAGGGCGACCCGGACCCCCAGTTTGGCGGCTACGGCGACTGGACGGTGAGTTACACGGGCCCGTAGCGTCTCGGAAATCATCATGAACAGAGCGGCACTTCTCTTCTCGGCCACCGCCTTCGTCTCCGCGAGCGTCGTGAGCGCGTGCTCGCCGTCCTCGTCGCCTCCGGACAACTCCGGCCCCGTTTCGGGTGCCGGGGGCTCTCCGTTCGGCTCGGGCGGCGCGACGGGCGCCGGCGGCACGGGCATCTTCGGTACCGGCGGGGACACCGTGTTCAACGCCGGCGGGAGCGGCACCGGCGCGGGTGGGAACAGCTGCGGGGCCACGAACTACCAGAGCACGCTCATCCCTTCGAGCATCCTCTTCGTCGTGGACCGCTCGGGGAGCATGAACTGCAACCTGACGACGAGCTCCGCCGATTGCGAGGCGCACCCCGTCACGGCAGATACGTCCAAGCCGACGCGCTGGTCGTCCATCGTCACCGGCATCGGCGCCGCGCTCGATCAGCTCGCGACCGTGCCGAACACGTCCGTCGGACTCACCTTCTTCAGCAACGACGACGTGTGCGGCGTCACCTCGGCGCCGAACGTGGACCTCGCGGATCTGACGCAGCCCCAGGTCGACGCGCTGAAGAACGCCCTCGCGAACGGTAATCCGAAGGGCGGCACGCCGATCGTGGGAGCCACGATCCTCGCGTACAAGCACCTCCATCAGCAGGCGATGGCGCCGGGCAATCGGTTCGTCGTCCTCGTGACGGACGGCGAGGACAGCTGCATCCCCTCGACCCAGGACGGCGGCTCGGGTCACACGACGTACGCCGACCAGGGCATCACGGGGGACGTCGTCTCGCGCCTCCTCGGCACCGAGATGCCGAAGGCTGCGACGGTGAACATCCGCACGTTCGTCATCGGCGCGCCCGGGAGCGAGCCGGGCCGTGGGCTTCTCTCCGCGATTGCGTTCGCCGGCAACACCGCGCGGGACCCGAACTGCGAGCACGATCCGAACGTACTTCCAGCCGCGGGAGCGGAATGCCACCTCGACATGACGCGTTCGTCGGACTTCGGGACGGATCTCGCTGCCGCGCTGAAGAAGATCACCGGGCAGGCAATCTCCTGCGAGTTCGACGTGCCCCTCGCCGCAGACGGCAAGCGAGTGGACACGAACAAGCTGAACGTCGACTACTACAAGAACGGCGGCACGACGGAAGCCGACATCGTGAACTTCTACAAGGACGACGCCTGCACGTCGCCCGCAGACGGCTGGTACTACACGGACGTGGACAAGACGAAGATCCAGCTCTGCGGCGGCGCCTGCGACGCGATCCGCGCGGACGCGAAGGCGAAGGTCCAGGTGGCGCTGAGCTGCCAGGGTCAGCGAGCGCGCTGAGCGGGCTGGACCGAACGGTACGGAAGCGCGGAGGCAGCCGCACGCATCGGTTGCGCGCGCGCCGCGGGGCCTGCCCTTCCGCCTCCGCCGAACTCGTACCTGTGGGGTGGACGAAGCGAATCGGATCGGGTAACCGAGCCACGGGACCACACGTGTGGCCCCGTGTATGGCCGGCTCGAATCCATCCTCCACTCCATCCGAGGCGGAAGACGTGTCGTCGGACGACCGCCCTTCCCCGGTCCCGATCGCCCCGTTCGACGTCGCCGAGAAGACGGGCGAAGCCGCGGCTCCCGGCCCCGGCAAGTACGACCGTTCACAGCCGACGGACGCTCGTCGGTCCGAGCAGCGTCAGCGCCTGCTCGGCGCGGCGGCACAGGTGTTCGCGCGCCACGGCTACACCGGAGCGTCCGTCGATCTCGTCATCCGCGAAGTGCGGATGAGCCGGCGCACGTTCTACGAGCACTTCAAGGACCTGGAAGACACGTTCCTCGCCGTCTACGAGACGGGGCAGCGACTCCTCGAAGCGCGGGTGGAAGAGGCCGTCGCGCGGGAGGAAGATCCCGTCGCTCAGGTGCGCGAGGGCATCATCGCGTACCTCCGCGCGGTGGGCGGCTCGGCCGCGCTCGCGCGCGTCCTCTACCACGAGATCCACGCGATCGGCCCCGCCGAGCACGCGCGCCACGAAGCGATGCGAGATCGCTTCGCGCGCCTCTGGGCGAAGGGCTTCGAGAACGGGTTCCGAAAGGGCCTCGCGAAGCGCATCCCGGACGACGTCACGATCTACGCGCTCTCCACTGCCGTCGAAGCGGTCGCGATGCGCTACCTCGATCGCGGAGAAGAGGCGAAGATCCTCGAGGCGGCCCCGGCGCTCGTCGCGCTCGCGCTGACCGCGACCCAGTACACGGACGAGGACATCCTCCGGCTCCAGCGCGTCGCGGACGTCGCGCCGAAGAAGCCGGAGACGTGAGCCCCGGCGCGTTCGCGCCGGGGCCATGGACGGAGAACGGGCAGAGCGAACGCCCTGCCCGTCTCTTTTCCGACTCCGTACGTCAGCCGACGCCGACGACGAAGCTCACGCTCGTGGTGCCGCTGCCGCCGATGTTCAGGGTCTGGAAGTTCTTCGCTCCCTCGACCTGATAGTCGCCGGCGGTGCCCGTCACCTGCTTGTACGAATCGAGGAGCTGACGGACGCCCGTCGCGCCCACCGGGTGACCGGCGCCGATGAGGCCGCCGCTCGGGTTGATCGGATGCTTGCCGTCGATCTCGATCCACCCTTCCTCGACCGCCTTCCAGCTCTCACCGGGCTTGGTGATGCCGAAGTGGTCGATGGCCATGTACTCGCTCGTCGTGAAGCAATCGTGCGTCTCGATGCCGTCGATGCCGTCCACGTTCGCGATGCCCGCGCGGCGCCATGCGTCCGTGATCGTCGAGCGGACGTGCGGGAGGACGTACTCCGCGCCCGCGCTCTCCGCGACCTTGTCCACGAACCGGAGGCGGGACGTGTGATGGCCCCAGCCCTTGATGCGCGGAATGTTCTCGAGCTTGATGCCGCGCTCCTTCGCGAACTTCTCGGCGTACTTCCGGCTCGCGAGGAACACGGTCGCCGTGCCGTCCGTCACCTGGGAGCAATCCGCGATGCGCACGCGCCCGCCGACGGCCGAGTTGAAGTCGTCGCGGGAGCAGGCGTGCTCCTTGTTCATGTACCAGGTGCGGGTCTGCGCGAGCGGGTTCAGCTTCGCGTTCGCGTAGTTCACCGCGCTGATGCCGGCGAGGTACTCGTCCTTGAGCCCGTAGCGCTTGTCGTACTCGTCCCCGAGCTTTCCGAAGAGCTTCGGGAACGGGAACTCGACGCCCTTCGCCTCCTGCTCGTACCAGGCGGCCGTGCCGAGGTAGTCCCCGCCTTCGGACGCCGGCACCGTCTTCATCTGCTCGATGCCGACGACGCAGGAGAGGTCGTACCAGCCCGCTTCGATCTCCGCGAGCGCCGCGAGGAGCGCGATGCTCCCGGACGCGCACGCCGCTTCATGACGACCGGTGGGGAGGCCGCTGAACGCGGGATCCGTCTCGACGAAGAACGCGCCGAGGTGACCCTGCTTGCAGTAGAGCTCCGCGGCGAAGTTGCCGACGTGCCCGACCTGCACGTCCTTCGCGGGGATGCGCGTCTCCTCGAGCGCGCCCTGCACGCCTTCGCGCATGAGCGCCGCGAAGTGCTTCTTCTCTTTCGTCCAGTTGCGGGCGAAATCCGTCTGGTAGCCGCCGAGAACGTAAACTTCGTTTGCCATTCGATTACTGCCTCTTCCTTCCAGGTCAGCCTTCAGCCAGCGACGAAGAAACGACCGATGTTGCCGTGGGGGTTCTTGTAGAAGCGATCCGTCTTGCCGCTCTTCAGCGCGTCCGCGAGGAGCTTGGGAACGGGAAGTTTGCTCTTCTCGATCATGGCGACGGTCTCTTTCAGACCGATCGTGTCCACGAGGACGCTCGGAGGCGCCCAGTTGAAGCCGAAGCCCATGATGTCGTCGATGCCGTCGATGGTCTCCGTGACCTCACCCACGCGGTGGAACGCGTAGCTGACGTACCCGGCGACGACCTTCCGCGCGAGGTCCGCCCACTCGCCCGGCGCTTCCACGAAGACCTTCATGGCTTCCTTGTAGCGACCGTCGTGGTGGAGCTTCGCGACCTGCGAGATGTAGCCGAGGTCCGGGAGCTTGATCTCCGTGAGCGGCTTGTAGCTCCCGCTCTTCGGGTCGAGCGCGAGCTTCACCTTGTTCTCCGTCTTGAAGAAGCCGCCGCCGCTCTTCGTGCCGAGCGTGCCCTTCTCGATGAGAGACGCCATGTACGCCGGGAGCTTCAGCGTAGAGTGCACCTCGTCCGGAGCGTTCTTGTAGATGTTGTCCACGATGGCGCGGTGGATGTCCCAGCCGACGAGGTCGATGGTCGCGAGCGGCGTCATCGCCCGACCGGTGTAGGGCCCGACGAGGCGATCCACCAGGACGGGGCCGTGTTCCTCGGCGAGCTGCGCGGCCTCGTTCAGCACCTTGAAGCCGACGCGGTTGCCGGCGAAGCCCGCCGTGTCCGCCGTGCGGATCATCACGCGACCGAGCTTCTTCTCCGAGTACACCTCGATGAAGTCGAGGAGCTTCGGGTCCGTGTCCTTGCCGGCGATGAGCTCGGTGCCGACGATGACGTTCGGGGGGTTGAAGAAGTGGAGGCCCATGAAGTGCTTCCGGAACGACTCGCTGCGACCCGCCGCGAGCGCGTTGATCGAGAGACCGCTCGTCACGGTGCCGACGATCGAGTCCGGGCGGCGCACCTTGTCGATGCGCTCGAACATCTTCTGCTTGATGTCGAAGTCTTCCGTGACGGCCTCGAAGATGAGGTCCGCCTTGGAGACGGCCTGGTCGAAGTCCTTGTCGTAGTCACCCGTGTCCACGCGGTTGCGGACCGTGGAAGAGCGGACGGCGTTCACCGCCGCCTCGAGGCCCTTGTCGGCCTTGTCCTTGCTGCGTGCGAGGAACGTCACGCGCGGCACGGCCGTCGTGAACAGCGCGCCGCTTCCGTATCCCATGGCTCCGTTCGCGCCGATGACCACGACGTGGTCGATGCGACGGCTGCCCAGTAGGTCGTTCACTTGTGCTCGGGTTCGGGTCTTCGCGGTCATCTGAACTCCTTCGGAACGTCGCCGCCGTCTCCGGTCGGCGCGTTGACATCTTTACAAGGCAAGCGGCCGCGGACGTCACCGCGGGGAGGCGAAGGCGTCAAGAGCTTAGCCATTTCCAAGTAACTCGCACGTTTACAGAGCATTTTACAAGTCAACGCTCCGATCCCTCGCTCGGTGACGAAGGGCGACCCGCCGGAGGGCGTCGCTCGGGTAGAACCGCGTTCCCGTTCGAGATTCGTGAGAGGACTGACCTTGGTCACACCGCTCGATCCGCCGCTCTCGTGTTCCGACCTGCCGGGTACTCTCGGTGGAATCGGACCCGCTCCCGAGGACTTCGTCGTCGACGAAGTGCCGCTCTATCCGATGTCGGGCGAAGGCGAGCACCTCTTCGTGCGGATCCGGAAGGTCCGCCTCACGACGCGCGAGGCGCTCCGGATCGTCGCGCGCGCCGCGAACGTTCCCGACGGCGAGATCGGAACCGCGGGACTCAAGGACAAGCACGCGGTCACCACGCAATGGATGAGCCTTCCCGCGCGCCGCGCCGGCGATCCGAAGAACTGGGCGCTTCCGCCGTCCGTCTCCGTCGTCGAGACGGCACGTCACGGGAACAAGCTTCGCACCGGTCACCTCGCCGGAAACCGCTTCACGATTCGACTGACGGGCGTCGAACCGGACGCGCTCGCCCGCGCGGAGGCCATCCTGCGACGGATCGACGAACGCGGGCTCCCGAACTTCTTCGGCGCGCAGCGCTTCGGTCGCGGAGGGTCGTCTCTCGACGACGCGCTCGCGTGGCTCTCGGGCGAGGCGGGCGAGGGTCCCCGACGGCGCGTGCCTCCGTTCGAACGGAAGCTCTTCGCGAGCGTGGTTCAAGCCGAGGCGTTCAACCGGTACGTGGTCCGCCGCCTCGGACGGGGACTCGAGGGCCCCCTGGAAGGCGAGGTCGTCCGTCTGTCGGGGACGGGATCCCAGTTCGTGGTGCTCGACGTCCCGAAGGAGGAGCCCCGCTGGAAAGCGAGGGACATCCTGCCGACCGGGCCCATCGTCGGACCGAAGATGCGGGCGGCCTCCGGCGCGCCGCTCGCCATGGAACGCGAGGCCCTCGCGGAGCTCGGCCTCTCGGAAGCGGCCCTCGCGGCGCTCGGCCGTCACGGCGACGGCACCCGGAGAGACCTCCTCGTCTGGCCCGAGCACCTCACGGTCGGCCCCGGCGAGGGCGGCTCCATCGTGGTGTCGATGACCCTGCCGGCGGGCAGCTACGCGACCGTCCTGGTCCGCGAGCTCACGCGGGAACCCTTCTTTCGCGACACCGCCGGAACGGCAGGCTCGGGCGAGCCCTCCCTCGGGACGGGGAGCTCCGCCGAGCCTCCCTCGGAATAGCGCCCGTCCCGCGCATCTTTCCCGGTATAATGACCCGCAGAATGCGCGACACGGATCCGGCGTTCGTGCGAGACCTGGGAGATCAGAAGATCCAGGCCCTCATCGAGATGATGTACCTCGCCGCGACGGCGGACGGCGAGCTCTCGGAGAGCGAGCACCGGGCGTTCCTGAAGAGCGCGGAAGATCTCACGTCACGGCTCATCACCGGCAAGGACCTCGAAGCGCTCCTCGAACGCGCGAAGAAGGACCTGGAAGAATCGGGGCGGGACGCGCGGCTCGAAGCGGTGAAGGGGCGACTTCCGGACGCCGGCGCGCGAAAGCTCGCGCTCTCGCTCGCGATCCAGGTGACGCTCGCCGACGGCGTCGTCCGCACGAGCGAGCGCGAGCTCATCATGGACACGGCGCGCGCCCTGGACATCGACGGGGACACCGCGGCCGACCTGGTGCGCGACCTCGCGAAGGGCTGACTCGCGGCGCGGCCGGGGGCCCACCTCGAGGAAAGGCGCCGCAGCGGCGCGCCCTTCGGCGCGAAACCGCGGGAGAAGAGTCCGTGACGGCGGGCGACCAACGATCGACCGGGGTCGGCCGTATCGGCGGGGAGGGAGTCCGTTCCCCCGGAATGCCCGCCCTCGACCCGGCCACCTCGCTCGCCTCGGCGCCTTCCCCGGCGCTGCCGGCGAGGTCTGCGCCGCCGAGCAGCGGGAGAGCGAGACGAGCTTCGCCGCGGGTGTCGAAATCGGTCGCGACGCGCGTCGCCATCGCGACGGGGGTCGTGCTCGCGCTGGTGTGCGCCGTGGTCGTCGTGGAGCTCACCCGGCGGGAGCGGGCCCGGCTCGTCTCCGCGAAGACGGATGCCGCCCAGATGGTCGTGGACCTGTTCGCCGCATCCGTCGCTCCGGCAGTGGACTTCGGTGACGAGCAAGCTCTCGGCTCCCTCCTCTCTACGTGTACACCTCGGATGAAACGAAGGCGGAGCACTTCGAGCGATACGGCTTCGACGGAGCGTTCACCCGGAAGGGGGACGACGAATCGCTCGTTCAGCAGATCGCGGCGCTCTTCCGGATGACCAAGCTCCGGGAGCTCGCCCGGGTCCGGTCGAGCAAGGCGCCCGTCGCCTGATCGGGTTTGCGGCGGCGGCCCCCCCGGCCAGGCCCGAGAACCGCCGGAATCGGGTCGTTTCTGCCGTGGCACGGCGAGCCGGCCCGGCGTAGGCTCCGCCGCCATGACGCTCCCGACCGCACAGAAAATCGCCTCCGCCGCCACCGATCTGACCGACCGCGCCGTCGCTCGCGCCGCGGAGATCACGGGTCGAGGGAATGCCATCGACGACCACCAGGTGCTCGCGTCGCGCGTCGCGTACGCGGCGACGGAAGCCCGCGTCGCGAAGGAGCTCGTGCGCTTCGTCTCCGAGCTCGGGAACAAGAAGACGGCGACGCTCGAGAAGATCGCGCTCGCCGGCGCGGCGGACCTCGCGCTCTCGGCTCGCGACAGGCTGATCCCCGTTCTCGACGACCTGGGCCTCACCGACGCGGACGTGGACGGCATCTACACGGCCGAGCTCCGCGCCGCGATCCGCAAGGGCGCGCACGAGTCCGTGTTCCGCGAGATCGGCCGGGACGTGTGCGCGAACAAGGGTCACTGCGACATGCCCGTGGACGAGACCCTCGAGCAGGTGCGGTCGAGCGTGCGCCAGTTCGCCCAGACGGAGGTCGCGCCGCAGGCCGAGCACATCCACCGTCACGACGATCTCATCCCGGAAGCCTTCATCCAGAAGATGGGCGAGGTCGGCTACTTCGGCCTCTCCGTACCCGAGAGCTACGGCGGCTACGAGATGGGGAACCTCGCGATGATCCTCACGACGGAAGAGCTCTCCTCCGCGTCGCTCGCGGGCGCCGGCTCCCTCATCACGCGCCCCGAGATCCTCGCGAAGGCCCTCATCGCGGGCGGCACGGAAGCGCAGAAGAAGGAGTGGCTCCCGAAGATCGCGGGCGGCGAGCTCATGGTCGGCATCAGCGTGACGGAGCCGAACATCGGGAGCGACGTCGCTTCCATCTCCTGCCGCGCCGAGAAGAAGACGGTGGACGGCGTCCCGGGCTGGGTCATCAACGGCCAGAAGTCCTGGTGCACCTTCGCGGGCCGGGCGGACATCCTCGCCCTGCTCGCGCGGACGGATCCGGACACCGGGAAGGGCGCGAAGGGCCTCTCGCTCTTCATCGTCCCGAAGCAGTCCGACCGCGGTCACGAGTTCTCGAGCAAGAGCCCGGGCGGCGGCACCATGGTCGGCAAGGCGGATCGGACGCCCGGCTACCGCGGCATGCACTCGTACACCGTGTCCCTCGAGGACTACTTCGTGCCGGAAGACAACCTCATCGGCGGTGAGGCGGGCCTCGGTCGCGGCTTCTACCTGCAGATGGCGGGCTTCGCGGCGGGCCGGCTCCAGACGGGTGGCCGCGCGTGCGGCGTCGCACAGGCGGCCGTCGAGAAGACGGCGGAGTACGTCGGCCAGCGCTCGCAGTTCAAGCGCCCGATCATCGAGTTCCAGCTCACGCAGCACCACCTCGGGAAGATGGCCGTGAAGCTCTCGGCCTCCCGCGCCATCACGTACACGGCGGCCCTCGCCATGGACGAGGACGAGCGCAAGGCGGCGCCGCTCGCCGCGCAGGCGAAGCTCTTCTCCTGCGACGCTGCCGTCGAGATCACGCAGATCGGTCAGCTCCTCCACGGGGGCTGGGGCTACGCGGAGGAGTACGCGATCAGCCGCTACGTCATCGACGCGCAGGTGCTCCCGATCTTCGAGGGAGTGAAGCCGATCCTGGAGCTCAAGGTCGTCGCGCGCGCCCTCTTCGGCGGCGGCGCCTGATCGACCGGAGCGGGGCCCGCGGTCGTTCCACGGGTCCCGTTCTCCCTCAGCGCAGCGTCACGAGCTCCTCCGCCCCCGTCGGGTGAATCGCGACGGTGCGGTCGAGGTCCATCTTCCGCGCCCCCATCTTCAGCGCGACGGCGAAGCCCTGGATCATCTCGTCCGCGCCGAGACCGATGACGTGGATGCCGACCACGCGCTCGTCCGCGCCCACGACGACGAGCTTCACCGTGGTCTTCGGCTTGTACGGAGTGAGCGCGTAGTGGAGGCTCGTGAAACGCCGTTCGTAGACCTTCACGGCGTCCCCGTAACGGGCGCGGGCGACGTCTTCCGGGAGACCGACGGTCCCGATCGGAGGATGCGAGAACACGACCGTAGGCACGTTCTCGTAGTCGAGACGCGCCTCGGGCTCGCCGCCGAAGAGGCGATCGGCCAGGCGCCGTCCCGCCGCGATCGCGACCGGCGTGAGCGGGACGCGGCCCGTGACGTCCCCGACGGCGTAGTGTCCGGGGACGTTCGTCGCCTGGAACTCGTCCGTCGCGACGTGGCCGGCGTCGTCCAGGCGGATCCCGACGTTCTCCAGTCCGAGCCCGGCCGTCTTCGCCCGGCGCCCCGTCGCGAAGAGGACGACGTCCGCCGGGTCCAGGACGCGACCGTCGTCCAGGTGCACGGCGCGACGTCCCTCGCGCTCTCCGACGCGCGTCACCAGGACGTTTCTCTCGAGGCCGATGCCCGCGGCCTGGAGGTGCTCGACCAGGGCTTCGCGGAGCGTTCGGTCGAACCCGCGAAGCGGGGCGTCCGCGCGCATGACGAGCGTGACCCGGGTTCCGAGCGCGGCGAAGATCCCCGCGAGCTCGACTCCGATGTAACCCGCGCCGACCACCACCGCGGACTTCGGCAGCGCTTCGAGGTCGAAGAAGCCGTCCGAGGTGATCGCGAGCTCCTTGCCCGGCAGGTCCGGCACCCACGGCTCTCCCCCGGTCGCGACGAGGACGTGCGGCGCCGCGAGTCTTCGGCCGGAGACGTCGAGGACGTTCGGCGCGACGAAGCGCCCGTACCCCGGGACACGGACGACGCCCTCGCCCTCCAGGTTCCGGCGATAGACCTCGTTCAGGAAGCGAACGTACTCGTCCCGGCCGGCCTTCAGCTTCGCGAAGTCGAGCTCGGGAGCGAGCCCGCCGAATCCGTAGCCCTCGGCGTCGTGCATCGCCTCGGCGAGCGAGGCCGCGCTCCACATGATCTTCTTCGGGACGCACCCGACGTTCACGCACGTGCCGCCGAGGCGGCTCGCTTCCACGAGCGCGACGCGCTTTCCGTACTTCGCGGCGCGACGCGCGGAGGCGACACCGGCGCTCCCTCCACCGAGCACGAGGTAGTCGAAGGATTCGTCCATTAAGTGCTTACGCTAGAGCTCCCCCGGGAAGTCGTCGAGCGCCGGGGTTTCCGCTTTCTTGGGGCTCTCGGCGAGGCCGTGGCACGGTTTCGTTCCCGCAAATGACGTGGTCCTGGCCCCGCTCCCTCCTCGGCGCTCTCCTCGCCGCGACCCTCGGCGGTTGCGCGCGCGAGGCGCTGCCGCCCGAGGTTCCGGGCATGGTGGAGCTCCCCGTCGCCACCGAGACGGGAGCCCAGGCGTCGGCTCTCCCGATGCGGCACGGTGCGAAGAAGGGCAAGCTCGGCCTCGTCATCCCGGACGGCGACCGCTGCCTCTCGTGGCTCGAGCAGGAAGGCGTCCGTTTCCACCCGCTTCCGCCGAAGCCCGGGATGGTGACGCCGGTCGCCGTCACGGGTTCGATCGGGGGTGTCTCTTACGAGTCGGGTGACCGCGGCGCGCTCGTCTGCGATTGCCGGCTCGTGGTGGCTCTCGGGTGGCTCGGACCGGAGCTGCGCTCGCTCGGCGTGCGTGAAGTGCGGCACGCCGGCGCCTACGCGTACCGCACGACGAAGCGCGGCCGCCCGAGCCTCCACGCCCAGGGCCTCGCGATCGACGTGTGGGGGCTCTCGACGAGGGCCGCTCACTACGACGTGAAGCGCGATTTCGTTCGCGGCGCCGAGTGCGGCGACGCTTCCACGCCGTTGAACCAGCTCGCCTGCGACGTTCGTCGCATGGGTCTGCTCGAAGAGGTCATTACCCCCGATGATGATTCTGATCATCGCGATCACGTACATCTCGCGATCGCGCCGCTCTAAGCCCGGCCTGCCCGAAGCAGCCGCAACCGCGTGAGCTCACGCCGGGAATCGTTCACGGAGCAGCTTTTCAGTGAAGGCCGTCCGGAGATAGAAGCCGCGCGGGAGCGCGGCGAACGCGGCGCCTTCGGCGTCGACGCCGCGCCGGCGCGCAGCTCCGTTCGCGGCTTTCGGTCGCACCTGGAGGTATCGGCCGAGGTGCCCGGTGACGTCTTCCACGTTGCCGCGGCCGATGATGCCGGCGAGCTCTTCCCAGTCGAACCGGAGCGCGGATTCGTCCTCCGCGGACGGACTCCAGAGGAACGGGGTCCCGATCCGTCGTCCCGCGACCGGGAGCGACCGCTCGCCCTCGACCGGCACCCAGAGCACCCGCGCGAGCTTCGCGCGAACGAGCGACCGCTCCCACTCCACGTCACCGATACGCACGAGGTCGATCGTGCACACGAACGTGGACTCCACCGGCGCCCGGTCGCTCCCGACCGGGAGCGTCTTCAGCTCGACTCCGAGCGCCTCGAAATCGGGTGCTGCCCGGGACCGCGCCGTCGCGCCGAGCGCGCGCTCGACCAGGGTTCCGACGAGCCCCTTCGCGCGGCGGAGATCCGCCGGTGCTTCGACGCCCGCGGCCCGGCAGAGGTCGCCGATCGTCCGCCCGGCGAGATCCTCCGCGCGGCCGAGAAGCTCTTCCTCCGAGGCGGGAGCGTCGGGATGTCGCATCCGTTCCACGCATCGTACTACGCTGATCCGCACGGATGACCGGAGAGCGGCCGCGCCGTCTTGTCGACGACCTCCTCGCGCTCGTGGCGCTCGCCGCGTTCGCGCCGGGCTGTGACGCGCGCGCCCGGGCCGCGTCCTCGGACGGCCGCGAGTTCTCGGGGGTCGCTCGGGCCGTCGCTCCCGCCGGGTCCGCCGCGACACGGGCCTCCCCTTCCGCCCTCCCGACCCCCTCCGCGGAGATCCCACCGCCGCGGAGCGCCGCCGCGATCCCTGCTCCGCCGGAGCCCGCCCCCCGGAAGCGCATCTACGGCCTCACTCGCTTCGTCTGGATCCGCCCGACGCCGGACTACTCGCACGAGTGGATCGGCTACCTGTGGGCGGGCGAGTCGGTCCCGCTCCGGGAAGAGAACCCCGTCCCGGGGCCCGGGTGCGAGAAATGGTACGCGGTCGAACCGCGGGGCTTCATCTGCGACGACGGGAAGCGCGCGACGACGGATCCGGAGTCGCCCGCGTGGAAACTCGTCGCCCGCTACGCTCCGCACTTCGACTCCCCCACCCCGCATCGCTACGCGGAGTCGATGGGCGCCGAACGCTACGAGCGGCTCCCGACTCCCGCCGAGCAGCGCGCGAGAGAGCCCGCGCTGGACAAGCACTTCGCGAGA
The DNA here is from genome assembly GCA_035545855.1 of Polyangiaceae bacterium. Taxonomy (GTDB): domain Bacteria; phylum Myxococcota_A; class Polyangia; order Polyangiales; family Polyangiaceae; genus DASZVB01. Next base: position 142,020 of record DASZXK010000154.1, read on the forward strand.
CTCGAGGCCGCTAGGCAGGGCAAGCCGAGTCCGCTCGTGGAGGGCGTGGACCTCACGGAGGCGAAGGAGGAGGCGCCCGTCATCGACGCGCTTCCGTGGCAGATCCAGATCCCGCGCCGCTCGTTCCGGCGGGACTCCACCATCGCGTTCTTCGACGAGTACCGGAGCGAGAACCGCACGTTCCTCCTGACGAGCGACTTCGCGTGGGTCCCGAAGGATCGGACGAGGCCGTATCACCCGGCGACGTTCCAGGGCGTGCGGCTCGGCGGGGACGTGAAGCTCCCCCTCGCGTTCTTCCGGGAGCACGACCAGCCGGCGTACGTTCGCGACGAGCTGGGCAAGTTCACCCCCGCCGAGGCGACGTTCGCACGCCTCTCCTTCGTTCCCCTCACCGGGAAGCAGGCGGTGCACTGGCCCTACACGTACCTCGAGACGACGCGAAACGGGCTCTGGGTGCGGAACACGGAGGCCGTCGTTCCGACGCCGTCCCCGTACACGCCCTGGGGCGCGAAGGTCGGAGTGCCGGACACGAACTCGGCGAAGCCGCGGGGGCGCGGGACGTGGGTCGAGGCGAGCGTCTACGGCGGCTGGCTCATCGCGTACGAGGATTCGATCCCCGTCTTCGTGACGCTCGCCTCGCCCGGTCGCGGCGGCGTCGCGCAGCCGCCGCTCGATCCGACGAAGACGTCGTCCACTCCCACCGGCAGGTTCGTCGTCACCGGGAAATTCGTCACCGCGACGATGGACGCCCCGGACGACGTCACGCACGCGGACGTCCCGTGGGTGCAGAACTTCAGCGGCCCCCACGCCATCCACGCCGCCTACTGGCACGACGCCTGGGGCGAGCGAGTGAGCGGCGGGTGCATCAACGTCTCCCCGGAGGACGGAAAGTACCTCTTCGAGTTCTCCGAGCCGAAGCTGCCGCCGGGGTGGCACGGGGTGCGATGGGACCCACATCTGGAGTCGGCGACCGCCGTGGTCGTGCATCCCTGACGCCCGGGACTTCGAGAGCGGGACGCGCCCCGTCGCCCGAGTGAGCGGCTCGCGCACCCCGGCGCACAGGCACCCAGGAAAATGGGAAGGCCGTGTGCGGCGCGGTCTGAATGCGATTAAGTTTCAGTATCCGCGTGTGCCCCGGTTCGTCTCGGGCGCCGCCGATCCTCACGAAGTGAACGACCGAGACCAAAGCCCCGGATCCGCGACCGCGCTCACCGCCGAGCGCGACGCCGCCATTTCCGCGCTCGAGCGTCGCGAGCGGGACATGGAAGAGCAGCTCCGCCTGCTCACCGAAGAGCAAGATCGGTTCGTCTCGCGACTCCTGGAGTCGCACGAGCGAGAGGTCGCGAAACTGCGGCTCGAGCTCGAGGAAGCGAGCACCACCGCCGTTCGCCTGGAGCAGAAGCACGAACGTGATCGCGTCGCGAGCGCGCGCCTCGAGGAGGATCTCGCGCACGCTCGGGTCGAGATGGATCGGCTCCGATCCGAACGCGAGGCCGCGCGCGCCGAGGCCCGGCGAGCGCAGCAGGGCTACGTCGCCGCGCAGGCCGCGGTCGAGCGGCTCCAGGCCGAGCTCGCGTTCGCGAAGTCGATGCTCGCGGACGCGATGGGAGACGGCCCGCTCGAGAGCGTCCAGCCGCCGCAGCGGGCGCACGAGGTCTCCAGACCTCCCCGCGAGAGCGGCATCCAGAACCGACGCATCCCGCGCCCGCGCGGAACCCCGCCGAGCACGCGCCGGATCGACACGCCCCGCGGGCTCGCGGTGAACGCGAACACGAAGGAAAGCGTCCCGCCGTCGTCGCGATAGGGCTCCCTTCGAATCCGCTGAATCGGTGAGGGGTGCCCACCCCACCATCCGCGCCGCTTCCGCGGCGGCGGTGGCCCCTCCCCTGCGTCCGGCGTCGCCTGCGGCGACGGCGGCCGCGGGAGGGGAGCGACGGTTCTCGAAGAGAGCCGACAAGACCGTCTCGACAGGCAGGCCGTTCCACCGTCGCGCCCGGAAGGCGTAGCGACGGGTGTCGCCCCGTGTCGGGCGCGATGCTTCCGGAGGGGCAACGACGGCGCCTTCGGTGTTCGCGGAAGGGGCGAGGGCGGGCCGCCCCGCGCCGCCCTCGCTCTCCCGAGAGTCTGGGTTCGGTCCGCGGCCGTGCCACGGCCACGACTTGAAATGGCAGTATTCGGCAGCGCTCGCTTCGCCCCGGCCGTGCCACGGCCACGACTTGAAATGGCAGTATTCGGCAGCGCTCGCTTCGCCGCGGCCGTGCCCACGGCGGTCCGGATTATGGACATGGGTGACAGTCGACCCTCATGACATCGGTGATGGGGTGACAGTTTGTTCCAAGGACATGGGTGACAGTCGACGGCAGGAGGTGCTCCTTGCCGTGGAAAGCGACGTCACCAGTGCAACAGCGA
>DASZXK010000155.1:0-173493 GCA_035545855.1 Polyangiaceae bacterium
CGGGCGCGCTGCGCGAGCTGCTGGAGCGGGACCTCGACGCGGCCTGCGAGCGTGCGCTCGCGCTCCCGCATGATCACACGCGGCTTCGCCCGTACCAGAAGGAGGCGAACGCGGCGGTCGAGAAGGCGATCAGCGAGCGGAAGCGGAACCTCCTCGTGGCCATGGCGACGGGCACGGGCAAGACGTTCACGCTCGTGAACCAGATCTACCGCGCGATGAAATCCGGCATCGCCCGGCGGGTGCTTTTCCTCGTGGACCGGCGCGCCCTCGCCGCGCAGGCCGTGCGCGCGTTCAACGCCTTCGAGGTGCGCACCGGGTACAAGTTCACCGCCGACTACGAGGTGTACTCGTCACGCTTTCAGACGGAGGACTTCGGGGACGACGAGAAGTTCGATCCGAAGGTGATGCCTCGCGAGTACCTGGAGAGCCCGAAGCCAGGGCACGCCTTTGTCTACGTCTGCACGATCCAGCGGATGGCGATCCACATCCTCGGGCGTTCGGCGATCTTCGGGGTCGGCGACGAGGCGATCGATGACGACGCGGACAGGCTCGACATCCCGATCCACGGCTTCGACCTCATCGTCGCCGACGAGTGCCACCGCGGGTACACGTCGCAGGAAGTATCGACGTGGCGGTCCACCCTCGATCACTTCGACGCCATCAAGGTCGGGCTCACGGCGACGCCCGCGAGCCACACGACCGCGTACTTCAACCACAAGGTGTTCGAGTACAGATACGAGCAGGCGGTGCTGGACGGGCACCTCGTGGACTACGACGCCGTCAACATCCGGTCCGAGGTCCGCATGCGCGGGCTGTTCCTGCGCGAGGGCGAGAACGTCGAGGTGGTCGACCCCGAGAGCGGCCTCTCGAAGCTGGACCAGCTCGAAGACGAGCGTGCGTTCGAGACGACCGAGATCGAGAGCAAGATCACCGCTCCCGAGTCCAACAAGAAGATCCTCCAGGAGATCAAGACCTACACGGACCGGCACGAGCAGGAGCACGGGCGCTTCCCCAAGACGCTGATCTTCGCCGCGAACGACCTGCCGCACACGAGCCACGCCGATCAGCTTGTCGATCTCGCCCGGGACACGTGGGGTCGGGGCGATGCGTTCGTCGAGAAGATCACGGGCCGCGTCGATCGGCCCCTCCAGAAGATCCGCGAGTTCCGGAACCGCCCGAATCCCGGAATCGTCGTCACGGTCGACCTGCTCACGACCGGCGTGGACATCCCCGATCTGGAATTCATCGTGTTCCTGCGTCCGGTCAAGAGCCGCATCCTGTTCGAGCAAATGATCGGGCGTGGCACCCGGAAGGGCGAGAAGTATCCCGACAAGAATCACTTCACCGTGTTCGACTGCTTCGACGGCACGCTGCTCGCGTACTTCAAGAAGGCGACCGGGATCACCGCCGAGACGCCCGCGCCGCCGACGCGGACCCTGCACGAGATCGTCGAGGACATCTGGGCGAACAAGGACCGGGACTACAACATCGGCTGTGTCGTGAAGCGGCTCCAGCGGATCGACAAGGCCATGTCCGCCGAGGCGCGGGACATGTTCGCCAAGTACGTCGCGGACGGTGATCTCGCGAAGTACGCCCGGCAGCTACCGGTGTCGCTCCGTCAGGATTTCGTGGGCGGGATGAAGCTCCTCCGCGACGCGGGCTTCCAGGAACTCCTCGTGAGCTACCCGCGCCCGCAGCGGACGTTCATGCGCGCGTACGAGCAGACCGACAACGTCTCGTCCGTCTACATGTTTCGCGACATCGCGGGTACCGAGTACAAGCCCGAGGACTACCTGAAGGTCTTCGGGCGCTTCGTCACCGAAAACCCGGACCACATCGACGCGGTGAAGATCCTGCTCGACCGGCCGCGCGCGTGGAGCCCGTCTGCGCTGACCGAGTTGAAACAGAAACTCACGCAGAGCCGATACCGCTTCACGCCAGACAATCTCCAGAAGGCGCACGAGATCCACTACAAGAAGGCGCTCGTGGACCTCGTCTCGATGGTCAAGCACGCCGCCCGCGAGGAGGCCCCGCTGCTCACGGCGGCGGAGCGCGTCGAGAGCGCGTTCGCGAAGATCACGTCGGGGCGGACGTTCACGACCGACCAGCAGCGGTGGCTCGACCGGATCCGGGAGCACCTTCGCGAGAACCTGTCGATCGATCGCGAGGACTTCGAGCTGGTCCCGGTGCTCTCGGACGCGGGCGGATGGCCCGTGGCGCGGAAGGCATTCGGCGAGAAGGAGCTTGAGAACTTGATCGAGAACCTGAACGAGGCGATTGCCGCATGAAGACGACCACCTGGTTCAAGTTTGCTGCCTCCGGGCCGTACGCCTTCGGTGCATGCGTTCTGAAGAACAGCAAGGGCGTGAAGCAACTCGATCGAAAAGCCTACAGAAAGTGGCTGGCGACAACTCCAGGGATTGATGGCCGGGGCGTGTACATCTTCGCGACCGGCCAGAAGAAGCCGAAGCCCTGGTACGTTGGCTTCACGCGTGACAACGACTTTCGGGGCGAATGCGGCGGGAAGGAGTGGCTCATCAACAAGATGATCCAGCAGGCACCTGGGGCACCGGTGCTTTTCCTGCTCAGCGCGCCGCGCGGCTCCTCCGCCGGCCTCGCAAGCGCAATCGACACGCTGGAGACGGAGCTTATTCGCGCGGCCCACCGTACAAACCGAGACCTTCTTAACACCAACAAGAAGGTTCCCACCTGGGACACGTACGTGCCCGGCGTTCTCCGCTCCGGCGCGGGGAACCGCTCGCCTGCCGCGAGAGCGTTAGCGAAATCTTTGAGGCTTCGATGAGCGCCGACATCGTCCAGAAACTCTGGGGCTTCTGCCACACGCTCCGCCACGACGGGATCGACTACGGCGACTACATCGAGCAGATCACGTACCTGCTGTTCCTCAAGATGGCGGACGAGCGGGGCGTGGACGTGCCCAAGGGGTGCGCGTGGCCGACGATCCGCGACAAGAGCGGGACGGATCTGACGGAGCACTACATCGAGCTGCTGCGAAAACTCGGCAAGAGCCAGGGCATCCTCGGCGACATCTTCGCGGGCGCGCAGAGCCGGTTCAACAACCCGGTTAACCTGAAGAAGCTCGTCTCGCTCATCGACGAGACGGAGTGGACCGCGCTCGACGTCGACGTGAAGGCGCAGGCCTACGAGGGCCTGCTGGAGAAGGCCGCCGCCGAGGGGAAGAAGGGCGCCGGGCAGTACTTCACGCCGCGCGTGCTCATCCAGAGCATCGTGCGGTGCATGAAGCCGGACCCGCGGACGAAGTCGGACTTCACCATCTGCGATCCGGCGGTCGGTACCGGCGGCTTCCTCGTCGCGGCGTACGAGTGGCTGAAGGAGGAGACGCGCGGCGGCGCGATCGACCGGGACGTGATGAAGCGGATCCGGACGAACACGTACTTCGGCGAGGAGCTTGTCGAGCGCCCGCGGCGGATGGCGCTGATGAACCTCTACCTGCACAACATCGAGCCGCGCATCGAGAAGGGCGACAGCATTGCGGACCCTCCGTCGTCGGACCGGTTCGACGTCGTGCTAACGAACCCACCGTTCGGCACGAAGGGTGCGGGGCAGGCGCCCGAGCGCGACGACTTCACTGTGTCGACGTCGAACAAGCAACTGAACTTCGTGCAGCACATCCTCACGATCCTGAAGCCCGCGGGGCGCGCGGCGGTGGTGCTGCCCGATAACGTGCTGTTCGCCGACCAGGCGGGCGAGGTGCTCAAGATCCTCGCCGAGGACTGCGACCTCCACACCGTGCTCCGGCTCCCGCGCGGCACGTTTACGCCGTACTCGCAGGGCGTGAAGGCGAACGTGCTGTTCTTCACCAAGGGCCGCCCGACCGAGAAGGTCTGGATCTACGACGCGCGCACGAACGTCCCGGGGATCACGAAGAAGGATCGTCCGCTCACGCGCGAGCACTTCAAGAAGTTCGAGAAGTGCTACGGCGCCGACCCCGACGGGCGCGCGAAGCGGAAGGCGAGCGACTCCAAGGAGGATCGCTGGCGGAGCTTCGGCATCGCCGAGGTGAAGGGGAAGGATTTCAAGCTCGACGGGTTCAAGTGGCTCAAGGAGGAGTCGCTCGAAGATGCGGACGATCTGCCCGAGCCCGACGAGCTTGCGGCGGAGGCGATCTCCGAACTGGAGCAGGCGGTCGGCGAGTTGAACCAGGTGCTCAGGCTGCTGGAGAACGGGAACGGCGTGGCGAAGGGGGCGAGGGCGTGAGCGAGGAGCAGGAATTGCCGGAGGGGTGGGCAAGCGTCCCGTTCGACGAGGTTCTTGTCGAACTCCGGAACGGCATATCCACCAGGCCAGAGCTAGAGCCTCCGGGCACGCCCATCCTTCGCATCAACGCGGTTCGTCCCGGCCGAGTCGTTCTGGATGACCTCAGGTATCTTCCAGACGGGCAGGCTCTCGCTGCGTCGTTCAGCGTGCGGGACGGTGACCTCCTTTTCACCCGGTACAACGGGAGCCTGGACCTGCTGGGCGTCTGCGGGATGGTGCGGGGCCTCGGCAAGAGCACTCTGCTCTACCCGGACAAACTCATGCGGGCCCGGCTACGTGAAGACGTGGTCCTTCCCTCCTTCGTTGAGCTGTACTTTCAGTCTCCGGAAGCTCGGGAACGGCTCATCGGCGAGGCGAAGTCATCGGCGGGGCAGCAAGGAATCTCCGGAGGTGACCTCAAACGGCAACCGGTGTCCATCGCCCCCCTCCCCGAGCAGCACCGCATCGTCGAGAAGGTCGAGGCTCTGCTCGCCCAGGTCAACAAGGCGAAGGACCGGCTCGACCGGGTGAAGGTCATCCTCAAGAGGTTCCGGCAGGCGGTGCTGGCGGCGGCGTGCTCGGGGAGGTTGACGGAGGAGTGGAGGGCTCGGAATCCCGAAGTCGAACCCGCCGACGGTGTCGTCGAGCGCCTCAAGGCCCTGCATGGACCCTTCGGGACCGACAAGCGGGGAAACGCTGCACCGCCCGACGACGAAGCGCACGACCTTGACGCTTCGGACCTTCCGCCAACCTGGACTTGCACGGAGCTGCTGTGGCTGTGCGAGCCGGGACGACCGATCACCTACGGCATCCTGAAACCTGGTCCGAACCAAGATGGTGGAGTCCCCTACATCCGGGTTGCCGACTTTCCGGCGGGGGTGATCAAGGTGCAAGGCGTTCACCGGACGACCAAGGAGATCGCCGAAGCTTACAAGCGTTCGACCCTGCGAACCGGCGACGTACTCCTGTCGATTCGGGGAACCTACGGCCGCATCTGCGTGGTGCCATCGGAGCTGGACAAGGCCAACATCACCCAAGATACGGCACGGCTCACGATCCACGAGTCGGTGAACGCCGCCTACGTCGTGATGTACCTCAGGTCGCAGCCCGTCCAGAATCGGATGAAGCGTGCCGCGAAGGGGGTCGCTGTCCATGGCGTCAACATCGGCGACGTTCGAGCGCTTCAGGTCGCTCTGCCCCCGTTGCAGGAGCAAGCTGAAATCGTTCGTCGGGTCGATGCGCTACTCGGAGTAGCCGACACCATTGAGACTCGCCTCACCGCTGCCTCGACCCGAGCCGAGAAGCTCCCCCAGTCGATTCTGTCGAAGGCGTTCAAGGGCGAGCTTGTGCCCACGGAGGCCGACATCGCGCGAGCCGAAGGCAGGGCGTTCGAGTCGGCGGAAGAATTGCTGAGGCGCGCCGAAGGCAGCTGTCACAGCGTCACGGCCAGCACATCCAAACAGCGAGGACGGCAGAGCGTGGAGCCGAGCCGAGCCGCTCTCAAACGTGCGCCGGGGCCTCCCTCGGCCGGGTGAGCGGCAGAACCAACATTCCGAGACTCGGAGCAACGAGGGCCATGTACCAGATACCCACCGGATTCTGCGCATATCCTGCTCAGCCACCTTCGCTCGCCGAAACGATCCGCGACGCCGCGGAACGCTTGAACCAGACCAAGAACGTTTACCTAAAGACGTGGGAAGATCTGAAGATCGGCGGGCGTGTCCTCATCGATTCTATATGCCGAGAGATCGAAAGCGCGAACCTGTTCCTCGCTGATCTCTCGGGGCTCAACGCAAACGTGCTCTATGAACTCGGGTATGCGATAGCGAGAGGAAAGCGCATCTGGATCACGCTGGACGAAACGGTTGGAAGTAACAAGCAGGCCTTCCAGGAGTTCAAGCTGCTTTCCACTGTCGGATACCGTTCTTCCATCAACACGGATCAGATGACGAGTCATTTTTGGCAGGACTCGCCGCATACGAACCTCGAAGCATCACTGTTAACCGAGGCTCTCCAGCCGCACCTCGCACCCACCCGAGAATCGTCCGTCATTTTCCTGAAGCCAAATCATGCGACGAACGCGACCAATGCCGTCCTGAAGCGTCTGAACGGTTCGCCCCTTTCGCTCGTGATCGACGATCCGCAAGAAGCACCAACTCAGACACTCATCTGGTATGCGCAGCATGCCTGGGATTCCAGGGCCGTCATCTGTCAGCTGGAGCGAACGGATCGCGCGGGCGCGCACCTGCGAAACGCGCGAATGGCGTTCGTCGCGGGGCTGGCGCATGGGTTTGAGAAATCGGTGCTCCTCCTCGCGGAGGGCGATTACCTGGCACCCATTGATTACCGGGACCGCTTGCGCACGTATCAGACGGCCTCTGCCGCGGGAAGCCACGTGGAAAATTGGCTCACCGTCGTCGAGAGTGAGTGGCAGAACGCTCGGGAAGGCCGCGAGAAGAACCGGGCTGAGCGGGTGGCGAGCCTGAAGCTGGTAACGGAACTAAAGAACGTCCAACTCGGAGAATACGTGGCCGAGAACGAGGAGGACGCCCTACGAGATGCGTACTTCGTGGAAACGGCATCGTACAACGAGGCGCTGCGCGGCGAGGCACACTCTCTGTTGTTCGTCGGAGCAAAGGGGGCAGGAAAGACAGCGAACTTTGTCAAGCTTCAGTCTGTGCTGACTGCGGATGCCAGGAACACGGTTTGCAGCATCTGCCCTGCATTCGTCGAGCTGGCATCCCTTCTGAGCGTCCTCAAACGATTCGTGGAACGGGATCGCAGATCCTACGTGATCGAAGGCCTCTGGCGTGCTCTCCTGTACATGGAGTTGGCCGCGACCTTGAAGGGTCGCGTGTCGCTGCTCCCCCTTCAGGCGAGGACCCCGGAGCAAGAGGAGTTTCTGCGCTTCTGCGACGCCAACGCAGAACTGGTTGCCGATGACTTTGCCGTGCGCCTGGAGAGAACGATCCAGGGGTTGTCCACGGAGGAGGTCGAAGCAGCCGCGGGACTGTCGATCGAGCAGTTTCGAGAGGCGATCGGCCGCCGCTTGTACGGCGACTTGCTTCCGTCCATGCGACGGGCGCTCGGCGCTGCTCTGCCGAGCCAGGGAAGCGTAGTCATCCTGGTCGACAACTTGGACAAGGCGTGGGACCGGGAAATGGACCTCGCTGAGCTGGCGGAGTTCTTGCTTGGAGCGCTGCGAGCGGCGAACAAGCTGGCGAACGAACTACAGGAGGCGAGCGCGGACTCGAAGCGCAGGAAGTCCAAGATCATCGTGTTCCTTCGCGCGGACATCTACGATCGCATCCGCCGTGTTGCCCGCGAGCCCGACAAGTTGCGAGCGACCTGGCTTGAGTGGAATGATCGCTCGCTGTTGGTCCGCTTGCTGCAAGAACGTCTCACGGCGTCGCAGGGCGAGGACTCCGACCCAGAGCAATTGTGGAAGACGTTCTTTTGCCCGTTCGTGGGCGGCGAAACGACCCCTGATTACCTGGTGGCGCAGTCGCTACCAAAGCCTCGCGACCTCCTGTTTCTGACGAAGGCTGCACTGGCAGAGGCCATCAACCATGGTCATGGTCGCGTCGACGCTCAAGACGTGCTCCAGGCTGCCAAGAGGTACTCAGAGTTCGCCTACGAGGTGCTCCGCATCGAGGACGCAAGCAGCGAGAGGCCCGTCGTGGAGACCCTCATCATGCTCGCTGGTCGACCGTTTCTGCTGCCCGAGAGTGCGATCCGGGACGCCATCGTTCATGGGGTGGGGGCCGAGTCACCCCCGAGTGAGGGCGCACTGGGGGATGCGATGAGGCGGCTCGTGCTGCTCGGATTTCTAGAGGTGGAGGTGGGTCCCAGCACCTTCCGGAGCGCCGAGCGCGAGATTGAACTCGACAAGGTGCTCACCATGGCCCGAAGGCATGCCGCCGAGCGTGGCGGTGAAGTGCGGTATCGAGTACACCGAGCTTATCGTCCGTACTTGGAGCTACAGGAGCCCTCGTGATCGATCGTCACCTTGAGTCGGGAGGAGGGTCTTCATCAGCGAGCGGGTACCCGCTGCGATAGACTGGGGAGCCATGGCGTCCGATCATCTGGCCCGATTCTCGTACGAGCGGCTGCTCCTGATGCGACCTGAGATCCGCGTGGACGGCCTGTGGACGGATGGCGTCTGGTACTACGCGGTTTGCCCCGACGTCGGCCCTGAGACTCAACTACCCGACGGCAAGAATTTCTTCGCGTGGTTCGATCACGAATGTCGGGCTGCGGCGTCGCCAATTCGGGTGGTTTCAGGTCCACCATCCGGGACCAGACTCGCTGCGCCGCGCACGCTCGAAGCAGTCATCGAAAATCGCGGAGGCTTCGCAACGGTCCGTGACACGTTCGTCGATCTTCATCTGGCTCTGCCCACCGACTTTCCAGATTTCACCCTGGATGCGCCAGATGCACGCGAGGTCGTCGTCACGGTTCAGCGCGCCCTGACACCTGAGGAGCAGGCCACGCTTGAGCAGACCTACGGCGGCTTTGATGTCGGCCTCCCTCTGCGGGTCTCTGTCGACGCGGCCAAAAACCCAAGTGCTGTCCCATTTCGGTTCAGGTCCGCGCAGGGCGACATCGACTTGCTTCCCAGCAGGCGTGTCGTGGGCTCCCGAGATCTGCGTTGGCTCGTCGAAGACGATGACGAATTCTGGAGTTCGACGCGCACAAAGCTGCTCGGGACCACAACGCTTAGTTCCGCAGAAGCTGCGCTCAAGGCCGGATTCGCGGGCGCGGGGCCCAGCTGCTACGTGAACGCGACCGTTTCGCCCACCAGCAATCTTCGCGGCTTTCTTACTCTCTATCGCACGGTTTATCTTTCGCCTCCGCTCGCAGATCGTAGTGACTCGATCCTGTCCACTTTGGGTGTCACACGCGACGAAGTCATCTCCCTTCTGCAAACGGACCGACTGCGCCTCGTGATCCCACAGTCGGTAGACCGGTATGATCAGAGATGGCTGGCGCAGGCCGCAGAAGCGGCACCGAAGTCGATTCTCCTGTCGCGCCGGTTGGCCGCTGCAACCGTGATCGACACACGGCATCGATGGCCCGTTTTCTTTCCACCAGTGAGCATCGTTGAGCGCCACGCCATCCTGAAAGTCGTCGTGCGCTTGGCCAGCATAGCCGGCAGCAGTGGCACGTCGAACTGGTTTCGCGTACTTGCTGACGCTCTGAGCACCGCGTGGCTGCAGTCGGAATCCCAGTTGAATCGGCGAGGCGCGATGGGAACGGCGCTCTGCGGGATCCCGGGGCTCGCGGCTGTCGCGTATCGTGCCACGCATGAAAAGGAGGCTGATCTCGAAATCTGGAGCGCAGGCGCGGACGTCGAACGTGCCGGAGCTCTCGGCGCAAGCGTCGTTCCGAGTATCACTGAAACGTACAGTACGGAGCGAGCCGTCAACCTCGTTGCTGGCTGGTTTTCCCTCGACAACAAAGAGCGCGTTCCGACCGTCCCCCCCGAAACCTTCGTGGCTCTGGATGGGCTCCTCACGATAGACAACGACGCGCCCATCCTTCCGTTCGCGAAGGAGATGGCTGGCGGTGACATCGAGCGTCTGCAAGCAGTCGTTGAACGAATTGCTCGGTGGAACTTGGATCCCGATCATCTCAAGGAAGCAATCGAGTCTTTCAACGCGGAGGTCCTCAAATATGAACGCCGCCAAGATCGCCTGCGCACGCTCAACATCGCTGGCATGACGGCAGGCTTGGCGACAGCCGCGGTTCTCGCTTCCGACGCGGCGCTTCGCGCGACGGTAGGACCATTTGCCTCACTCGGCGCAGGCCTCGCATCCCTTCTATTCACGCTTGCCCGGGAGGAACTGTCCGCTCGCAGCACGCACATCGCGTCCGCGATTGACTTCGCGAACGGTCGGCTTGCAGGAGTGAGCGCGGACGCGGTCCTGGTTGCTCGCATGCGCAAGGAGGTAAAGCTACTGCGTTAGAAGTAGCAGTCCTGCGAACCGCGGATGGGGGGCCCCACCGCTCCGCTATCGAGGCTCCTTCGGAGCGCCACGAACAGTCTCGGCACCCCACCGCGTCCGTACCGCGGCGATCTGCTCCGCCGCCGGCATCGTCGCGATCCCCCGCAACTGCCGTTCCGCCACGTACCGAGCAGGAGTACCCGGGGGCAACGCCCGCAGCCAGACCCGGATGCCTAGATCCAGTTCCAGTAGGCGTAGAATCTGGGTAACCCGCACCGTCGACGTCCGCTCCCGCACCGCCAGCGCCGCCCGATTCTTCACCCGGCCAGCGTCGAGGTCCGCCTGCCACGCTTCGGCCTTCGTCAGGAGCCTCACGACCAGCGGCGGTTCCGTCGGCACCGGCTTCGGCTTCGACCGGCGCCGGGCCTCGACGTGGAACCGGCCCGAATAGTTCGCACTTGTGTCGGGGTTGGGGCGCCAGAGAGACCGAGCTCACGTGATCGGCAGGGACGAGCTGATGGAGAACAAGCGCGCCGCGGGGCGGCCACAAGACCTCGCCGACGTCGCTAAGCTCGCAACCCTGCTCTTGGCGTATGGGGTCGCCGCATGCACGGATCGACCCCTCGACGCTCGACGTCAGCCCGGAGGCGCGTCCGGTGATGCAGGACGAGGGGATGCGGCCACGGAAGAGCCGCAGCGGGACGCTGGACATCACCCGGTCGCAGACGCGTCACCGCCTCCACCACACCGAGAAGGCGGGCTACCTCCGCAGGAACCCCCTGGGCCTCCAATTCTCGATCCATCCTGCCCGTCGTTCACGTTTCCGGCATTCGTGACCGGCTACTCCCCGGGAATCGGGATCCGCCAGCACGTTCAAGACGTGCCCGCGGCTGGATGCTGCCTGCCGAGCGGGCACTGCGGCGGTGCAGTCGACAGCGTCGTGCTCGGCATGGTCCCTGGAGTGGGGTTTCCGATTCCCGTCGGCTATGGCCCACCGAAAGACTGCATTTCCTATCCCGAGTTCCCAACGGTGCCGGCCGGCAACTGGACGTGCGTGTTCCCCGCTCTGGATGGCGGGGCGTCGGGGGATGCGGCGGTCGAGGATGCGGGAAGCGACGGCGAGTGATGGTGGTCACGCTCGGGGCGTTCCTTTGGCCTAGTCGCCTCGAAGCGCAAGCGCGGGGTGCAGCAGAACGATTGAGTTGCATCGGACTGCGTCGAGGGGCTCCGTGCTCGGAACGGGACCGCGGATTCCGTCCTTCGTTCCTGATTGCCGAACCAGTTCGCATGATTTTGGCGAGTGTGTCGGCTGCGGCCCGCTCGCCTTCTCGTGCGCGAGCGCGACGAGCGCTTCAATCCGCCGCGAACAGCTGGATCTCGCGCGCGCCGGTATTGCCGCCCGTGGAGCGACTCACCTCGAGACGCGCGCGTCGCGCCGTCGTGTCCGCAGGGAGCTCGAACACGTACGTCCGTTCGGGATCGTCCGTGGCGTAGGGGCCGAGGCGGGTCGTCCCGTCCAGCACGAGCTCCACGGCGGTCACGATCGAGGTGCCGTCGCTCATCGAGCGGCTACGGAAGCCGAAGGCCGCGAGGGAGCGGACCTGCCCGAGCTCGAGTTCGATCCAGGCATCGTCGCCGTCGCCGTCGCTCGACCACTCCGTGGCCATCGACCCGTCGATGGCTTTGAGGGCACCGAACGGCTCGTCGTCGCCGGCTCCGGAGTAGTTGCTGCTCTTCCCGGCGATCGTCGTTCCCGCAGAGGAGAGTGCGACGTTCTCGCGACTCGCCGCGTCGGTCGATCCCGTCGTCGTGAAGGGAACGACGTTGCTCGCGTGGGTGGATCCCGTCGCATCCGTCGCGGTCGCCCGGAACCAGTACGTCGTCGCGGGCACGAGATCTTCGAGCGGGACCTCGTGCACCAGGACGAGCGTGTCGTCTCGCATGTCCGGATTCGTGGCGTGCGCGTCCAGCGCGTCCGGCGACACACCGAAGTCTACGAAGCAGGTAGCGGGCCGGCTCGTGTCGAAGCGGACGACGGCGCGGGTCGCGCTGACGTTCTCGACGCGAAGAGCGATGAAACGGAGGGCCGTCGTTGCCGCGTCCTTCCGCTGCGCGTCAGCCGGGTCGAGCGACGCATCCAGTTCGCCCGAGCCGTGGCGACCGCACGCGGCGAGCACAGCCGAGAGCCCGCAGAGCAGGAGCACGCGCGGAACGATCCGTCGAATCATGAGCAGCGTCAGGGTACTCGATGGCGGCATGCGCCACCACCCGCGGTCGAGGTGAGTCGAAGGACTTCGACTATCGGAAGGAATTCCAGAGCCTCGACTTCGCGGCGCTGAAGCCTGCCGCGATCGCGAACACGCCGATCGACTCGCGTCGGGCCCGCGAAACGCACATTTGGCCTTCTGCGGACTTGCCCAAACACCGAAACGCAGGAGCGTCGCCGACGTAGAGTCCTTCAGCATGGGCTCTCGTGCGGTCGCGTCACTCCTCCTCGTTGCGGTTTCCGTGGTGGTCGCTGCCTCCTGCGGGGGCACGGTGAGGGTCGCTGCCGCACGCACCTCGCCCGTCGCAATCTGCGGCGCCGCGAACGAGTGTGGCGGCGGGCTGGATTGCGTATGCGGGGTCTGCTCGAGGCAATGCACCGACGATGCCGGCTGCCCGGAGGGCCACGCTTGCGCGACGGACGGCAGCGCCACCTTTCTGAGCCTCTGCGGGGGTGAAGTGACGCGGCCCGCGGGAGTGTGCGTCCCCCGGTGTACCGAGCTGGACGGCGGGGCGAGCACCTGTTCCGGGAGGGATACTTGCGGTGACGTCGGCTGCCAGCCTACCGCGTGCAACACGGACTACGCGGCGATCGCGCGGAGTGGAGGGGCGACGGTCTCCTTCCGGCGAGACGTGATGCCGTTCTTCGGGATGAGCTGCGTGGCCTCGTCCTGTCATAACCAGACGGACCGCGTGGCGGGGCTCGACCTCGGCGTGCGCTGCAAGTACGACCCCCCGACGAAGGGTTGCGTGTTCCCCGACGCCGTGGATCCGACCAGTACCTCGAGCAATCCACCCGCGCCGTTGACCGACGACGTCGTGGCCCGGGTGCGCGAGGGTCTCCTCGCTCCCTCCAGTACGGCGCCTGCGGTGCTCCGGGTGGAGCCGGGGCACCCGGAGAGGAGCTTCCTCGTGGACTCTCTCCTCGGCACCACGAATGAGCGCGGCTACGTGTGCTCGAACCAGGATACGACGCACGAACCCGACCCGAAGCCCTGCGGCGAGTTCATGCCGCTGACGATCCCTCCCCTCTGCATGAGCAGTCTGGGGCGCCGGCAGGTGGATACCGTCATCCGCTGGATCCTGGAGGGTGCTCAGGACGACTGAGCTCGGCGCGCGGATAGGGGTCCCTTCGACCCCATCAGGAGCCTCCGGCGCGCGGCGCAATCGGCGCCTTCGATTTGCGACCCCACGCCACGAACAGCGAGAGAGCCGCGAGAAAGAAGTTGAACGGCGTGTTGGCTCCCTCGCCACGCGACAAGTGAAAGATGATGGCGCCAAACATGAGGGCGCTACATCCAAGCGCGCCAAACACCGTCAGCTGCGGCTTGATGCGCGTGAGCGACGGCAGAACGATTCCGAGCCCGCCGAGGAGGTCGAAGAGGGCCGTCGCGTAGAGGAAGCCCGGCGACACCTGGCCCATCCACGGCATCTTCGAGGCAAGCTCCGGAATCGGCGTGGCGCTTGCTCAGATGCCGATCTTGGACGACCACTCGCCCGATACTGGGCCGCGCGCGTCCGTCGCTGGGCGCGGCAGCGTAGCCACCGCGCGGCGCCGCGGCGTTCAGGATGTACTCGGACAGGACGATCGCCGAGCTCATGGCGAGCGCGACCCATGCACCGGCCGCTCGTACCCCACGCCGAACTCGAGCGTTTTCGTCACGGTGAGACCGGTGAGGAACTCGCCGTGCTTGCCCACCGTGTACCAGAAGCCGATCCCGGGATTTTCGTGCCAAAACGAGTTCGGGAACACCTCGACCTCGCCGAAGTAATCTTCCACGTTCGTGAGCCGGAACGACGCGACGAGCGAGTCGTTGCGGTCGATGAACACCCCGGCGCTCGGAGCGAAGCTCACCTTGTTCCGCAGATCGCTGATCGAGAAGTTCATCAGGCGGTAGGACCGCGCGCCGAGCCCCACCGACACGGAGTATTCGCCGGAGACGCGATAGGAGAGCCCTCCGAGCCAGCCGAGCCCGATGTGCACCAACGGAGAGAGACGCGGGTAGAAGGGCAAGGGCCACTTCACCGCGAAGTAGTTGCCGGCGTTGTTCAGGTTGCCGCCGGGGAACGTGAACGTCGGCTGGAGCGACCAGTCCATGATCCGGACGTCTTCGCTGAAGAAGCGCGCGACGCCGTCGATGCTGAAGAGCAGCATGCCCCCGACGTCGAAGAAGTAGACGTCGGCGATGGCGTCGGTGTTGAAGCCGGTGTTCCGCTTGTTCTCCAGCGTCTCGTTGACGAGCGCCGAACCCATGATCGTCGCGCCCGACCACAGCCACGGCACCGGGAAGCGGTGGTCGTCGAACCACTCCGAGAGCGCGCGAAACGTCATGCCGCCGCCGATCAGGTGGAGCGAGTAGTTCGGAACCCAGTAAGCAGTGTCCGGCGTGAAGCTGAGCGGGAGGATCTCGGTGCGGAAGAACCGGCCGTAGCCGTCGTCCGCGATGGCGGGGAAGGGGTTCGCGAGGTTCCTGAGGACGACCTTGCCGTCCTCGCCATACGCCTGGTGGAAGATGTTCCGCGCCCCCGGCCGGACCTGGAGCACGTCGTAGCCGCGATTCAGGAGGACGTAGATCGGGCCGTAGAGCGACTCGTTCCCGTAGTCGCGCCCGTGATAGAAGTATCGGTGCGGCGGCGGCGGGGTCGGTGCCGCTACCGGCGCAGGCGCCGCCACATCGTCGTCGTCCGCGCGCGGCGGCGCTGCTGCGGCAGCCTCCGTGAGCGCGAAAACCGCGAGCGCACCGAGACACGCGCCACGACGACCCGGGAGCGGCAACGCCGCGTGTTCAGCGAGCTTCGGGGCCATTCGGCGTGCGGGCGCGTGGGGTCCTAGCCCGGACGGGCGCTGCCGGAAACCGCGGCCCGCGCAAGGGCTGGTTGCCCCTTCAGCCGGCTCACTAGCCGCGGAATGACCGAGCAGCCGGGCGCTCGCCGGCGGCCCGGCGGCCATCTCTCGCGGGCTCGCGCTGAGAACATCGGCGAATTCACCCTCATGCAGGGTGTTCGGCGACGAACCGGCTGAGTTAGAGTGGAGAACATCGAATCATGACCTCGAAGCGTCACGTCGCCGTCTGGATGGATCATCACGAAGCGCACGTCTTTCACGTCGATGTGGCCCAGCCGGACGACAAGATCATCCAGGCACCTGCTCATCGCGTGCATCGCCATCCGAAGGGCGCGACCGCCGAGCACAACCACCCCGAAGAACTGCACCACTTCTTCAAGGAGGTCTCGAGCGATCTCCAGGGTGCTGAGCGGGTGCTCGTCGTGGGTCCCGGCACGGCAAAGCTCCAGTTCATTCGCTACGCGCACGAGCACGACCCCTCGCTCGATCCCCGCATCGTCGGCGTGGAAACCGTCGATCATCCGACCGACGGCCAGCTCGTCGCGTACGCAAGGCGCTATTTCGCGGCGGACGACCGGATGCAGGCGAAGCGCTGACGGGGCTCTTCGACTAGATCGCGGCGAGGTGCCCCTTCGGTGGGATACGCGTTCGGCCGCACATTGCGGTCCCGAGCGTCGACGCCAGCGCGCTCGTCCTGGATGTCGCCCGGTGGGTTGCGTCGGCTATCATGACTCCATGAGCGAACCCACGCCGATGAGTCCCGCGGTCGCGGCGGTCGCGGCACATGTTTGCCGCCTCTGCGGCGGACACGAGTACGTGCACATCCCGGAGATGTTCGTCTCCAAAGGCAGCGGCGACTACACCTTCGAAGCACTGGTCTGCACCGCCTGTCGTCACACCGATCTGTTCGCCGATGACGTCGTACGGCTCACACGGCGGGTGTCGGCGCACCGCGTGGTACGCGTGCCAGCGTGAGCAATGCTCGCGCCACGTTGGCGATCCCCCGAAGCTGCCGCTCCGCGACGTACCGGGCCAGCGTACCCGGCGGCACCGCCCCGAGCCACCATCGAATCCGGGGATCGAGGTCCAGCAGCCGGAGCACCTGCGTGACCCGCACGGTCGACGTCCGCTCCCGCGCGGCCAGCGCCGCCCGGTTCTTCACCCGCCCGGCCTCCAAATCCGCCTGCCACGCTTCGGCCTTCAACAGGAGCTTCACGACCAGCGGCGGCTCCGTCGGCACCGCCTTCGGCTTCGATCGACGCCGGGCCTCGGGAGCGTTCCCGCCGCGGGGAACGGGGGAAGTCGCGCAGGGCCGGCCTCGGGCATTCGAGGGGTACGTGCGCGGTACCTGCCGAGGGGGCCGAAACATTCGCCCGGGACGAGAAGCGGACCTCGGCGTGGTCACTTCCTCGAACGACTAGAAACGCCGCTCTCGATCGTCCGGAATCGCCTATGGTGCGAGACTCATGGCGGAAGAAGAGGGCTCCGAGGGCGCGGGCGCCCAGGACGGGAAGAACAAGGGCGCTGGTGCGGCGGCGGCGGCCGGCCTCGCGGGGGGACCGGGCGCATGGATCTTCGAGCTGGCGAAACGCCTTCCGGTCATCTGGTGGGCGCTCGGTGTGGCGGCAATCGCGGAGATCGCGGCCTACGCGAACAAGCGATTGGGAGGCGGTCCCAAGGGGCTTCTCGTCGCTGCCGTCGTCGTCCTGGTGCTGATAGTCCTCCTGAAGGTGGTGGCGGACGTGGTCCGCATGCCCGCGGATCCGACGCTCGGCAAGATCGTCGTCGCGTTCGTCGTCGTACTGCTGCTCCTATGTCTGGCAATCGGGCTCCTCGTCGCGTTCCACAGGGAGCTAAGAGAAACCATCGACGACCTTTCCGGAAGAAGTGCGCCGCCGCCACTTCCCACGGCTCCGGCTTCCCTCGCGAGTACCGCCGCCGTGTTGCAGGTGCCTCCCAGCGCGACGCTCACTGCAGTCGTGCCCCCGGATCGAATGGAGCCGACGGTGAAGCCTGCGACGATGACCGCGCCGAAGGAAACCGACGGCACCGTTGGCCAATGTACGGGGATGCGGACCCAGGTTTCCAATGCCGTCCATGCCCTGAATCACGCCCCTGCAAGACTGGAATTGACCATCGGTACCGACCCGCGGAAAGAGTTCCTCTTCGGCGGACCGTGGGACACCGCGATGAAGGGGAGCGCCGCGCTCGTGGATAAACAGCGGCGTTTCCCCAACTGTCCGCCGGCGCGGTTGACGATCACCTGGCCCTAGTGACGTCCCTGTCGTCCTCCTCCAGCCGCGCTCTCGCGCTCGCGGGGCTTCTGTGCTGCCTCTGGGCCTGGCCGCGCATCGCGCACGCGGACGGCACGCCGTCGCATTGCGAGTCGGCGCGTCTGCTCGAGCAGCTCACGGAGGACGACCGAAAGTTCCTCCAGGGGATTTGTGAGAATCCACCCGCGAGCGGCTGGGCAACGCAGTTCCCCGACGCGAAACAGCAGCTCGACCGGATCGCCGCGCGACTCGCCCCGGGGGCTCGATGGGCCGCCGCGTTGTTCGCCCATCTCCTGCCCGCGACGGCGTTCGAGGAAGAGCACGACGAGCTCGTCTGCGCGCCGAGGGACCCGAAGAAGAAACGCGCTCCGAGCGGTGAGGAAGCGTTCATGGACGCCCTTCGGCAGTTCGACCGGCAGGTCCGCGCTCCGCCGCTGCCGGGAACGGCGCCGCCGGCGTTCTATTTCGACTATCACGGGAACGGCTGCGACCTCCGATCGAAGGGCGCGGCGACCGCGAATCCCGAAGAGCACTCCGTTTCGGTCCTCATCGTCGCCGCGAAGCGCGATCAGGTCCGCGTGATCGTGGGAGGACGCACACCGCGGGAACTGCGGCCGCCTCCGCTCGAAGGCGCTTCCAGGGAGTTCGGAAAGAACCTCTATTTCGTCCGCATCCCGGAAGGTGCGCCCTACGTCGTCACTGCGCACCTGCCCGCGCCCGACAAAGAAGTGCTGCCTGACGCGCGTCCCGTCGTGCTCGCCGCGAAATCCGCGGACGACGACGAGACGATCTGGCCCGTCGAGCATCCGGACGGGTGCCTGGACGTGCAGATCGCAGTCGACGAAGGCGAGAAGGCGACGCTGTTCATCGACGGGATCCGCACGGACATCCACCGCGCCGGAGACTCCACCCTGACGGACGTCGAGTGGCTCCCGCTCATGGATCACCGCGTGGTCGTCACCGGGGATGGTCAGCACGGGGCGGCCACCCTCGTGGTCCAGGATTTCAAAGCCCCGCCCACGACCGAGGCCCATATCTGTCAAAACGTCCGATTCGATCTCCGGCACCGGAAGCAAGCGGATTCGATCGGCCTCCTCGCCGTGGACACGTCCACCTGTCTGGAGGCGGGCATCGACTCCGCGAAGCTGCGGGCGTTCGTCGTCTCTGACCTCGAACGGAGGGGACAAAAACCTCGAGACCTGGAGTCCTTCGGGGCCGCGCTGGAAGACGTGACGCGGTTCAGGCAGAGCCTCGACGCGCTCCGCGCGAAGCCCTCGGGGGCGGATCGCGGCGCGTTCGACACAGAGAGAAACCTCCAGGATGCCGCAGGCGAACTCTGGAGACAGGGCTTCGGAAAGCTCCTGTCCGTCCAGCTCATCTGCAGTCGTGCCGGAGCGGCCGGCGGTTGGGACTACTCGATCGCCGCGTCGGCGATCCGCCTCGACGTCCTGCAGCAGCGGAGACCCGATCCGATCCGCGGCCTGGATATCGAGGGGGTCGTCAGGTCGGAGATCGAGCTCGTGGGCGTTCGCGAGCAACTCGCCCAGGCGATCGATCTGTCGTTCTCGCGGCTCTTCGACCTCCCGTTCATCGGCGTCGAAGAAGTTCCACGGACCCTCGTCTTCCACTCGTCGCTCGCGGTGACGGCCGAGGCGAGGGCGCCGGAGACGGGACACCGCTACGCCGCGGTCCTCCAGGTGAGGGCGCTCGATCCTTTCGATAGCCGGGACGTCTGCGAGCGAGTGGAGGACGTCGGCGAGCTCCGCGCCCCGCTTCGCAGCCTCGACGAGCTTCAGTCTCTCGAGGGCTGGGCCGAAGGTGAGATCACACCGCTCGAGCTCGGCAGCACGAGTCGCCGGACCGTGCTGGAGGCGTATCCACGGTCCGCGGCTCCGTACCTGCTCCGCACGAGGCTGCTCGAGGAACGCGGCGAAGGCACCTACGTCCCCGTCGCCGAGCGATACCAGTGCACGGATTTTTCACGGGCTTCCGTCGACCTGGAGCTGGACGTCGGAACCTGGGTCACCGGACCGAGATCGACTGCGGCACTGGACGAGGACTACGGCGCCTTCTTCGCGTTCGCGACGGTGGGGTGGAAACAAGCGTTCTGGCGGAACTTCCGCTTCGGGCCCGTCGCAGGGTATTCGCACGTGAAACGCAGGGGCTCGTCCCCGCCGAACTGGGACGACCTCACGGAACTGTCCACGACGCCGAACCGCCAGGGCAAGACGCCGTATTCCATCACGGAAGACGCAGCGTACTTCGGCATCGGCGCAGAAGCGCGCTGGAGCATCTGCGAGCTCAGCTTCGGGACGGCGTGCGCCCGGGGGTGGCGACGGACCGAGCTCACCTTGCGCGGGTCCGCGCTCTTCGGCGTTCACGTCATCGACAAGTCGAGCGTACCGGCGGACCTGCTCCACTACCGCGGTGACTCCAGCAGCGTCATCCCCGACGTCGCGCTGCTCGCCTCCCCCGGCGTGTCCGTCGTCGGGTTTTCCGAGCCATGGGCCGCCCATCTCCGGTTCTGGTTCGGTGCCCCGCGGACTCTCGACGTCCTCGGATGGGGAGGGCGCTCGCCGTCGGAAGCCAGCGTGTCCAGTCGCCTCGTGTGGGGCTTCTCCTTGGGGGCGTCATGCGCACTCTGAACCTCCTCGGTGCCTCGCTACTAGTCGTGGCCTCGATCCCGGCTGCGTGCAGCGAACCGAGCGGAAATTGCCGAACCGCGTGCGAGGAGCTCGCCGCGTGCGGACTACTCCCGTCTTCGCTCGGAACCCAAACATCGCGAAACGACGCGCTCGACAACTGCATCTCGCGGTGCGACATCTCCAGAGAAGGTCCGGGATCTCCGCGGGGCACGATCCTCGACTGCGTCAGGAATGCGGAGAACGCGGACGCCGGAGAGTGGAACTGGAAATGCCCGGGAACCGCCGCGCGATCCCGCTGCGGAACGCTCGCCGGGTGCCTCGTCACGCACTTGCCCCCGCAGTCGGCTCCGGCGGGTCTCGCGACGGTGGACGCGCGTCTCGTGTCCACCGCACCGACGATCTGCATGAACGACGATCCCAGTCCTCCCGGGCGGCAGACGGACGCCGCTCCGGATGGAGGCGCGCCGTCTTCTCCGCTTCGGACGTGCTCCCGACGACCCACCGATGCGTCGTCATGCGCGGTGAGGAACTGCACGGAGGTGTCGCTGACGGCCGTGGACGACGGTGCGGATTGCCTCTCGGATGCGACCGACCTGATCTGCAGCGTCGGGGACGTCCGGACCGAGTGCTTGGATCCGGCAGCCGCGGCGCCGCTCTCGCCGAACTTCTGCTTCGCGGCGGGCATCGTGGATTTCGCGCTGCTCTCTTCAGCGAACGCGCCAGCGCGCATCCTCCGGTGCTCGGACGCTTCCACGGCATCCTTTCCGCCGTTCGACGTCGTCGCGGGCGTTTACCGCCCGCGCGTCAAGGTCACCGGGACGATGCCCGCCGGCACACGTTGCGAAGCGCCGGTCGGCCCGTTCTGTCGCGTCGTCGCGGGCACCTCCACGCTGGTCGGTGCCGGGACGCGGTCGGTCGTACCCATCCTCCTCCCCCAGGATCCCTGCGACCTGTTCGCATTTCCAGACGGCGGCTGCGAAGCGGACTGCAGCAACACGCTGGATGACGACGGAGACGGGCGGGCGGATTGCGAAGACCCCGCGTGCGCGGTGGCGGCCGCCTGCGCTCCGGCGACGGGAACGCGGGATGCGGGCGTGACCCCCGCCGCGGACGCAGCCCCGGCCGAGGGACCGCGAGACTCCGGAATCACCGTGCGGGGCGAGACACCGGACGTGTCCGCTGCCGCGTCTACCGACCACGATCACTGAACCCGAGGCAACGCCATGAAGAAGCTTCTAGTGATGCTCCCGCTGCTCGCCTTCATCCCAGGTTGTGCGGGACGGCCGAACGTCGTGCCCGTCCAGAACGTCGAGCGGGCGGTGACCGTGTGGTACGCGCCGCCAGTGAAAGGACCCGATGGTCGCCTCATGCCCGGTCCTCCGGAGCATCTGTGTCTCGAATACGCGTCCCCCGCGCAGCGACTGGACAGAACGAAGCTCGCGCTGAACGTCCCCGTCGGCGACAAGGCGGCCGGGGTGAGCTACGAGGCGTCGGAGAGCCTCGCCATGATCTACAGCGTGTCCGAAATCATGCAGTTCGGGCACGCTGCGCTCTATCGGCTGTGCGAGGCCAGGGGCAACGGGGCCATCAATGCGGATGAATACAAGCTCCTGTTCGGTGAGGCGATGAAGAACGTCTACGAGCTCATTCACCTGGAACTCACGCGTCAGAGCGTTTCCGGATTCGAGCGGGCGATGGATCTGAAGCGGCGCTTCGACGACAACATCGCGCAGACGAAGACCGCCCTCGGGCAGGGGAACCCGAAGCTGTCGCCGCGCCTCGCCGATCTCCAGAACGAGCGAGATCAGATCGTCAAGGAGTACGAGGCCGCGGCGGCGAGCCCCGCACTCAAGAGCCTGGGCCTGCCGCAGACCCTGACCGTCCCGCCCTTTCCCCTTCTCGCGGACGTACAGTCGCTCCAGACGTGCGCCAGGGCTCTGCCTGCGGGGGGCGCGATGCCAGCGGACGTTCAGGGCCAGAGGTGCGTATCGGACTGGAAGAACTTCGAGCAGAAGTACGGCACCCAGGAGTACGGATTGACCCTGCCTGCCGCCGCCGCGCACTGAGGGCGACCGTCGACTACTGGTCGCCACGCTCTGGTCGGATAGAGGAGACCATTCCCTTCCGCGCCGGAGTCCTCGAAAATCCGGGTTCTTGTCCGGTCTCGATCTCCAGAAGTGGCACCTCCAGTGCACGGTTTGCTTCACGCGCGATGCGCCTGCGCATCGGCGACGGCGCTTTGCGACCCGTCCGCGTCTCCGGTAATGATCCGGCGCGGGGCCCGCTTCTTGCTCAGGTGCCAATCGTGGACGTCCGCTCGCCCGATACTGGGCCGCGCGCCTCCGTCGCTGGGCGCGGCAGCGTAGCCCCCGATCCCGAGGACTCATCATGACGACCGACTCGAAGTGCCCTTTCCCTCACGCCTCCGGTGGCGGGACGTCGAACCGTGACTGGTGGCCGAACCAGCTACGGCTGGACGTCCTCCATCAGCATTCCGAGAAGTCCAATCCGATGGGGGAGGACTTCGACTATCGGAAGGAATTCCAGAGCCTCGACTTCGCGGCGCTGAAGAAGGATCTCGCCGCGCTGATGACGAAATCGGAGGCCTGGTGGCCGGCGGACTTCGGGCACTACGGGCCCTTGTTCGTTCGCATGGCGTGGCACAGCGCGGGCACGTACCGCACGGGTGACGGGCGCGGCGGCGGCGGCAGAGGTCAACAGCGATTTGCGCCTCTCTGCGCCTGGCCGGACAACGTGAACCTGGACAAGGCGCGCCGGCTGCTGTGGCCGATCAAGCAGAAGTATGGCCGGAAGATCTCCTGGGCCGATCTGATCATCCTCGCCGGCAACGTCGCTCTCGAAACGATGGGCTTTGAGACGTTCGGCTTCGGCGGCGGACGCGCGGACGTCTGGGAACCCGATCAGGACGTCTACTGGGGCGCCGAGAAAACCTGGCTCGGGGGTGACGCGCGCTACTCCGGCGAGCGCGACCTCGAGAATCCGCTCGCCGCCGTGCAGATGGGCCTCATCTACGTCAACCCGGAGGGTCCGAACGGGAATCCGGATCCCGTCGCCGCCGCGAAGGACATCCGCGAAACCTTCGCCCGCATGGCGATGAACGACGAGGAGACGGTCGCGCTCATCGCCGGCGGTCACACCTTCGGCAAGACCCACGGCGCCGGCCCCGCGTCGCACGTCGGGCCCGACCCCGAGGCTGCTCCCCTCGAGGAGCAGGGCCTCGGCTGGAAGAGCAGCTTCCGCACGGGCAAGGGCGGCGACGCGATCACCAGCGGCCTGGAGGTCACCTGGACCACGACCCCGACGAAGTGGGGCACCAATTTCTTCTGGAACCTGTTCGGCTACGAATGGGAGCTCACGAGGAGCCCGGCCGGCGCCCATCAGTGGATCGCCAAGGGCGCCCCCGCGATCATCCCGGACGCGCACGACCCTTCCAAGAAGCACCCGCCCACCATGCTGACCACGGATCTCTCGCTGCGCTTCGATCCGGCGTACGAGAAGATCTCGCGGCGCTTCATGGAGAACCCGGATCGGTTCGCCGACGCGTTCGCTCGAGCGTGGTTCAAGCTGACTCACCGCGACATGGGCCCGCGCGCGCGCTACCTCGGTCCGGAGGTTCCGGCCGAAGCGCTCATCTGGCAAGACCCGGTCCCCCGCGTCGATCACCCGCTGATCGACGAACGGGACATTTTCGCCCTCAAGGCCAAGGTTCTGGCATCGGGCCTGTCGGTGTCGGAGCTGGTCTCGACCGCCTGGGCGTCGGCGTCGACCTTCCGCGGCTCCGACAAGCGCGGCGGCGCGAACGGCGCGCGCATCCGGCTCGCGCCCCAGAAGGATTGGGAGGTGAACCAGCCCGCACGGCTCGCGAAGGTGCTGAACACCCTCGAGGGCATCCAGCACGAGTTCGACGGCGCCGCGACCGGAGGCAAGAAGGTATCGCTCGCGGATCTGATCGTCCTCGGCGGCGCTGCGGGCGTCGAGCAGGCGGCGAGGACTGCCGGTCACGAGGTGACGGTTCCCTTCACGCCGGGACGCACGGATGCCTCGCAAGACCAGACCGACGTCGCGGCGATGGCCGTGCTCGAACCGATCGCCGACGGCTTCCGCAACTACCAGAAGGCCGCCAGCCGCGCGGTGCCGGCAGAGGCGCTCTTGATCGACAAGTCGCAGCTCCTGACGCTGACCGCGCCCGAGATGACGGTGCTCGTCGGGGGCATGCGCGTCCTCGGCACCCACGTCGGGCAGACCCCGCACGGCGTCCTCACGAAGCGCCCCGGGGCTCTGACCAACGACTTCTTCGTGAACCTGCTGGACATGGGCACGGAGTGGAAGCCGGTGTCGGACGAAAACGACGTGTTCCAGGGGCGGGACCGCAAGACGGGTGAACCGAGGTGGACCGCCACCCGCGTCGATCTCGTCTTCGGATCGAATTCCCAGCTCCGGGCACTGGCGGAGGTGTACGGCAGCGCGGACGCCGCGGAGAAGTTCGTCCGAGACTTCGTGGCAGCCTGGACCAAGGTGATGGACCTCGATCGCTTCGACGTTCCCTGAGACCCGGAGAAGCCGGCGCGCGAACATCCAGAACTGTCCCTCTGGATCCACCGCGCAGTAGAGGCGGTCGCCCCGGTGTGAGAACGGCGCCGGACGCGGTAGCAGGCGCTCGCCTCCACGCTCGAGGAAAGCATCGCGAGGTCGGCGGTGAAGATCGTGGATTGCTCTGGGGCGAGCGACGGCGCCTCACGCGTGACGGCGAGGAGGACGTTCCCCCGTGAACCGATGACGGAGCCCCTCTAGAACCAGAGCTTCACGTCCAGGTGAGCGAGGCCCGGGTAGGAGCCGAACTCGCTCGCCGGGACGACGCCCGTTCCGTACCTCGGACGTTCGCCGACGCCCAACATCGCGCCGGCGATCAGGGAGACGTTCTCCGCCACGGAGTAGAGCGCCGAAGGAGCGACGATGGCGCTCGGGTCCTCGAGGTTCGCGATGACCGAGAGCTCGAGATGGAGGAGCGGATGCGGCGCGAAATCGGCGGCGGCTCCGGCGTAGAGCCGGCCCGCCGTGTACGTCTCGCCCAGGGATACCCGGGGGCCCCCGAGCTCCTCCAGGTACTGCTCCGGGGAGCGGGCGCCCGCGCCGTTGAAGTAGCCCTCGGCGGTCACGTGGAGCGTGCTCGAGAGCTCGCTCGTCACGCCGACCACGGCGCGCGAGAACGCGCGGCGGTCCCACGGGCGCCGCTCCGCGCGAGTCACCCGCGTGATCGTGCCGGCGCCGTGGAAATCGCTGCCGTGCCCGAGATCGACGAAGAGGTCCGCGCCGAGCACGACGTCCGTCCGGACGCTGCCTGCCATTGCGCCGATGCGGAGCGCGTCCGTCCCGAGCTCGAAACGGGCGAGGAGCGACGAGTTATCGTTCTTCGCCGCGGCACCGAGCGCGACGAGATTGAACGCGGAGGAAGTCGCGACGTCCACGCGGAGCGCGTCCGCACCCGGCTTGTACTCCGTGTCGATCTGGAGAGGAGAGAACGGCGCGATGAGGTCCTCGGGCGTCCAGATCTGGCCGCGGCCGATGCTGACGGGCTGCCTGCCGGCGGTCACGGTGACGGCGCCCGCGGCGTAGCGCGCGTACGCCCAGTCGATGCGATCCCGGAGCGCGTAAGTGGGGTCGTCCACCGCCTGCCACTGGAGCGGCAGCCACACGGGCACGGCGCTCGCCCTTCCGAGCGCGAGGGAGCCGCCGAACGCGCCGAGGGCCGTCGTGCTCGCGGTCGAGACGAGCTCGTCGTGGACGACGAGGGAAAAGCCCGAGCTCCGCTTCCACTCGAACATCGGCCGGAGCGCGGTGACGGCGAGCTCCGTCGGGTTCGAGCCCGGCGGCGCGAGCGGCGACGCGAGCGGACCGCCCCACAGCACGAGGTCGTACAGACGGACGCTCCCTCCGACGGAGAGGGAGTCGCCCTCGAGGGCGTCTTCCGAGAGGACGACCGCCGCCGCGTTCACCGAGAACAGCGCGGCGCCCACGAGGAACGCCGCGAAGAACGCGAGGCGCCGCGCCTTCACCGGACTCGCTCGTCTCCGACGACACGGCCGTCCTCCAGCCGGATCACCCGTCGGGCCCGTGCGATGACGCGCGGATCGTGGCTGCTGAAGACGAACGTGAGTCCCCTCTCCTGATTCAGCTCCATCATCAGCTCGAGGAGGGATTCCGCGCTCTTCGAGTCGAGGTTCGCCGTCGGCTCGTCCGCGAGGACCAGGGTCCTGGCCGAGGCGATCGCCCGGGCCACGGCGACTCGCTGCTGTTGCCCGCCGGAGAGCGCGTTCGGACGGCGACCGACCAGATCGCCGAGGCCGACGGACCGGAGCATGCTCGCGGCCCGAGCTTCCGACTCCTTCCGGGAGAGCCCCTGGAGCTCGAGCACGAGGGCTGCGTTCTCGAGCGCCGAAAGGACCGGGAGGAGATTGTAGGCCTGGAAGACGAAGCCGATGTGGTCGCGGCGCACGCGGGCTCGTTCCGCGGACGTGAGCGACCCGAGATCCTGGCCGCCGACCCGGATGCTCCCGGCCGTCGGCCGATCCAGGGCCCCGATCAGGTTCAGGAGCGTGGTCTTCCCCGACCCCGACGGCCCGGCGAGGACGACGAACTCGCGCGGGTCGATGCGGAGAGTCACGTCGCTCAGCGCGCGCACGTCGGCGCCCCCCTGCGGGTACACCTTCAGGACCGCCGCCGTCTCGACCGCCGGGGTCACCTGAGCTTCATTCATGGCGGATCGCCTCCATCGGCTCGAGCCGCGCCGCGCGTAGCGCGGGGTACAGAGCTCCGGCCATCACGAGCCCGAGGATGACCACGGAGCTCCACCAGACCTTCTCGGGGTAGAGGTGCGACAGGACGTGCTTGGGCATGAGGACTCCACTGGTCTCGTAGGAAGAGTCGAGGAAGGCGCCGAGGTCGACGCCGACGGTGGCGAAGTGGTGGTTCACGGCGAGGCCGACGGCGAGGCCCGTGGCGCCCGAGACGAGGCCGAGGACGAGCGCCTCGCCGAGCACGATGCCGACGACGCGGCTCGGGGTGGCGCCGAGGGCGAGCAGCACGCCGAACTCCTGCGTGCGCTCGAGGATGCTCATGAGGAGCGTGTTCAGGATGCCCGCCGCGACCACGACGAACACGATGGCCATCATCGCGTAGAGCCCCCCCTCGTCGACCACGATGAACGAGTAGAGATCGGGCGCGGCTTGCATCCAGGTCCGCACCACGACGCCGCGGCCCTCGAGCGCGCGGGCGATGCGCGGGGCCGCCTCGGCCGTGTCCGAGATGCTTCCGAGGAAGACGGAGAGGACGCTCGCGCGACCGTCGGCGCCGACGATGCGCCGCGCGTCCGCGAGCGGGATCTCCGTCCAGAAGGCGTCCACGTCGCGGACGCCCGTCGCGAAGATGCCGTGCACCTCGTAGGCTCCGCTCTCCGTGTCGCCGCCGCCCGCCGGGCGGAGAGTGAGCGTCACCCGGTCGCCGACCCCGGCTCCGAGCGCCCGCGCGAGGTCCCGCCCGATGACGATGGGCGGAAGCTGGCTCTTCGGGCGGAGGCCGATCTCCGGCGAGAGCGCGGCCCCCGCGATCATCGAGCGAGGCGTGTCTATCGCGGAGATCCGGGGCTCCACCTCGGGATCGACGCCGGACACCGAGACTCCCACGCTCGTCGCTCCCGCCGTGATGAGCGCGTCGGTCCGGAGCCGGACGGCGACTTCCTCGACGCCGGGGACGGCGAGGAGCTCCGCGCGGAGGGCGTCCGCCCCGGCGACGAGGTGGTCGAGGGACGAGCTGTCGTCGTGGCCCTCCGCCTCCACGAGGACGTCCCCGAGCCCCATGCGGACGCCGATGTCGGCCATCTTCTCGTGGATGCCGTCGCCGAAGCCGAGGAAGACGAGGAGGAGCGCGAAGCTCGTCGCGATGGCGAGGCCGGCGAGCGCCGTGCGGCGGCCGTTCCTCCAGGAGTTCCTGAGCGCGAGCCGGAAGATCATCTCATCGCTCCTTCATCGCGAGGGCCGGCTGCGTGCGCGCGGCGACCACCGCCGGCCACAGCGCCGCGAGCAGCGCGGTCGGCACCATGAGGGCGAGGGGGAGGAGCGCTCCGCGCGCCGTGAGCGAGGCGTGGAGCACGGGAGGCACCGCCGCACCCGCCAGGGTGAACCCGGCGAGCCCGGAGAGCGGGATGCCGTGGCGGCCGAGCAAGAGGTCCACCCCCACGCCGAGCAGGAGGCCGCCGACGGCGGCGATCGTACCGAGAAGGAGCGTCTCTGTCGCCACCATGAGCACGATGGAAAGCGGTCGCATGCCGAGCGCCGTGAGCACGCCGAGCTCGCGCCGCCGCTCGAACACCGTCATCAGGACCGTGTCCGCGACGCCGATCGCGGCGATGGCGAAGATGATGACGACCATGATGGCCGTGAGGGCGCCGTTCGTCTCGAGCATGGCGACGACGTCCGGGCGGAGCTCGCGCCACGTCTTCACGTCGAGCCCGTGGAAGACGGGCGCCGCGGAGAGTCGGGCCGCCACTGCTCTCGCGCGCCCCGGATCCTGGACGCGGATGGAGAGCTCCTGTGCGCGTTCGCCGAGCCCGAGCCAGCGTTCCACGTCGCGGAGGTTTCCGTACGCGCGAACCCCGTCGAGCGTCGGATCCGACGTGTCCACGACGCCCGCGACCCGGAACGCGAGGCTCACGGGGTTCCCGGACCGATCGGTCGCGCTCGCCTCGACGCGGCCGCCGGGCACGACGTGGAGTTTCTTCGCGAGCTTCCGGCCGAGCAGGACGGGCGGCGGCTCGTCCGGGGCCGGCGCGACCTTTCGAAGGAGCTCCTGCGTCTCCTCCGCCGTTCGCTCGCCCGACTCTGCCGCCCCGGGCCCGGCGGCGCTTCCGAGACCGAGGATCTCCGCCTCGGCGCGGGCCGTTTCCTTCCGGGTGAGCTCGGCGTCGAGGGCGAGCTCCGCGGCGGACAGCGGGCGAGCCTCGGGCCATCGCACGGGCGCGTCCGGCAGGTACCGTCCCGCGGTGAGCCGCCGGTCGAGGTGCGTGACGCGGGCTTCCCGGTCCGGGATCACGCCGACGAGCTCCATCCCGACCGATTCGGTTTCGCTCGCGGCGAGCGTCCATGCCCGCACGCGTGGGCTCGCGGCCTCCACCCCGGGGGTCGCCTCCGCGGCGGAAGCGAGCGCGCTCGCGCCGTCGAACGTCTCCGTGAGCTTAGGGGGCGCGGAGAAGTCGTGGGGGCGCACCTGGACGTGCCCGAGCTCGGCGTCGGTGATCGAGCGGATCATGTCGGCGCTCATGCCATCCATGACGCCGAAGCTCGCGATGCACATGCCGACGCCGAGCGCGATCCCGGTGCCGGCGATCAGCGTTCGCCGCCGGTTCCGCCCGAGGTTCCGGAACGAGACGGAGAGCAGAAGCCGGAGGGGGCTCGCCACCGTCACTTCCGGAGCCCCTGCTCGGTGAACTTGGCGGCAGGCACGTCCACGTCGAAGCGAATCTCCGTGTAGTGAATCTCCGTGAACTCTCCGGCCTTCGAGGCGACGTGCATCGTGAGCCGGGTCGGCGCCGTCCTGCCGCCGACGTCCTTCACGTCGGTGAAGGTCAAGGTCCGCTCGGCCCGTTCGTCGGCCGCGCGGCGGAAGTACTCCTCTTCGGTCGGGATGACCGCGTCCCCCTGCTGGTAGAGCGTGAGGATCAGGTGATCCCACGAGACCTTGGCTTCCGGCGTCGGATCCAGCCGGATGCGATAGTGGGTCGCCGGCTTTTCGCCCTCGGGGGCGGTCCACTCCTTCAGCAGCTTGGGCCTGTAGTCCTTCGCGAGGTCCGTCTCCTTCACCAGGTCGTCGTTCGTGAAGTGGCTTCCCATCCAGTCGTCACCGAGCATCGAGCTCGAGAGGACGGTGACGCGGTCGGTGGACGGGTCGTAGAGGAAGAGCTTTCCGCCCGTCTTCAACGTGCCGTGTCCACGAAAGCGGGCGGGCCCGAGGATCTTCACCAGCGCGCGGCTCGTCCCGCCGCGGTCGTCGCCGAAGAAGACGATGCCGTAGGTGCGGTCGAAGCTCTTCGTGTGGACGTGCATGTCGAGCACCGCCGCCGTCGTCTTGCCGCGGAGGACGCGGTCGGCGCGGCCGACGAGCTCGGAGAGCGACTCCGCGCCGCGGGCTGCCCGGGCGGGACCGAGGACGACGGAGAGGGCGAGGAGGGCCGTGGCGGGAGCGAAGCGTTTCATCTTCACCCAGTCTTGGGGGCAATCGTCGGCGTGCACTGATGAACCGCGCCAGGAGGGCTGATAGACTCCGCCACGCCTCGCCATGACCCAGAACGGGAAGCCGAACGGCCCGACCGCCTGGGCGCGGATCGCGCACCTCTTCCTCGATTTCGGGGCCAGGCGGGGCGTGCGCCGCGCGGATCTCCTCGACGCGACGGGGCTCGGGGAAGCCGCTCTCGGCGACCCCGATGGTCGCATCCCCCTCGCGTGCCTCTACGACCTCGTCGAGGCCATCGGCCAGGCGACGGGCGACCCGGCGATCGGGCTCGAGATGCCCCTCGGGCTCGAGGTCGACGCCCTGGACGTCCTCGGCTTCCTGTTCATCACGAGCGCCACGTTCGGCGACGCGCTCGGTCGCATGCTCCGCTACCAGCGCATCTGGAACGAAGGCGAGCGGATCGACCTCCGCGTCGACGGTGAGCGCGTGCGGATGACCTACGACCCGTTCGGTCCGTTCCGGCCCGCCCACGTGCTGATGGCGCAGGCGGCGATCTGCGACTTCGCCGTGAACACGCCCCGGTTCGTGCCGGGCGTCGCGTTCGAGAGCTGTCATTTTCGTCACACGAGGCCGAACGATCCGTCCCGGTACGAGTCGGTGCTGAAGCTCCCGGTGGAGTTCTCCGCGGCCCACGACGAGGTGCGCTTCGCGCGGAGCATGCTGGACGTACCCATCCCGGACGCGAACGCGATGCTCTGCGCGTTCTTCGAGCGTCACGCGAGCGAGAAGCTCTCCGAGCTGCCGGGCGCCGCCGAGCGCCTGGTCGATCGCCTCCGCCGGCTCATCCGGAGGCAGCTCCCCGACGGCGGGGTGAAAGCGGCCGATCTCGCCCCGAAACTCCACATGAGCCCGCGCACCCTCCAGCGGCGTCTCCAGGACGAAGGCACCTCACTTCAAGCCGAGCTCGATCGGGTCCGGAGGCAGCAGGCCCTCTACTTCCTGGAGAACGGCACCGCGATCGCCGAGCTGTCGTGGCTCCTCGGTTACGCGGAACCGAGCGCGTTTCACCACGCCTTCAAGCGATGGACGGGAACGTCACCCGAAGCCTGGCGGGCGGCCCGGAAGGTCGCGACCTGAGTCGGGCGCCGTCCTTCCTGCCACACCGACCCGCTACCGCGCGTCGGAACGGTCCAGCGGCTCGCGCGAGGCGTCCCCGCGCGCACGTCCGCCGTCACTCGTCGCAGAAGACGAGGCGATGATTCGGAAAGTCGAAATCCAGCCGGAACTGCTTCAGGAAGGACGCACCGACGACGTCTGCCACCGGATACTTCACGGGCACGGAGCTCGGGCACCGATCGAACAGGCAGAACTGGCCGGTGAAGGTTCCGACGCTCACCCGGGTGTCACAGCCGTTCACCGTGCAGAGGGTCGCGTCCGACACGTCCTCGGTTTCCGTGGAGAGGCTCGCGGCGTGCGCGCCGCCGATCGTCGTGTAGAGGCTCCCGGAATCGATGGGAAGCGGCGTGACGGCCTCGCCGTCGATGGCCCCCGCACCGAGCGGGATCCCCCGATCCGTGTAGTCGAGATCGACTGCCGTCCCGGAGCAGGCATCCCCGCGCGCCTGGAGCTCGATTCGCGTCGGGTCGCCGGGCTCCACCCCGACGACGAGATCGGCGAGCGTGCTCATGCCGATGAACCCGTTGTACCCGTCGGGGTCGTCGCTCGAAAACAGGGTGTCCCAGGCCCAGACGGACTCCCGGAAGCACACGTCTCCCGCGCAGAACGTGGAGATCACGCCGCTCTGGTCCTCCGCGCCGAGCAGCTTCGCGGAGAGCACCGTTCGCTCCGCGCCGGTGTCGACGAGGAGATGCGCAGGCTTGCCGTCGATGGATCCATCGACGACGAAGCCCTTCGCGTCGTTCGCAGCGAGGGTGACCGCCGGCGGTCCACACACGGTGCGCCGGTCCGGACGGGTCAGGCACGTGCGGTCGTCCGCGGGCGGTCCGGAGGAACAGCCGACGAGCATCAGAGCGAAGGCGAAGCGATTCAAGGTGAGCGCCTCGCGACTGTCTCACGCGCGCGTCGCGGGGCGAAAGGGGGATCCGTCCAGGCGGCGCCGCGCACCGGCGACCACGTCGCCCGGCCTGACCCGGGGCGCTCCGACGCGTGGACGGCTCGTTTCGCTTGCCACCCGTCAAATATTTTCCTATTTTGGAAACTATCTTCCGTACCGGAAAGGAACCCCATGGAAACTCCGACCTTCGTGTCGAGCGTTCACTACCAGGATCCCAGGGCCGCGCTGGCGTGGCTGGAGCGCGCCTTCGGGTTCGAGACCACGATGGCGATCGACGGGCCCCCGGAGGCCCCGGACATGTGCCACTACGAGATGAGCGTCGGCGGGCACGGGCGCATCATGATCGGGGGGCAGTGGGCCGACTGGGTGAAGAGCCCTCGAAGCCTCGGCGGCGCCAACACGCAGAACGTTCACGTCCTGCTCGAGGGGGACCTGGACGCACACTGCGAGCGGGCGCGCGCCGCGGGCGCATCGATCACCGCCGAACCCGAGGATCAGTTCTACGGTGACCGCACGTACCGCGCCTCGGACCTCGAAGGCCATCGGTGGACGTTCGCGGTGCACGTGCGGGACGTGTCGCGCGCGGAGGCAGAGGCGGCGCTCGGTCAGCCGATCACCTCCAAGACCTGGCGATGACCGCCCGGGCCAAACGGATCGACGACGCGTTCGCAGCGCTCGCCGATCCCGCCCGACGCCGGGCGGTCGAGTTGCTCGCGCTCCATCCCCGGAGTGCGGGCGAGCTCGCCCGCGCCGTCCGGGTCTCGCCCTCGGTGATGAGCAAGCACCTGCGCATCTTGCGTGCTCGCGGCCTGGTCACCGAGGCGCACCCGGCCCACGATACACGCGTGCGCATCTACTCCCTACGATCGGCGGCGATGGCGGATCTTCGCGCGTGGCTCGCCGCCGCCGAGCGCGGCTGGTCCGAGCAGCTGGCCGCCTTCGCCGAACACCTGGAGCGAAAGCCGTGACGCCATGACTCCGGCTTCACGCGTCCTCGTGGCGACTCGGGTGAAAGCCTCTCCGGCGCGGGCATTCGCCGCATTCACCGAGGAGATCGGAGAGTGGTGGAGGCCCAATGGCCTGTTCCAGTTCAGCCGCGGCCGTGACGGCGTGCTCTCCTTCGAGCCCGGTCCGGACGGCCGCCTGATCGAGACCTACCGGGACGGCACGGTATTCGTCGTCGGGGACGTGCGCGTCTGGGACCCGCCGCGCCGCCTCGTCCTGACCTGGCGGCACGAGAGCTTCGCCCCCGATCAGAATACCGAGCTGCACGTCCGGTTCGACGAAGTCGGCCGGGAGACGCGGGTCACCGTCGAACACTTCGGCTGGGACTCGATCCCCGAGCGTCACGCCGCGCGCCACGGTTTCCCGCTCTCGGTCTTCCAGCTCCGCTTCGCCGAGTGGTGGCGGGCCCTGCTGGACGCCCTGAGTCACCGCGTCTCGTCGTGAGCGCGGCGACGTCGGACGTGAACGGCGCATCACGACGTCCGCGTGTTGCCCGCGGCGCCTTTCGAAACGCCGGCCGCTCCCGAACGTATGCCCTTCCATGCAGGGCAGTTTCCCCCCGAAGCGGGCCGTGGCGGCGGCTCTGGTACTCTCCTTCGTCCCGGGGTGCGGGAAGGTGACGCCGGATCCCGAGAGCGCGCCGGAATGGCAGAGTGGGTCCCGGTTGCGAGCTCGCGTGCTCGACGCGGGGGGCGGGGCGCGTTCGATCGAGGAGTGGGTGGACACCGCCACGGGACAGGCATGTTCGTTCGTCGAGGCGAGTGACGGGGTCACGCGCTGCCTGCCGGGGCACCAGGACAGCGTCGCCTTCGAGGATGCCGCCTGTGAGAAGCCGGTTCTGACGGCCCCGCCGACGAGCGAGGACGCGAACGTCGAGTGGCTCACCTTCGACTTCCTCGGACCGGAGTCGGCAGGGGTGTGCCCGACCTGGGGGGTCCGAGCGGGGCGCGTGACGGGGCCGTCGTCCGCAACGACGCTCTACTCCCGCGACTTCGGAGGGAACTGCAGCGTGCTGCCTTACCCAGTGGAGGTTCCCCCCGTGTCCGTCGAAGTGGTCGCCCCGGATCGGTTCGTGGCCGGGCACGAGACGACGGGCGCGTCCGCCGGCGGGCTCGCGTCCGTCGTACGCGAAGCCGACGACGGTTCGTGGCAGACGGTGAACGTCCGCGACCTCTCCCGGCAGGCAGATTGTGCGAGCTTCTCCTCTCGGAGCGGCGATCAGCGCTGCGTGCCGAACACGCACGTCGGGTGGCGGACGGGTCGGTACTTCGCGGATGCCGGGTGCACGGACGACGTCGCCTACACGACGTGTGACACGCCCGACATCGTCTACAGCGACGATCCCGCGGATTGCACCGACGCGCACCTGTTCTCCGTGGGAGAGCGCGTCGACGGGGCCGGGTACATGCTCCAGGCGGGCGAGTGCGTGCCCGTGCCCTACGAGGACCACGTCCTTTACCACTACGCCGAGCAGCCGCTCGACGTGTTTCCGGCCGCGGAAGACGTCGACCTCGGCACCGGGCGCGTCAAGGTTCGGCGCTGGGGAGCGGCGGGCGTGGCGCTCAGCGCGAACGGATATTTCGTCGACACCGGCACCGGCGGCGACTGCCTGGTGCGCCGCGGAGACGACGTGCGCTGCACCCCGACCTACTACGGGGCCACGGCGCAGCAATCCGGGGCATTCACCGACTCGAGTTGCAGCGTGTCCCTGCTCTCGTGGGGCGTCCCGTATCAGGAGGGGCACGGCGTCGCAGGCGCGGCCTGCCCGGGAACGGCGTCGGCTCCGGAGGAGCCTGCCACCATCGGCATCCTCGACGCAGACGGCGATGGAGCGCCCGAGTACTTCGAGCTGGGCGAAGAGTGGCTGGGGGACCTCTACGCGTTGAATGATTCGTCGATCTGCCAGCCGGTCACCCGCAGCGACGGCGTGCACTACGTGCTTCCGGGAGCCCCCATCGACCTCACCACGTACCCGCTACTCACCGAATTCGTGGAATGAGGGGTCGGCGCCCGCTCCGGCACCGGGACGATCCAGCTCGAAACGGTTTCGTAGTCATCCCGACTGCTCCGAAAGCCACCGCGCGCGTTCCTCCGCATTGGCCCTCGATCACGGAGCATTGACCTCCATCGCAGTTTCATCGTCTGTCCTGAAGGCCGAAGTTCGTTAGGAATCATCACTACGACCCGAGTTCTCATCGCCCTTGTCGCGAGTGGAGGCACATGGCTTGATGCTCCCTCCGAGGGCGCGCGCTCCGGGGGGGATTGGTTCCGGTTCCGGTCGCGCCGACCCGTCAGTCGCGGAAGGAAATGAAACATGGTCAAAGGTAGATCCACGAAGTGGTACGGATGGACGCCAGATCTCCCCGATCATCGAGACCAAGTGTACTCGGCGCCGGTCGTCTCGATGCGCGCGCTGCCTCCCAACGTGGACCTGCGCCCGCATTGTCCGAAGCACATCTACGACCAGGGCCAGCTCGGAAGCTGCACCGCGAACGCGATCGCCTGCGCGATGGAGTTCGACCTCATGAAGCAGAAGGCGACCGTGTTCACGCCTTCACGCCTCTTCATCTACTACTCCGAGCGCAAGATCGAGGGGAGCATCGGGCAAGACTCCGGCGCGCAGATCCGTGACGGCATCAAGAGCGTCCACAAGCTCGGCGCGCCGCCGGAGACGCAGTGGCCCTACAGCGACAAGGACCCGGGGGATTTCCAGAAGGAGCCGTCGTCGGCCGCGTACGCAGCAGCCGCCAAGCACAAGGTCACCTCCTACCATCGCATCCCGCGCACGCTGAACCAGTTCAAAGGATGCCTCGCCTCGGGGTATCCGTTCGTGTTCGGCTTCACGGTTTACGAGAGCTTCGAAGGCGAGGCCGTGGCGAAATCGGGCATCCTGCAGATGCCGGGGCCGAACGAGGAAGTCGTGGGCGGTCACGCCGTGCTCGCGGTCGGCTACGACGACGCCGCCCAGCGATTCATCGTCCGCAATTCGTGGGCAGCCGACTGGGGCATGGGCGGCTACTTCACGATGCCGTACGCGTACCTCCTGGATCACGACCTGTCGGACGACTTCTGGAAGGTCGGTCAGGTCGCCGTGTGACCTGGCGCGCCGCCTCCGAGGACGGTCACCCGGAGCGTGAACGTCTTCCGGGGCGGCGCTTCCGAATCCCACGCGCGCCGATAGACGAGCTCCACCGTCGTGGTTCCGGCTTGCTCGCCGCGACACCGAAACACCCAGCGGCGGGGCGAGCCGGGCTTGCGCTCCCCGGGGGGCGCGGAGCTTGCGTCCACGGCGACGATCGGGGCGCCCGAGCTCCGCACGGCCCAGCCGTATCCGCTCCCGGATGCGCCGTGGAGAGTGATGGAAATCTCTTCTCCGATGCCGATTTCGGTCTCGTGAAAATCCGTGCTGTCGTCGATCTCGCGCACGCGCCCTCGTCGGGTCTCTGTCGAGCGGAGGCCCCCAAAAGGCAAGGCGAAATCCACGGAACCGAGTTCGTCAGCGACGTCTCCCTGGCGCCCGAAAACCCCGCGACCCGAGCTCCACGCCGAGGTCGAAGGCGCCGGGCACGGGCACGCATGTGCGCGCGCCACACACACGCGGCTGGCTCATGCAGCGCGAGACGAAGCCGAATCCCGGCCCGTCGGACCAAATTTCGCACTACCGTTCCAGGATGGGTCTTTCCCGTTCGGGGCGCACGGTGCTCGGGCTCGCCGCGCTGTGTTTCGGATGCACGGCGACGAGCCTGGGCGATGATGCGGGCGGCCCGGTCTGGGACGCCGGTGCGTCGCGAGCAGGCGATGGGTCGGCATTCGACGGTTCCGTGGGCGGAAGCGCGGGAACGAGCGGCGGTGCGACTGGCGCAGGTCCCGACGCCGCATCGGCCGGCGGTCGCGGCACCGGAGGCGTCGCGACTTCCGACGGCGGCGCGGGCGCCGTCGGCGCGGACGCCGGTCCGCCGGATCCCGGCGCGGTGGGCCAGGAAGGCGATCCGTGCTCGCCGGAAAATGCGGCCGCGTGCGCGGGCCACGCGCAACGAGGCCAGCTCATCTGCTCGAACGGAGTGTGGACGGCGAACGGCACGTGCGAGGCCGGTCAGAACTGCGACACCACGCCGGGCCCCGACGAGGGAACCTGCAAGCCCGCCGTCGCGAGCTGCGACGGAGCGGTGGCCGGCGCACGGATGTGCCGAGGGAACGACGCGATCGTCTGCAGCGTCGATCACCTCGCAACGACGCGTCTCGAGACGTGTCCCTTCGTGTGCCAGGACGGCGCGTGCACGGGAGAGTGCGTGCCGGGTACCGGAAAGTGCGAGGGCCTCGTCCCCGTGCTCTGCGACGACGGCGGCAACTGGACCTCGAACAGCACGTGCTCCGGATCCTGCAGCGGCGGCGCGTGTTCCGGAACGTGCACGCCGGGCGCGCGGAAATGCAACGGAAACGCCGAGCAACTATGCGATGCGACGGCGTCGTGGCAGGACGGACGGACCTGCGCCGGCCAGGCGTGCGTGGACGGCGTGTGCTCCGGCGACTGCACGCCGGGGACGACGCAATGCTCCGCGAACGCGGTGCAAGTCTGCGACGAAAACGGGCACTGGGGGACGCCTTCCGTCTGCGTGAACCAGGCGTGCGTCGCCGGGGCGTGCGCCGGCGTGTGCACCCCGCTCTCGAAGCAATGCGTGGGTGACTCGCTCCAGACTTGCGGCGCGAGCGGGCAGTGGGGCCCCCTCGTTCCCTGCGTCGGCCAGGCCTGCGTCACGGACGCCTGCGTGGGAAGCTGCACGCCCGGCACGAAGCAGTGCCATCAGCTCGCGCCGCAAACCTGCGACGCGGAGGGCGCGTGGCAGACCGGAACCGTGTGCACCAGCATCTGCAGCGGCGGCGCCTGCTCGGGGACGTGCACGCCCGGCGCGACTCAGTGCAACGGCTTCGTGACGCAGAGCTGCGATGCGACGGGCACCTGGAGGGACGGCACGACCTGCTCGGGCCAGGCGTGCGTCGCCGGGATCTGCACCGGCGTGTGCACGCCGGGCGCGAAGATCTGCTCGGGCAACGGCCTCCAGACCTGCAACACGAACGGTCAGTGGGGGACGGCGGTGCCCTGCGCCTCCTCCGCGTGCGTGACGGACGCTTGCACGGGGGTCTGCGTGCCGGGCGCCACGCAGTGCTCCACGAACGGCGCGCAGACGTGTTCCGCGAACGGTCAGTGGGGGACAGCGACGCCCTGTTCGAACCAGGCGTGCGTCGGCGGCGTGTGTACCGGCTTCTGCACTCCGGGCACGAAGCAATGCCAGAACCTAACACCGCAGACCTGCGACTCGAACGGAGTCTGGCAGAACGGCACCGTCTGCACGAACGTGTGCAGCGGTGGGGCGTGCTCCGGGACGTGCAGCCCGGGCTCGAAGCAGTGCAACGGCTTCGTGACGCAGACCTGTGACGCGACGGGGACCTGGGTGAACGGCGCCACGTGCACGAACCAGGCGTGCGTCTCCGGCGCGTGCACCGGCGTCTGTACGCCCGGCGCGAAGCAGTGCTCCGGCAACGGCGTGCAGACGTGCGGGGCGAACGGGCAGTGGGGCGCCGCAGTCGGCTGCGCCGCCTCCG
This sequence comes from Polyangiaceae bacterium, assembly GCA_035545855.1. Classification (GTDB taxonomy): domain Bacteria; phylum Myxococcota_A; class Polyangia; order Polyangiales; family Polyangiaceae; genus DASZVB01. Next base: position 39,177 of record DASZXK010000155.1, read on the forward strand.
CGTGCGTCAACGGGAGCTGCACGGGGATCTGTGCGCCGAACAGCAAGCAGTGCGTGAACAACGGCGTGCAGACGTGCAGCGCCGTGGGCCAGTGGAGCGCTCCGTCGACGTGCACGAATCAGGCTTGCGTCGCGGGTGCGTGCACCGGGACCTGCACGCCGGGCACCACCGGGTGCAGTGGTCTCACGCCGCAGACCTGCGACGCGAGCGGAGTCTGGCAGAACGGCACTCCGTGTCAGAACGTCTGTAGCGGCGGCGCGTGCTCGGGGACCTGCAGCCCCGGCGCGAAGCAGTGCAACGGCCAGACGCCGCAGACCTGCGATGCGACCGGTAGCTGGGTGAATGGAGCGGCGTGCTCGAGCCAGGCCTGCGTCTCGGGAACGTGCACCGGCGTGTGCGCCCCGGGCGACAGGCAGTGCTCGGGCAACGGCGTGCAGACGTGCGGCTCCAACGGACAGTGGGGAACGCCGACGGCCTGCGTCGCCACGGCGTGCGTCTCCGGGATCTGCTCCGGAGTGTGCGCGCCGGGGACGACGCAGTGCTCCGGCAACGGCGTGCAGACGTGCTCCGCCGCGGGGCAATGGGGCAGCGCCGTCTCTTGCACGAACCAGGCCTGCGTCGCGGGCGCGTGCGTGGGCGTGTGCACTCCGGGCACCACCGGGTGCAGCGGCCTCACGACGCGGACGTGCGACGCCAGCGGCACCTGGCAAGACGGGACGACGTGCCCGAACGTCTGCAGCGGCGGCGCGTGCTCGGGGACGTGCAGCCCGGGCTCGAAGCAGTGCAACGGCCAGACGCCGCAGACCTGCGACGCGACCGGCACCTGGTCGAACGGCACGGCGTGTTCGAACCAGGCCTGCGTCAGCGGGACCTGCACCGGCACCTGCGCGCCCGGAGCCACGCAGTGCTCCGGCAACGCCGTGCAAACGTGCGCGTCCAACGGCACGTGGGGCACGGGCGTCCTGTGCACGAATTCGGCGTGTCAGGGCGGGGCGTGCGTCGGCATCTGCACGCCCGGCGCGAAGCAGTGCTCGAACAACGGCGTCCAGACCTGCAGCAGCGCGGGCCAGTGGGGAGCCGAGGTGGCGTGCACCGGCCAGGCCTGCGTCGGAGGGGCCTGCACCGGCGTCTGCACGCCCGGCTCCAAGAGTTGCAATGGGCTCGTCCCACGGACGTGTGACGCGAACGGAGCCTGGCAAGACGGAACGGCCTGCGCGAACGTGTGCAGCGGCGGCTCGTGCTCCGGCACCTGCAGTCCGGGGGCGCTGCAGTGCAACGGTCAGACGCCACAATCCTGCGACGGGACCGGCACGTGGGTCGACGGCGCTCCGTGTTCCAATCAAGCCTGCGTGACCGGCGCGTGCACGGGCGTCTGCACGCCGGCCACCAAGCAGTGCTCGAACAACGACGTGCAGACCTGCTCCGCGAGCGGCCAATGGAGCGCGGGCAGCCCCTGCGTGGCGTCCGCCTGCGTGGGCGGGGCGTGCGCCGGCGTCTGCGTGCCGGGGACCAAGCAGTGCGTCGGCAATTCGACGGAGACCTGCTCGGCGACCGGGACGTGGGGCGCGCCCACCGCGTGCACGGCGAACAGCCAGATCTGCTCCGCGGGAGCGTGCGTGCCTTGCGGGAGCGGCACGCTCGACTGCGACGGTTCGCCGGCGAACGGCTGCGAGACGACCACCACGCTCGACTCCAGCTGCGGCGCGACCTGCCCCACGGCCGCGTGCACCACCAGCCAGACGTGCACGGGCAGCACCTGCGCGGCGTGCGCAGGCGGCACCCTCGACTGTGACGGCACCGCGGCGAACGGCTGCGAGGTCACCGGGAGCGTCTGCGGCACCTGCACGGACGGCGTGAAGAGCGGCGCGGAGACCGGTGTGGACTGCGGTTCCACGTGCCCCGCGTGTCCGTGGGCGCGCTGGGCGCTGAACGAAGCGAGCGGAACCACCGCGGCGGACTGGTCCGGGAACGCCCGGACCGGCACGCTGGTCAATTTCCCCGCGTCGCCGTGGGTCGCCGGCCAGCTCGGCGGCGCGCTCACCTTCGACGGTTCCAACGACTACGTCGCCATCGGCAACGTGGCGCCGGGAACGGGCCCCATCACCATCACCGCCTGGATCACGACGACCACGAGCGGCGGCACGAGCCCCGCGCGAAACCTCGTCTCCAAGCGCGACAACGCGCAATCGAACCGCGCCCCCTTCGAGGTCGACCGCGCCCTGAACTCGGACGAGATGCGCTTCTCCTTCAACGTGGCCGGAACCTGGTACGTCTGGGAAACCACGAACTTCAACCTCGCCGTGAACACGTGGACGCACTTCGCGGTCACGTACGACGCCGGCTCCGCCCCCATCTTCTACAAGAACGGCGCCGTCATGACCGTGACGCAGACCTTCGGTTCCGGCGCCCCCGCGCGCCCCGCGAACACCGCCGAACTCCGCATCGGCGCCGAGGCGAACGGGGCCGAATCGCCGTGGAGCGGCAAGGTGGACGACCTCCGAATCTACGAGCGCGTGCTCACGCAGGCGGAGATCCAGGCGGTGCAGCTGGGGAACTGAGGGGAGACGACCGGCGAGGGACGCGGAAGCGAGGCCCCTGACGAACGCGGTCCCTCTCGCGAGCCGCCGGCTCGACGCGCCGAGGCCCCTCGTAGTACTGGAACGCCATGAGCGCTCGGCTCGAGCAGCGGACGGCGGCAGGAACGTTTCGGCCGCGATGACGCCTCACGAGCCCGCCTCATCGCGCTCATCGAGAGCGCCTTCCCCGAAGCCGTCGGTCGAGCGACGACCGGCGCCGGGGGCCATCGTCCTCTGCGCCCTGCTCGTCGCGGCGTGCGGCTCGCCTCCCCGTGCGGCCGAGCCCGCCTCGCCGGAGCGCGCCGGCGCGCCACCACCGCCTGCGACACGCGCGCCGGAGCCGGAAGCCGCTGCCGCGACCGCGTCCCCGCCGACTCCGCCGCCCCGGTCCCCCACCCCCGAGCCGCTCTCGCTCGGCGCGCCGAAACTGCTCCACGTGCTCCGTCACGAAGGAGACATCTTCTCCCTCGCGTTCGATCCGACGGGGCAATGGATCGCGACCGGATGCGCCGACAAGCGAGTCCGACTCTGGTCGACGGTAGCGGGAAAGCTGAGGCACACGTTCAAGGATCACCGGGACGCGGTCTCCAGCGTCGCGTTCCGCCCGGACGGCGGAGAGCTCGCGTCCGGCAGCTTCGACGGCACCGCGAAGACGTGGGACCCCAAGACCGGCAAGCGCGTCGCGACGGTCGTCGGACCCGAGGGCGGCGTGGTCAGCGTGGCGTACTCGAAGGACGGCCGCCGGCTCGCGATGGGCGGCGCGAACGGCCACATCGTGGTCGCGGATCTGGGCGATGAAACCGCACGGATCGAGCTCGCCGGTCACGGCGGGAGCGTCCGCAGCGTCGCGTTCGCCCGGGCGCACGACTGGCTCCTCTCTCGGGCGGACGACGGCTTGCTCCTGGTCTGGGATCTGACGACGACGAAGCCGATCGTGAAGGTCCCGCTGTCGACCGGCGCCGTCTGGAGCGCCCGGTTCACGACGAACGACGCCTCGCTCGTCACGACGTGGGAAAACGCCGACGGCGCGACGGTCGGAAGCTGGGACGCCGGCACGGGAAAGCTCGTTCGCGCGCTCCCGGTCGGTAGCTCCCTCGCGCCTTCGATCGCGCTCTCCGCGGACGATCGCCTCCTCGCCGTCGGGACCGCGGAAGGGCACGTGAAGCTCTGGGACTTTCCGCGAGGCGAGCGCCTCTTCGATCTCGCGCCGTTCAGGAAGAACGTGAGCGCGCTCGGCGTGAGCCCGGACGGGCACTACGTGGCAGCCGGCGGCCCGGACGACTTACTGGACGTCTGGGAGCTCGGCGTGCCGGGTTCGGCGCGCGCCGCCGAACCCGCCGACAAGAAGGATCGAGCGGCGTGCCTCGCGGAGTGTCGCCACCGAAACGCCTACGCGGACTGCGCGGACGAGAGCGGCATGGTCGCCTGCCCGTGCCGGTGCGACTAGTCCAGCTCAACATATGATGCCCGCGCGCATCGCGATCGGAGTCTGATCCGTGCGGCGCCGCCTCCTGCAGCGGGCCGTCGGACGGCGGCTGAAACCCGACGTCCGGCGGCCGACCACTCCCGCTTCCGGATGCGGGGCGCTTCACAATTGCTTTTCGACGAGCTTTCGGATGGACCGCGCGAGATCTCGCGCCGACGCAGCGGAGGTTTCCACGACCTGCTCGCCCTGGGCTTCGATCTTCTGTCGCAGGTCCGTGAACTCTCGCTCCAGGTCCTCCCAGGCACGCTTCGCGTCCAGGGAGAAGAGATGGGCTTTCAGCTTCGCGGTCTCTCTCGCCGCAGACAGCTCTTCGATCGCTTCCTTCAGGGCCTTCTGGGATTCCTTGGTCGACATCTGCTCTCGAACCTCCGACGCGGCTGAGAGCACGGTCCGGGCCAACGGGAACCGCGAGAAAAATGTCGGGAATCGTGCGCCTTCGGCGCTTCCGGCGGCGCAATGAATGCGCGGGCCGCGCACTCGCTGCGGGCACGGAGATGCGGTCGCTCGGCCCGGCGTCCCGCCGGCGCACGTCGCTCGGCGTTCAGCCCTTCACGCGCGCGCGTTTCTCGCCCGTCACGCGCGCGTTCCGAGTCCCTCCACGAACCCGACCAGCTCCGTGAACGCCGCGCGGCTCTCCGGGAGCCACGGCAGCGTCAGCGGATAGTCGTGCTGCATCCCCTCCCCGACGACGAGCCGGACCTCCACGCCGTCGCGCTCGCCGTTCCTCGCGACTCGAACCGCATCGTCGAGGAGCAGCTCGTCGCCGCCGACCAGCACGAACATCGGTGACAGTCCCGTCAGGTCCGCGAACACGGGAGAGAGCCGCGCCGAGCTCCCGGAGCCGCAGCAGGAGACTGAGCGCGAGGCCGCCGCCCGCGGGCTCGGTCCGCGCCCGAAACAGCGCGCTGGTGAAGAGTCCGTAGGCGCCGAGCGAGAGGAACCTCGTCAGGCCCGGCTATTCCGGCGCGAACTGGACGGAAGTGACGATCGTCGCCTCTCCGCCGCTCGCCGTGGGATCGAACTGCGCGGCGCGGGCGCGGGCCACGACGCAACTCGCCACGTCCGCGCTCGGAGACGTCGTCGGGGAGAGCGATGCCGACTTCACCGCTCCCGCTGCCGTCACGATGACGCTCAGCCGCGCGGTGCCGTGGATCGAAGGGTCGTTGTTCAGCGCGTGCCGATAGCAGTTCCGGAAGCCGGCCCGCATGCCCGCGAAGACGCGCTCGGCGTTCGGCACGTCCGTCGCGCCGCTCCCGCCGAGGGCGCCGACGGTGACCTTCCCGACCGGCCCGACCGAGGGCGGTGGAGCGCCGTAGGCGGCGCCCGGCGTTCCGAGCGTGATCCCGGACTGTCCGGGTGGAGGTCCCCCGTACGCGGCCATGCCCGGGCCGAGCGGAATCCCCGGCGGAACCGAGGTCGTCGCGCTCGGCAGTGCGTTCAGCATGGCGAGCACCTTGCGCCGTTCGGCGTCGGTCGCGGACTTCTGTACCGGGGTGGAGCTGGCGCTCGCCGGCGCGGCAGGCGTCGGCGCGGGCTCCGAGGAAGCGATCGGCGGCGAGTTCGGTGCGGGGACGGCCGGCGCCGCGACCGGCGCCGCAGACGGCGCGGCGTTCTCCGTGGTCTTCGTGCTGCACGCCGCGGCCGAGAACGAGCTCGCCGCGAACGCCGCGAGCGCCGCGCGGCTCAGGCGCTCGGTGGGAAGCCGCGGCGGAGCCCAGGCGGAGAATGCCTGCCGGAGATCACCGTCGCAGAACGGACAGGCGGTTTCCGTCGTGCGGACGTGGCGCGAGCAGCCCGGACACGGAGCGAGGGGCATGACGCCGGCATCCTACGTGAGGCGGCCGCGAAACGCGATCACTCGCACGCGGCCGCGTAGAGCTCCTGAGACGCGCTCACGCAGACGCCCCCCTGGCAGATCGTGCCGGGGATGCACCGCGTGTTCGGGGCACCGCATGCCGCGCCCTCCTGGACGTTCTCGATGCACGTCGCTGCGGCGCAAGAGGCGTCCTCGCAAACGCAGGCAAAGCCCGCCGCGCAGCGATCTCCCGCTTCGGTGCCGTCCTCGAACGTGCACGGGGCACCTCCGGCGAGGCGAAGCGCACACGTGGGGCCGCCGGCGGCGCTCGCGTCGCAGAAAGCGTCCGGCGTGCAGGCGAACGGTTCGACGCTGCCGCGGCCGAGGCCGCAGGGCATGCCGACGGACGGGAGAGCCGTGCACTTCGAGTCCGTGGCGCAGTACGCGTCTCGAGCGCAGTAGGACTCGGGGGAGCAGTCGGCGCCGATGGGCGGAGGGATCTGGCACGTCCCGGCGATGCAGATCGCGCCGTCCTTGCACTGGCCGTAGCGCTCACACGGAGTGCCGATGGGCAGGCCGAACGGGATTCGCGTGACGCACCGGTCCGTCCCTTGATCGCACTCGAGCCCGAGATCGCAGCCAGGGCCCGTCGTGTAGTTGCACGGGTCCCCTTCCTTTGCCGCGGTGATGCAGTACCCGCAGTCGGGATGCCCGGGCGGCGTCGTGCCGCGGAGGAGGCAGATGCCGCTCGCGCACTGGGAGCCGAAGAGGCAGACGCTGCCCGCGGGCAGCGTCCCGTTCGACGCGCACGGCGGAAACTCGTCCGCAAAGAACTTCTCGCAGGGGTACGTCTTCCACGTCTCCGCGCACGCGAGCATGCCCTCGACCGTGCGCGTGGTCCCCGACGAGAAGAAGTAGTCGGGGCACTTTCGCGTGGCGCCCGGACACGGGTCGTCGAGCACCGGTCCTCCCGCGCACTCGGACTGGCGATTGCACTCCGCGTTCAGGTACGTGACGCACGCGGCGTGCTCCGTCAGCACACCGGCCGCGGAACCGCCGGCCGCACCGCCCTCGCCCGCGTTGCCGGTTCCCGCGGAGCTCCCGCTACTGCCGCCTCCGCCGCTGCTCCCGTCGCGACCGCTGGTCCCGCTGCTCCCCGTGGCACCGCCCGCCGACGTCGTCCCACCGCCGGAGCCGGCGTCTCGACCACGATCGACCGCGCCCGTGCCCCCCGTCGAGCTGCCGCCGCAGGCAACCGCGACGGCGACCGCGACGGACACGACCGACCCGCGCACCACCCTCCTGCCCACTCCTCGCCCCATCACGGACAGGACGCTATCAAACCCGGGGCCCCGGCGCACGGTCGCCGTCTCGCGGCGTCACGGCAGCAGGTGAATCCGCCCGCTGAGGAGCGCGACGAGCGCTTCTTTCCCTTCCGGCACGACCACTTCGTGGACGGATCCCTCGGGCATGTCGATGAATTCTCCGGGCCCGTATTCCCGTTCGCCGTCCGAGAGAGTTCCGGACAGGACGTAGGTGAGCTCCCGATGCACGTGGCGGTGCTTCTGGATCCGCATCCCGGAGAGCATGCGCGCGAAGCCTCCGTGGAGCGGGCGGAGAGAAGGGCCCGGGGTGAAGTCCAGGTGGCCGTGCATCGGCGAGACGTCCCGGATCCAGAACTCCGGGTCGTCGATCTTGCGGAGGAGCGCTCGCACGTCCTCCGCGGGGAGGTCGAAGTGCCGCGCGAGCTCGGAAGAGAACGGCAGATACGGATCGGCGTCGAGCGCCGCTCTCAGGCGGAGCTTCGCGGCGTCACCCACCGGGAGCGGCTCGGCGGCGTCGGCCAGCGCGAGAAAGAGCTCTTCGTCCGTCATCCGCGTTCCTCTTCGTCCCGCAAGGTCACCGACAGCGATGCGAGCCCCCTCGAGAGCCGGCTCTTGACCGTCCCGATCGGAATGCCGTCGGATTCGGCGATCTCACGCGCCGTGAGGCCCCCCACGTACCGTCGCTCGAGGACGGCCCGCACGTCGGCTTCGAGTGAACGGAGCGCACACCGGACTGCGAGGCGCGAGTCCGCGTCCGGAGCTCCGGTGTGCCTTCGCTCCATGGCGGGTTCGTCGAGAGGCTCCGTGAGGCGAGCCTCGGCGCGACCGAGGCGATCGAGCGCGCGGGAGCGAAGTCGGAGGAGGAGCCAGGTACGGAATGGCGCGCGGGCGGCGTCGTACTCGCGGACGTGCTCCCACGCCTCGAGGAAGACGTCGTGGACGAGATCGCTCGCTCGAGCTTCGTCCCGGAAGAAGGACGTCGCGACGCGAAACAGGGCGGGCGCGAGGCGGTCGTAGAGCTCCCCGAACGCCGCTCGGTCGCCTCGACGAGCGCGCTCCGCGAGCTCCGCGTCGGAAGCGGAGGCGACGTCCGGAGGGTCCTCGAGGGGTGCCAACCGAGCGAGGGTACCACGATCAACCGAAGAAGCCGGCCGTGCCCGGAGCGAGCGGCGCGGGTGCGACGCCGTTCATGAGGACGCTCATCGTCGGCGGAACGCCGCTCGCGCCGTCGGGGCGCGCGTACATCCCCATCGGCATGCACATCTCGCCGCCGTCGACGCCCCAGCCGAGCGCCTTCGCGGTGTCGTTCCGGTAGGTGCAGCGGAACGTGATCCCCTCGCCCGCCTCGAGGTGGAGCGGGGGATCGAACACGGTGACGGGCGGCGATTCGTACGACTCGCTCAGGTACACGGCGTTCGTCTCGGCGGCGCCGTTCCGGTACGGGAACATCTCGAACCGGATGGTGAAGTTGTGCGAGTGGGCCGTCAGCGCGACGACGTCCATCGCCTCCGGCGCGATCATCGTGCCCTCCGTCGTTCCCTCGCTCCCCGCGGGCACGCTGACGTCGAGCGCGTTCGCGAAGAAGGAGCCCATGGGGTGCGAGATGTCCTCCGCCTTCGCGACGTGGACGCCGAAGCGGCCGTGGATCTCGAGCGGATCGGCGCCGGGGTTGATGACGTGATGGCTCGTCTCGAAGAAGCCGAGCGGCATCGCCTTGCCGTAGCCTTCCGGGAAGCGGATCTGCGCCGCGCCGCCGCCGCCACCGAACGCCACGCGCTTCAGGCTGTCGATGACGGGCTGCGCGAGGTTTCCGTCGAGGGCAAGATCCTGGAAGCGGCCGCCGCCCGTCGTCGGCTGCGCGCCGGTATCCTTGCACAGCGGAGCGGTGGAGCCGACGGGGTCGTCGCTCGCGAGGACCACGAGGTGGTGCGTCCCGAGGGAGACGTCGGCGTCGATGCCCGTGACGAAGTAGTCCGGGGTCGCGAACTCCGCGGGGACCGCCATCTGGTTGCAGAACAGTCCCTCCTGCCCGGCGGCGAGCGTCACCGTTCCCTCGTCGAGGACGAACGCGGGCGGCGGCGCGCCGGAATCCTGGGACTCCTGCGCGGCCGAGGAGCCTCCGGAGTGGGAGCTGCCTCCTCCACAGGCGACGGCGGAGACGGCAAAGAGGAGCGAGAACGAAGCGGAAAACGCGAGGCGTGGACGGGACATCCCCCCCGGTACGACCGGGCGATACAAAAGGATCACATGACCCGATTTTTCGTCCCGGCCGCGCCTGCCACCGCCCCGCTTGTCGCCCGGGCGGGACGCTCCTACCACCGCGTCATGCGGCTTTCTTTCTCGGTCTGGGCGGTCTGTGCGGGAACCTCTCTCATCGCGTGCGGCGGCGGGAGCTCGCATCGCAACGTGCCTCCGGCGGAGTCGGACGCGAGCGTGGACGCCGGCTCGGGCGGCGCACCGGGATCGGGCGGGAAAGGAGGCGGCGGCGCGCCTGGAGCCGGCGGGGCGATCGCGAACGGCGGCGCCTCGCCGAAGGACGCCGGGGCGGGCGGCGTCCCCGAGGCGGGAACGGACGCCGGCCCGGTGTGCCCGGATGGCGTCGATCTCCAGACGGATCCCGAGCACTGCGGCGAATGCACGCGAAACTGCGCTGCCGCCGGAGCGACGTGCGCGGGCGGCTATTGCTCGGCGGTCACCCTCGACCCGAGCGCGCCCGCTCTCTTCTCGACGATCGGCAACGGCGCCCTCTACACGCTGAAAACGAGCGCCATCCCCGTGAGCTCGTACACGATCGAGCGCATCGCCCTCGACGGCACCGACCACCACCAGTTCTACGCGGCCGCGACCGGCATGGGGGACAGCACGTTCTACGCGGACGACACGTACCTCTACTGGGCGGACTCGGACACGCCGCCGAAGGTCTTCCGGAAGGCAGGAACCGCCGCATCCGCCGCCGCGCCCGAGGTCGTGTTCCAGCCGGTGGATCGTCCTCGCCGCTTCACCGCGAGCGGCGGCACGTTCTACTGGGTCGGGGGAATGTACAACGTTCCCGCGTACGTCTACTCGCGCCCCATGGTCGTCGCACCGGACGCGGGGAACGACCCGGGCGTCCAGATCGTCACGACGGATCAGCACTACGTCAGTGCCTTCGCCGTGACGTCGGACGCCATCTACTGGGTCGCGCGGAACACGGGCGCCGCCCAGCTCCTCACGGTGCCGCTCGCCGGCGGAACCCCGGTGCCCGTGCCCGGTGCGACAGTGAAGGACAACGCGCCGATGCAGGCCGTCGGGAAGAAGCTCTATTTCGCAAGCTCCAGCGGCAACGCGTCTCCGACGAACGGTATCTACGTCTACGAGACCGGAGACGCGCAGGCGACGGAGCTCTTCCCGAACGACTCGATCAACACGCTCGTCGTCGACGACACGTCCCTTTTCTACCGCGCCGGTTACGTCGACAACACGCTCTGGAAGGTCCCACTCGCCGGAGGCACGGCGACTCCGGTCGTGAAGACCATCGAGCTCGGCGGCGTCGCCGGCCAGGACGAGACGTACATCTACACGGCACACGACTGGGGAAGCGACGGCCCGGCGCTGAAGATCGTGAAGTGACGTAGCTCGAACCGACGGCGCGCACGACTTGCGCAGGCGCGCAGTCGAGGCGCAGGACGGCGCACTCCGCCGCCCGATCGCGCGCGGGTGGGACGTCGGCGCACATCTTGCTGACGGATCGGGCCATGAAACACTCGATCCTCGCCGTCGCGCTGCTCTCCACCACGGCCTGCGGCGTCTCCCAGCAGAAGTACGACGCCGCCGCGAAGGACGCTTCGAGCGCGCATGCCGCGACGAAGTCCTGCGAAGCCGACAACCAGAAGCTCCGCGCCGCGGCGACCTCCGACCACGCGACGCTCGCCGAAAGAGACCAGACGATCGCGACGGCGCAGCGGGACGCGCAGTATCTGCAGACCCGCCTGGACGGCGCGACGGCCGAGACGCAGGAGCTCCGCCGTGAGCTCGAGCGACTGGGGAAGAACGCCGAAGCGCTGCTCTCCACGAAGGGCGCGCTCTCCGGCGAGCTCGCCGACGCGAAGGCTCGACTCGAGGAGCTCCGCCGTGCCCAGGCCGCGGCCGACGCCCGCGCCGCCCTCTTCAAGAACCTCGCGGAGAGACTCCACAAGATGGTCGACGCCGGCGCGCTCGCCGTCACGCTCCGCGACGGGCGCATGGTGCTCCAGCTCCCGACGGACATCCTGTTCGACTCGGGGCAGACGGTGATCAAACCGGAGGGCAAGGAGACGCTCTCCCAGGTCGGCGCCATCCTGGGCGGCTTCTTCCCCACGCGCCGCTTCCAGGTCGCAGGCAACACGGACGACGTGCCGATCCAGACGGCGAGGTTCCCTTCGAACTGGGAGCTCTCGACCGGGAGGGCCGTGGAGGTCGTGCGCTTCCTCGTGGCGCACGGGATGAAGCCGGAGAACCTGGCCGCGGCGGGCTACGGGGAGTTCGATCCGGTCGCGCCGAACGCGACGCCCGAGGGCAAGGCGAAGAACCGCCGCATCGAGATCGCCCTCCAGCCGGACATCGACGAGCTCGTCGCCGTGCCGGCGAAGTGAGTCTGCGGGGGCGGGAGCGCGCTCGGCGAGCACGCCCTCCGCCCGCGTCGTCGAGTCGGTCGGGGGCGACTCAGTCGAACACCGCGACGGGCGACGAGAACTCGCGCTTCGCCTCCGCGCAGAGGATCTGCACCGCCTGACGACCGGAGAGCAGCGCCGGAGGAACTCCTCCTCCCGGCTCGACCCACTGCCCCGCCATGTAGAACGCGGCGAGCCCCGGCAGGGTCTTCTTCACGTGACCGAAGAACGCTTCCCCGTTCGGCATCCATCCCTCGAACGCGCCGCGGTAGGAGCGGGCCATGTGGAAGTACGTGAGGGGCGTCGCGACGTCCGTCATGCGGACGTTGCCCTTCACCTCGGGCACGTACGTCTCGATGTGCCGGAGGACCGTCTCGGCGACCGCGTCCTTCTCGGCCGTGTACCGGTGGCCGAGCCTCGCCCAGTGGGCGTAGTCGGTCTCGAGGATGGCCTGGATCACCGTGTGCCCGGGGGGAGCGAGCGACGGGTCGTCGTTGTAGACGCGGAGCCGGAGCACGTCGTTCTGGCGATCTCCGATGCGGAGCCGGGGAACGTGGTCGAGCACCAGCGTCGACGGCACGTGGGCGAGAGGAGCCGCGACGCCGTAGCTCGCGAGCACGATCGGGTCGAACAGCTTCCACGTCTCGAGGCGCCGCCGGACCTCGCTCGCGCCGTATTTTCCGCCGAGGAGGCGAAGCACCGTCTCCGGGGCGCTCGACGTCGAGATCACCCAGTCCGCCGGGATCTCCGTGCCGTCCGAGAGGCGCACGCCGGTGACCCGGTCCCGTTCGACGAGGATCTCGTCCACCGTCTCGTGGAGCCGAGTCTCGCCGCCGAGCCGCTCGTAGCGATCGATGAGCGCGTCGCGGAACCGCCGCGTTCCGCCGTCGGGGCGCGAGAGCTGCCCTGCCTCGAGGTACCCGAGGACCATGAGGAGAAAGAGGGCGGGCGCCTCGGCCGGCGCGAAGCGCCCGAGGACGCGACGAACCACGGGGCTCGTGAAGTTCTCCTCCAGCCACGTCCCCGCCGGCTTCCGGAAGTGGATCAGGGTCCCGAGCTGCTCCCGCATGCCCCACAGCATCCCGACGGATTCCCGGAAAGAGGCGAGCTCCGGCGGCTGGTCCATCGGCGGCCCGAGGACCGCGAGCGCGCGTGCCCCCTCGACCATCCGGAGGAGCTCGGCCTCGTCGCGGGGAGAGAGAGCGGCGAGCGCCCGCGCGAAGCCGTCGATGTCCTTCCCGAGCTCGACCGTGACGCCGGACTCGACGTCGCGGTAGGTCGCGAACCGGTCGAGCACGTGAACGGAGACGTCCGGCAAGATGCCGAGCTCCCGGTAGATGCGGTCGAATGGGCCGCCCGTCAGCCAGTGGATGCAGCCGTCGACGGTGTACGGACCGCGACTCCACGCCGTACATACGCCGCCGAGGCCGAGGTTGTGCTCCACGATGGTCGTGCGGAGGCCGCTCGCGCGGCCGTAGCAACCCGCCGAGAGCCCAGCGAGGCCGCCCCCGACGATGACGAGGTGATCACCTGGCATGCGGCGCGTCCTCGCAAGGAGCGTGCTCGGCAGCAGATCGGGCGGTTCACCGACGAATTTCGACGCGGCTCACGCAGCGGGTGCACCGCGGTGAACGCGGTGCGCGATTCCGGCGGAACGGACCGAGCGCCAGCACCAACCCGGTTTCTCGCGCCTGCCCGTCACCGGCCGCGGACTCTAGCGCGCCTAACCGCGCGAGACCGTTCACGTCGCCACGGATGGTCGCGCCGGCCGGGGGTCGTCTGGTACTGAAACCGCATGCTTCGCTTCACCGGTTCGCTTTCGTCCATCTTCGTGATCGTGTTCGCCGTCGCCTGCAGCGGCGGGACCAGTCATAGAAACGTTCCGCCGGGAGACGCCGGCCCCGACGGTGAAGGCGTCGGCGGCTCGGCGGGAGGAGGAGGCGCAGGCGGTAAGGGAGGAACGGCCGGGAACGGCGGAACGGCCGGAATCGGCGGAGGAAATGGCGGGACCGGCGGAGCCACCCCGGACGCGGGAACGACCGACGGACGGATCTCCGCGGAAGCGGGCACCGACGCGAGCACGACCGACGCGTCCGAACCCCCCGGAGACGGCGGGGCCGACGCCTCCTCGACCTTCGTCCCCGGCGTCGTCGGCGACGCGCTCCCGAGCCTCGCCGCGCCGGCGTGCCCCATCCGGCTCGCCGTCGACGCCGTGGGAACCCCATACGCCGCCTACGTGAACGCGACGAGCTCGCTCATCGAGGTGTCGAAGCTCACGGGAGCTTCGTGGAGCGCCGTCGGCGGCCCGACGATGACGGGCACGTGGGCGTCGAGTCACTGCCACTCGCTCGCGCTCGAGCCGAACGGGAATCCCGTCGTCGCCTTCACGGACTTCGTCGCCGCGGGCCCGACGTACCAGGTCGAGGTGCAGCGCTACACGGGGACCACGTGGGAGCCGCTCGGCGCGCCGTTCGCGTCGACGTACTACGTGAGCTGGAGCGAGATCGCGGCGGATTCGTCCGGTCGCGTCGTTCTCGCGACGAGCTTCGCGTCCAGCGTGGACGTCCGTCGCTGGGACGACGTCGGGAAGACCTGGACGCCCCTCGGCACGCCGTTCTTCGGCGCACAGCAGCAGGTCGGGGAGGTGCACCTGACGCTGAAGCCCGACGGGAACCCGGTCGTCGCCTGGCTCGAGGGCACGGGCGGAAGCAACGCCGCCCGCCTCTACGCCGCCGAGTTCGACGGCGTCAACTGGACGACGCTCGGCGGCGCGATCGACTCCGTCCCCGACGCGACTCAGGGGCTCTCGCCCGCGAGCGTCGCGTGGGACGGCGCGCCGGTCGTCGCGTGGGCCAAGTGGCTGAGCGGACCGCGCGTGTTCGGTGTGAAGCGCTGGAACGGCTCGTCGTGGGCGGATCTCACGCCCCCGGCCGATCCGCTGCGCCAGCCGTTCCGAGTGGAGGTGCTCGCCGAAGCGGGGCATCTGACGATCGCGTGGGGCGAGGACGGGGACACCCGCTTCCAGCAGTACGCGAGCGGAACCTGGGGCACGGCGACGTCCTTCCACTCCGGGAGCCTCCAGAAAGTCGCCTACCCGATGCTCGCCTCGGGCGGCGGACGCCTCTACATGTCGCACCAGGGCGCGGGCAACGACGGCTACGTGCTTCGCATGATCCCCTGACCCGCGAGCGCGGCGAACGTCGCTCGCGCGCTCAACGACTCGGACGACCGATCCCGACGAGCGCGCGGTATGCGAGGAACATGCTCACGCGCCAGCGGACGATCATCCCGAACGCGAGCAGGAAGAAGAGCGAGCCGGTCTGCACCGTGCTCACGTGGTCTTCCACGTAGGAGCGCGCCACGAGCCGCACCGCGACGAGCCCGACCAGGATGAACAGGAACGCCGGCGACCGCTTCAGCATGACGACGTCCCCCTCCACCGTGAGCTCGGACGTCTTCATCAGCGGGTAGGAGAGGAAGAGCGCGCCGATCGCGAACGCGAGGACCGCCCAGGAGAGCGGGACTCGAGCCGGCGGGGCGAGGAACATGAGGAGGCCCGTGCTCATCCCGAGCGGCGGGATCACGATCTTCCTGAGGGTGACCGGGCGCTGCGTCTCGCGGATCCGCCAGGCCATGACGGCTGCGGCGCCGGCGAGCGAGCTGGCGAGGACGACGGGCGGCACGGCGCCTTCCTAGCATCGTTTCGGGCCACGCGGGGCCCCGGAAGGCGACGCCCCTGCCCCGCCCTCCCACCTGTTCACCCGCTCCCGCTGTCCCCGCGGTTCGGGGCGAGACAAGATCCGGGATCGTCCCCGGAGATACCCGAACATGTTCGAGCGACCGACGACGTTCCCTCCCTACGAGCTCCTGGACGAATGGGCGACCCGCGCCGGAGACAAGACCGAGCGCCTCGAGAAGCTCTACCACAACACGCGGGACTACTCCTGGGACCCGCGGACGGTGCTCGACGAGCTCGAGACGAAGCACGGCGGCATCCAGGTGCCCGAACACCTCCGGGAACCGCTCGGACACCTCTTCTCCGTGCTCCTCTGGGGCGAGCTCGCCGCGTGGAACATCGCCGCCGATCTCGCGCGCGAGCTGCCCGACGTGGACGCGAAGATGGCCGCGACGGGACAGGTCTTCGACGAGGCGCGCCATTTCACGGTGCTCCGCGAGTACTTCCGGCGGGCGAACATCCAGCTCCCGCGCATCAACCCGTACGGCGAGCGCATGCTCCGGAAGATCCTGAACGCGCCGACGATCGTCGAGAAGCTCTACGGCATGCAGCTCACGGTGGAGAACATGGCGCTCGCGATCTTCAAGCGGATCGCGGCCGCGAACGTGGAGCCCGTGCTGACCGACCTCCTCGAGTACATCGAGCGGGACGAGTCGCGCCACGTCGCGCTCGGGGTGCTCTACCTGCCGAAGCTCCTCGGACGCACCTCGGCGGTCGACCGCGCGCGGAACTTCGTCTTCAACTTCGAGCTGTTCCTGCTGACCGTGGGCGGCGGGGAGCTCCTCGACCCGCACCTCGTCGCGCTCGGGATCGATCACCGGATCCTGGGCGTCACCGTGTCGAAGCTCCACCAGCAGGTGACCCGCCGCATGGCCGAAGAGCAAGGCCTCCCGGAAGGGGAAGCGGTGCGAGGCGTGTACGGGCTCTCGGGGCGCCAGCACCAGCTCCTCACGGATTTCCTCCACCCCGTGGACCGGAGCCGCATGTCCCCGGCCGCGCGCCTCGCGCGCGGTGTGTTCCACGAGATCGCCGTCACCGGCGCGCGCCTGCTGCACTGAAACGCGCCGACGGCCGGCCGGCGCTCGATCGAGGGCGCTGCGCAAATCACGTACACCCGCGTCGCTCGCGAACCGCCGCGGGGGTCAGAGAACCGTCAGGGAACGGTCAAGCTCCGGAGCGCGGCGCGCGGCCACATTCGAAGGGCGATGAACGAGCTCCTTCGCCTTCGACTCGAACCGCGGATGCTGGTCCTCGCCACGCTGGCGATCGTCTCGTTCTTCGTCCTTCGATGGGCGGTCTCCGCGCTCGAGCGCGCCGGACGTCTCGGCGAGGTGACGGCCTCGCGGCGAAGCGCCGTGACGGATCTCGGCTACCTCGTGATCGGCCCGGCGACGGAGATCCTCGTCCGGACGGGCACGGCGTTCGCCGTCGCCGCCTGCGCGCTCCTCGTGGGAGAGCGCGTCGGTCCCGGGATCCTCCACGGCTTCGGTCCGGTCATGCGACAGCCGCGGTGGGCGATCCTCCTGGAGATGCTCCTCCTCAGCGACTTTACGTACTACTGGACGCATCGCGCGGCGCACACGCTGCCGTTCCTCTGGCGGTTCCACGCGGTGCACCACTCCACGAAGCACCTCCGCTGGAGCTCGGCGCTCCGGGCGCATCCGGCGGAAGCGTACGTCCATTTCGTGAACGTGATTCCCCTCTTCCTGTTCGGCTTCCCGATCGATGCTTTCTTCGAACTCTCCCCGATCATCACGTTCTACGCGCTCTTCATCCACGCGAACTCGAACTTCGCGGTACGCCGACTCGCCTGGATCATGAACAGCCCGCGGAACCACGCCTGGCACCACGCGCTCGACATCACGGACGGCACGAAGAACTTCTCGGGCTTCTTTCCGCTCTTCGACGCCATCTTCGGCACGTACAAGCTCCCGGATCACCGCCCGGACGCGCTCGGGATGGACGACGAGGCCATGCCGGAGACGTGCCTCGAGCAGATCGTCCATCCCTTCGCGGCAAGGGCGGACGGCGCGGAGCCGGACGGCGAACGCGATCTGGACGCCACCAAGGCGCCGAGCTGGGCCGGCTCGCACGGCTGAAGGCGCGCTTCGCGCACGTGGGGGGCGTTGTGGGGCCGCGCGGGCGAGCGTAGGATTTCCGTCTCATGCGCTTCCTTCCGGGCTCCGTCCTCGCCGTCGTGCTCCTCTCCGCGTGCTCGTCGGACACGGAATCGAACGCTGCGGCGCCGTCCGCGGGCGGCTCGGACCCGGGAACCGGCGGTGACCAGTCGGCAAGCGGAGGCTCGGCCGGGCACGGGGGAACCAGCGGCGGAGGCTCCGGCGGCTCGAGCACCGGGGGCGTCTCCCCGGGTGGCGTAGGAAATGCGGGCACCGCAGGAGCGTCGGGGGGGAGCGGGACGGACGGCGGCGGGACGCCCGATTCCTCGACGGGGTCCGGCGCGGACGGTGGCGCGACCCCGGACTCCGGCGCGCCCGTTCTTCCCTGCGGCACCGACTGCTCGGAGCTCGACGGCGACTGCACCGTGGGCGTCTGCGACGCGGACGCCGGCACTTGCTCGGCCCAGCCGAAGAACGAAGGCGGAAATTGCGACGACCGGAATCCCTGCGTCGGCGGGACGACGTGCGCGTCGGGCGTTTGCGGAGGCGGCGCGCCGACCTGCGCTCTCCCGACGGGCATCGGTTTCGGCACGCCGACGGACGCGGACGTCGTCGGAGCGAAGTCCGGAGACTTCAGCGACGCCTGTCCCGCAGGGCAGCTCCTGATCGGGTGGGGGGGCACGTACACGCAGAGCGGCGGGGGCGCGACGCTCTTCTACCTGGCGTCCGCCAAAGGAGAGTGCGCGACGCCTTCACTCGAATGGAGCATCGCGGACGAGGCGTACGTCGCGACGGCGTCGGGCACGTCGTTCCTCCCGCCCCGTGGCACGGACTTCTTCGCGACGTACCACTCCATCTGCCCGGTGGACGAGTTCGTCGTGGGCGTCTCCGGGCACGGCTACGGCGGAGGCGCCGTCGTCGGTCTGGACGTGAGCTGCGCGCGGCTCCTCGTTCGCTACGACGCGGGCACGTGGAAGCTCGAGGTCGGCACGCCGGAGGAGCTCCCGACCGCGTTCAAGACCTTCTTCTACGATACCTCGTACGCGGGACAGTGCCCGGCGGGAGAGCTCGCCGTCGGGCAGCACGGCGGGAACTACGGGAACGTCGTCGGCGGTCTCGGCGTGTCCTGCGCGGCTCCGTCGCTGAACTAGCCTCACGACGGGCAGGCGACCTCCGAGCTAGGATTCCCGTCGCCGTCGATGGACTCCTCTCTCGTCTCGCCGCCCTCGCTCGATGCGTCGGTGGGCGTTTCCCTCGTTCGCTCCATCGTGCAGGAGTTCGAGCGCACGGGTCTCGACGCGGAGCGGCTCCTCTCGGACGCCTCCGTGCCGGCGTCGATCCTGGACGACCCGTACGCACGCCTGGATCTCGCGCGGTATCGCGATCTCCAGCGTCTGGCGCTGGCGAAGAGCGGGGACCCGGCGTTCGGCCTCTCCATGGGCGAGCACGCTTCCCTCGGCGCGTTCGGCATCGTCGGGCACATGGTGATGCACTGCCGCTCGCTCAGGCAGGCTCTGGATCTGTGCGCTCGCTACTACCTGCTCGTCGCGGACGCGGACGCGCCCCGCTACTCCGAGCGAAACGGCGAGGTGACGCTCGCCTACGAGTACCTCCGCGGGACGGACGAAGCCTGCAACCGGATGCGCGCGGAGTTCGGCCTCACGCGCCTCGTGCTCACGGCTCGCACGCTCCTGAACCAGGACATCGTCGTTCGTCGCGCGACGTTCGAACATCCGGCGCCCGAGTACGCGGCGAGGTACGTGCGCACGTTCGGTCCCGACGTCCGTTTCGGCGAGCCGCGCACGACGCTCGTCTTCCCGGGCGCCGTCCTGGACACTCGGCTCCTCCACCACGACGAGGGCGTGCTCTCCGCCCTGCGAGATCAGGCCGATCGCATGCTCGCCGAGCTCGGCGAACCGGGGACGTTCGCCCGGAAGCTCCGGCGGGCGGTGCAAGCGTCGCTTCCCGGCGTCCCTCCGGACGGGGAGGCCCTCGCACGGAAGCTCGGCGTCAGCGGTCGCTCGCTCCGGCGTCTCCTGCGTCAGGAGGGGCACACGGTGCAGTCGGTCGTCGCGGAGGCCCTCCGAGACGCCGCGTTCTCGCTCCTCGCCGATCCGGCGGTGACGATCCAGGACGCCGCGCATCGTCTCGGCTTTTCCGAACCGAGCGCCTTTCACCGCGCCTTCAAGCGGTGGACGGGAATCACTCCCGCCGAATGGCGGAAGAAGCAAGACGCCCGGCTCCCATGAATCAGAGCGCGCAGTGCGCTCCGCCCGTCGCGAGCGCCGAGAGCGCGCAATCGCCGTAGCACGCGAAGTCGTCCGCGCACTGCGAGAGACAGGCGTCCCGGCTCGACTCCGCTTCGGCCCCGACGCAGTCTCCGCAGCGCGCCGTCATCGTCGTGTGGGCCTGGAGGCACCGGCTGAGGCACGGTCCGACGTGCCCGATGACGTCCGTCACGCACGTACCGGCGAGGCACCCGAGGAGCACCGAGGCGCCGCCGTCGGTCGTCGCGAGGAGGTTTTCGAGGTCCCCGGGGCTGCACGCGGGACCGCTCGCCGAGGCCCCCGCGTCGGCCGGAGCCGTCGCGGAGAGCAGGGACACGACGCGCTCCGGCATGCGGGCGAGGCGACTCCGCTGGGGGAACTTCCCGACCGGGATCACCTTCTTCTCTTGCCCCGTCGCGTAGTCGACGACCGAGACGGCGTCGTCGCCGGAGAGCGAGACGAAGCACTCGGTGCCGTCGGGGCTCGTCGTCGCCCAGTAGGGAACCATGCCGACGTCCACCTGGTGCTCCACTTCCATCGTCTCGGTCGAGACGATCTGCACGGTGTTGTCGATCGTGCCGCAGTCGCAGAGGTGCTTGCCGTCTCCGGAGAGCGCGAGCCCGTGGTGGGCGGAGTCGTGCGGGTACTCGTCGTACGTGGCGTAGGTGGAGAGCGCGAAGCTCGAGAGCGGCTGATCGCTCCGGGCGAGCTCCTTCTTCGCGCCCATGTCGTACTTCACGACGCCGTTCAGGTAGGAGAGCTGCGTGTAGAGGATCTTCTCGTCCGCGGAGAGCACGTTCGGGCGGATCCCGAAGTCGAAGATCCACTTGTCCACGACCTGAAGGGTCCGAGCGTCCACCTTGACGAGCCAGCGGTCCCCCTTCTGCGTGTTGTTCGCGTAGGTGACGGCGTCGTACCCGACGTTCCCGATGCTGCTGTTGTAGATGAACTTCCCGTCGTGGGAGTAGTCGTTCTGGTGCGGGTAGTAGCCCGTCTGGAAGGACCCCGTGATCTTCCCGGTCTTCGTGTCGAGCACGTCCGCGACGCGGGACGTGCCGGTGGCGGAGACGACGATCTGGCTTCCGTCCGGCGAGATCGCCGCGTGGTCCGCCTTCGGGCTCTCCACGAACGTGCGCCAGAGGCGCGGGTGGCCCGCTCGCGAGAGGTCGAACGCCGCCACGTCGCCGAGGTTCGAGCGGGACACGTAGAGCACGCTGCCGTCCGGCGAGAGGAACACGTCGTCCACGAACCGGTCCCCGCCCGACGGCTCGAAGTGATGGAGGAGCTGCGCGTTCTTGACGACGGGATACGCGATGGCGCGCACGAGGTCGCCGTTGATGGCGGCCATGACCTCGTCCTCGTCCGGAAGCACGTCGACCGTCCCGAGCACGTCGTACGTCCGTGCGTCGACGACGCTCACCGTCGCCGCCACGCTGTTCCCGACGAGGAGCACGTCCCGCATCGCGTTCGGATCGCGGGATTCTCCGGAGCCGCCCGCACCGGCACCGCCACCCGTTGCCGGCCCGACGCCGCCCGGGGCCCCGCCCGGAGACACGGTCGCGCCGCCCGCACCGGCGCTGCTCCCGCCGGTCGCGCCGCCGCCGGTCCCGCTCCCGGTCTCTCCGAGCTGCCCGCCACTCGATGAATCCGCCCCGCTCGCGCACGCCGGCGTCACCATCCCGAGCGCCGCGAGGGCGAGAAGCGCGTTTCGTCCGATCGTCCCTGCGAACATGCTGCCTGACTCCGATTGCCGCCGGACCGCGTGTCGATTCGCGGTCCGAACGCTGTGTCGGAGGCAGCGGGAGACGTGCTGAGAGGCGCCGGGGCTCGGTCAATCCATTGGCCAGGACGGTCAATCAGCCCGGCGCGGCGCCCGGGTCTTGCGCAATTTCCGAACACGCGTCATGCCTCGGTTCATGCCGCTCGCCGTCGTCACGGGTGCCAATCGGGGAATCGGTCTCGCGCTCACGGAGCTCCTCCGGCAAAGAGGCTGGTCGGTCGTCGCCGCGTGCCGGGAGAGCTCGCCGAAGCTCGTGTCCCTCGGCGCCGAGATCGTCGCGGGCGTGGACGTGTCCACGGACGCGGGAGTCGAGAAG
This sequence comes from Polyangiaceae bacterium, assembly GCA_035545855.1. Classification (GTDB taxonomy): domain Bacteria; phylum Myxococcota_A; class Polyangia; order Polyangiales; family Polyangiaceae; genus DASZVB01. Next base: position 61,203 of record DASZXK010000155.1, read on the forward strand.
CTCCGGAAGGCGCTCGTGGGGCGCACGGTGGACCTCCTCGTCAACAACGCCGGCATCCTCGTGTGGGACGAGCCGCTCGGAAAGCTCTCCGCGGACGGCATCCGGAAGCAGTTCGAGGTGAACGCGCTCGCTCCCCTCCGGATCACGGAGGCGCTCCTTCCGTCGCTCGGCCGGGGCGCGAAGGTCGCACTCGTCACGAGCCGCATGGGCTCGATCGACGACAACGGCTCCGGCGGCGCCTACGGCTACCGGATGAGCAAGGCCGCGCTGAACATGGCCGGAAAATCCCTCGCCGTGGATCTGAAGGATCGCGGCGTCGCCGTGGTGATCTTGCACCCGGGGATGGTGAAGACGGACATGGTCCAGGGGCACGGCCAGATCGAGCCGGAGGAGGCCGCGCGCGGGCTCCTCGCTCGCATCGACGAGCTCACGCTGGAGAACACCGGCCGCTTCTTCCACCAGAACGGCCAGCCCTTGCCCTGGTGACGGGCTGAAACGCACGGGTGCCCCGCGGGCCGGCCCGATTTCCTCCGCTCCGTGTGACGGACGACGATCGGGGCGCCGGAAAAAGGGGGCTTTCCGGCTCTTCGAGACCGAGGTAGTCCGCCTCCGCGATGGCCTCGGTGCGCCGAGCCTCGCGGGGAATGGCCGAGATTCAGGGAGGCGCGTCGATGCGCGGGCTGACGAGCGACCGGGTTACGCTGGCATTCGGGGTGATCGCCTGCGCGTGGGCGTCGACGTTCATGCTCGCGTGCGCGAACGAGTTCGCGGACTGCGAAGCGGCGAAGACGTGCGGCGCGTCCGGGATCGGTGGAACGGACTCCGGCCCGGGCGGAACCGACTCCGCGGGCGGCGAGAAGGACGTCGACTCCGGAAAGACCGGGACGGGCGGCTCCGGAACCGGCGGGCACGCCGATTCGCTGCGCGCGGATGCCGCGACCTCGAAGGACGGCTCTCCGGTGACGGACGCGTCGGCGTCGGAAGCGGCCGCACCCGAGGCGGCGCCACCCCCGTGCTCCAGCGTGGAGGGCGGCATCTCGAGCGATCCGGACCATTGCGGGAGCTGCGACGTCGTCTGCGGCGCGGACGGCGTCGCGAACCGTGCGTGCGAGGAAGGCGTCTGCACGCCGAAGTGCGACGCGACGCACTCGGACTGCGACCACGACGGCAAGAACGGCTGCGAGATCACCTCCGCCGACGATCCGGATCACTGCGGGAGCTGCGACGTCGTCTGCGGCGGGGACGGCGTCGCGACGCGCGCGTGCGTGGAAGGCGTCTGCAAGCCGAAGTGCGACGCGACGCACGGGGATTGCGACGGGGACGGCAAGAACGGCTGCGAGGTGGACATCACGAACGACCCCGACAACTGCGGCGCGTGCGATTTCGTCTGCTCCGGCAGTCAGGTGAAGACCCGGCATTGCGTGGCGAGCGTGTGCTCGCCCGAGTGCAGCACGGGACGGGGCGACTGCGGCAAGCCCTTCCCGGCACCGGACGACGGCTGCGAGACGAACCTCACCACGCCGACCGACTGCGGCCGGTGCGGGCACGATTGCCTCGGCGGCGCGTGCAACTCGTCGCTCTGCGAAGCCGTCACGGTCGCGAGCGGCCTCAGCTACGTCGCCGCGTTCACGGTCGACTCGCACCACATCTTCTACGTGGACGCGCCCGCGTCGGGGACCGGCCACGTCACGCGGACGGAGCTCGACGGAAAGAACGGCGTCACGATGATGACCGGCCTCGTGAACGCGACGGCCATCGCGTCCGACGACACGTACGTCTACGCGCAGACGATCGGAGCGACGCTTCACAGCGCGGATGCCGCCATCCGGCGCGTCCTCGGAGCGGGTTCCACGAGCCAGACGCCGACGAACGTCGTCACGGGGCAGTCGTCCTCGCTCTTCCTCCGGCCGACGGTCCTCGCGGTCGACGGCACGAACGCGTACTTTGCCGACCAGTATGCTCCCGCCGCTTACGCCGTGAACAAGGCCGGCGGGAGCCCCGTCCAGATCAACACCGCGGGCGTCGATCAGAACTACATCCCGAGCGACGTCGCGGTGGACGCGACGGATCTCTACGTCCTCCAGGGGCCGTTCATCTGGGCCGTCCCGATCGCGACCGGCGTTCCGAAGATCACGACCGTGAACCAGGCATCTGGCACGGGCATCGCCATCGACTCCGGATTCTTCTATTTCCGCATGTACGACTCCGTCACGAGCAAGCCCGTGATGGCGCGGATCCCGAAGGGGAAGGCGGGCGTGGGAAACGCGAGCGTCATCGCTCCGGCGTCCTATTCGGGCGGGGCGCTCGCCGTGGACGGGACGTACCTCTACTTCGACGACGCGGGCGTGTACCGCGTCGCGAAGGGCGGCGGCACGCGGCAGCTCCTCTCGTCCGCGACGTCGAACGCCGCGAAGATGTATGCGCGCACCGAAGGTTCCCAGACGGTGCTCTACTGGCTGAACAACGCGCAGAGCTCGAGCGGCGCCGGCTCCATCGTGCGCCTCGCGCCCTGAGCCGCCCGCCTCCCGATCTTTTGCACGCAACCGCCCGGCGCCGGGCGCCGAGAGAGCCGCATCACGTCCAGCCCGGTGCGGACGGCGAGCGTCCGAGAGCGTCGGATCGCCCGTCCCGCGCCGAAAGGAGTCGCGGAGATGCGTTCATGGGCAGAGGGTCGACGGTTTTCGGGGATCTGCGGATGGCTCCTCACTCTGGGCGCCGTGGCAGGGTGCTCGGGCCGATTTTCCACGTGTCGAGACACGGGGACGTGTGACGCGCGGCTGGTCGTCGGCACGGGCGGCGCCGGAGGCGAGGCGACCGGTGGCGAGACGAGCGCGGAAACGGACGGAGCGGGGATCGACGTCGCGCCGGGAGCAGGCGGGACGCACGCGGAGGCGGGCGCGGTTCCGAGCGACCCGGGCGACGGCGGACTCGCGGACGCGTCGTCACCGACGACGGCGGACTCCGGCACCGACGCCGGCGCCCCCGGCGCGGACGCGGGCGCCGGCTGCGACGCGGCGGATTCGCGGCCGCCCACCTGCGACGAGACTCACGCGGACTGCAATCACGACCCCACGGACGGCTGCGAGGTGGACCTGACCTCGGACCGAGACCATTGCGGCGCCTGCGACCAGGATTGCCTCGGCGGTTCGTGCACCCTCGCGAGGTGCGACCCGGTGACGCTCGCGAGCTCGCTCGTCTACCCCGCCGGCCTGGCCATCGATACGGACCGCCTCTACTTCATGGATGGCATCGTGCCCGTCGGGCGTCTTCATCGTTCGCGCCTGGACGGCGGCACGTCGGAGGTACTGGTATCGGGCCTCGCCATCCCGACGGGCGTCCTCCTCGACGGGGGCTATGCGTATTTCGCCGCGACCGGAGCGGCGTCGATCACGCTCATGGGAACCGGCGTGCGGCGGATCCCCGTGGGGGCACCGCCGACGCAGACGCCGGAGGAGGTCGCCACCCTCGGAACGTCCGCAGAGCTGACGGCCGTGAATACGTTCGCCGTCGGCGGCGGCCGCGTCTACTGGACGAACGAGAAGGGCACGCTGTACTCGGCACCGGAGAACGGGGGGCCTCCTTCCGTCGTCGGAACCCCGCCCGTCGACGGCAGCCAGCCCACCGACATCGCCCTGGACGACGCGTTCGCCTACGTGGCAGAAGGCGCCGACTACTGGGTTGCGCCGCTCGGCGGGGGCCCGTCCCGCAGCGTGCATCTCGCCGGCGGGAGCTCCACCGCCCTCGCGCTCGACGACGCGTACGTGTACTTCAGAACGCAGAGCCTCGCGAGCGAGCACGCGGCCATCGGGCGTCTCGCGAAGACGGGCACGGACCCGAACGACATCGCCATCGTCTCCATCGAGGACGCGAAGGACGGTGCGCTCGCGGTGGACGACGCGTTCGTCTACTTCCCGACGAAGACCGGGATCTACCGGGCCCCGAAGTCCGGAGGCCCCGCCGAGCGGCTCGCCTCGGCCGACGGCACGATCGCCGAGCTCACGCTCCACGTGGAGGGCGGGCGAAAGGTCCTCTACTGGCTGAATCGCGGGCTTCCGGCGAGCGCGACCGGGAGCGTCCTCCGGCTCGCCCTTTGAAGCCTGGGAACCAGGACCCGGCAATGCTACCGGTCGGATCCCATGAAGGAGTTCGCGACGACGGTCGCCATCCGGAGCTCGCCCGAGCGCGTCTGGGAGATCCTCACCAACGCCGGGGACTATCCCCGATGGAACACGACGGTCACCCGGCTCGAGGGGAGCATCGCCGCGGGAAGCACCGTGAAAGTCTACTCGAAGATCGATCCGAAGCGCGCGTTCCCCGTTCGGGTCGCGGAGTTCGACCGGCCGAAGCGGATGGTGTGGCGGGGCGGCGCGCCGCTTCCCTTCCTCTTCGAGGGCGAACGCACCTTCTCGCTCACCCCGGCCGCGGACGGCACCGTCGAATTCTCCATGAGAGAGGTGTTCTCGGGCATCCTCTCGCCGCTCATCGTGAAGTCGATCCCCGACCTGAACCCGGTGTTCGCCGAGTTCGGCGAGTGCCTGAAGCGCGCGGCCGAGGCCTGAGGTCGGCGCGGGCCCCGGTCGCGAGCCTCCGGAACCCGGCGAGATGCCCCCATTTTCGCTCACCTGGGCGCCGGCTCCCGGTTCCGCCCGATCCGCCCTAAGCTCTCGGCTCTTCGAAGGAGCAAACCATGAGCAAAGTCGCCGTTCTCGGTTCGGGTCAGGTCGGACAGGTCCTCGCGGACGGGTTCGTGAAGCACGGGCATCAGGTCATGCGCGCGAGCCGCGATCCGAAGAAGCTCGCGGAGTGGAAGGCGAAGAGTGAGGGCAAAGGGACGACGGGGACGTTCGCCGAAGCCGCCGCGTGGGGAGACATCGTCGTGCTCGCCGTGAAGGGCAACGCGGCGGAGGCGGTCATCGAGCAAGCCGGGCTCGAGAACCTCGCCGGAAAGACGATCCTCGACGCGACGAACCCCATCGCGGACTCTCCGCCGGAAGGCGGCGTGCTCCGCTTCTTCACGAACCTGGACGATTCGCTCATGGAGCGGCTTCAGCGGAAGGCGCCGAAGGCGAAGTTCGTGAAGGCGTTCTCGTGCGTCGGGAACGCGTTCATGGTGAACCCGCAGTTCCCGGGCGGCCCGCCCTCGATGTTCATCTGCGGAAATGACTCCGGCGCCAAGGCGGAGGCGAAGAAGATCCTGGACCAGTTCGGGTGGGACACCTGGGACATGGGCGGCGCCGCGGCGGCCCGTGCGATCGAACCCCTGTGCATCCTCTGGTGCATCCCGGGGCTCTCGGGCGGCGGCTGGAGTCACGCCCTCAAGATGCTGAAGCTCCCCTGACCGCGCCCGGGCAGCGTTCCGACGTCGGAGGGTCCGGGCCCGCGTGCCGGGCGCGCCGTTCTCAGCGCGCGCCCGGCCCGAGGTGTTCCCTGAAGAAGTCCACCTGGACCTTCTCGCGAAGGAACGCGAGGCGAGGCTCCGGAACCATGTGCGTGGAGGAGAGCGTCACCACCTCCGCGCGCTTCCCGGCGGCGTAGAGCGCGTCGATGAAGGACAGCGTGTGCGCGAAATGCACGTTGTCGTCCGTGATGCCCTGCATCAGGAGGAGCGGGCGAGAGAGACGCTCGGCGTACGTCAGGACGTTCGAACGACGGTAGCCGTCCGCGTTCTCCGAGGGCTGCTTCAGGTACCTCTCCGTGTACGCCGTGTCGTAGAGCTCCCAGTCCGTGGGCGGCGCGCCGGCGACCGCCGCGGAGAACACGTCCGGGTGGAGGAGCACGGCCATCGCGGAGAGGTACCCTCCGAAGGACCAGCCGAAGATCCCCGTCTTCCCGGCATCCATCTCCGGGTGCTTCGCCTGCATCGCGCGGAGCGCCAGGATCTGATCGTCCAGAGGAGCGTCGACGAAGTCCTTCAGGATCGCACGCTCGAAGGCTCGACCCCGATCCGGCGTGCCGCGGCCGTCGGCCCGGACCACGACGAACCCCGCGTCCGCGTACCACTGGTCGAGGAGGAACCGGTCACGCGCATCGAGCACCATCTTGAAGCCGGGGCCGCCGTAGACGCGAACCAGCACCGGGTACTTTCGGCCCGGCTCGAACGCGCGGGGCCGCGTGATCGCCGTGAAGAGCGAGCGCCCCCCGACGTCGACGGACTCGAGGACCGTCGTGGGCTCGAAGGGCGGTCGCTCGACTTCCGACTTCAGCAAGACCCCGGAAGCGTTCGGGAAGTACGCGGTCACGGTGGGCCCGGTGGATTCCGCGGCGGTCGTCACCACGGCGACGCCGTTCTCGGTGAACACGGAGCCGAGCCCCTTCTCCGGCCCGAGTCTCACCGGCGGTTTCCCATCGAGCGGCACGCGGTAGACGTCTTCCGTCCTGGGGTCGGCGCTCGCCTGCACGAACACGGCGGCGTCGTCCGGCGTGACGCCCGCGATCCGTCGCACTCCGAACGACGCCGGAAGGACGGTACCGACGAGCGCGCCGTCGGCGGCGTGGCGCTCGAGCGCGTACCCGGCCTCCTCCCCCTTCGCCCAGAGGAAGCCGGAGCCGTCGTCGAGCCACGCCGGATTTCCGGGGACGAGGTCCACCCAGGCGTCGTCCCGCTCGACGAGGAGAGATTTCGTCCTTCCCGTCTCGGGATCGACGGTGACGACCTCTTCTTCCGTCTGGTTCCGATCGAAGAGCACGAGGGTCGGCGGCGTTCGCCCCTTCCACGTCACCTGCGCGAGGTACGGCCGCTTCGCGAGATCCCACGTCACCCAGGTCGGCTCGCCACCGGCGATCTTCACGAGGCCGAGGTCCACGACGGCGTTCGCCTTGCCGGGGCGGGGATAGCGGAACGGAACCGGCGTCTTCTCGGGGTGACGCGCGTCCGCGACGTAGACGGTCTCCACCCGCCGCGGGTCCGTGCGCTGGAAGAGGATCCTCGAGCCGTCCGGAGAGAACCAGTAGCCGCGCGTTCGCCCGAACTCTTCCTGCGCGACGAACTCCGCGACGCCGTACTCGAGGCCGTCCGGGTGCTTCGTGAGACGCCGCGGCGCGCCGCCTCCGGTCGCGATCGTCCAGAGATCCCCGTCCCGGACGAACGCGACGGCCTTGCCGTCCGGGGACAGGTGCGGGTCGTACGGCGTTCCCTCCCCCACGGAGAGCTCTCGCACGCGCCGGGACGGCCGCTCCACGACGAAGAGCCGCCCCGAGAGCGGCACGAGGACGAGAGTCCCGTCTCGCGACACGTCGATGTCCACCACGCCGGCGGTCGCGGTCCGCGTCCGCTCGCGCCGCGCGCTCTCCTCGGCCGAGAGATGCTCGTCGGCGCCGCCGAGCAGCGTCTCGACGCTCGCGAGCACGGTCTCTTCCCCCGCCGCGGAGAGCTCGTAGAGCGCCGCGCGCCGGTCGCGCGCTTTCGTGCGGCGAAAGAGCACGGCGCCGTCCTTCGTCGCCGCGAGCGCGACGGGACGGCCGAGGCGATATCCCTGGGTCGCGGCCTGCGCCTCGAGGAACGTGGAATCGAGCGGCGGCCACGTTCCCGCCGTGCGCGCCGGCGCCGGGGTCGCGGCGCTGGTGGCTTCCGTTCCTGGGTGACACGAGATCCCCCAGAGCCCGCACGACAACGCGATCGCTCGCTGGAACCTCCTCGACATCCGACCGGAAATACCGACTCTCGCCGAGCCCGGCAACTCCGTCGTCACTCGAAGAGAGCGCGTTCCGTCGCCGCGTCGGACCGGGACTCCGGCCCAGCGCCGATCAGATCGATTCCGAGCGCCGGCATCCGGTCGAGGCAGCGCGCCCGGAGTGCGTCACCGTCCGAGCCGGGAGTGTAGAGGATGCGTCGCGTCCACGACTCGACCCGGAGCAGGGCCGAGTGATACTCGCGGCGCATCTCGGCGTAAGCGCGGAGCGCGGCGTCGCGAGACCCCTCGCGCCGAAGGACCGTCGCGAGGACGCGCGCGTCGCGAAACGCGAGCGACAGTCCCGAACCGAGCGCCGGGTCCACGTTCCCCGCCGCATCGCCGACGAGCACGACCCCCTCGGCCGCCGGCGCGAGCGTGAAGCGCGACGAGGTCTGGAACGTGGCGAGGGGGCCCGACGGCCGCGCCCCTTCCAGGTGACCCGAGGAAACCCCGAGGCGGCGACATGCCTCCAGAAACGCCCGGACGTCGCCGGCGGACGAGAACCGAGCGGCCTCGGTCGACCGCTCGTGCGCCGCGACGTAAAGCCGGGCGCGTCCCCCCGGCAGCGGAAAGTGGAGCGCGACCGCGCCAAACGACGGCGGAAAGAAGACGGACACGGCATTCGTCGCGCCGCGAACGTCCGAGACGAGCATGCCGGACACGAGCATGGGCGTCGGCTCCTCGTCGACGCAGAAGCCGAGGTCACGCGCCATCGTCGAGCCTCGTCCGTCCGCGAGCACGACGAGCTCGCCTTGCCAGCTCTCCGTCGCGGAAATCACGATGGCCGGAGTTCCCCGTCGAACCCCGGTGACCCGTACCCCGCGCCGCACCGTCGCGCCCGCGTCTTCCGCCGCACGGAGGAGCGCCTCCTGCAGCTCGGGGTGGTGCGCGTCCAGGCCGGGCGCGCGGCTCCGCGACGTCTCCGCGAGCGGTCGCGCGGAGACGGAGGTCCCGCCGACGTGGGTCTTCCAGAACACGACCGTCTCCGCGACGCTCTCGACCACGCCTTCGAGGGCGAGCTCGCGGAGCTCCGCGACGCCCCACGGGTGAATTCCCTCTCCCCGGATTCGATCGCGAAACCACGGTTCTCGTTCGAGGACGAGAACTCGTCCGCCGTCCCGAGCGAGCGCGCACGCGAACGCCGCGCCTCCGACACCTCCGCCCACGACGATCGCGTCGTATCGCATGCCCCGATGATACGGCGAAGGCCGAGCGCGCCCCATGGGACGTTCGTCCCACGCGTTCGAGGAACGATGCTACGCGGGCGGCTCCCGCTCGAAGGTCCTCGCGACCACTTCCGCGCGACTCGACGCACCGAGCTTCTGGAAGACACTCGTGAGTTGATTGCGCACCGTCCGCTCGGCCGTCCCGCAGGCGAGCGCGATCTGGCGGTTCGTGTATCCGAGCCGGAGGTAGCTCACGACCTCGCGTTCGCGCCGCGTGAGGTTTGCGAGCGGATCCGATCGACCGTGACGGCTCAATGCGTACTCCGAAACCGCTAGAACGGAGTGTGCGCGTTCCAGCGTGCGCACGGCCCTCGCCGAGAACTTGCCGCCTCGCCGGCCGAGAGCGATCGCGGAACGGACCCCGCGGCACTCGACGTACGCGAGGAGCGTGCTGGTACCGGCGTGCGGGCGCATGATTTCCTGGAAGATCCGCGTGCGTTCGAGCCGCTTCGCGCCCAGAACGTCCCTATCGACGACGACGCCGCCGGACCGTGCGGCTGCCGCGGCGACGGGCTGGAACTCGCCGCCGTAGTCGGACCAGGACCCGGTCACCGCCCGGCGGACCCGATCGTCGAAGCCGGGCGCGACGCGGCTCGGACCGTCTCCACGGATGCAGAGGCCGACGTCGAACCCCACGGCTTCGCGGAGCAGCTCGAACAACCGGGCGTCGTACGCGTCCGCGGTCTCCGCTTCGCAGGCTGCCGCTGCGATCTCGGCTACGAGGTCCGACACCCGGCGAGTGTCCCACGTGGCCCGCGCCGCGCGTAGGCCGCATCGGGCTCCCCGGATTTCAGCCCGATTTCAGCCGCCGGCCGGCGTCGCGGCCCCGAGCAGGAGCGGCGCCGACCGGACGAGGAGCGTCAGGCCGTCGACGAACGCGCGCTCGCGCTTGCGATCCCGGCCGGTGAACAGGACGAGCGCTGCCCCCTGCATGGACGTGATGACGAGGTCGACCGCGGCTTCGTAGTTCGGCAGCGCGGCGAGCTCCGGGAACAGCGTGCGCGCTTCCTCGTGGATGTTCGCCCGGTGAGCGGCGAGCACGGGCGACAGCGCGTCGCGAAGGGCGGGCTCCGTCGGTGCCGCGGCGTAGAGCTCGTGCAGCACCCGCACCTCGTCCGTCTCGAACACCGACCAGAGGCCCCGGACGGCGCGCTCGACCGAGTCCTTCCCCGACCGGTGCGTGCGCATCGCCTTCCGGAACCGGGGGAACAGGGACGCACAGAGCTCGGCCGCGGCCGTGGAGAGGAGCGCCTCCTTGGTCGGGAAGTGCTTGAAGAGCGCGCCCTGGGAGACGCCGGCCCGCGCGGCGATCTCCGTCGTCGTGGTGTGCGCGTATCCGAGCTCGACGAGCGACCGGACGGTGGCGTCGAGGAGGGCCCGCCGGGTGGCGGCCCGGCGATCGGCCTGGGTGCGGCGAGGCGTCACTTTTCGCCAGCATAACAAGGCCTTGCCGGAGCTGCCCGCGCCACACTTAGAAAGTGACTTGTCACTATCTTAGAACGCGGCTACTCCATCCGAGAGAGGCCCATGTCCCCGCTCCTCATTCTCCTCGCCATCCCGGTCTTCATCGGCACGTTCCTCGGAGAAGCCTGGATCCGGCGGAAAAAGGGCCTCCCGTTCGACTCGAAGGACGGCGCGTCCAGCGTCGCGATGGGCGCCGGCTTCCTGCTGGTCAACCTGGCCCTCCAGGGCGCGACCCTCGCACTCTTCCAGTTCCTCTACGACCACCGACTGGTCTCGCTCGGGGACGGGCCGTGGGTCTGGGGGCTCGCTCTCGTCGCGGACGATTTCGTCTTCTACTGGGCGCACCGCTCGTCGCACGAGATCCGGTTCCTCTGGGCGACCCACGAGGCCCATCACTCGAGCACCCAGTACACGCTCACCACGGCGCTCCGGCAGCCCTGGACGGAGCCGCTCGGGACCTTCTTCTGGATGCCCCTCCCCCTCCTCGGGTTCCGCCCGGAGATGATCATCGCGGCGCACACCGTGAGCCTCATCTATCAGTACTGGATTCACACGGAGCTCGTGGGCCGCGTGGGCGTGCTCGAGTGGGTCCTCAACACACCGTCCCACCATCGCGTGCACCACGGCTCGAACCCTCGCTACATCGACAAGAACCACGGCGGGATCCTCATCGTGTGGGACCGCCTCTTCGGGACCTTCGAGCTCGAGACGGAGAAGCCGGTCTACGGGCTCACGAAACCGCTCGTGAAGAAGGACCCGCTCCGCGCCTCGTTCAACGAATGGATCCTCCTCGGAAAGGACCTCTTCCGCGCCCGGACGTGGCGCGGCCGGCGGAACGCGGTCTTCGGCCGCACGGGGACGGATTACCTCGCCTGCGAGCGCTGAGCGAGCCGGCTCAGCTCGGGCCCGCCGCCGACGACCACCCCTGCTCGCCGAGGAGCGGCACGTAGGCGCAGGAGAGCAACGTCTCCCGGACGACCCCGCGCTCCGTGCGCGTGAGCCGGAGGAGCGATTGCGTTCCGAACTCCCCCACCGGGACGAGGAGTCGCCCGCCCGGCGCGAGCTGGTCGACGAGCGCCCGGGGAACGGCGGGCGCCCCGGCCGCGACGGCGATGGCGTCGAACGGGGCTCTTTCCGGCAGGCCGAGACTCCCGTCTCCGCAGATCACCTCCACGTTCCGGGCGCCCGCCGCAGCGAGAGTCTCTCGGGCGCGCTCCGCGAGCTCGGGGACGATCTCGACCGCCCAGACGCTCCCGGCGATCTGCCCGAGCACCGCTGCTTGATAGCCGGATCCCGCACCCACCTCGAGCACGCGCTCCCCGCCGGAGAGGCCGAGGCCTTCGATGGTCTTCGCGACCATGTACGGCTGGGAGATGGTCTGCCCGACGCCGATGGGCAAGGGACGATCGGCGTAGGCCTCGACGCGGAGGGCGTCCGGAACGAAGAGGTGCCGCGGCACGGTCGCCATGGCAGCGAGGACGTTCGGGGCAACGATGTCCCTGCCGAGAAGCTGGTCGGCGACCATGGCTTCGCGGAGGCGCCGGAACGCATCCGCATCACCTCCGGGGGTGAGCGTCGGAAGACGAGCTCTGGTCGTCGAAACATCCATGAAAGAACAGCGGTAACCACGCGAGGAGCGCCGTACAAGTGGCCCGCGCCGGAGGCGGTGCATGGAACGGGCCCGAAACACGGACGACCACGCGGAAACGGCGCACGGCGACCGTCCACACGACCAAAAAACGGGTTGCCAGGCGGAGCGCCGTGGAGGACGGTCACCGGGCAACCGTCCATGAAGGTGCGTGCCATCGGCTGCTCCCTGCTCGTCTCGACGCTGTTTGCCGTGGGGTGCGGGAGCGTCGCGGCGGAAAAGGGGCACGACGACGTCGCGCGGATCGTGGCGGCGCGGTCGGGCTACAGGACCCGCTGGGAAAAGGGACCGCCCGCCGACCGCGACGTCGAGCGCTGGGTCGGCGAGCTCCTCGGCTCGGGTCTCACCCGGCGGAGCGCCGTCGAGATCGCGCTCGTCAACAATCCGTCCCTGAGGATCACCTACGAGGACCTCGGCGTGAGCCAGGCGGATCTCGTCCAGGCAGGCCTCGTATCCAACCCGACGATCGCCGGGAGCGTCGGCTTCCCGCTCGGCAGGGGGGAAACGGAGTGGGAGGGGTCACTCACCGAGAGCTTCCTCGACGTGTTCCTGCTCCCTCTCCGGAAGAAGATCGCGAAGGAGCGGTTCCTGGTCGCGACCCTTCGCGTCGCCCACGAGACGCTCGCGACCGCGACGGAGACGCGGAAGGCCTTCGCGGCGTACCAGGCCGCGACGCGCCTCGTGGAGCTTCGTCGGACGATCGTGGAAGCGACGCGGATCTCCGCCGACCTCGCAGAGCGCCAGCACGACGCCGGGAACATCGACGACTACTCGCTGACGCAGGAGCTCGCCGCCCGCGAACAGGCGGAGCTCGAGCTCGAACGAGAGGAGCTCGGGCGCGCCACCGCGAGGGAGTCTCTGAACCGCCTCCTCGGGCTCGTGGGCCCCCGGACCGCCTGGCGCCTCGCCGAGTCGCTGCCGGAGATCCCGAGCACGGACCCGCCGCTCCACGACCTGGAGAACGTCGCCGTCCTCGAACGCCTCGACGTGAGCGCCGCGCGGAAGGAGATGATCCTCTTCGGCAACGCCGTGGACCTCGCGAAGGACGCCCGCTACTTCGGGCTCGTGGAGGTGGGCATCCACGCCCATCAGGATCCCGACGGCGCGCGGCTCCTCGGACCGACGCTCTCCCTCGAGCTGCCGCTCTTCGACCAGCGCCAGGCGCTCATCGCTCGCCTCGAGGCGGAATACCGGCAGACGCGCCACCGGCTGGAAAAGGTCGCCGTCCAGGCGCGAAGCGAGGTCCGGGAAGCCGTGGCGAACCTCTCCATGGCGCGCCACGCGGTCGAGCGGTTCAAGGCGAGGCTCCTTCCGCTCCGCGATCGCGGCGTGGAGCAGGCGCAGCTCCTCTACAACGGGATGCAGCTCGGGCTTCCGCAGCTCCTCCTGGCGAAGCAGGCGCAGGCGTCCGCCTATCGCGAGTACATCGAGACGGTGCGGGACTACTGGTCGGCGCGCGCCGACCTCGAGATGGCGGTCGGCGGGCGCTTCACGCGCTCCCGGAACGCCGAGGTCGATCGGCAGAAGGACGAAGGCCAGTGACGCGAAAGGATCTGGAACCCCTCTCCTCCCCGGAGACCGAGCCCGACGAGGGCTCCGCGTCCGGACGAGGAACCGCGATGAGCCGTCGGGAGCTCCTCCTCCGTGCGGGGACGGGCCTCGCCGTCGGGGCGCTCGTGACGCCGAGTCGTGCGGACGCGGCGCCGGCCCCGCCCGAGCCCGCGCCGGCCGAACCGAAGACGACGACCGCGGCGGGAGCCCCGCACTACCGGCGTCCTGGCCTTCCCGGGAAGGACTACACGCCGGTGGTCGTCCCGAACGGCACGAAGCTGCCCTTCAAGATCGTGGACGGCGTGAAGGTGTTCCACCTCGTCGCCGAGGAGGTGAAACACGAGTTTGCTCCGGGGCTCGAGGCGACGTGCTGGGGCTACAACGGTTCCGTCCACGGTCCGGTCATCGAGCTCCTGGAAGGGGACCACGCGCGCTTCTACGTCACGAACCGGCTCCCCGCGGCGACGACGGTTCACTTCCACGCGATGCTCCTCCCGAACGGGATGGACGGCGTCGGCGGTCTCACCCAGAAGGCCATCCGGCCCGGCGAGACGTTCAAGTACGAGTTCACCATCCGGCAGCACGGCACCGGGATGTATCACTCGCACCACGACGAGATGACCCAGATGGCCCTCGGCCTCACGGGCATGGTCGTGATCCACCCGCGCACCGCGGAAGGCCCGAAGCCCGATCGCGACTTTGCGCTCGTCCTCCACGAGTGGAAGATCGATCCCGGCGCGCGGCGCCCCGATCCGAACGAGATGCTCGAGTTCAACCTCCTCACCATCAACGGCCGGGCGTTTCCGGGCACCGACCCGCTCGTCGTGAAGACGGGGCAGCGCGTCCGCATTCGCATCGGGAACCTGAGCGCGATGGATCACCACCCGATCCACCTGCACGGCTATCAGTTCCAGATCACGGAGACCGACGGCGGCCGGATCCCGCCGTCCGCGCGCCAGCCGGAGACCACGGTGCTCGTCCCCGTGGGGAGCACGCGGACCATCGAGTTCGTCGCGAACGAGCCGGGCGACTGGGCCATGCACTGCCACATGACCCATCACGTGATGAACCAGATGGCCCACGGGATCCCGAACCTCATCGGCGTGAACGCGGCGGGCCTCGACGACCGCGCCCGGAAGCTCCTTCCCGGCTACATGACGATGGGCCAGAGGGGAATGGGAGAGCCGATGAACATGGCGGTTCCACCGAACAGCATCCCGATGGTGATGCAGCGCGGAAAGCACGACGTCATCACGATGGGCGGGATGTTCACGATCCTGAAGGTCCGGGACCGCCTGAGCGGCTACGGAGACCCGGGCTGGTACGAAAACCCCGCCGGCACCCTCGCGACGAACGCGACGGCGGACGAGCTCGGACGGGACGGCATCGACCCGGACCATCCCCCCGGCGGCGACGGCACGCCGAAGACCCGCTTCGGCTGAGCGTCTCCGTTCAGCCCGCGAGACGGGCAGCGGGCAGATCGCCCGCGCCGTAGAGCTGCGCGGCGATCTGCTGGAGCATCGTGTGGCTGATGAGGCGCGCGTTTCCTCGGTATGGGACGGCGACGGCGCCGACGAGGAGCACGGAGTCGCGCGATGCGACGGTGAGCGCGTAGGTCCGGTACGCCGTCGGAACTGGGACGGCGGAGAAGTTCGACGCGCTCGTCGCGTCGACGCAGTTCGTCGCTTCGGACTGCGCGAGGTATCGCTGGAAGAGGGCCGCGATCTCGCGACGGAGCTCCGCCGGCGCGTCCGCGCCTGCGAGACTCCCGGCCTGAACCGGCTCGCGACGCTCGCTCACCGTGAAGAGCCACGCCTCGCTCGCGCCCGTGCGCTCCGCCACGAGCTCGAGCGCACGCCGCATGCGTTCGTCGGGTCCGCGACAATCTCCGAGGACCGACTGCGCGACGCTCGCCGCGCCGGCGAAGGTGCTCGCCGCGCCGCGCTTCGACTCGAGCGGACCGAGGAGCCCTCGATTTCGCACGGCGCGGATTGCCTCGCACTGGGAGACGAGCGCCGGATTTTTGGTCGATCTGAACCAGCGCTCCATCTCGGAGAGGTGCCGCTCGCTCTCCTCCTCGTTCCCTTCCCGTTCGGCCAGGAGCGTCCCGAGACGGTGGAGCGAACCCATCGTCATCGGGTTCGCCGAGCCCTCGTGCCGGCGGAAGAGCTCGTCGAGAGCCGCGCGGGCGTCGGCGAGGCGGCCGAGGCCGGTCAGCGCCGAGACGCGCTCGAGGTACGGGCCGAGGTTCATGGCGACGTAGTCGCGATCCTCCGCGGAAGCCTGGATCGTCTCTTCGGCGATCTGCAGGGCGCGCTCGTGGTTTCCGAGGTCGTTCTCCGCTCGCGCGAGGGCTCCGCGAACGGCGCCCCATCCGATCCGAGCCCGGGGCGGAGACTCCGCGAGCGTCTCCTCGTACAGGGTGATCGCCCGCGCCGGGTTTCCGGTGATGAGCGCCTGCGTGGCCAGTGAACGCCGGTAGTAGAGGTCGAGCGACGGGATCGTCTTCGCGTGACGCTGGAGCTCCTCCGTGACGCGGCGGTTGCCGCCGCCATCCCGCGTGTTGCCGTACACGCCGGCGAGCGTGCACTTCGACCAGATCTCGACCTGCCACGCCGTACCGCGCTGGACGGCGATGGCCTCCACGCGCTGATGGTACCTCTCGGCGAGCTCGATCTCGCCGCGGAAGCCGTGGAACAGGAACCGGAGCTGGTTGGCGAAGGCCTCGCCCACCGAGTCCATCCGGGACTCGATTTCCGCGAGGCGCGAGAGCACGCGATCGTCGTCTCGCTGGCACTCGAGCACGCCGAGCGAATAGAGGGCGCCCAGCCGGATTCTCTGGACCGTGTCCTCGGGGAGCGCGACGGAATCCACGCGTGCGAGCGCGTCGCTCCACGCCGCGTGGGCGGCGCTCATCCGGTCCTCGGTCATCGCGATCACGTTCCGGGTGATCCGGTACGCGAACGCCGCGGGGTGGCTCTCCCCGAGGAACCGGAACGGGGCGAGGTAGCGCGAGTACCGCGCCTGGAAGACGTGATCGATCGTCGCGGAGCCCACGGACACGAGCGTCATCGCGGCCGAGACGAGCCACGTGACGAGCGTGACGACGTCCGGCGTCTCCTCCGTTCGCTCCTCGCCCGGTTCCAGGACCGGCGCCGCGCCGAAGGCCGAGAACAGCGCATTTTCGTCCACCGCGTCGGGGTCCGCGGGAAGTCCGAGCGCCCGGTAGAGGCGCGCCATCGTGTCGTCGCCGTAGCGGTTCGCGATCGCCGGTGACGCGAACCCGCTCGCGAGACAGAGCGGCACGAGGAGGAAGAGCCGCTCGATGTTCTTCCGTCCTTCTTCCTCGTACACGGCGTGAGCGACTTCCAGCGGACCGACCATCCTCGAGAACGCGTGCGAGAGGTCCCCCGGCTCCCGCGTCCTCTGCCGCGCGACTCTTGCGATGAGGTCGGCGCCTCGCGTGCGCTGCCCGGCGAGGATCAGGTGCTGCCCCGCCTCCACCCGCTCCTCGGGGGTCCCCGCCGCGGCGAGGAGAGCCTCGCCGACGGCCGCGTGGAGACTGCGACGTCGTTCGTCCGGAATGCGTTCGTAGATCGCTCGCCGGAGCGGTTCGTAGCCGATCGAATATCCGTCGCCCCCCGCGACGACGATCTCGAGCGCCGCGAGCTCGGCGAGGAGCTCCAGGGACGAGGACCGATCTCCCTCGAGCAAGGTGTCGACCAGCGAGACCGGGACGGGACAATCCGCGACGGCGAGCTGCTCGGCGACCGCCCGGGCCGCGGGCGCGCACTCTTCGAGTCGGTGAACGAGCAGATCCTCCGCGCCGGGGAGCGCGGTGTCCTCGATGTCGATGGGCAGCACCCAGGCGCCCCCGACGTACGAGACGACGCCGGTGGTCACCCACCGCTCGATCAAGGAGAGACAATGCGCCGGATTGCCGTTCGTCGCCTCGTGGAGACGGCGCGCCGTGCGCTCGGCGTGCGGCACCGCGCCGAAGACCGAGCGCACGAGCTCGAGCACGCCCGCCTCGGAGAGCTCGCGGAGACGGACCGCGCCGCTCGCATCGCGCATCGCCCGAACGGCGGGCGGAAGGTCTTCGCCCGAGGCAGACACGGTGAGGACCGTGAACAGCGGCGCGTCGAGCGTCGCGTGCACGAGCCGGAGCAGGAGTGCGGCCGACGCGGGGTCGGCCTGGTCGACGTCGTCCACGGCGACGAGGAGCGGCTTCTTCCTCGCGATGTCCGACAGCACTCGCGAGAGCGCCGCCGGCAGCGCTTCGCTCGGATCGGCCCCCCCGGGCGGCGGCTGGGAACGCCCTCCGTCGGGCGGCGGGGGGACGGAGTCGCCGAGCGCGGCCGTGATGAGGTTCCCGTCCTCTCCGAGCGCGGCGAGCGCGAGGTCCGGCGCGACGCGGAAGAGCTGGGAGACGAGCGCTCGCGTGAGCGACGATCGCCGCCGGTTCCGTCCGGCGTCCACGGAGATCACCGTGAGGCCGGAGAGCTGCGCCGAGAGCGTCACCTCCCGCAGGTAGCGGGACCGGCCGACGCCGGGCGCGGACTCCACGAAGAGGGACGCGCCCGTTCCCTTCCGCGTCTGACGGATGCGCCGGGACGCCCGATCGAGCTCCGGACCTCGTTCGACGAGCGGGGTCGAGACGAGGAACGCCTGGGCGGCGCGCGCGTCCTCGTCGGGCGCGAGGTTCCCGATCACCTCCAGGCGTTCGATGACCTCCGAGGCGCTGGACGGGCGCCCGAGCACGTCCAGGCAGAGGAGCGAGAGTACGAGCTGGTCGAGCTCCGGGGGGACTCCGGGCGAAAGTAGCGACGGGAGAGGCGGCGGAGAGACCCACGCTTCGCCGAGCTCGGCGACGCGGCGGGCGGGATACGCGTGCCGTCCCGTCAGGATCCAGTACGCGAGCGCGCCGAGCGAGAACAGATCCGCGCGCTGGTCGAGGGATTGTCCGAACAGCGCCTCCGGCGGGATGGCCGGCGGCGTCCCGGCGATGTCGTCGGCGGCGCCGACGGACGCGAGCGCGCCGAAGTCGATGAGCTTGCAGCGGCCGTCCGGCGTGATCCGCACGTTGCTCGGCGAGACGTCGCGATGGACCAGCCGCCGGGCGTGGAGGAGCGAGAGGGACGAAGCGACGTCCCGGAGGTATCGACAGGCCGTCGGGACGTCCACCGGCGCCGCCGCGCGGAGGTCAGACCCCTCCAGGAGCTCCATCGTGTAGTACGGCCCCTCCTCGTCCACGCCGTACTCGTACGCCTCGATGATCCGAGGGTGACGGAGGGAAGAGAGAACGTGGAACTCACGCTCGAAGAGCGCGGCGTGATGCGCGGAGGTCGCGCCGATGAGTCGTTTCAGCGCGACGCGCTGACCCGCGGACTCGTCGAGAGCGGCGTACACGACGCCCATGCCGCCGCGCGCGAGCTCGGACTCGAGCCGGAAACGTCCGGCGACCAACCGGCGGTGTTCGCGCATCCGCTGAGGTTCCAAACACCGAATCTTCACCCGACCGCTCGAAAAACGCCACGTCGTCGCGGGTGCGCAGATGTGCGCGCCACGCTTCTCGCCAATCGGCCCGCTAGCGCGAGTACGGGACTTTCACGACGGAGAGCGACGTGTCGGGCCGAGAGACGCGCGGGGCGTTTCTGCGCGCACAGGAACGGCCTTGGGGACAGTCGTCCACGACGGGAAACCTGCCGTAGCGATACGCGGGGGTGAAGTAGGAGAACCAGGCCGTGGAGTAGGAAGCGCTCTGCCGGTCGGCCTCCAGACGGACTCGCTCCGCCTCGAGATCCGCGCGATCCCGCTCGACGCGACGGCGCTCGAGGTCGAGATCGTCTTGCTCCGCGCGGCGTGTCGCGTCGAGCGCCGACGCGTGCTCGTCGCGTTCGAGGGCCCGCGCTTCGGCTTCCGGGATGAATCGGCCGTCGTGCGGGACGAGGCCCTTCGCGCGCATCGCCTCGACCTCCGTGACCCAACCGGACGGCGTCTTCACGTAACCGAGTCGGCCGCGGGCGATCGCGTTGTCGGTGTCCAGCTCGAGCACCTCGGCGAGGAGCGTCCGCTCCCTGCCGCGCATGCCGTGATCCCTGCAGTAGTCGGCGAGCGAGAGCCGTGCCGAGACGTCCTTCGGCTTCAGCGCGGCGTACCGTTGAACGAAGGTGTCGACGGGGGACTCGCTCTTCTCCACCTTCTGAACGGCCGCGGCGGGCAAGGTCACGGTGCCCGCTTCGACCTCCACGACCACTCGATCCCCGCTCCGCGACGCCTTGCCCTCGAGGACGGTTCCCCCCGTGAGCACGACGCGATCGGCGCGGGCCGGCACCGCGCCCGCGAGGACGGCGACGAGGGTGCCCACGAAGCGGACCGACCTCTGCATGACGATGCCTGGCGCGGAAAGCACGGACCTGTCGTCAATTATTCCAGCCGGAGCCTCGGCCCGGTAGGCCGCCTCGCGGACGCCGGAAAACCGAACGATCTCCCGCTTCGCCGTGAGCCGCCCGCTCGCGCGGCCTTGGGAACGCGGCGCGCCATGACTAGTCTCCCGGCCGTGACCCCCCTCCAGACCGCCGCGCCCATCGCGAAGATCCGGGCAGCGGAAGCCGATCGTCCCGAAGCCGAACGACTCTTCACGGATCCGTACGCGAAGCTGTTCGCCGACGCGGCGGCGGACGTGACGGCGCTCTTCTCGCAGATCCCGTTCTTCGAGGAGCACGTCCGCCTCCGGACTCGCTACATCGACGACGCCGTCCGCGCCGCGCTCGCCCGCGGCACCCGGGCCATCGTCCTCGTCGGCGCGGGCTTCGACACGCGCGGTCTTCGGATGACGGAGGTCGGCGACGCGGGCGCGCGCGTCATCGAAGTCGACCACGACGAACAGCTCTCCGAGAAGCGACGTCGGCTCGCCGCCGTGGGTGTGTCCTTGCCGCCGCACGTCGTGCACGCGCCTGCGGACCTGGCGACGGAGGGCGCGCTCGCCCGGGCTCTCGCGGGAGCCGGCGCCGCGCCGACGGACCCGACGCTCTTCGTCTGCGAGGGCCTCTTCGGGTACCTCCCGCTCGACGCGCTCGTCGCCCTCTCCCGGGCCACGGCCGGAAGCGGCGGGGCGGGGTCTCGCCTGCTCGCGAATCACACGCAGCACACGTGGAGCACGGACGCGCTCGTGAAGGCGTTCGAGGGAAGCGGATGGACGGCAGAACCCGCCGTCTCGTTCGTGTCGCTCCACGAGCGGTACCTCGGAAAGGACCAGCCCGCGGGCGGCGAGGCGTTCGCGTTCTTCGAGGCCCGGAAGTGAGGCTCCCTTCGCCGACGAGCGGCGCGTTCCTCGCCCTCGCCGCGCTCGCGACCGGCACGGGCGCGCTCCCGAGCTGCGCGAACGGTCATCCCATCGTGCGTCGCGCGCCCGACGAGCCGCGGTGCGACGCCGCCGTCTGCCCGTCTCGCGACGCAGGCACGGACGCGCGAACGCCGGCCGCTTCCGTGGACGCGCGCGTCTCCGTGGAGAGCGGCGTGGACTCGGGAACTCCTCGGGCTCGGGCGGACGCCGCTCCGCCTACCGACTCGGGCACCTTCGCCATCTCGGCGTGCCACGCGTTCACTTCCGACCCCATGGGCTGCGTGATGGCGTCGCCGATGGACGTGGTCTCCGAGGGAGCGCATTTCGTGCTCGCGCCGTCGACGGACGGGACGCTCCGCGCGCTCGATCCCGCGACGGGCCGGACGGCGTGGAGCATCGTCCTGCCGACGCCGACGGGACAGGTGGCGGACGTGACGTCCCCACCGGCGCTCTTCGACTCGTCGCACCTCGTCGTCGGCTTCCAGCACGTCGATCCCAAGGCGAGCTACGGGCGCATCACGCAGAACGTCGCGGTCGTGGACCTCGAAGCGCGGGCGCTGGACCCCGATTTTCCGCTCCTCACGCTCGATGCGACGGGACACGAAGTGGACGGCGGCAGCGCCGTCCCGTTCTCGACGCCGAACACGTTCGGGCGCTCCCCGCTCCTCCACGTCGGCGTGCCCGATCGGACGCGCGGCCTCGTCTATCTCGGCTTCGGCAACCAGCGCGACATCCAGCCGTGGCACGGCTGGCTCTTCGAGCTCGATCTCGACGCCTGGAAGACGAGCGGCGCCGCGGCCGCCGTGACCGGGACGCTGCTCGTCACGCCCGAGTCCGACTGCGGTCCCTCCGGGGCGAGCGGCTCTCGCGACGACGTCTGCGGCGGCGGCCTCTGGGCTCCGGCGGGGTTCCGTCTCCACGAGAGCGCGAGCGGGTTCGAGGTGTACGTCCCGACGGGCAACGGCCAGCTCGACCTCGCCCGCCACGACTACGCGAACGGGATCCTGCGCGTCGGTCGGGGGCTCGCCTTCGACCCCGAGTGCGACACGGCGAAGTGCACGCCGTTCGATCCGGACGATCCCGGCGAGACCTGCCTCGGTTCCTGCGGGAACCTGTTCGTCCCGCGCCTGCTCCCCGGAGAGGCCCCCGTCCGCCCGGAGTCCGGCGTCTGCGACGGAAAGACGCTTCTCCAGTGCTACGCCGCGCTCGACTGGGACCTCGGCGCCAACACCCCCGTGCGCGTCGCGGTCCCCGGCGCTCCCGACGTGCTCGTCCTGCCCGGCAAGGACGGCGCCGTGTACCTGTTCGACGCCGAGCACTTCGGCACGCTCTACGACCGGGAGACGGTGGTCTCCCCCTGCGGCACGAAGACGGACACGTGCAAGGCGGACTGGGCCGGCATGATGGTCACCGAGCCCGTCGTGACGACCGAGGGCGGGACGCCGCTCGTGATGATCCCGACGTTCATGTTCGACGTCACGCACCCCGCGGGAGTCGTCGCGCTCCGGATCGTGACGACGAACGGCGTGCCGTCCTTCGAGCCCGCGTGGCAGGCGCCGACGTTCGGGTCGGACGAATCCCTGAAGCGCTTCCGCGTGCACCCGAGCCGCATGACGCTGACGACGCTCGGCGGCGTGCCCGTGGTGGTCCTCGTGGACGTCAGTGCGTCGTCTGCCGCGCCGGGGACGCTGCTCGTGATCCGGATTCGCGACGGGGAGATCCTGAAGCGCGTCCCGCTCGAGGGACGCGGGAACCGCTACGTCCTGCCGCTGGTCCTCGGCGACGAAGACTCGCGGCGCGTCGTGGTGAGCTCGTGCCCGGCGAACCCGCCGAGCACCGGCGCGATGGAAGCGATCGACCTCCGGACGACGGCGTGTCCGTGAGGGTCAAGTCCGTCGGATGAAGTCCACGACGACCTCGGCGAGTTCCTCGCCGCGATCTTCCTGGAGGAAGTGGCCGCCATCCCGGATCGTCGTGTGCGGCATTCCCTGTGCACCGGGGACGTGCTTCTGCCACGGGGCTTCGCCGCCGCGCGTGATGGCGTCCTGATCGCTGAACGCCGTGAGGAACGGCTTTTTCCACGCGCGAAATACCTCCCACGCGGCGCGATTCGCCGGCGCCGCCGGATCGTCCGGCGACGCGGGGACGAGCGCTGGAAACTGTCTCGCACCCGCCTTGTATGATTCGTCCGGAAACGGCGCGTCGTAGGCCGCGACGATCTCGGGCGGGAGATCCGTGGTGCACCCACCGTTCACGATGCTGCCGACGGGCAGCTCCGGCACCTCCTGGGAGAACTTCCGCCAGGCGAAGAACGCCTCGGGCATCTTCTGATCGCCGGTGGGCAGGCCGCCATTCGCGAGCACGATCCGAGCGAACCGCTCCGGATTCTCTGCGGCGACGCGAAGCCCGACGAGGCTGCCCCAGTCTTGGCAGACGAGCGTGATTCCACGGAGATCGAGCTCCGCGAGGAACGCCGCGATCCAGCCGACGTGGCGCGCGTACGTATAGTCCGCACGGTCCACGGGTTTGTCGCTCCGACCGAAGCCGATGAGATCCGGAGCGACGACGCGGAAGCCCGCGCCGACGAGGATCGGGATCATCTTCCGGTACAGATACGACCACGTCGGCTCCCCGTGCATGAGGAGCACGACACGCCCGTTCGACGGCCCTTCATCCAGATAGTGCAGACGGAGCGCGTCTCCGTCTCCGGCGGGCACGGAAACGTAGTGCGGCGAGAACGGATACCCGGGGAGATCGCGGAAGCGCGAGTCGTCGGTGCGGAGAAATTTCATCTGGAGCTCCGTGGGCGCCGCAAGACCCTGAGTTTCGTACTCACGGAAACGGGAAATACAAAGCGGAAAGGGGCGGTGGCGTGATCTCGATCGAATGGCGCCGATGCCCGGAACCTGCCGTCTAGAGCCGAAAACCGACGAGGGCCGGACCCGTCACGGCGACCTGAAATACACCGCGGCGAGCGGCGGCAGCGTGATCTCTATGGAGTATCGCCGGCCGTGTGCGCCGACCGGGTCGGCCTTCCGACCACCGAAGTTGCCTTCTCCGGTCCCGCCGAATTCGGCGGCGTTCGAGTTCAGGATCTCCTTCCAGAACCCCTCCGTGGTGACGCCCACGCGGTACCCGCGCCGCACGACGGGCGTGAAGTTGAAGACGGCGAGGACCCGCGAGCCGTCTCTCGCGCGCCGCTCGAAGGCGAGGACGCTCTCTTCCGCGTTCCGGATGTCCACCCACGCGAAGCCCTCGGGGCGCTTGTCGAGCTCGTACAGGGCTGGCTCGCTCCGGTAGACGGCGTTCAGCGCGGACACGAGGCGCGCCACGCCGGCGTGCGGCGGCGAATCCAGCAGGGAGAGCTCGAGGGGCGACTCGTGGCTCCACTCGTTTCGCGTGCCGAGCTCGCCGCCCATGAAGAGCAGCTTGTGACCCGGGCAGGCGTACTGATACGCGAAGAGGAGGCGGAGGTTCGCGAACTTCTGGAAATCGTCCCCGGGCATCTTGCCGAGGAGGGAGCCTTTGCCGTGGACGACCTCGTCGTGCGAGAGCGGGAGCACGAAGTTCTCGTGCCAGGCGTACATGCCGCGGAAGGTGAGCCGATCGTGGTGGTAGCGGCGGTGGATCGGGTCCTTCGAGAAATAGTCCAGCGTGTCGTGCATCCAGCCGAGGTCCCACTTCGAGCCGAAGCCGAGGCCGCCGAGGTACGTCGGACGCGAGACCATGGGCCATGCCGTGGACTCCTCCGCCGTCATCGAGACGTCCGGGAAGCGCCCGTAGACGCTCTCGTTCAGCCAGCGGAGGAAGCTGATGGCGTCCAGGTTTTCCCTTCCGCCGAACTCGTTCGGGATCCACTGACCGTCGGCGCGGGAGTAGTCGAGGTACAGCATGGATGCGACGCCGTCGACGCGGAGGCCGTCCCCGTGGAACTTCTCGAGCCAGTAGAGCGCGCTCGAAGTGAGGAGCGAGCGCACCTCGCAGCGGCCGTAGTTGAAGATGTAGCTCTTCCAGTCCGGATGAAAGCCGCGACGCGGATCCGCGTGCTCGTAGAGGTGCGTCCCGTCGAAGTATCCGAGGCCGTGCGCGTCCGTCGGGAAATGACTCGGTACCCAGTCGAAGAGGACGCCGATGCCGTCCTGGTGGAGGTGGTCCACGAACGCCATCAGGTCCTCCGGGGAACCGTAGCGCGCGGTCGCCGCGAAATACCCGGTGAGCTGATACCCCCAGGACCCGTAGAACGGATGCTCCATCACGGGGAGGAGCTCCACGTGCGTGAACCCGAGGCGTTTCACGTGATCGGAGAGGCGCTCCGCGAGCTCGCGGTAGCCGAGGAGACTCCCGTCCGCGGCGCGCGCGAAGGAGCCGAGGTGAACCTCGTAGATGGAACACGGGGCGTCGAGCGCGTTCCGCGGGCCGCGCGAGGACATCCACGCTTCGTCGCCCCAGCGGTGCTCGGGCGACCACACGACGCTCGCCGTCCGGGGAGGCGCTTCCGCGCGAACCGCGAGCGGGTCCGCCTTCTCGGTGCCGTGGCCGCTCTTGGAGACGACGTAGAGCTTGTAGAGATCTCCCTGCCCGACGCCGGGAACGAAGCCTTCCCACACGCCGGAGCGGCCACGGAGGTACAGGGGCGCGTCCGTCGCCTGCCATTCGTTGAAGTCTCCGATGACGTGCACGCTCTCCGCGTTCGGGGCCCACACGGAGAAATAGGTGCCGGGAGCGCCGTCCATGACGCCGGGGTGGGCGCCGAACCTCGCGTAGATCTCCCGGTGCGTGCCCTCGTTGAAGAGGTGGAGATCCAGGTCCGTCAGGCGCGCGCACGGACGCGAACGGATCCCGGATGGACGTTCGCTCGTGCGGTCCGTGGGGGGCGTCCGTCTCAGAGCGGAGAGGAGGCGATGGATCTCCGGCGACGTCGTGATCGTCTCGAGCGTCGCCCGGAGCTTTCGGCCGAAGTTCGGGCGCTCGGGGCCCGTTCCGGGGACGTTCTGGGGCTCCGTCTCTCCGAGGAGATCGTCCGCGCTGACGAGCGCGATCGAGGCGCGTGAGCCGGCGAGGCTCCGGAGCTCCGCCGTGAGCAGCTCCTCGTCCCGCGGCGGCCGTTCGAGCAGATCCCGCGACTCGAGGTACCGCTCGATCCGATCGCGCGCGTCGGAGCGCGCCGCCCGTTCCCGGAGGACGCCGGCGTCGTCCAGCAGACCGAGCTCCTTCTGCGTCTCCAGGTCGGAGCCCCGGAGGTAGCCGAGGAAGGTCGGCATGTCGTGCGTGTTGATGCTCGCCACGGCGCCGACCGGGACGGCGAGCGAGCGCCCGGGTTCGGGCACCGGCTCGTACTGGAGCACGTAGAGACGACCGATGCCGTGGCGCGCCATGCGGGCCCGCACCTCGTCCGGGACCGTGCCGAGATCCTCCCCGACGAGCCTCGTGCCGGCTCGAACGGCCTCGATGAGGAGCGCGGCGTAGAGCTCGTCGTCGGGTTGACGCACGTAGACGCCGTCGGCGGCGCCGTAGCCGGGCGGTATGCAGAAGAGCCGGTGAAGGCCCATGACGTGATCGATGCGGAGGATCTCCGCGGCGCTCATCTGGTGGCGGAGCGAGAGGACGAAATACGAGTGCTCGGCGGCGGAAGCTCGCTCCGGGTGCGGCGGCGCGAAGCCCCAGCTCTGCCCCCCTTCGAAGAGCGCGTCCGGAGGGGCGCCCGTCGAGCACCCCGCGAGCATCTGCGCGCCGAAGCGGAAGGCGTCGTAGCCGCCGGAGTGGGCGCCGAGCGGAAGATCCATGTAGAGCCCGACGCCGGCCTTCTTCGCCCGCGCGGCCAGAGCCTTCATCTGATCCTCCGCGCGGATCTGACAGAAGGCGTGATAGCGAAAGCTGGATCCGTCGAAATCTTCGTCCTGGATGCGCTCACGCATCCGCTCGGGCCACTGGGAAAACGGGCGCTTCTGCCGCTCCACGGTGGCGCGGAAGCGGGCGTAGTCTTCCAGGCGCGGAGTCTCCCGGAGACGGCGTTCGAGCCGAGCGCGCTCCGTCTCGTCGGCGAACGCGGCGTCGCAGAGGATGGAGAGGAGGCGTCGCTTGTGCATCACGACGGCCGCGTAGTCCACGTACGCGGACTCGCGGAGGTCTCCGAGGGTCGCTCGGTACTCGGCGTTCTCGAGCAGCGCGCGGGCCTTCGGGGCGCGCTCGAGATCCGGGAGATCGTCGATCGCGAGGAAGAGCTCGTTCCAGAAGAGTCGGCTGATCGGCGCGTACGGACTCGGGTCGTAGAGGCCGTCCACGAACGTGGGCAGGAGGGGCAACGTCGCGACCGTCGACCCGCCCTGCGCGCCCACCCAGGCGGCGAGGTCCCCGAGGTCGTGGAAATCCCCGATGCCTCCGTTTCGCTCCGAACGAAGCGCGTACGTCGGCGCGAACAGGCCGAAGCCCGGCTCCCGGCCCTCCCCCGGCGCGCGCGTCGGCGCGACCCAGAGCGCGCCCTCCGCCCGGCGGACTCCGAGCTCGACGACGACCCGGTGGTACCCGAAGGCAAGCTTCACCGGGAGCGGGATCTCGACGTCCACGTATTCCCGCGAGCTCGAGTCCATCCGACCGACGACCGACGCCTCGGCGAGCGGCGCGAAGAACCGCGATTGCCTGCCGTCCTCCGTGACGAGCGTCACGTCCGCGCGGTTCTGGGCCTCCGAACGCGTGACGCGGAGCACCAATCCGCCGCCGCCGTCCCACGAGACCGTGACTGGCGGCAGGAGGCGCTCGGCGAGCACGTCCTTCCGCGCTCCCAGCAGATCCTCGTAGGAAGCCCCGTCCCCCGCGGGGCAGCCGAGCCGTTCGAGGAGCGCGACGAGCACCTCGTCGGTCGCGACGTGCTCGCGGCCGCGGATGTCGTGGTACCTGAGCTCGATGCCGTGCGCCTCGGCGAGCCGTTCCAGGTGAGGTCGCTCTCGGGCCGTCATGTCGAGCCGAGACTGTCAGAGGCGGCGGAGGCGGCGCAAGCGGCGTTGCGACGACGGGAGAAGTGGCGCTACGATCGACGCCCCTCGTGCCGAAGAGCTCGTATCCCGCGCCCACGGTCGTCTGGCCCGGCACACCGTACCCGCTCGGCGCCACGTACGACGGCGGCGGCACGAACTTCGCCGTGTTCTCGAGCATCGCGAGCCGGGTGGAGCTCTGCCTGTTCGGAGCGGACGGCGCGGAGACGCGCGTCGACCTCCCCGAGGTGACGGGCCAGGTCTGGCACGGGTACCTGCCGGGGTGTCGGCCGGGGCGCCGCTACGGGTACCGAGTCCACGGACCCTACGCGCCGCACGAGGGCCATCGCTGCGATCCCTCCAAGCTGCTCCTGGATCCGTACGCGCTCGCCATTTCCGGACAGTTTCGCTGGGACGACGGCGTGCTCTCCGCGGCGCCGAACGGGCAAGGGACGACGCCGGACACGGCTCCGTACGTGCCGCGCTCCGTCGTCGTGAGCCCGTACTTCGTCTGGGGGGACGACCGCCGTCCGCGCACGCCCTGGCACGAGACGGTCATCTACGAGACGCACGTGAAGGGCCTCACGATGACTCATCCGAAGGTGCCGGAGCACCTCCGCGGGACGTACGCGGGCCTCGCGCACCCCGCCGTCATCGAGTACCTGAAGCGCCTCGGAGTGACGGCCGTCGAGCTCATGCCGACGCACCACTTCATCCACGACGAGCGGCTCGTGAAGCTCGGCCTCCGGAACTACTGGGGCTACAACTCCATCGGGTACTTCGCGCCCCACGCGGAGTACTCGAGCTCCGGAGACGCGGGCGAGCAGGTGCTCGAGTTCAAGCAGATGGTGAAGGCGCTCCACGACGCCGACATCGAGGTATTGCTCGACGTCGTCTACAACCACACCGGGGAGGTGGATCACCTCGGGCCCACCGTGTGCTTCCGCGGGCTCGACAACGCCGCGTACTACCGGCTCGCGCCCGACAAGAGCCGGTACGTCGACTACACGGGCTGCGGCAACAGCCTGAACATGCGAAATCCCCACGTGCTCCAGCTCGTGATGGATTCGCTCCGGTACTGGGTGCTGGAGATGCACGTGGACGGCTTCCGGTTCGACCTGGCAGCGGCGCTCGCCCGCGAGCTCCACGAGGTGGACCGCCTCTCCGCATTCTTCGATCTCATCCAGCAAGACCCGGTGATCAGCCAGGTGAAGCTCATCGCCGAGCCCTGGGACGTCGGCGAGGGCGGCTACCAGGTCGGGAACTTCCCGTTCCTGTGGTCGGAGTGGAACGGCCAGTACCGGGACACGGTGCGGGACTTCTGGCGCGGCGCGGAGCGGACGCTCGGTGAATTCGCGAATCGCTTCACCGGCAGCTCGGACCTCTACGCCTCCGCGCGGAGGAGCCCGCACGCGAGCGTCAACTTCGTGACGTGCCACGACGGCTTCACGCTCCGGGATCTCACCTCCTACGAAGAGAAGCACAACGAGGCGAACGGCGAGGACAATCGCGACGGCGAATCCCACAACCGCTCGAGGAACTGGGGCGTCGAGGGGGAGACGACGGATCCGGACATCCTCTCGATACGCAAGAGGCAGCAACGGAACTTCCTCGCGACGGTGATGCTCTCGCAGGGCGTTCCGATGATCTCCGGCGGAGACGAGCTCGGTCGTACCCAGCGGGGCAACAACAACGCTTACTGCCAGGACGGCCCCCTCTCCTATCACCCGTGGGAATCCGTCGACCGGTCCCTCCTCGAGTTCCTGGAGAAGCTCGTGGCGTTCCGCCGCGCGCACCCGGTGTGGAGCCGTCGCGGCTGGTTCGAGGGACGTTCCATCCGGGGTTCGAACCTGACCGACATCGGCTGGTTCAAGCCCGACGGAACGGAGATGTCCGACCGCGACTGGACGGTCTCCTTCGCCCGAGCGCTCGGCGTGTTCCTGAACGGAGACGGGATCGAGAGTCCCGGACCGCGCGGCGAGCCGATCGAGGACGACAGCTTCTACGTACTCTTCAACGCGGGGGATTCCCCGATCGCGTTCACGCTCCCGAAGAGCCTCGGCCACGTGCCGTGGTACTTCGTGCTGGACACCGCGGAGGGCTTCCTTCCGCCACGCACGCGAACGATCGCCGGAGGGGAAGTCGTCACGGTGGAGGCCTACTCGCTCGTTCTTCTGGAACGGCCGCGCCCGGAGTGACTCCGAACGTTCTCGAGAGATCGAGGGCTCCAGGCTACCCCACCCGGTAGCCCGTCGAGGCGGCGCATCGACTCGGAGTCGTGACGAGTCTTCGCCCCGGACGCCCCTCTGGCAGGGGTCAGAACTGGAAGTAGATGAACTGCACGCCGGCGCCGGAGGCGAAGAACGCCGCCGTCGCGAGGATGCCGAACGCCGCGCCCTCGACGACGGGGCCGAGCGGCGACTTCACGACCCAGTCGAAGAACCCGGAGAGGCGGGGACGGAAGAGGCGTTCCGCGACGTGCAGGAGCGCGCACAGGGCGACGACGAGGAGCGGTAGCGGGGGCCAGGGACCGAGGTAGCCGGCGGTGAAGAGGCCGCGCACGTAGGCGGCCGCCAGACCGAGGTCCGGTGCCCGGAACGGGATCCAGAGCAGGCACACGACGTGGAACGTGAAGAAGATCCTCGCGACGTCCCGGACGGAGAGCGGTTCTTCTCCCGTCTTCCCCGTGCGCACCCGTCGGTGGAGGACGAGCCACAGGCCGTGGAGCGCCCCCCACAAGAGGAACCCGAAACCGGCTCCGTGCCAGAGCCCGCCGAGCGCCATCGTGAGGAAGAGGTTCACGCTCGTGCGAGCGGGCCCCCGGCGGTTTCCGCCGAGCGGCACGTAGAGGTAGTCGCGGAGCCAGCGAGACAGCGTGATGTGCCAGCGCCGCCAGAATTCCGTCGGATCGCGCGAGAGGTAGGGCTCCCGGAAGTTCGTCGGGAGCTCGAACCCGAGGAGGCAAGCGATGCCTCGCGCCATGTCCGTGTAGCCGGAGAAGTCCGCGTAGATCTGGAACGCGAACGCGTACATCCCGAGGAGGTGGACCGGGCCGCTCGAGTAGCGCGCGCTGTCGAAGGCCTCCGCGACGAACGGCTGGAGCAGGTAGTCCGAGAGGAGGACCTTCTTCACGAGCCCGACGAGGAACAGCCACACGCCACGCCGGCTCCGGAGCGGCGTCATTTGGCCGCCGCGGGCGAGCTGTGGGATGAGCTCCGGCCCACGGAGGATGGGACCCGAGATGAGATGCGGGAAGAACGTGACGACGAGCGCGTAGCTCGAAAAACTGGGGCATTCGAGGCGGCCGCAGGCGACGTCCACGGCGAGGCTCACCATCTCGAACGTGTAGAAGGAGATCCCGAGGGGCATGGCCGTCCACGCCAGCCGAGCCGACAGGGGCCCGAGTCCGGGGTGCGCGGGGCGGAGCCAGGCGAGCGCGACGGCGCCGTACTTGTAGAAGGCGAGCACGCCGAGCGAGAGCGCGATCGAGAGGACGAGCCAGGGGCGGCGGTTCGCCCGAGACGCGATCATCCGGAGGAGCGCGTAGTTCAGGGCGAGGAGCGTCCCGAGCACGAGGAGCGCCGACGGAACCCACAGCCCGTAGAACGCGAGGCTCGCGACGAGCAAGAATCCCGGACGCGCGCGCGGCGGGAGCACCCGGATCGCGACGAACACGACCGAGAAGAACACCACGAACTGGAAGCCGTTGAACAGCACGCTCGGTCACCGCCCTTCGGAGGCGTGGATGGCGGAGGCGATGGACGCACCGAGGACGGCTGCGCCGGACGCGGGCCCCTCGCACGACGGATGGTCCCCGGAGTCGCCGAACTGGGCGTCCCGCAGGATCTCGTGGAGGTCCACGAACGTCCCGCCGTTTCGTTCGACGACGGTCCGCATGGCCGCGATGGTACGCGGGAGCCCTCGGAGGTCGAGGTCGAGCGTGCGGTAGTGGTCCACGTTCGTCGGAGCCACCCAGACCAGCGGGCGTTTCCCCGCCGCGGCGAAGCGCCGGACGAGGACGCCGAGAGTCACGAGGGGCGGGTAGCGTTCGTCCACGCCGCCGAAGACGGCATCGAAGGCGACCAGCGTGGAGCTCCGGTTCGCCCGAAAACGGCCGGGCACGAGCGTCGTGGCGAGGAGGTTCAGGGCGCCCTCGGTCTTGCGGAGCGGGAGCGTGTACACGTCCGTCGCGCGCTCGACGGCGGCCTCCAGGGTATCTCGCGCGAGGAAGAGCTTCGCCTGCACGTCCAGCGCGAGAGCAAGGACGGGCTCGAGTCCGGCCGCGAGGAGCGCGCGATAGAAGAGCGCCCGGTTCAGCGTGATGCCGGCCTGCGAGAGCGCGAGCGAAAAGGCCTCCGGATAGCGACGGAGCGCGAGATGTCCCGAGAGCTCCGGGTAGCCGAACGTCGAGAGCGCGTTCGCGCCGAGCGCCTTCGGGTTCACCTCGAACACGATGCGGTCCGGGTTCAGAGCGAGCAGATCGTCCCCCATGGAGTACTCGGACGTCGGTGACCAGCCCGGCCACCACACCGTGGACAGCACGAACGGCGAATGCCCGCTCCGCAGGAGACCCCGCTGCACGGCGTTCGGGACCGGCGAAGGCGTCCCGGTGTTCAGCACCGAGTCCCCGACGAGGAGGATGCGCTCCGCCCTCCCCGCCCGGCGAAAGGTCTTCCTCACCTGCTCGACGCGCGGAAGCAGGTCGAGCGACGTGGCGTTGCGCGGCTGCGTGACGAGAGGGAGTGCGCTCACGGAGAGGCGAAGGACCAGCCACGCGCCGAACGCCGCCGAAAGCGTGAAGGCCACGGCGCGCCACGCGGCGCGCGCGAAGAACCGTGCTCTCCCGCTCACTCTGCCTCGACCGGGACGCCCACGTAGTTCAGACCGGGCAGCACCACGTCCCGGACGACCTGGTCGAAGACCCGCCGGAGCTCCCGAGCGGCGAGGAACCCGTGCCCGACGAGCACCGGGGCGGCGGACGCATCTCCGCGGAGCCATTCGTCCCGGACGTATCGGAGCACGGCCGGAAACGCCCGCGCGACGTCCCGGCGCTCCGCGGCGTTCACCTCCGTGGAGGCGAGGTGAGCCCACCCGAACCGCGCGTGACGGATCTCGTCGGCGAGGAGGAGGCGAGCCGCCTCGCGGACCGTCCGCCCGAGAGCGGCGGCGCGGATCTCCCGCAGGAATTCGACGGCGACCGTCTCGCTGATGCACGAGCTCGCGAGGACGTGAAGCGTCGTGCTCACCTCGGGCGACACGTGCGCGAATTCCGGCAAGAGGACCTCGGGCGGCGCGGGCTCGGGGGGGACGCCGCCCCCGTAGCGCGCCGCGACGGCCCGGCAGATCTCGAAGTGTCCGCGCTCTTCTTCTTCCGCGGCCCGGACGAGCGCTCTCACTTCGGGAGCCGTCGGTCTTCGTTCGAGGGCCTCGCTCATGAGCCCGAACAGGCGCGACGCCGCGAGCTCGTCCGTCGCTCTCCGTTCCCAGGCGGCGGCGACGACCGCGCGATCGCCCGGGGACATCGCGAGAGCGGCGGAGTCCTCGTCCCCGAAGCCGTCTCGGGCGGTCGTCATCGGATCATCGTGATACAGCGACATCCGACGGGCGGATCCGTCTTCCAGCAAGTGAAGTACCTGCCGGAGGAGCAGTCCGTTTCCACGAGCGGAGCGTTCGCATCGCAGGTGCAATTT
The DNA here is from genome assembly GCA_035545855.1 of Polyangiaceae bacterium. Taxonomy (GTDB): domain Bacteria; phylum Myxococcota_A; class Polyangia; order Polyangiales; family Polyangiaceae; genus DASZVB01. The sequence goes on from DASZXK010000155.1 coordinate 94,765, forward strand.
GCGCCGGGTTCGATGCGGCTCACGCAATCGAACTCTGCCGTGGCCGGGCAGTCCGTCGGGACGAGTGGACCCGTGTCCCGACACGTGCAGGCGATGGCCTTCCCCGTGGGGCGAGTGTCGGGGGTGCAGGGCTCGGCGAAGAAGACTCCTCCGGTGGGCGTGCACGTGCAGTCGAGTCGCTGAGGCGGACAATCCGGTGGAACCTCGATGGCCCTGTCGCATCGGCAGCGCGAGAGCGTCGTGTAGTCGTCGCAGACGAAGTTCTCGGGGCGCGCGCAGTCCTCGGGAGCCCGGGGCGCCTCGGCGGACATGGCGCCCGACGACCCTCCGCTCGACGCGCTCGTTCCGCCGCTTCCTGCGCTGGCACCCCCCGTCCCGCCGGGCCCCGCCCGAGACGTGTCCGTCGCTTCGCCGCCGCACCCCGCCGTGATCTGCGCGCCGAGCACGACGATGCTCGAGAACAGCTTGGAGCGACCCGCCACCACGGCCGGAGTGTACTCGGTTCGCTAGCCGCCCGTCTCGGCCGTGATCGGCACGGGATCGACGTTCCAGATGTCCCGTGCGTACCTGCGGATGGTCTCGTCGCTGGAAAATGGGCCCATCCCCGCGACGTTGCGCACGACGCGGCGCATCCACTCCGGACGGTCTCGGTACGTCGCCGAGACCTCATCCTGGACCCGGAGGTAGTCGTCGAAGTCGGCGGCGACCAGGAACGGATCCTGCCGCCGGACGTACTCTGCCATGCGAGCCCCGCGCCCCCGGTCCTGCGGACTGAAGAAGCCCGTGCCGACGAGGTCGAGCACGCGGCCGAGCCACGCGCTCTTCGCCACGAATGCCGCGGGGTCGTAGCCCTTCGCCCGGAGGTCTCCGACCTCCGAGGTGGTCATGCCGAACAGGAAGAAGTTCTCCGCGCCGACGGCGTCCCGGATCTCCACGTTGGCGCCGTCCAGCGTCCCGATCGTGAGCGCGCCGTTCATGGAGAGCTTCATGTTCCCGGTTCCCGACGCCTCCGTGCCCGCGAGGGAGATCTGCAGTGACACGTCTGCCGCGGGGATGATGCGCTCGGCGAGGGTGACGCCGTAGTTCGGGAGGAACACGACGCGGAGGCGTCCCCCGACGGTCGGGTCCTCGTTCACGACGCTCGCGACGTCGGAGACGAACTGGATGTGCGCCTTCGCCATCGCGTAGCCCGGCGCTGCCTTGCCCGCGAAGACGAACGTCGTCGGTACGAGGTCGATGCCCGGGTCGTCCTTGATGCGAAGGTACTCCTTGACGATGTGGAGCGCGGCGAGGAGCTGCCGCTTGTACTCGTGGATCCGCTTCACCTGGACGACGAACATCGAGCGCGGGTCGAGCTTCACCCCCGCCGCCCGGAGCGAGACCTCCGCGAGCTGCGCCTTGTTCTCCTGCTTCACGGCGAAGAGCTCCTCCGCGAGCCCCTCCGGGTCCGGCGCCTCCACGAGCTTCCGGAGGGAGCCGAGGTCGCGGATCCAGTCCGGCCCGAGCCGCCTGTCGAGGACCCGGGTGAGCCTCGGGTTCGCGACGTGGATCCAGCGCCGGGGAGAGACGCCGTTCGTTTCGTTGATGAAACGCTCCGGCCACATCTCCGCGAAGTCGGGGAGGAGATGCTTCCGCACGAGCTCCGAGTGAAGTTCTGCGACGCCGTTCACCTTCATCGAGCCCACGACGGCGAGGTTCGCCATGCGTACGGACTTCTCGGGCTCTTCCTCGATGATGGAGACGCGACGGAGGCGCTCCACGTCGCCGGACCACAGGATGTGCGCCTTCCTGAGGAGCCTCGCGTTGATCTCGTAGATGATCCCGAGGTGCCGGGGGAGCAGGCGCTCGAACATCGAGACGGGCCATTTCTCGAGCGCTTCGGGCATGAGCGTGTGGTTCGTGTAGGCGAACGAACGCTCCGTGATGGCCCAGGCTTCGTCCCAGGCGAGCCCCTCTTCGTCCATGAGGACGCGCATGAGCTCCGCGACCGCGATGGACGGATGCGTGTCGTTCAGCTGCATCGCCACCTTGGACGGGAACCCGGCGAACGTGCGAAACTGACTCTTGAAGCGCCGGACGATGTCCCGGATGGAGCACGCGACGAAGAAGTACTGCTGCTTCAGCCGGAGTTCCTTGCCCTCGAGCGAGTGGTCCGCCGGGTAGAGCACCCGGGAGATGGTCTCGCTCGTGACGCGCTCTTCCACGGCGCGCCGGAAGTCCCCGCTGTTGAAGAGCTGGAGGTCGAACTCCTCCGCCGCGCGCGCCGACCACAGCCGGAGCGTGTTCACCGTCCCGTTCCGGAACCCGGCGACGGGCACGTCGTACGGGACGCCGACGACGTGCTTGCCGTCCACCCACGTCGAACGCTCCACGCCGTTCTCCACGTGCTTTTCCACGCGGCCGTAGAACGTCACGGGGACGGACAGCTCGTAGCGGGGGATCTCCCAGGGGTTCCCGAACCGGAGCCACGGATCGCCGCGCTCGACCTGGGCGCCGTGCTCGATGCGCTGCTCGAAGATGCCGTACTCGTAGCGGATGCCGTAGCCGAGCCCGGGGAGCTCGAGCGCGGCCATCGAGTCCAGGAAGCACGCGGCGAGGCGCCCGAGACCGCCGTTGCCGAGGCCCGGATCCGGCTCTTCTTCCAGGACGCGCGCGAGGCTGATGCCCTGATCGGCGAGCATCCGCTCGGCCGTCTCGTAGAGTCCGAGGCTGTCCAGGTTCTGGGACATGGAGCGCCCGAGCAGGTACTCTGCGGAGAGGTAGTAGACGCGCTTGCAGCCGAGCTCCCGGTACGTGTTCCGGGTCGCGAGCCAGCGGGAGAGGAGCCGGTCGCGCATGGCGTGTGCCATCGCCGTGTACAGATCCGCGAGCGTCGCGGATTGTCGGTCCCGCGCGCACGTGTAATGGAGGTGATCCAGGACCGCGCGCCGGAGGACGTCCGGGGTCATCCCGGTGCGGTCGTCGATCTCGGCGGGGGGTATCGAAGCGCGCTCACGCGGGGACATGGGTTCTTCGTCTTCCTCTGGGGCGCCGCTCGGGGATCGACCGCCGCCGCCGCCAGGATGGCGAAAAAACGTCACCCGTACAACGGCGACGACGAGCCACCATCGAGACGATTGCCGTGCCGGCGCACCGATTGCATCATCCGTCACCACCGTTCGCACGCCCGCACGCCCTCCCGAAAGAAGGATCCCGTCAGATGCCCGTCGAAACCGCAGCGCGACGTCTCGGAAGCCGTTCGGTGGCACTGGTTCTCGCGGGTGGTCGCGGCTCGCGGCTCGCTCAACTGACGGACCGGCGCGCCAAGCCGGCCGTTCACTTCGGCGGGAAGTACCGGATCATCGACTTCGCGCTCTCGAACTGCATCAACTCGGGCGTGCGCCGGATCTACGTGCTGACCCAGTACAAGGCGCACAGCCTGCTCCGCCACATCCAGCGCTCCTGGGACTTCCTCCGGGGCGAGCTGAACGAGTTCGTGGATCTCCTGCCCGCGCAGCAACGGCGGGACGAATCCATGTGGTACCGCGGCACGGCGGACGCCGTCTGGCAGAACCTGGACATCTTGAAGGCGGAGGATCCGGAGTACGTGTTCATCCTCGCCGGGGACCACGTCTACAAGATGGACTACACGCTCATGCTGGAAGAGCACGTCGAGCGCGGCGCGGACCTCACCGTCGGGTGCATGGAAGTGCCACGGTCTCAGGCGCACGAGTTCGGCGTGATGGACGTCGACGCGAGCGGCCGCGTCACGCGGTTCCTCGAGAAGCCGAAGGAGCCGCCCGGCATCCCGGGTGACCCCGACCAGTCCCTGGCGAGCATGGGCATCTACGTGTGCCGCGCCGACTTCCTGTACGACGTGCTGGATTCGGACGCGGCGAATCCGGAGTCGACGCACGACTTCGGGCGGGACTTCCTCCCGACGCTGGTCGCGAGCGAGGGCATCTGGGCCCACCGCCTGAGCACGAGCTGCGTCAGACGCGAGGACGCCGCGCCGTACTGGCGGGACGTGGGGACGCTGGACGCCTACTGGGAGGCGAACCTGGATCTCACCCGGGTGACGCCGGACCTCGATCTCTACGACCCCGACTGGCGGATCTTCACGGAGAGACTCCAGCTCCCCCCCGCGAAGTTCGTCTTCGACGACGAGACGCGGCGGGGAACGGCCGTCGACAGCGTCGTCAGCGACGGGTGCATCGTCTCGGGCGCGCTCGTCCGCCGATCGCTCCTCTCCCACGAGGTGCGAGTCAACTCGTACGCGACGGTCGAGGAAACCGTGATCCTCCCGAACTGCCACATCGGCCGGAAGGCGCGCGTTCGGCGCGCGATCATCGATCGCGGCGTGGTGATCCCGGAGGGTCTCGTCATCGGGGAGGACCCGGAGCTCGACGCGAAGCGGTTCCATCGGACGCCGCACGGCGTGACTCTGGTCACGCGGGACATGATCGATCGACTCGGCTGAGCCACGCGAATTTGTCCCGCCTTTCAGTCCTCCACGTCGTCTCGGAGCTCTACCCCTACGCGAAGACCGGGGGCCTCGGGGACGTCGCCGCCGCGCTCCCCCCGGCCCTCCGGAGCGCCGGCGTGGACGCGCGCATCGTCGTCCCCGGCTATCCCGGCGTCCTCGAAGCGATCCGGAAGGCGCACACGGTCCACGAGGACGACGACCTCTTCGGCGGCGGCGCCGCGCGCGTGCTCGCGGCGACGCTCCGGGGAACGGACGTCCCCGCGTTCGTGCTGGATTGCCCGGGCCTCTTCCGCCGTGACGGCGGTCCGTATCAAGACGCCTCCGGAAAGGACTTTCCGGACAACGCGAGTCGCTTCGCGGCGCTCGGCTGGACGGCGCACGAGCTCTCCACGCAGGGGATGGGCGGGTTCCACCCCGACGTGCTCCACGCCCACGACTGGCAAGGCGGGCTCGCGATCGCATACACGAAGCTCCGCGGCGGGCTCGGTCCGGCGTGCGTCGTCACCATCCACAACGTGGCGTACCCCGGAGCGTTCGATCCGAAGCTCCTCCCGGAGCTCGCGCTCCCCCCCGAGTGCTACTCGATCTTCGGCGTGGAGTTCTTCGGTCGCATCTCGTTCCTGAAGGCGGGACTCTACTACGCCGACCGGATCACGACGGTGAGCCCGACCTACGCGCGCGAGCTCCTCCACGACGGCCAGGGCGGCGGCTTCGAGGGCCTCCTCCGCGGGCGCTCGCGGGATCTTTCGGGCATCCTGAACGGCGTCGACTACCGGGAGTGGAGCCCCGACGTCGACCCGCACCTCCCCGCGCCGTACGACCTCGAACACCTCGCCCGGAAGGGTGAGTCGAAGACGGCGCTGAAGCGTCGGCTGGGTCTCGACGAGGCGCATCACGGCCCAGTGTTCGGCATGGTGAGCCGCCTGGTGCACCAGAAGGGCGTCGACTGGGTGCTCGAGGTGCTCCCGAGCCTCGTTCAGCGCGGCGGCATGGCGGTCTTCCTCGGCAGCGGAGACGAGGCGATCGCGTCCGGCCTCGAGAGGATCGCGCGCGCCTTCCCGCGCCGCGTCGCGTTCCAGCGCGGCTACGACGAGTCCCTGTCGCATCTCATCCAGGCCGGGAGCGATTTCATCCTGGTGCCGTCGCGCTCGGAGCCGTGCGGCCTCACGCAGCTCTACGCGCTCCGCTACGGCAGCATCCCCATCGTCCGCCGCACGGGTGGTCTCGCCGACACCGTCGTCGACGCGACGCCCGAGGCCATGCGCGCCGGCAGAGCGACGGGCTTCTCGTTCGATTCCGAGTCGGCAGCAGGCCTCGAGAGCGCCGTCGACCGTGCACTCGCGATCCATCGGAGGCCCGACCTCCGCGAAGGCCTCCAGCGCGCCGGGATGCGCGCCGACTTTTCGTGGAACGGCCCTGCCATGGCCTACCGCGCCCTCTACGAGTCAGCGCGCCGCGGACGCGGCAGGTAAGAGATTGGTCCCGTCGTTTCACGTCCCCGCAAGCACGACGGAGCGCGCCCGAGGGGCGGCATGGCCCAACGGCGAACGGAGCGGTGGGGGGTATCTCCTCACCCGACAGTTTGTATACAAACTATTCGCCCCCGATTGGTCCCGCCGATTCGCGTCCCCGCGAGCACGGCTAGCGCGCGCCCGAACGGCGGCGAGTCGCCCCCCGATTCGTCCCGCCGATTCGCGTCCCGGCGAGCACGGCGAGCGCGCGCCCGAACGGCGGCAGGGCACGTCGCGAGAGGGATAGTTTGTATACAAACTATGCCTCCGAGCGGGCCACCCCCACGGTGCGGGGGAACCGAGTCGGCGGCAGGACAACGTCGCTCTCCCGAATCGAAGGCGAGCACTTCACTTGAACCACTGACTCGGCGGGGGAATGTAGATCCCGCCGGGGCCGGTCTTCCGCTTCACGGTCTTCTTCTCGCTCCTCTGTTCGACGGTCGTCGTCCGCTTCGTGGTGCGGGTCGTCGTGGTGCGGCCGTCGGGGGACTTCGTCTTCGTCTCGGAGACGCTCGTCTCCGTGTGCGACGTGCTCGTCGGCGGGGGCGCCCCGGTGGACGGCGGCCGCACGGACGCGACGGCGCTCGCCGCCGACGGGGTCGTCGGTGCGCTCGGCGCCGCGCTCGCCACGATGTCCGCGGAACCGGCCGGCGTAGGCGCCGCGCCGGGGGAGAGCCACGCGTAGAGGGCGAGACCGCCACCGGCGAGCACGGCGAGCCCGGCGAGGACCCAGGGGAAACCCTTCTCGGAGCTCTCCATGGGAACCAGGACGGTGCGCGCCGACACCGCCGGCTCGAGCCCGGTCACGGAACCGGCGGCCGCCGCGCGCGCCGCCCCCTCGCCTCGAAGACGATCGAGGACCTCGCTCGCGGACGCCGGTCTTTCCGCGGCGGTCTTCGCGAGCAGGTCCGTCACGAGCGCCGAGAACCAGGGCGGAACACCGGCGGGCAGCGGCGCGGGCGCCTCCGTGAGCTGCTTCGCGACGATCTGCGCGAGCTCTTCCGCCTCGAAGGGCTGGCGTCCGGCGACCATCTCGTAGAGGAGGACGCCGAGCGCGTAGAGATCCGCCCGCGCGTCGACCGCCTGCCCGAGCGCCTGCTCCGGGGCCATGTAGCCGGGGGTGCCCATCACGGCGCCGATGCGGGTGAGCGCCTTCCCCTCCCCGGACTCCGCGCGCGGCTCGTCGAGCTTCGCGATGCCGAAGTCGAGGACCTTCACGTGGTCCTTGCCGTCCGCGTTCTCGACGAGCATCACGTTGTCGGGCTTGAGGTCGCGATGGACGATCCCGGCGGCGTGCGCCGCCACGAGCGCGAGCGTCACCTGCTCGCCGATGCCGAGAGCGCGCTCGAACGGGAGCGGTCCCGCGTCGATGAGGTCCCGGAGGCTGCGGCCCGCGACGTACTCGAGGACCAGGTAGAAGGATCCGTCCGGTAGACGACCGAAGTCGCTCGCCGCCGCGACGTTCGGGTGGTCGATCCGGCCCGCAGCGACGGCTTCACGCTCGAAGCGCTGGACGACCTCGCCGTGAGCCGTCATCTCCCGGTGGAGCACCTTGATGGCCACCGGCTTCTGCATGAGCACGTGCTTCGCGAGGTAGACCTCGCCCATGCCGCCCGCGCCGAGGAAGCGCTCGACCTGATACCGCTCCGCGAGGAGCGTGCCTACGAGCGCTCCCGCTCCGGCGTCGGACGGCACGGCTTCCATCGAGGCCCCATTGTGTCACGCGCGAGCGAGCATCGCGCGGAAGAGGTTGTCGAGGAGTTTGTCCCCTTCGCGGGTGTGCCGCGCGACCCAGCGCTCGGTGTCTTCGAGGATCCGGCGGCCTCCGGCGGGGCCGTTCGCGAGACGGACGAAATCCGCGTCCTCGCGCACCCAGACGGCGGCGTCTTCTCCGGTGATCTCCACGTGGAACTGGAGCCCGTAGGCGCGGGACCCGACGCGGAACATCTGGTTTTCGCACGCGAGCGTGCTCGCGAGGCGCGTCCCACCCGGCGGGATCTCGAAGGTGTCTCCGTGCCAGTGGAGGACGACCATGGACGGAGGGAGCCCCTGGAGGACGGGCTCCTCCGCGTCCGTCGCGGTGAACGTGACGGCGCCCCACCCCACTTCCCGGTATCGCACCGGCGGATCCCCGACGAAGAGCGGAGACACCCGCCCGCCGAGCGCGTGTGCGAGGAGCTGCGCGCCGAGGCAGACGCCGAGCACGGGGCGCCCGCGCGCGACGTGCCGCTCGAGCAGCTCCACTTCCGGTGCGAGGAACGGGTACCGCGGATCCCCGACGTCCCCGACGCCCATGGAGCCTCCCATGACGACGAGGACGTCCCCGTCCGGGATCTCCTCCGGCACCGCGGCGCCCGAGAAGAGAGGGTGGAGCTCGACCTCCAGCCCGAACCGGCGTGCGGCGTCCGCGATCCGGCTCGGGCCTTCGGTCTCGAGGTGCGTGAGGACGTGGGCGCGCGGCATGGCGATCGGTTCACATCAGGTAGGGCGTGCAGTGTTTCGCGCTCATGAGGCACGTGTACTGGTTCTGATCCGGGCACTCGTCCGCGCTCTGGCAGGCGCAGGCTTCCACCGGAACGCAGGGGCCGTAGCAGCTGCCGTTCACGGACGGGACCTGCATGGACGGACAGTTCGGCGTCGCGATCCGGCAGAGCACGGCGCGCGGATCGCACGAGACGGATCCGGGCGAGAGCCCCGCGTCGCTGCCCGGGGAAGCGCCGCCGCTGCTCGACGCTCCGGCGCCGCCCCCTTGCGGGCCTCCGGAGCCGCCGATCGATCCACCCGACCCGCCCGAGCCTCCGGAGGACGCGCCGCCCGAGGACGAAGAGCCCCCCGCGCTCGCGTCTCCGCGGTCGGCATTTCCGGACGACGTCTCGTCCGAGCTGCACGCGGCGAGGAGGAGCGCAGCGAACGCGACGCGCCTCATGACGGCTCTCTTTCCGGGAGCGGTGCGACCTCGTCGAGGCGGCTCCGCAAGAGCGCGAGCTCCTGCGCGAGGCGGAGATTCTTCTGGATGAGCGAGGAGACCACGACGCTCAGGTAAAGGAGCATGGCGAAGGCGATGGCCGAGGCGAGCACGACGAGGAGGAGCGGCTCGTACTTGATGCCGAGGAGATGCGCCGCCCCCGCCCACCCGGGGATGTACGCCGCGAGGAGCCCGGGGGCGATGGTCGCGGCGAGCCACGGGAGCCAGAGCACGTGCTGGATCCGTCGGCGGCGGATGAGCTCGACGATGAACGCCGTCGCGAGGACGGACCCGACGATGGCGACGATCTGGAAGAATTTCACGGCGTGCCTCCTCCTTGCTGCGCGCGCGTCTCGACGCGGCCGATGACGAGCGCGATCGTCACCTTGAACATGTAGTAGACGGCCCGGACCGCGTCGATCGACGAGCGACCTTCCAGGCGGGCCCGCATGACGATGGGGATCTCCCGGATCCGGCACCCGGCGCGCCGGAGCCGGACGAGCGAGTCCACCTCGGGGTAGTCGGAGGCGTATTCCGCCTCGAGGACGCGCGCCGCGCGCCCGTTCACGGCCCAGCACCCGGACGTCGGATCCGTGATGCGCTCTCCCGTGAGCACGCGGAGGAGGAACGAGAACCAGCGGGAACCGAGACGGCGTGTCCACGTCGAGCGAAAGCCGCCCTCGGCGAGGTAGCGCGACCCGAGCACGAAGTCCGCGTCCCCTTGCGCGAGCGCCGCGGAGAGCGCGCCGAGGAAGCTCGGGGCGTGCTGCCCGTCCCCGTCGAACCGCGCGATGACCGCGTAGCCGCGCTCGACGCCCCACGCGATGCCGGCCTGGACCGTCGCGCCGATGCCGGAGTTGTACGGCAGGGTGAGGACGCGCGCGCCGGCGGCCCGCGCCGCGGCGCCGGTTCGATCCGTCGAACCGTCGTCCACGACGAGGACGTCGGGACGTTCCGCGAGCGCGAGGAGCTCCCGCACCACGCCGGGGACGTTCTTCTCCTCGTTCCAGGCGGGCACGACGGCGAGGACGCGGGCCCTCCGCGAAGACGACGCGCCGCTCTCCTCCGTGCCGGTCATCGCGTCAGCCGCCCGTCGCCTCCGCGGCGCCGTTCCCGGCCCCGGCTCCTTCCAGGTATCTGAGGAAGACGCCCCGCCCGAGGTAGATGAGCGGCGTCATGAGGACGGCGATGCCCACCTTCACGACGTAGCCGTTCCGGGCGACGGTGAGGATGAAGTCGAGCGATTTCCGTCCGGAAAGGAGGACGAAGTTCACGACGAGGGTGTCTATGGCCTGGGAAACGAGCGTGGAGCCCGTCGCCCGGAGCCAGAGGAACCGGTCTCCGGTGACCCGGAGGAAGATCTGGAAGATGGAGATGTCGATGAGCTGCCCGACGACGTACGCGACGAGGGACGCGACGTAGAGGCGGGAGGACCATCCGAAGGAGTGCTGGAACGCCTCCTGGGACATCGGGGACTCGGGGCTCACCGGAAGCGCGATGGCGAGGTTGATGATCGTGAACACGAAGATCGCCATCCCGAGACCGAGGTAGGTGATCCGCTTGGCTCCCTCGGCCCCGTAGAACTCGTTCACGATGTCCGTGAGCACGAACGTGAGGGGAAAGGGGATCATGCCGACGGACAGGTCCAGCCCGGCGACACGGAAGAATTTTCCGCCGATGAGGTCCCCCACGATGAGCGCGGAGACGAAGACTCCGGCGATCCAGAGGTACAGGCGCTGCTTCCGTTCCATCGGGGCCGGCGGAGCATACCGCGGCCCCGCCGCCCCCGGGCGACAACTCCGCGTAAAGCCGCGCTTTGTCCCATTTGCGCCCTTCGACGCGGCCTCGTAAGGTTCGGGGCCGATGCGCGTCAAACTCCTCGTCGCGGCCGTCCTTCTCGGCGCCTGCGCGTCGAACGGCGGAAAGAAGGAAGCGGAGGCTCCGCCGCGCGCCATCGTGCTGTCGGTCGTCGCCACGAACGACGTCCACGGGCAGCTCGAGCGTCTCCCGTACATGGACGGCTTCGTGGAGAACCTGCGCCGGGCCCGAGCGAACGGCGGCGGCGTGCTCCTCGTGGACGGGGGCGACGCGTTCCAGGGCACCGTGGAGTCGAACCAGAACGAGGGGCACGCCATCATGCAGGCGTACGGCGAGATGGGCTACGCCGCGATGACCCTCGGCAACCACGAGTTCGACTACGGCCCCGTCGGAGAGAAGTCCGTCGCGACGGCGCCCGGCGAGGATCCGCAAGGGGCGCTCCGCGCACGCATCGAGGAAGCGCGGTTCCCGGTGCTCGTCGCGAACCTCGCGACGACCGCGGACGGCCCTCCGCCGTGGAAGCATCTCTCGGCGTCCACGGAGACCCTCGTCGCGGGCGTCCGGGTCGGGATCGTCGGCCTGCTCACGAAGGACGCGCCGGACGTCATCAAGCGGACGGCCTTCACGGGGCTCCGCGTGCTCCCGCTCGCGGACGCGGCGATCCGGGAGGCGCGCAGTCTGCGGGCGAAGGGCGCGGAGGTCGTCGTCCTCGTCGCACACGCCGGCGGCGAATGCCGGAGCTTCCAGGATCCGAAGGATCTCTCGTCTTGCGACGGAAACAGCGAGATCTTCGAGCTCGCGCGCGCGATGCCGCCGGGCCTCGTGGACGCCATCATCGGCGGGCACCGGAACGCGAACGTGGCGCACGTCGTGAACGGCGTGCCGGTGGCGCACGCGGCGTCGCACCTCGTCGCCTTCTCGCGCATCGACCTCACGCTCGATCCGGCGTCCCACAGGGTGACTCACGCGGAGGTCTTCCCGCCCCATCCGGTCTGCACGGTCCCGGTCGAGACGGGTTGCCGCCCCGGAACGTACGAAGGCGCGGACGTGGTCCCCGACCCGACGACCCGCGCCGCGGTCGAACCGGCGCTCGCCGCGGCGCGAGAGACGAAGGAGCGCCCCGTCGGCGCGCGCGTGGCCGAGGCGTTCCCCGTGGACCGCACGCACGAGATGGCCCTCGGGAACCTCTTCGCGGACCTCATGCGAGAAGCCGCGCCGGACGCGAATGCCGCATTCGGAAACGCCGGGAGCGTGAGAGACGTGCTGCCCGAGGGGGACCTCACCTACGGGCGTCTCCTCCACGTGATGCCCTTCGACAACCAGCTCGCGCGGCTCCGCATCACCGGCAAGAAGCTCCGGGACCTCGTGCGCGCGAACGTCGCGCAAGGAGACCACGGGCTCCTCTCCCTCTCCGGAATCCGGGTCGAAGGGACGTGCGCGAACGGCGCCCTGGACATCGTGATGAAGCATCCCGACGGCGCGGCCATCCGTGACGACGAATCTCTCGTCGTGGTCACGAACGACTTCCTCGCCCTCGGGGGGGACGGCCTCGCGAAGCAGGCGGGCATCACGGACGAGGACGTCGAGATAGACTCCGGCCACACCGTGTTCCGCGCCCTCGTGGAGGGGCTCGCGAAGCGAGGCACCGTCTCCCCGGCGGATCCGGCGCTGCTCGATCCCAAGCACCCGCGCGTGAAGCTCCCCGGAGAGCTCCCCGTCACGTGCGCCGGAAAGCCCTGAGCGAAAGCCGGCTCACCGGGTCGTGAACGTCCAGTCGAGGGCGAGCGCGCCGCCGGTGTACGTGCCGGAGATCTGGACGCGGTACGTCGTCCCGGCGGAAAGCGCGGTGTTCGTGTAGAGCACGACGTCGTCCTTCAGGAAGCTCGAGTCCGCGGAAGTGAGGAACTGGTGGGCGATCGGCGTCGAGTCTCCGTTCACCGTGATCACGTGGCTCGAGACGACGATGCTCTTCGCGTACACGGTGATGGGCGACCCGCTCGGCCACCCGCCGGGCGGCGCGGGCGGCGTCGGGCCCTCCCGCGAGCCGTCGAAGGAGACGGGCACGCCCGTCTGACCGTCGTACGGATAGACGACGACCGTCCCGTTCGGCATCGGCGTCCCGCGGCCGAAGTCCATGGTGTCGCACTTGGTGGCCGCGCCGTAGCCGAAGTCCCGGATCCACGGGTTCAGGATCGGAAGCCGATGCCAGACGGAGTTCACCCACTGGGGGATGGCCTTCGAGGGATCGTTCTGGAACGCCATCACCTCGAACGCGGGAGAACCGGTGTAGCCGGCGTCCGTCATGCGCGTGCCGAAGCTCGCCGCGACGAACTGGGCGCACCCGGACACCTCCGTGTGCGGATCGGCGATGCACGTCCCGGTGTTCGCCGCGTAGTACTGGCAGTGGAGGGTGCTCGACGTGTTCGCTGCCGGGACCATCGTCGCGCAGCCCGCGCCGGACGCTAGGCGGAGATCGTTCACGATCTGGAGCGCCGTCGTCTGACCCGCCGTCGCGCCACCCGGAGCCCCCGGGCAACCGCCGGTACCCGCGCCGCCGCTGCCGACCGCGCCGCCGCTGCCGACCGCGCCACCGTTTCCGACCGCGCCGCCGTTTCCGACCGCGCCGCCGTTGCCGACCGCGCCGCCAGTGCTCGCGCCGCCACTGCCGATCGCGCCGCCACTGCTGACAGCGCCGCCGTCGCCGACCGCACCGCCACTGCTGGCGCCGCCGCTGCTGGCACCGCCGTTTCCGACCGCGCCGCCGCTGCTGGCACCGCCGTTTCCGACCGCGCCGCCGCTGCTGGCACCGCCATTGCCGACCGCGCCGCCGCTGCTGGCACCGCCATTGCCGACCGCGCCGCCGTTCGCCGCGCCACCGTCACTGCCGAGCGCGCCGCCCGAGCCGGTGTCGCCGCCGGCTTCGAGGGTGCCGGAATCCGGGGACGCGCCTCCGTTCCCCTCTCCGGCAGCGCCGGCGGCGCCGGAACCGCCACCCGACGGCGCCGAGCCGCCCGAGCCGCCGAGCGCCCCGCCGTTGCCCGGCGCACCGCCCGAGCCGCTTCCGAAGCCGGCGCTGCCTCCGGTGCCGGTGATCGGATGCGAGTCCGGATCCGCTCCGCCGATGCTTCCGCTGCACGCGGCGACGGCGAGTGCGGCGCCACCGAGGACGATGAGACGAGCCCCGTTCGCCATCCGGATTTCATAACACGGTCCGGACGCTCCCGCGGACCGCGGACGGTCCTCGCCCGCGTAGCAGCGCCCCCGAGTCGGTGGTAGGAGCGCGGCGCCATGAGCCGCATCTATCGCTCGCTTCCGCCGAAGGGTACTCGTCTCGGGATCGCGTTTTCCGGTGGCCTGGACACGCGTTGCGCCGTCGCCTGGCTCTCGCGTCAGGGCATGAACGTGTGCGCTTACACCGCGGACCTCGCACAGCCGGACGAGAAAGATCCGGCGGCAATCCCTCCCGTCGCGAAGACGCACGGCGCGGTCCTCGCGCGACTCGTGGACTGCCGGGAGGCGCTCGCGCGCGAAGGGATCGTCGCCATCCAGTGCGGCGCGTTCCACCTCTCGACGGGGGGCAAGAAGTACTTCAACACGACGCCGCTCGGACGCGCCGTGACCGCGACGTCCATCATCCGAGCGATGCGCGAGGACGACGTGCACGTCTTCGGGGACGGCAGCACCCACAAGGGGAACGACATCCAGCGGTTCTACCGGTACGGAATCCTCACGAACCCGGCCCTCAAGATCTACAAACCCTGGCTCGACCAGGCGTTCGTGGACGCGTTCGGCGGCCGGAAAGAGATGAGCGAGTACCTGGAGAGCGTGGGCCTCCCGTACACGATGTCCAAGGAGAAGGCGTACAGCACGGACGCGAACGTGCTCGGCGCGACGCACGAGGCGAAGGACCTCGAGCACCTGGACAAGGGCCTTCACATCGTCGACCCCATCATGGGCGTCGCGCACTGGAAGAAGGACGTCCCCGTGGACGCCGAGACGGTCACGGTGGAGTTCGAACGCGGCGTCCCCCGCGCCATCAACGGCCGCCGCTTCGAGACGCTGATAGACGTCGTGCTCGAGGCGAACCGCATCGGCGGCCGCCACGGGCTCGGCATGAGCGACCAGATCGAGAACCGCGTCATCGACGCGAAGAGCCGCGGCATCTACGAAGCGCCCGGCATGGCGCTGCTTCACGTCGTGTACGAGCGGCTCCTCAGCGCGATCCACAACGAAAATACGCTCGACCTCTACGCGACGCTCGGCCGGAAGCTCGGGCGCGTGCTCTACGAAGGCAAGTGGTTCGACGCGGAAGCGATGCTCCTGAAGGACGCGCTCACGCGCTGGCTCTCGCCGAACGTCACGGGCTCGGTCTCGCTCGAACTGCGTCGTGGGGACGACTACTCCATCCTCCGCACGGACGCCGACTACATGGCGTACGCGCCCGAGAAGCTCTCGATGGAGCGCGTGGAAGAGCCCGCGTTCTCCCCGGCAGACCGGATCGGCGCGCTCGAGATGCAGAACCTCTCCATCGGGGACAACCGGGAGTTCCTCCTCCACCACCTGGAAGCCGTCCAGCGCCTCGGCCCGGGGGGAAGCCCGCTCCCGGAATTGCTCCTCTCCCCCGAGAAGAAGACGACGTCCTGAGGGCGTGAGCTCAAGGGCCCATCGGTCGCTCGGAGAGGACGGACCGGAGGATCTCCGCGAACGCTTCCGCCGCCCGGGCCGGACGCGACACTCGCGGGGTGAGGAGCGCGATGCGCCGCGCGCGGTCCACTGGCGAGAGCGGCCTCGCGACCAGGGAGCCGTCACTCACTTCTCGGTCCACGGCGACCGTCGGCACGACGGACACGCCGAACCCGAGCGTGACGAGCTTCTTCAGGACTTCGACGCTGCTCATCTCCATCGTGACCCGGGGGCGCACGGACGCGCGCTCGAACGCGAGGTCCAAGAATCTACGGCTCCCCGTCGTTCTATCCAGGAGGAGCAGCGGCACGCCTTCGAGATCGCGCACGTGGACCTTCTGCTTCCGCGAGAGCTCGTGACCGGGGGGCAGGATGACGGACTCGGAATAGCGAGCGAGCGGCTCGACGCGGAGGCGCTCCTCGATGGGACGCCCGCGCGACTCGAGCCCGTCCGGCAGCGGCAGCGCGACGACCCCGACGTCCACGCCGAGCTCGCTCACGAGGAGCGCCGTCGCGGGCGACGGGCGGTTGTCGAGCCGGAGCTCGATGCCGGGGTGACGCTCGCGAAAGGCGGCGAGCACGGGCGGGAGCACGTGGCAGGCGAGCGTGTCGCTCGTGCCGATGTCGAGGCGGCCGGTGTCCGCCGCGCCGAGTGCCGCGAGGCGCTCTCTCGCGCGCGCCATGTCCGCGAGGATCCGCTCCGCGTCTTCGAGGAGAGCGAGGCCCGCCTGGGTCGGCCGGGTCGCGCGACCGTCCCGGACGAAGAGCCGCTGGCCGAGCTCCTCCTCGAGGTGCAGCACCGCCTGGCTCACCGCCGACTGGGTCTTCCCGAGGACCTTCGCGGCCCTGGAGAAGCCTTTTTCCCGGGCGACCGTCACGAAGGCGAGGAGCCGGTCGCTCGCGATGGGCATCTGCATCACTAATGGATAGTATCAAATCTATTCGCTTGTGAGATTCCACCCGAGGGCGCACGGATCGGCGAGGCCCATGCTGATCCTGCCCGGCTCCCCCGCCCTCTCCGCCGCCCGCCTCGAGAAACGCCTCGCCCGCGTTCGCGCCGGCAACGGCGGTGTCTCGGCCCTCGCCGCTCGCTTCGTCCACTTCGCGGACGTGGAGCGACCGCTCACCGACGCCGAGAGTCGCATTCTGGAGGCGCTCCTCACGTACGGCCCTCGCCTTCCCCCGTCCGCGGCCCTCACCGGCCGCACGCTGCTCGTCGTTCCCCGCCTCGGCACCCTCTCTCCGTGGTCGACCAAGGCGACGGACATCGCGCACACGTGCGGCCTCTCCGTCGTGAAACGCCTGGAGCGGGGCGTCGAGTACACGGTCGCCGGGAGCGTCGGGGACGAGCGCGCGCTCCGCCGCGCCCTCTCGGATCGCATGACGGAGTCCGTGCTCGGGAGCCTCCCGGAAGCGAGCGCGCTCTTCCGCCGGGAGGAGCCGAAGCCCCTCCGCACCGTGGACGTCCAGACGGGCGGGCGCGCCGCGCTCGAGCGAGCGAACGGCGAGATGGGGCTCGCGCTCTCCCCCGACGAGATCGACTACCTCGTCGACGCGTTCCGCTCGCTCGGACGGAACCCGAACGACGTCGAGCTCATGATGTTCGCGCAGGCGAACAGCGAGCACTGCCGGCACAAGATCTTCAACGCCGACTTCGTCGTGGACGGCGCGGCGAAGCCATCGTCCCTGTTCGCGATGATCCGGAAGACGACGGCCGCGAGCCCCGGCGGCGTGCTGTCCGCCTACAAGGACAACGCCGCCGTGATGGAGGGACCGACCGCGACGCGGTTCTTCCCGGATCCGGAGACGCATCTCTACGCGCCGCACGCGGAGCCCGTTCACGTGCTCATGAAGGTGGAGACGCATAATCACCCGACCGCGATCTCCCCGCACGCCGGCGCGTCCACGGGAGCCGGCGGCGAGATCCGGGACGAAGGGGCGACGGGCCGCGGCGCGAAGCCGAAGGCCGGCCTCACGGGCTTTTCCGTCTCGAACCTGAACCTGCCCGGACTGCCGCGCCCCTGGGAAGACCCGACCTTCGGAAAGCCGGAACGCATCGCGTCCGCCCTGGACATCATGCTCGAGGGGCCCATCGGCGGCGCCGCATTCAACAACGAGTTCGGCCGCCCGAACCTCGCCGGCTACTTCCGCACGTTCGAGCTCGAGACCGACGGCCCCGCGGGGCGGGAGGTGCGCGGATATCACAAGCCGATCATGCTCGCGGGCGGGCTCGGAAACGTCCGCACCGAGCACGTGAAGAAGGGGACGATCCCCGAGGGCGCGCCCATCGTCGTCCTCGGCGGCCCCGCGATGCTCATCGGGCTCGGCGGCGGCGCGGCGTCGTCGATGGCTTCGGGCGCGTCCCACGAGGATCTCGATTTCGCCTCCGTGCAGCGGGACAACGCCGAGATTCAGCGTCGCTGTCAGGAGGTCATCGACGCTTGCTGGGCGCTCGGAGAGCAGAACCCCATCGTCTCGATACACGACGTCGGCGCGGGCGGCCTCTCGAACGCCCTCCCCGAGCTCGTGAACGACTCCGGCCGCGGCGCGCGCTTCGAGCTCCGGAGCGTCCCGAACGACGAGCCCGGCATGACGCCGCTCGAGATCTGGTGCAACGAGGCGCAGGAGCGGTACGTCCTCGCACTGTCGGAAACGGGGCTCGCGCGCTTCGAGGCGTTCTGTGCCCGCGAGCGGTGTCCGTATGCGGTGGTGGGCCGCGCGACGGCCGAGGGGCGCCTCGTGGTGTCGGACGAGCATTTCCAGAACTCGCCGATCGACATGCCGCTCTCGGTGCTCCTCGGGAAGCCGCCGAAGATGCGGCGCGTGGCGGAGCACGGCGCCTTCACGCCGAGGCCGTTCGACCCGGCGGGGATGGACGTCCACGAAGCGACGCTCCGCGTGCTCCGGCTGCCGACCGTCGCGGACAAGACGTTCCTCGTCACGATCGGCGACCGGAGCGTCACGGGCCTCGTCTCGCGCGATCAGATGGTCGGGCCGTTCCAGGTCCCCGTCGCGGACGCGGCGGTGACGCTCTCGTCGCACGACGGCTTCACCGGCGAAGCCATGGCGATCGGCGAGCGGGCGCCCGTCGCGCTCCTCGACGCGGCGGCCTCGGCGCGGATGGCCGTCGGCGAGGCCGTCACGAACCTCGCGAGCGCGCCCATCGAGCGCCTTTCCGACGTGAAGCTCTCGGCGAACTGGATGGCCGCAGCAGGCCACCCCGGCGAAGACGCTCGTCTGTACGACGCCGTCCGCGCCGTCGGCGAGGAGCTCTGCCCCGCCCTCGGCATCGCGATCCCCGTCGGCAAGGACTCCATGTCCATGAAGACGGTCTGGGAAGAGGACGGCCGGAAACGGACCGTCACGGCGCCCCTCTCGCTCGTCGTCTCCGCGTTCGCCCCCGTGACGGACGCGCGTCGCACGCTGACCCCCGAGCTTCGCCGCGACGTCGGGGACACGGAGCTTCTCTACGTCGATCTCGGACGCGGGAAGAACCGCCTGGGGGCATCCGCGCTCGCGCAGGTGCACGGGGAAGTCGGCGCTCACCCGCCGGACGTCGACGACCCGGCCCTGCTCCAGGCGTTCTTCGGCGCCGTGCAGGAGCTCTCGGCGCGCGGTCTCGCGCTCGCCTATCACGACCGCTCGGACGGCGGCCTGATGGTGACCCTGCTCGAGATGGCGTTCGCCGGCGGCACGGGGCTCTCGATCGAGCTCTCCGTCGTGCGGGGGGATCCGGTGAGCGTCCTCTTCTCGGAGGAGCTCGGCGCCGTGATCCAGGTGCGGAGCGCCGACGTCGACCGCGCCGTCGGCATCTTCGCGAAGGCCGGGCTCGGGGACGTCGTGCACGCCATCGGCGCCCCCACGCGAGGCCACCGCGTCGTGATCCGCAAGGAAGGGCGGACGCTCCTCGAGGAGTCGCGCGCGACGCTCCGCTCGGTGTGGTCGGAGACGACGCACCGGATGCAGGCGCTCCGCGACGACCCGACCTCCGCCGACGAGGAGCAGGCGCTCCGCGGCGATCGGGAAGACCCGGGCCTCTCCGCGCTCCTCCCGTTCGACCCCGACGAGGACGTCGCGAAGAGCGTCGTCACGGCGGCGCGCGAACGTCCGAAGGTCGCGATCCTCCGGGAGCAGGGCGTGAACGGCCACGTGGAGATGGCCGCGGCGTTCCACCGCGCCGGCTTCGCCGCGGTCGACGTGCACATGAGCGACGTCCTCGGTGGGCGGGTCACGCTGGACGGCTTCCGCGGGCTCGCGGCGTGCGGCGGGTTCTCCTACGGGGACGTCCTCGGCGCGGGCGGAGGCTGGGCGAAGAGCATCCTGTTCAATTCGCGCGCTCGGGAGGAGTTCCAGAGGTTCTTCGCGCGAGAGAACACGTTTTCGCTCGGGGTCTGCAACGGGTGCCAGATGCTGTCGAACCTGAAGGCGCTGATCCCCGGGGCGTCGCACTGGCCGCGCTTCGTCCGGAACCGCTCCGAGCAGTTCGAGGCGCGGGTCTGCCTCGTGCGCGTGGAGGAGAGCCCGTCGATCCTGTTCCGCGGCATGGAGCAGGCGGTGATCCCGATCGTCGTCGCCCACGGCGAAGGCCGCGCGGAGTTCGACGACGACGCGCACCGGAGTCGCGTGGACGGCTCCGGCCTGGTCCCGCTCCGGTACGTCGACCACCACGGCCAGGTCACCGGGCACTACCCCGAGAACCCGAACGGCTCCCCCGGCGGCATCACCGCCCTCACCACGGAGGACGGCCGCGCCACGATCCTGATGCCGCACCCGGAGCGCGTCTTCCGCGCCATCCAGTGCTCGTTTCGCCCCCGGGACCCGAGCGGCGACGGCCCCTTCCTTCGCCTGTTCCGGAACGCGAGGGTCTGGGTTTCCTGACCGGGGCCGTTTCACGACACCCCGCGTCGCGGGACCGTGCTTGCTTCGGGGGGGCGCCTGGGATAATTCGCGGGCTCCCGAAGGGGTTCTTCCGAATGGCCAAAGCGAGGGAATTTCCGAGTCGTGCCACGCGCGTGGCGCTCGCCGCGGGCGCCGTGATGGCGCTCGCTTCCGGCACCGCCGGGGCGGAAGGCGTCTCGTTCGGCCTGAGCGGGAGCACCTCGGGGCCGGGCGGAGATTCGGCGAAGCCCGCCGAGCCCGCGCCCGCCGAAGCCTCGTCGCCGCCGCCCCAGGCGGACGCGCCCGCCGCCGCCATCTCCGCGCCGGCGGAGTACGACCGGAACCCGGCGAACTACGAGTTCGGGTTCGTGACGGCCGCGGCGTACCAGGCCTGGAACCTCTCCGGTAAGAGCATCTACTTCGGCCTCGGCGGGGGTCTCGGGCCGCCGCTCTACCGCTACACGCACCTCTCCACCACGAAGGAGTTCGCCTGGGATCCGACGCTCGAGATCGCCTACGCGAACGCGTTCATCCGCTTCACCGCGGGCTTCGTGGACTTGGACATCGGCCCGAAGATCGGGCTCGGCACCGTGCTCTACAACCCGAAGAGCTACTCCATCACGGATCCCCCGCGGGACCCGACGAAGCCGTCGCTCGACGACGCGCCCATGTCCTTCTTCCAGTACGGCGCGTACGCCGATCTCCGCTTCGGCTCGCGAGGCCTCAAGGTCGGGCCGCGCATCGAGATCGATCGCGTGGCGCTCGCCGGCTTCTACGACACGGCGATCCGCATCACGCCGCTGATGCTCCGCTGGATGCACTGAGCGGGGATCCGTGACGCCCGGCGTCTCCGAGCTGTTCGACGTCCGGGGCCGCGTCGCCGTGGTCACGGGCGCGTCCTCGGGCCTCGGCGTCACGTTCGCCGAGGGCCTCGCGAGGGCCGGGGCGAAGGTCGTCGTCGCCGCGCGCAGGAAGGACCGCCTGCTCGCGCTCGAGAAGTCGCTCCGCGAATCGGGCACGGAAGCGCTCGCCGTCGAGTGCGACGTCGCGAACGAAGCGTCGGTGGACGCGCTCGTCGCCGCGACGCTCGCGCGGTTCGGGCGCGCCGACGTCCTCGTGAACAACGCCGGCACCGCCCTGGTCCGCCCCGCCGCCTCGGAGACGCTCGCGGAGTTCCGCTCCGTTCTGGACGTGAATCTGGTCGGCGCGTTCCTCTGCGCTCAGCGGTTCGGTCGCGTCATGCTGGAGCAGAAGAAGGGCTCCATCGTGAACGTCGCGTCGATCCTCGGGCTCGTCGCGTCCGGCATCATCCCGGAGGCGTCCTACACGGCGTCGAAGGGCGGCCTCGTGAACCTCACGCGAGAGCTCGCGGCGCAGTGGGCGCGGCTCGGCGTGCGCGTGAACGCGATCGCGCCCGGGTACTTCCCGAGCGAGATGACGGCGGACATGCAGGGCGAAGACGGCAAGCGCTTCATCCGCAAGCGGACGCCCATGGGCCGCGCCGGTGACCCGAACGAGCTCCTCGGCGCGCTGCTCCTCCTCGCGTCGGATGCCGGCAGCTACATGACGGGCCAGGTGCTCGCCGTGGACGGCGGCTGGACGATCGTCTGAGCGTCCCCCGGTCTTCACACTTCTTCACGGGCCGCCCGGCGGTTCCTTGACGATCCGGTCCCATGCTGTCTCCGTCGCCGGCCCTTTTCCGGCGACGAGGAGACCAGTACCCATGTTCTTTTTCGGACCCTTCGTCGGCGCTGCGGCGCTCTTCGGCCTCGGCATGTTCGCGGCTCGCCGCCGTTTCCGTCACCACGGCTTCGGTCATCACCACGACGGCTTCGGCGGGCACCGCGGCCCGGGCCATTTCCGGAGGCGCGCGCTCCGCCACGTGCTCGAGCGCCTGGATACGACCCCGGGACAGGAGAAGGTGATTCTCTCCGCGATCGAGGATCTCACCGACCGCGCCGCGGACGCCCGGGAGGGCCTCGCCGGGACGAGGAAGGCCGTCGCGGAAGCGATCCGCGGCGAGCACGTCGACGCCCAGACGTTCGGCGCCCTGTTCGACGAGCACGTCACGAAGATCGAGCAGCTTCGCGACGAGGCCGCCCGGGCCGCGGCGACCATCCACGAGAGCCTGACGCCCGACCAGCGCGAGGAGCTCGCGCGGCTCGTCGAATCGGGCCGGCGCTTCCGTCGCGGCGCCTACCTGTGAAGACCGCCACGAACGGGACGGGCCGTCCGCGTCGCGCGGAACGGCTCGTCCCGGGGCACGTGGGCTCAGTGCGCGAGCTTCGAGTTCCAGTCCCAGAAGCAGCCCGACGAGTAGCAGACGCCGGCCTGGCACTGGCCTCCGGAGCAGTCTTCGTTTCGCTCGCAACCCCGGAGCCGGCGCGCGTAGCAGAGGTGCGTCTTGTCGTCGCAGCTCGCGCCGAGCTCGCAGATCGAGGAGTTCGTGTCTCCCCCGCAAAGGTCGGAGACCCGAGCGGCGTCGAAGCAGCGGTAGGGGTGGTCGGCGTCGGGCCCGGCGCCCTTCTGCCCGCAAGAGAGCGACTTGCACTCGAGCGCGTCCGGCTTCTTCTGATCCCCGCAGGCCTGGTCGATCTCGCCGCGACCGCTCGGAATGACGGTGCAACGGGTCACGCCCTTGTCGTCCGGGACGCACGTGGCGACGCCCGGCGCGCATCGATCCTTGTCGCTGCACACCTCTCCGATCGCGACGGGCGGCGTGCAGCGGTACTTCGGCGGGTTCGAGGTCGACGCGGGGTCCGGCTCGCACAGCTCGCCCGAGGGCGCGCAGAGCTCGTCCTGACCGGCGCAGTCGAAGGTCGCGCTGGCGGGCTTGTGGCACTGGCCGCCCGAGCAACACTGGTCGTCGTCGCAACCTCCACAGGCGGTGATGCCGCCGCATTCCACCGTGGCGCACTCGTCGGTCGAGAAGTACGCCTTGTTGCAGACGGTCGGCACGGCGGAGAAGTACTTCGTGTCGAAGTCGCACTTCGCCGTCGTCGTGGATTTCCCGCCCGCGAGGGATACCTCGATCGTGTGGATCCCCTCCGTCTTCGGCGTGCAATATCCGAGGAGGTAGCTCCGGAACGGATACTGCTGCACGCGCTGCGTGATCTCCGTGAACGCCGCCGCTCGCGCATTGGCGTCCGGCGCGAGGAAGCTCCCGTCGCGACCGATGGCCTGGAGCGCCGAGTTGTCGACGTCGCCGGAGATGCCGACGGAGATCAGATTCACGACGGTGTTCCCGACGAGATCCGAGTCGAGCGCCTCTTGACCGGACTGGTTGTTCCCGTCCGTGATGACGACGACCGTCCCGGTGGTGAGGACGCCGCCCTCGGTCACGGTGTCCCGGAATGCCTGGATGCGCTCCGTATCGTGGATGCCCTCCGCGACCGCGTCGTAGAGGGCGGTCCCGTCGCCCCCGACGCTCTGGACGGCGCCGGAGGGGTCCGCCGCGAGGTCGTCGAGCCTCGTCTTCACCAGCTCGAGATCCGTGGTGAAATCCAGGTACGTCCCCACGAACCGGCCGAACACGACGATCGAGATGCCGACCTTCGTCTCCGAGCGCTGCTGGAGGCCGGTGATGATCGCCTGCATCTGGCCGACGACCTCCGTGAGCAGGCTCTTGTTCTGGGTGACGGAATCGGACACGTCGAGCGCGAAGGTCACGTAGGACTCGACCTGCTTCCGGAACACGGTCACGGACGCCTCGACGTTGTGGGTCACGTCGACGCCGTCTTCCGTGACCTTGAAGGCCTGATCGAGCGCCCCGAGCTCGTTCGGGGGGACGGCGGTTCCCGCGCAGTAGTCGACCGCGAAATACGACGCTACGGCGGGTGCGGCGTTGGCCAGGTACCGGCAGCTCTGCGCGAGCAGGGGCTTCACCTTGATGCAGCTCGTGTCCACCTTGCAGGTGAGGGGTTCGCCGACCGGGGCGCTCCCGCCGACGTAACCAGGGTCGCACTTGCACGTGGCCGTGTTGTCGCCGGAACAGCTGCTGTGGCCGGTGCAGCTCCCGGGGCCGCAGTTGTTCGAGTCACCCGCGTCGGAGGCTGCGCTCCCTTTTCCGCCGGTGCCCGTCCGCCCGCCGTACCCCGTACCGCTGCCGCCGAACTTCTTCTTCGCGTCGGTGCAACCCGCCGCGAGCAGAGCCGACAGCGCGCCGACCCCGACCACACCCAATACCTTCTTCCAGAAGTGCATGCGGATCCCCGAAAAGCTGGCCCCCGACTCGAGGGCCCACAACGATAGCAGAGGGCCCTATTTCCGGCGAAATTACGCGAATTCCCCGGGGCTTCCGGGTCACCATCGTGAGCGCCCCCGAGCGCGTTCGCCGGGAGGATCCTCTCGCCCCGGCTGATAGACTCCCGCGCGTGCGCGTCCTCGTCATCGACGACGACCGTCGGCTCTTCGAGCTCCTCGACGGATACCTCGCCGAGAACGGGATCCAGGCGACCCACGCGGCCGACGGCGCGACGGGGCTCGTCGCGCTCGAACGCGGCGCCTTCGACGCGGTGTTCCTGGACGTCATGATGCCCCGGATGGACGGCCTCGAGGTCCTTCGCCGGATCCGCGAGAAGCATCGCACGCCGGTCATCATGCTGACGGCCAAGGGCGACGAGACCGATCGCGTCGTGGGGCTCGAGCTCGGCGCGGACGACTACCTCGGAAAGCCGTTCAGCCCGCGGGAGCTCCTCGCGCGACTCCGCGCCGTGCTCCGGCGGGCGCAGCCGGAAGCCGCCGCGGAACGGCTCGTCGCGCGAGACGTCGTCGTGGACGTCTCCTCGCGGACGGCCACGGTGTCGGGCGAGCCCGCGGCGCTCACGGGGCTCGAGTTCGACCTCCTCGTGGCGCTGATGCGACGAGCCGGGCGCGTCGTTCCGCGGAACGCGCTCCTCGAGGAAGCGGGACGGAGCGACGTCACCGTCAGCGAGCGCACCGTGGACGTGCACGTCTCGAACCTCCGGAAGAAGCTCCGCGACAGGGATCGTGAACCGCCGCTCATCCGCGCGGTCCGAGGCGTCGGGTACGTCCTCACGAAGGACCCATGAGAGACCGGGAGTCGCGGCGCCGGGCGCGACGCGAGGCGTTCCTCGCACGCGCCCACGGACCGGATTTCGGCCACGGGCACGGGTACTTCCACGGCCGCGCGATGCGACGGATGCGCGGCGTCGCGCTCCAGCGACGGATCTTCAAGTGGTTCGGGCTCACCATCCTCCTCACCGCAGGCGCCTCCGCGCTCGTGGGGCACGTCGTCGGACACACCGGACGGCTCCCGTTCGTCGCGGTGCTCGTCGCGTCCTTCGTGCTCTGGATCGCCTCGTGGGCGGTCGCACGGCGGCTCGGGCGGCCGCTCGCGGAGCTCGCTCGGGTGACGAGCGACATCGGGAGCGGCAACCTGAAGAGCCGCGCCCGCCTCGGCTGGCACGAGACGGGCGAGGTCGGGGCGCTGGCGGAGTCGATCAACGACATGGCCGCGCGCATCGAGAAGCAGCTCGGCGACCAGCGAGAGCTCGTCGCGGCCGTCTCGCACGAGATCCGGGCGCCGCTCTCGCGCCTCCGGGTCCTCGTCGAGATCCTGAGCGGAAAGGGCGTGGACCCGGGGCTCACCGCGAAGCTCGAGCGGGAGATCCTCGAGATCGATTCGCTCGTCGGGGATCTCCTCGCGTCGTCCCGGCTCGAGTTCTCGCTCGTCTCCCCTCGCCCGCTCGACGCGCAGGAGGTCGCGACCGAAGCGCTCGACCGAGCCGGGCTCCCCGCGGACCGGCTCGCGCTCCGGACGCAGAACCTCGCTTTTTCGGGCGACCCGACGCTCGTGTCCCGGGCGCTCGCGAACCTGCTCGACAACGCCGCCCGGCACGCCGGCGGAGCGACGGCGCTCGTCGTCCGAGACGACGGGCCGGACCGCATCGTGTTCGAGGTGACGGATTCGGGACCGGGCGTCCCGCCCGAGCTCTTGCCCCGCGTCTTCGAGGCGTTTCAGCGCGGCCAGGAGGGCCGTCGCGGATCGACGTCCCTTGGCCTCGGGCTGTCTCTCGTGAGACGAATCGCGGAAGCTCACGGCGGCGCCGCGCTCGCCGAGAACCTCCCCGAGGGGGGCGCGCGATTTTCGTTCGTCGCCTCGCGGCGCGCCCCGATCGGTCCACCCTGAGATGCCCGAGTATTTCGTCGACGTCGTGTTCCGCGGGCACGCCTCCGTCTTCGCGACGGTGATGGCGCTGTCCGAGGTGCTCGCGCTCGGCACGATCCCCTCCGTGCTCCTCCAGAGACAGGGGCAGCCGCGGGCGGCGCTCGCGTGGCTCCTCGCCCTCTTCGCGATCCCGGCGGGCGGCGTCTTCTGGTGGTGGGCCTTCGGGCGAAGCAGCATGGCGCGGAAGCAGCGGCGACGCGCGGAGAGCACGCGCGAGTTCATGGGACGTCACGGCCTCCCCCACACGGAGACGGTGGAGGGCTTCGCCCGTCTGGTGCCGCCCGCGGCCCTCGGGGACTCGATCTTCACGAGCGACGGCAACCGCGTCGAGCTGCTCTTCGACGGCCGGCAGGCGTACCCGGCCATGGAAGCGGCGCTTCGCGAGGCGAAGCAGACCATTCACGTGCTGTTCTACATCTTCCGGGACGACGACACGGGCCGGCGCTTCCGGGATCTCCTCGTCGAGCGGGCGAAGGCCGGCGTCACCGTTCGCGTCCTGGTGGACGCCTGGGGAACGCCGCGCTTCACCGGCGCGTTCAGCAG
Organism: Polyangiaceae bacterium; assembly: GCA_035545855.1. Lineage (GTDB taxonomy): Bacteria > Myxococcota_A > Polyangia > Polyangiales > Polyangiaceae > DASZVB01. The sequence goes on from DASZXK010000155.1 coordinate 121,817, forward strand.
GCCGCTCCGCGCCGCGGGCGCGCGCGTCGCGGCGTTCCGGCCGTCGCGGTTCGCGCCGCCCTTCGCGCCGCGCTTCGCCTTCGTGAACCACCGGAAGCTCGTCGTCGTCGACGACGCGATCGCGTTCACCGGCGGCATGAACGTCGGGGACGAGTACGCGAGCGAGTGGCACGACCTCATGGCGAAGATCGAGGGCCCCGCGGTCCACGCCCTCGACCACGTCTTCCTCGACGACTGGTACTTCGCGAGCGACGAGGAAGTGCGAGAGGTGGACCGCGACGAGTTCGAGCGTCCCGGGAACGTCGCGTGCGCGGTCGTCGCGAGCGGCCCCGATCGCGAGGCCTTCATCCACGACACGTACTTCCTCGCCTTCACGCGAGCGGAAGCACGCATCTGGATCGCCACGCCGTACTTCATCCCGAGCGCGGCGCTCTCCACGGCGCTTCGAACCGCGGCCGGCCGCGGGGTGGACGTGCGCATCGTCCTCCCGACGGCATCGGACGTCTGGATCGCGAAGCACGCCGCGCGCTCGTTCTATCCGAATCTCCTCCGGGCCGGCGTGAAGATCCACGAATACGAGGGCCCCATGGTGCACGCGAAGGCGTTCGTCGTGGACGACGGGATCGCGAGCGTCGGCTCCGCGAACGTGGACTCGCGGAGCTTCCTGCTCTCGTTCGAACTCTCCTGCTTCCTCAGGAGCCCCGCGCTGAACGCGGAGCTCGCGCGGTGGTTCGAGGGGCTCGTCGCCTCCTCTCACGCGGTCACGCTCGCGGAGTGCCGCAGCCGGAACACGGGCGAGCTTCTCCTCGAATCCGCCGCGCACCTCTTCAGTCCGCTTCTTTGACCTGGCGCGTCGTGAGCGCCGGAGAGGCGCCGGTTTTCCTGCGCCGGGGAAATATTCTCGTGTGTACCGACCGGCCGCCGGCTCCGGCTCCATTTCCCGGGCCGTGGCCCTGTCCTCGCCGAGCGGTTCCCCTAAAATCCCGTTCCCCAACAGAAAACGGGAGTGTGTGCCTTCAATGGACGCTGACCTTCTCAAACTGTGCGCCGAACTCGAGCGACTGTTCGATCTCGATGAGCTGATGGCTCTGAGCCGCGACGTGCTCGGCCTCGATCCCGAATCGGTCGGCGGGCTGACCGCGAAGAGCAGCTTCGCGAAGGCGCTCACGCAGAAGTGCGTCGAGTCGGATGCCGTCGTCGCGCTCTGCGACGCGCTCGCGGCGTCCCGCGACGATCTCGACCCGCGCGTCTTCGCGCTCCGATCGCATGGCACCGCGAGCACGGGAGACCTGGAGCTCGGAGACGAGTTCGGCCCCTTCCTCATCCTCCGGAGGCTCGGCAAGGGGAGGCTCGGCACCGTCTACCTCGCGCGGAACGACGGCGTGGACATGCGGCTCAAGGTCCTCCGCCGGGAAGCGACGTACGATCGCGTCGCCCTCCAGCGGTTCCTCGCGGCCAGTCGACTGGTCGGCACGGTGGATGCCCCGGGGCTCCCGGGCGCCGTGCTGGCGGGCGCGATCGACGGTCGCTACTACGTCGCGCACCGGAGCGTGGAAGGGCAGACGCTCGCCACGCGCATCGCGAAGACGTCCGCGATGCACGTGGACGAGGCGCGCGGGGTCATCCAGGGCATCCTGGAAGCGCTCTCGGCGCTCCACGAGCACCGGCTCGTCCACGGGAGCCTCCGCCTAGAGAACATCCTCGTCGGGACCGCGGACGACGGCTCGGACCGCGTCGTCCTGCTCGATGCCGGCACTTACCACCTGAGCGTCCCCGCGCCGCCCGCGAACGGGCGCACCGACCGGCTCGCGGCGCTCGGATCGCCGAAGACGCTCTCGCCGGAGCAGATCGAGGGACGTCTCCCCGACGCGAAGAGCGACCTCTACTCGTTCGGCGCGGTGCTCTTCGAGGTCCTCACGGGTCGGCCCGTGTTCGAGGCGAGGAGCGCGGCCGAGGCGCTCCTCGCGCACCTCACGCGCGAACCGTCGCTGCCGAGCATCGTCGCTCCGCCCGGCTGGGTCGGCGCCGACACGGACGACTGCATCACGCAGCTCCTGAACAAGGATCCGGAGGGCCGTCCCGCCGACGCGGCGTCGCTCGTCGCGGTCATCGACGCGCTCGGGTCCGAGGGACCGGCGTCCGGCGCGCGCATCGAGGAGGAAGAGGTCGAGGCCCGGATCCGCGAGCTGCTCCAGAACCCGACGGACGCGATGGCGGAGGACGCGCTCGCGTCCGCCGTCCGCGAGGGCGGCGACGCGGCGCGGATCGCCGAATCCCTCCGCCTCGCGGCCGACATGGTGAGCCCCGACGAGGGTCCGGAAGAGCTCGCCGCGTCCCGTCGTCTGCTCACGCGCGCCGCGCGGCTCTACGCGACGACGCTCAAGGACCCGGCCGCGGCCGAGCCGCTCTATGCGCGCCTCGCGGACATCGACCCGGACGACCAGGAGACGGCCGCGACGCTCGAGCGCCTCCGCCGGAAGCTCGGCAAGCACGAGGAGATCATCGAGACGCTCCTCGCCCGCGCCGAGGCCGAGGAAGACTCTCTCGCGAAGGCGGCGCTCTGGGACCAGATCGGCCGCCTCTACGCGGTCGAGATGGAGGACACGGAGCAGGCCCTCGTCGCCTTCACGCAGGCGTTCTGCGAGGACCCGACGACGCCGTCGTACGCCGAAGAGGTGGAGCGGCTCGCGACGCGCCATCCCGAGTCCTGGAACGACGTGCTCCAGTCGTGCATGGATGCGCAGGCGCAGATGGAGGGCCCGTGGAAGCACGCGCTCCTCCTCCGGATGGCGCGCTGGTACGACCAGAAGATCGCCCGGCCGGACCTCGCGGTGCCCTGCTACACGATGGTCCTCGGGACCGACCCGACGAACGACGCCGCGCTCGAGGGCATCAGCGCCATCTACCGCAAGGCGCAGCAGTGGGGAGAGCTCACGCAGGCGCTCCTCGTGCGCGCGGACTCGCCGATGATCGCAGGCGCGCTCGCGCGGGACCTCCGCGTGGAGGCCGCGGAGGTCCTCGAGACGAAGCTCGGGAACCCGCCGGCGGCCCTGTCGCTCTACGAGCGAGTGCTCGCGGAGGATCCTTCCCACGAGAAAGCGTGCGACGCGCTCGTCCGCCTCTACGAGGCCGCCGGCGATTTCCCGAAGTACGTCGCCGTGCTCGAGACCCGCGCCCGCGCGCTCTCGGGAGAAGAACGGCTCGGCGCCCTCTTCCGCATCGCGGAGGGCACGGAGCTCTACGTCAAGGACATCCCGGAGGCGATCCGCCGGTACAAGGACGTCATCCAGGAGAACCCGAAGCACCTGGACGCGCTCCACGGCCTCGACCGCTGCTACAGCCAGACCGGGCGCTTCAAGGACCTCATCCAGAACCTCGAGATGCAGATCGCCGCGGCCGCGACGCCCCGGCAGAAGATCCAGCTCTGGGAGCGGGTCGCCGCCGTCTGGGACGAGGAGTTCTACGACCACGCCAAGGCCGCCGCGGCGTGGGAGAACGTGCTCGACCTCGACGCCGAGCACGACGCGGCGCTCACGAACCTGGTCCGGCACTACCGCGCGCTCGAACGCTGGAACGACGTGGTCGTCATCTACGAGCGTCACCTCGAGCTCCTCGGGAAGGACCGCCCGCGCCTCATCGAGAAGGGCCTCGGCCTCGGCAAGGTGCTCGCGGAGGGGCTCCGCGTCCCGGAGCGCGCGATCTCCGTCTACGAGCGCGTCGTCTCGCTCGATCCGACGAACTCGGAGGCGCTCGAAGCGCTCGCGGCGCTCCGCGCATCCACGGGCGAGACTCACGGGGCGGTCCAGGCCATCGAGGCGCTCGCGAAGAAGGCAGGGTCGCCGGCCGAGCGCGCCGAGCAGTTCATCCGCGCCGCGCAGGTGCTCGAGGCCCAGGGCGACATGGACGGCGCCATCGAGCGCTACAAGATGGCCGTCGACGCGAACCCGAAGGACCGCGCCGCGGCGCTCATCCTCCGCGCGGCGTACGTCGCCCGGGGCGACGTGAGCGCGGCCGCCGAGCTCCTCGAGCAGGAGATCAAGCTCACGGAGAGCGAGGCCGCGCGCTCGAAGCTCCAGGGCGAGATGGCGGCGCTCTGTCACGACAAGCTCCACAACGACCGCCGCGCCGAGTCCTGGGCGAAGCTCGCGCTCGACGTCGATCCGACGAACCTGGACGCGCTCCGCGTCATGGGCGACATCGCGTTCGAGGCGAACCACTTCGTCGAGGCCGGCCGCTACTACGAGCAGGTCGCGAACCGGACGGACGCGCTGCCGCCGGCGGACGCGATCCGCGTCCTCTCCGCCTACGCCGACTCGCTCGTGAAGAGCGGGAACGGGAAGAAGGCGGCGGAGATCGCCGAGCGGCTCCTCGGCATGGGCCGCGAAGACGTCGCGATCCTCGGGCGCGTGTCCGAGATCCTCTTCGAGCACGGCGCGCCCGAGCGGGCGTTCGAGGTCCACTGGGATCTCTCGCACCGGACGAAGGAAGCGCCGGACGACGAGCGGGCCCGGGTCCTCTACCGCCTCGGCGAATCGGCCCGGCGCGCCGGCGACGTGAACGCCGCCCTCCGTCCCCTGGAGGAGGCGTCGGAGCTCGACCCGACGTCGGCGAAGGCGCTGAAATCGCTCGCCCAGGTCCACGGCGCTCGCGGTAACTGGGACATCGCGATCCGGACGATGTACCGCCAGCTCGAGAACGAGAGCGGCGAGGACCGGATCCAGCTTCTCCTCGACATCGGCGACCTCGCCGCGGAGAAGCTGAAGGACCCGAACTACGCCGCGAAGAGCTACCTGACGGCCCTCGGTGAGAAGCCGAACGACCGCAAGATCCTCGGCAAGCTGATGCAGCTCTACAGCGCCGAGAAGGACTGGGACCGGCTCGTGAAGGTCGTCCTGAAGCTCGCGGATTTCGTCGACGACGACAAGCAGAAGGCCAAATACCTCTACACCGCCGGTCGCATCGCCTGGAAGGAGATGGGCGACGCGAAGCTCGGGAGCCAGATCCTCGCGCGCGCGCTCGAGGTGGACCCGGAGAACGTGGACGTCGCGACGGACGGCGTGGAGGTCCACGCGCTCGCCGGCAACGCGGAGGGCCTGAAGGAGGCCCTGAAGCGCCAGGTGAAGATCGCCTCCGACGCCCAGGACACGGAGCAGATGCTCCGCTCGCTCCAGGCGCTCGCCGAGCTCTACCTGCGCCACTTCAAGCGGCTGGACCAGGCCATCGCGGTCTACGAGGCCGCGCAGGAAGTGGACCCGGAGAACGCCGAGCGGAAGGAGATCCTCGCGAGGCTCTACGCCGCCGACACCGCGAACTACCTGGACAAGGCGATCGCCGCCCAGCAGGAGATCATCGATCGGGATCCGTTCCGTCCCGACGCTCACAAGGCGCTCCGGAAGCTCAACACGGAGGCCCACCGTCCCGACGCGGCGTGGTGCGCGTGCCAGGCTCTCTACGTCCTCGGTCAGGCGGACCCCGAGGAAGAGCGCTTCTACCAGCGGATGCGGAGCGAGGAGGGCATCAGCCCGAAGTCTCGCCTCACCGAGCCGGATTTCCACGCGTTCCTCATGCACAAGCACGCGGAGCCGCTCCTCACCGCGCTCTTCACGGTGATCCAGCCCGCGGTCATGGCGGTCCGGTCGAAGCCCCTCCCGCAGCTCGGCTACGGGCCGGAGCTCCTCATCGATCCGCAGCGCGGCCAGTTCGCGTCGGCCCAGGTGATCCCCTTCGTCGCGGACATCCTCGGCATGCCCTGCCCGCCGCTCTTCCAGAACCCGAACGACCTCGGCGAGCTCTCCTTCATCCACGCGCAGCACCCGTCGGTCGTCATCGGAACGTCCGTGATCGGCGTCGCCCTCCCCATCCAGACGATCGCGTTCATGGCCGCGCGGCACCTCACGTACTACCGCTCCGGCGTGTACGTGCGGCAGCTCGTCCCGACGACGACGGGCCTCAAGGCCTGGCTCTTCGCGGCGATGCGCCTCATGGCGCCCCAGTTCCCGATCCCGCCGGACCTCCACGGCGCCGTGTCGGAGGCCATCGTCGCGCTCGACCGCGTGATCACCGGCCAGCAGCGGGACCACCTCGCCCGCGTGGTGTCGAAGCTCGTCCAGGAAAGCGCGGCGCTCGATCTCAAGAAGTGGGTGGCCGGCGTGGACCTCACCGCCGACCGCGCCGGGCTCCTCCTCTCGGACGACCTCGCAACGGCGGTGGACGTCATCCGCGCGTCCGACCCCGCGTCGAGCAGCGTGACCCAGGCGGAGCGCGTGGAGGAGATCTACAAGTTCTCCGTGAGCGAGCAGTACCTCGGCGCGCGCGAGCGCCTCGGCATCAACATCGGGTGACCCTCCCCGGCGCGGGCGTTCGCGCGAGCGTTCCTGGGGAGGTTCCCTGCGCGCCGGATGCTTTGTATACAAAGCGTCCGGCGCGGGCGTTCGGGCGGAGTAGCGTGCCTCCCTTCGCACAGCGTCGGCCGCAGACGGCCTCCGGCGTGCGATTCCCTCCAACATCGGGCCGCAGCCGGCCCGATGGGAGGGAATGACGAAGGCGTAGTCGTGACCGGACGCGTCCCGGTGGACGGGAAGGTGGGCGTTTCAAAGCGTCGTGGACGAGCGGGGCTTGGCGCGCCCCGCGCCCCCGCGGCCCGCTCACGGACTGCGAACGCACCGATGCGCGTGGAATCAACGGCGTGGGAGGACAGGGCGTCCGCAGTCCGCTCGGGGCTTTGGGGGTCGTGACCTGCGAAGGTGCGTTGAACACGACATATTTCCTGTGGGCTACGTCACGGTCAGCACCATCGAGCGTGGACCTCGTATGCGAGCCACCTCAACGCGTCGTGCGGGCCACAGATTCGCGTCTCCTGCGCCGCCGGGCCGTCGTTCTCCGGCACGGACCACGTGCTCCGGCGTCATGAGCCCTACCGTCTTGGCCAATACGGCGGCTGTGAGCGGGTCCGCACACGCCAACGACAGGGTCGAGCATCTCTTCGGCCCGTGTCGCGCCATCCATCTCGTCCTTGAACTTCCATGCTGACCCGAAATCGACCTCGAAGCGGCCGTGGACGTGAGCCTTCGCTTCGGGGGCTTGAGGGCTCCCGCTGAACCGGGCTTTCGAGAGAGCATTGACGGCGAAGAATCGCTCTCGGATTTCGAGGACGTGCAGTCCGAATCACACCCCCGCCGAGACGAGCGATTCCGCTCGCGATGGGACCACTCTCAGCGCGCGAACCGGCGCATTCACCGGCTCCGGCTCCCGCATCGGACGTCTTTCGAGCTCGCCGCGGAAGCGAAGGTGCCGCCTCCGGGAAAGCTCCACGAGGGGCCTCCAGACGGCGTGGGTGAGGTTCCGCCGGATGAGAAGCTCCCAGAGCGCGTTCGACCGCTTGTAGAGGTAGCTCATGGCGAGATACGCGGGCACCGCGCGGCGGTCCTCCGGACGCCTTCGCCAGATCGACGCGTGCGAGAACAGGCGCTCGTAGCAGCTCGCGTAGCCCGCCTCGAGCTCCTCCGGGCTCATGTGCTTCGGGCGGAACACGGCGTGCGCCGTGTCGTAGAGGTCCCAGCGCTGGTGAAGGAGCCGGCCCTCGCTCTTCATCTGCCGGAAGAGCGGCGTGCCGGGATACGGCGTCAGCACGTGGAACGTCGCGCACTCGAGGCGCGCGTCCTCCGCGAAGCGCACCGTGCGGTCGAACACGTCGGGGCGATCGTGGTCGAAGCCGAGGACGAAGCTCCCGTTCACCTGGATGCCGTGGTCGTGGAGGATGCGGACGCGTCGCGCGTAGTCGGACGCCCGGGGCGTCTTCTTCTTCGCGTCGGAGAGGTTCTCGTCCGTGAGCGACTCGAAGCCGATGAAGACGCCCGTGCACCCGGCGAGCGCCATCTCGCGGACGAGCGTCGGATCGTCCGTCACGTCGATCGTCACCGCGGCGCTCCAGATCTTCTCGAGCGGGCGGAGTGACCGGCAGAGCTCGCGGAGGAAGTCCGGCCTGGAGCCGAGGTTGTTGTCGATGAACACGCCGTAGGGCTCGCCGTTCTCGGAGAACTCCCGCGCGACGTCGTCGGCGTCTCGCACGCGGTACGGCATGCGGAGCCCGTCCGTCGCGAGGTAGCAGAACCCGCAGCGGTTGTGGCACCCCCGGGTCGCGATGAGGCTCGAGGTCGTGAGGAACGCTTCTCTCGGAAGGATGTCGCGCCGCGGGTGTGGAAGCGCGCGGTAGGATTTCCGGTAGTCGCCGCGGTAGACGGCGCGGAGCGTCCCGCGCTCGACGTCCTGGAGGATCTCCGGCCACGTCTCGACGCCCTCCCCGATCGCGATGGCGTCCGCGTGCGGAGCGACCTCGTCGGGGCAGGAGAGCACGTGGAGGCCGCCGAAGACGACCTTCGCGCCCCGCGCCCGGTAGAACCGCGCGAGCTCGTACGCGCGCTCCGCGAAGGTGAGGTGCACGGTGATGCCGACGACCTCGGGGAACGGCTCGACGGGCGGCGGCCCCTGGAGGAGGTTCTCGTCCCAGTAGCGGACGTCCCAGTGCCCGGGCGTCGCCGCGGCGATGCTCGTCAGCGCGAGCGACGGGGTGAGGACGTGCTTGCCGAAGCTCGCGTTCGGATCCTTCGCGTAGAAGGGATTGATGAGAAGAGCGGTGCGGGGCACCGGCGGGCTCGAAGCGGTCCCTTCCGGGAGCGGCGGCGCTTCACGGAGCGCACGGGGGAAATGTCGGTTCTTCACTCTGTCCTCCGGTTTCCGGGCGAAGACGATCGCCGTCGTCCCATTCAACGCGCGACGGGCGGCCGGGGCGTGGCTCGGCGAAGGAACGTCCGTGGAGAAACCGAGGAGCCCGCCGTGGGCCGGAGACCCCGCCCGGCGGAGGGACTCGACGACGTCCGTCTCGGGCAAGACGTGGATCGTCGTTCCGTGCCGTCTCCGTCAGAGGTCGACGAAGACCTCGCGGAGCTCGGCGCGGACGCATCGCTCGGCCGTCTCCTCGATGCCGAGCGGCGCTTCGAGCCACGTCGGCGCGATGTCTTCCCGGATGGCGGCGATCTCGGCCTGAAGGCGGCCGTTCGCTCGGTGGTCGGCTCTCGAAAAGAACTTCAGGAACTCCGACTCGAACCGTTCTGAATCGGAGCCGAAGAGCAGATACCGACCGGTCGTGGTCGGAAGGAAGCAATGAGGGTCGCGTCGTATCAGAGGGAGCTCGAGGCCGAGGGCGGCGGAGATCTCCGGCGGCATCGAGCCGAGCAGATGGGCCCCGGTGGACGTACCCAGGGCCGGGGCGTGGGCAAATGGCCGCGCCGTGCGCACGGCGCCCCCGGCGACGCCCCGCTCCTCCAGGACTCGCACCGACACCCCTTGCTGGGCGAGCCGAGCCGCGGCGACGAGCCCGTTGTGCCCCGCGCCGACGACGACTCGGGGCGCTCCAGGTGGCGAGGTGGACGTCTCGGCCACCTCGGGCTCCGGGGTACCACCATTTCGCGGTGCGGCGAGAACTCCGGTCGGCGGGCGGCCCCGAATTTCCGCGCCGTCCGCCGCACCGAATGCCGCATCGAACGAACCGGAAGGACGGCTCGACTTTGTCGCATAGTCCGGGAATCATGAGGAGATCAGGGGCATCTCCCCGGAGCCAACGAGTGGTACCGGAAAGCGATTTCGACGAATCCTCGGAGACGACGGTCGTGTTCGACCGTCGCGACCTGATGGACGGGCTGCAGCCGGCCGAGACGGGCCGAGCGCACGTCCTCGTCCGGATGGACGGCTCCGAGGTCGGTCAGGTGACGACGTTGAAGGGGACGACGCTCGAGATCGGGCGCCTCGCGGCCTGCGCCATTCACCTTCCGTTCGAGGGCGTCAGCCGGAAGCATGCGCGGCTCGTCTGGCAGGGCGGCGCTTTCGTGCTGGAGGACCTGGGCTCGGCGAACGGGACGTTCGTGCAAGGCACGAAGATCACTCGACAGGAGCTCGCGGACGGCAACGTCATCCAGCTCGGCCCACGCGTCGTGTTCCGGTATTCGATCACGGACTCGAGCGAGGAGAAGATCCTCCGGCAGCTCTACGAATCCAGCGTGAAGGACTCCCTCACCGGCGCGTTCAACCGGGAGTACTTCGGCGAGCGGCTGAAGGCCGAGGTCGCCTACGCGCTCCGGCACCAGACGGAGCTCTCACTCCTTCTCATGGACGTGGACCACTTCAAGAAAGTAAATGACACGTACGGGCATCCCGCCGGGGACGCCGTGCTCGCTGGCGTCGTGGGAGCGCTGGGTCAGACGCTCCGGACGGAGGACGTCGTCGCACGGTACGGCGGAGAAGAGTTCGCGGTCGTTCTCCGGGGCATCGCGCTCGCGCAGGCCGCGACCGTCGGCGAGCGGCTCCGCACGATCGTGGAGCGGACCAACGTCTTGCACGACGACCGGACGATTCGCGTGACGATGAGCGTGGGGACGGCGAGCATCGCGTGCTGCGAGGCGCCCGGCATGGACGCGCTCGTCGCCATCGCCGACCGGCGTCTCTACATCGCGAAGCGCGCAGGCCGAAACCGCGTCGTCTCCGAGGGATGAACGCCCCGGGGCGCCTCAGCGCCCCTTGAACACCGGCGAACGTTTCTCGAGGAACGCCCGGACGCCTTCGGCGTAGTCCTCGCTCGCGTAGCACGCGCGGATCGAGCGCTCGATGGCGCCGAGGTCCCGCTCCGCGAGCGGCCGCGCGAGCTCACGCACGATGATCTTGGCGCTCCGGATGGTGAGCGGCGCGTTCTCGGCGATGCGGAGCGCCGCGTCCCGGACGAAGGCGTCGAGCTCGGCCTTGGGGCGGACCTCGTCCAGGAGACGGCGCGCGAGCGCCTCCGAGGCCGTGAAGCGCCTGGCCGTGAAGAAGATCTCCTTCGCGGCGGACGGTCCCACGACGCGCACCAGAGCCTCGATGCCCGAAGCCGGATAGCCGAGACCGAGGCGAACCGCCGGAATGGCGAGCACGGCGTCGTCGGCGGCGTAGCGGAAGTCCGCCGTGAGCGCGATGGCGACGCCCCCGCCGACGCAGAACCCGTGGATCTGCGTGATGAGCGGCTTGTTCAGGGAGAAGAGCGCCTCGAACGCGCGCTCGTTCGCGAGGTCGTACTCCTTCGCCGCTTCTCCGGAGCGGGTCTGCTCGAACTCGGAGATGTCCGCCCCGGAGACGAACGCGACGTTCCCGGCGCCGCGGAGGACCACGACGCGCACGGACGCATCGCCTTCGAGCTCGGCGACGAGCCCGGGGATGGCCTTCCACATGTCGAAGGAGATCGCGTTCCGGCGCTCCGGGTAGTCGAACACGAGGGACGCGACGGGACCGTCTTTGTCGATGCGAACCGCTCCGGGCATGAGGCGCGCACCATAGCAAAGCCGGCGTCGTCCTGGCGCGTCGCGGCGGCGGGCGGCGGACGAACGGGCGCGTGGGGGTCGTGGTACGGTGGGCTCGCGGTTTCGATGCACGTGCGGGTCCCGTTCTTCCTCGCCTTCGGCTTCGCGCTCGGCTGCACGTCCGCGTCCACCGACCCGCTCTTCACCGGCGCAGGTCCTGGCGGCGGCGGCGCGACCGGCTCCGCCGCGGGCTCGAACGCCGGAGGCAGCGGCGCGGGCGGGGACGAAAACGGCGGTGTCTCCGGCGGCGCGGGCGGAGCGCCGAGCGAAGCGGGCGGAAGCTCGAACGGCTCCGGCGGCTCGAGCGGCGGAGCCGGCGGTGCGGACGGCGACGGCGGCGCGCCCCCCGGAAGCGGGGGCTTCACGTCGAGACCCGACGCCGGCCCCCTCGTGGACGCCGGCGCGGGCGGACCGACGCCCGGGACGCTCGTCTGTGCGGCAGCCCCCTGTTACATCGGGACCGGCGCGGGACAATCGATGTGCTGCACCGGGGTGCCGCCCTTCCCGCCGACCTGTCTGCCCGTCATCACGGGCTGCGTGAACGGCGGCGGCCTCCCGCTCTTCTGCGACGACGCGGCGGACTGCGCTCCGGACCAGATCTGCTGTGGCAACCTGAGTGGTCAGAACGCCGGAGCGCGGTGCGCGGCCGACTGCCCGTCGCCCGCCATCCAGCTCTGCCGCACGGACGGCGAGTGCCTCGGCGGGACCTGCGAGCCCCTCTCGCAGACTCCCGAATACTCGTCCTGTCAGTGAACCTGCCCGGATTTCGGCGTCCGGGGCCGCTTCTCGGGATAGGCGAACCTGCTAGACTCCGCCGGTGTCGTCGCGCCTGCTCGGGATCCGCCCTCAGGATCGGCGCGACGCCGTCGCGGCCTTCCTGACGCTCTTCGGCGTGATGACGGCCCACGCCGTCCTCGAGACGGCGCGGGACGCGCTCTTCCTCTCGCGCCTCCCCGCGCAGGACCTCCCGCTCGCGTACATCGCGATCGCCGTCCTCTCCTTCGGGGTGGTCGCGCTCGGGCAGAAGCTGTCGGACGTCTCGGCGCGGCGGAGCGCCCTCTCGAGCACGCTCCTCGTCGGGGCGGCGGTCACCGCCTCCTTCCATTTCCTCGTCCGGCAAGAGTCGCCCGCGGTGCTGCTGGCGCTCTACGTCTGGGCGGGGCTCCTCGCGTCGGTCGCCGTCCTCGATCTCTGGCTCCTCGCGGGGCACGTCCTCGACTTCGGACAAGCGAAGCGGGTGTTCTCGTTCATCGGCGCGGGCGGCCTGTCGGGGGCCGTGGCGGGGGCGGCCCTCGCCGGCGCCCTCCTCGAGCGGCTCGAACCGCGAGACCTCCTCCTCGTGTCGGCCGGCATCCTGTGCGTCACCGCCGTCGCGCCCCCGTTCTTCTCGGAGGTCCGGAGCGGGCCACCCCCGAGGCGAGAGAAATCGTCCGCCTCGACGTGGATCGGCCTCCTCCAGGCGGAGCCGTACCTGGCTCGGCTCCTCTGGGTGTCCCTCGTGAGCAGCATGCTGGTCACGGGCGTGGACTACGTCTTCAAGGCGACGGCCTCCGTCGACCTCGCGCCCGAGCAGCTCGGGCCGTTCTTCGCCCGCTTCTACGCGACCATCGGCGTCGTCGCGCTCCTGGTGCAGCTCTTCGTCGCGCCGTGGCTGCTCCGCGTGCTCGGCGTGAACGGGTCGCTCCTCGTCCTTCCGGCGCTGCTCTTCGCGGGCTCGGCCGGGTTCGTCGTGAGCGGTGGGCTCGGAGCCGCCCTGCTCGCCCGTGGCGCGGACGGCGCGCTCCGGCACTCCCTCCACCGCACGAGTACGGAGATCCTCTACGTGCCGCTTTCGCTCGCCATCCGCGAGCGGTTCAAGAGCTTCGTGGAAGCGCTCGGTCAGCGGGGCGGCCAGGGGCTCGCGTCGCTCGTCATCCTGGGCGCGGTCCGGGCGGGCGCTCGCCCCGTGGAGCTCGGCGTCGGGCTCATGGCCCTCGGACTCGCCTGGGTCGGAGGCATGATCGGCGTGAAGCCGCTCTACGTCGATCTCTTCCGGCGGAATCTCCGGGAAGGAGTCCTCGAGACCCACCTCGAGGTCCAGGAGCTGGACCTCCACTCGCTCGAGGCGCTCATCGCGGCGCTCTCCTCCCACAACGACGCCGAGGTCCGGGCCTCGCTGGATCTGCTCGCCGCCTACGGACGGACGAACCTGGTCCCGGCGCTCATCCTCTACCACCCGTCGTCCGCGGTCGTGCTCCGGGCGTTCGAGCTGTTTTCACGAGAGGGGCGGCCCGACGTCGAGCGCCTCGTGCCGCGGCTCATGGACCACGACGACGAGGTCGTCCGCGCGAGCGCGCTCCGGTACTTCGCCGAGCGCGCCGACCCGCGCCTCGTCGAGACGATGGCGAACGATCCGTCGCCGCTCGTCCGCACGACGGCCGTCGTCGAGCTCATCCGGCGCGGCACCGTGGACGAATGGAAGGGCGGGGACATCCTCCGCGGCATCATCGACGGCGGTTCGCCGGAGGAGCGCCGAGCGCTCGCCTTCGCGGCGCGCGAGCTCCCGAGGGGCCGGTACTCCTGGGCTCTCGTGCGCCTCGCGTTCGTGAACGAGCCGGGCCTCGCCGCGGAGGCCGCGCGGAGCATGGCGGCCGCGCCGGACGTGGACTTCGTGCCGACGCTGGTCCGCCTCCTCGCCGGCAGGGAGTCCCGGGAAGACGCGCGCGAGGCGATCCTCGCGCTCGGGGACGGCGCGCTCGGGGCGCTCGACGCCGCGCTCTCGGACGCCGGCCTTCCCCGGCTGGTCCGCGGCCACCTGCCCCGCACGATCGCCCGGTTCGGGAGCCAGGAAGCGGCGAAGATCCTCGAGCAGCGCCTCCTCGTCGAACCCGACGAGGTCGTGGAGCTGAAGATCCTGCGCGCGCTCGGCCGCATGCGCGCCGTGAACCCGACGCTCTCGGTCGACGGGCGCTCCCTGCTCGAACGCGCCCGGACGACGCTCGAACGAGCCGTGACGCTGCTCTACTACCGCGTCGTCGTGGACCGTTCCGCGCGGGACGGCGTCGCGCCGAAGACGCCCGTCGCGGACATGCTCTCCGTCCTCCTCGCGGACAAGGAGTCGACGGCGCTCGAACGCGTGTTCCGGGTGCTCACCATCATCGATCCCTCCGAAGATTTCGCGATCCTGTTCGCCGGGCTGAAGAGCGAGGACGCGCGGCGACGCGAGAGCGGCCGCGAGCTCTTGATGCACGTCGTCTCGGAGCCGCTCCGGAGCGGAATCCTCGCGATGCTCGGCGAGGGCTCGCCCGAGGCGCGCTTCCGGGAGACGGCGCGCTTCCACTCGCCCCCGGGCCGCGCGCGGTTCGAGCGCGCGACGGGACAGCGCGGGGACGGTTACGCCGCGCGGGTCACGCCCGGGGAGGAACTGTCCGAGCTCCACGTGGAGGCTCTCCGCGCCATGCTCCTCGACACGAGCGACGCGCTCCGGGCCGTCTCGAGCTACCGCATCGCGGAGCTCGGCCTCGGCGAGCTGGCGACGGAGCTCCGGTCGGCGGCTGCTCCCCGGGGCGGCGCCCTCTCCGAGCTCACGGACCGCGCCGTGGATCTGATGGACCGGAAGCAGGAGGAGGTGAGCCGTGCCGGCTGACGGAGGCGAGCAGGCCGCGTCCCGGGTCGAGCGCGTGCTCGCCCTCCGCGCGTTCCCGGGACTCGCGGAGGTGGAACCGACGCACCTCGGGATGCTCGCGGACGTCGTCCGGGAGCGCACCATCGCGAAGGGACAGACCGTGCTCAGCCCGAACACGGAGGTCCGCGCGATGTACCTCATCCGCTCGGGCGAGCTGTCCGTTATGCGGAACGGCGCCGTCGCGCGGCGCTACCGGACGGGCGGCATCGTCGGCGGGATCGCGTCGCTCACGCGGGACCCGCGGGGGCAGCACCTCGTCGCGACCGCCGACAGCCGGACGTTCGAGCTCGACCGGGACGACTTCGCCGACGTGCTCGAGGAGTCCTTCTCGCTCCTCCAGGCGGTGCTCCGGGGCTTGCTCCAGTCCGCGCTCGAGGTGCGCCTCGGCATCGCGAAGGACGCGGGGTTCGCCGGGGAAGTGATCGAAGCGCTCCGCCCCTCGCTCGAGCTCGGGCTCGTCGAGCGAGTCATGTTCGTGCGGAGCCTCGCGACGTACGGCCGCGCCCGCGTGGAGGCCCTCGCGGAGCTCGCCCGGGAGATGAGCGTCGTCCGCGCGACGAAGGGCACCGAGCTCTACGCCATCGGCGATCCGGCGCCGTACTCGCTCCTCCTCTACAGCGGCGTCGTCGCGTGCGAGGCGAAGAACGGCCAGCGCTTCCGCCTCGGCGCGGACTCCGTCGTCGGCGGCATGGATTCGATGGCCGGAGAGCGCCGCTGGTACCGCGCCGAAGCCGAGACGGACGTGATCGCGCTCCGGAGCGACACGTCGCACCTCATGGACGTCATCGAGGACAACCCCGACATGGGCATCGACATGCTCCGCTCCGCGGCGCGGATCCTCGCCGAGCTCTACGAGCGGGTGGACCGCGCGAACGAGTCCCGGCCGCCGCCGCCCGAGTAGCGGCCGGTCACTGGCATTTCGGGTCCGTGGACCCCGCGTCGCAGCACTGGTCCTTGTAGGACTGTGCGCAGTTCTGCTCCTCGTTCGCGCCGTCGCAGTTGCAGACGCCGTCGCACTTCCACTCCACCTCGCCGGTCCGGAGGAAGACGTCCGCCTGAGATTGCGAGGGTCCGAGGACGCGCACGCGATCGTGCGGGTCGCAGCCCCCTGCCTGCGGCAGGTTCGTGAGCGGCTCCGCCGGGAGCGCGAAGTCGTACTCCACGAGCGCGGATTCGCCGGAAAAAGGAGGGGCCTTGCGGTCGAGCCCGAACACTTCCCGAATGACGGGTTTCGCCGCGTCGTTCGACTCCACGAGCTTCGCTCCCACGGCGCGCGCCATGATGTGCGCGCCGACGGTCGTCACCTGGTGGTCGCCGAGCGCGTCGTGCATGAGAACATGGTGCGACGGCGTGTTCGGCAGGGTGTTCTCCGTCAGGAACGGCACGAAGCCGGAGGGTTCGCTCCGGTCCCAGAAGAGCTGGATGAGCCCCCAGAGCATCTGCACGGCGCGCCCGTCCCCGAACGCCCCCTCGAGGAACTGGTTGTAGAGATCCGCGTCCGTGCTCCGGTTCAGGAGCACGCTGTACGGCGTCCCCGGCTCGCCGAGGAGGCCTCGCGTCACGTCCGTGGAGACGGCCATGTACGTGCCGCCCATGATCCCGCCCTGGCTGTCCCCGCGGTACGCGCGCACGCTCGCGTCGACCCACGCCGGATCCAGGACGACGGTGCCGGCCGCGTCCGCGATGCCGTCGCGAGCGACCTTGCCCATCATGAGGCGCATCGCGAGGAGCTGGTTCACGTGCCCCTGGATCTGCCGATCGATGAGCCCGGGGAGGACCTCGGCGCGCCCCTGAAGGCCTTCGACGGCCATGAGCGGGTCGCCGCTGTCGGACGCGAACCCGAAGAGGTCGGTCGCGAGCTCGATCCAGTGGTAGCCGTCGCACATCGTCGCCGCGTACCCGTTCTGTCCCTCGCTCTTGCTCCCGAAGAGGCCGTGCCCGTTCTGGAGAAGCCCGTGTTTCCCCGCGGTCTTCACGCTGTTCGGGATCTGGACGAGGACGTCCACGTCCATCGTGCCGTTCTGGACGGGCTGCCCGGCGTCGTCCCACTGGAGGTGCGGCACCGGGTCGCCCGGCGTGTACGCGGCGGTGGTGAGGTAGAGCGGCGCCTTCATCGTCAGCACGATCCGCCGCATGATGTACGGGTTCGGGTTCTCCGTGATCTGCTGGACTCCCTGGTCTTCCTTGATGGTGTACTCGGGGCCGTCCGCGCCGACGGTGGCGAGCGCCGCGTCCCGCACGCGGACGAGCGGGTTCGTGATCGACTCCTTCGATCCGACGCTGAAGTCCCACGCGACCTGGAGGTCGTCCTTCTTCACGCCGGCGGCCGCGAGCCTCGCGAAGATGTCCGCGTAGAGGCAGCGCCGCGCGTCCACGCTCGCGTCCGGGTAGTCCTCGCCGTCCCGGAGCGCGCGGAACGCGTCCGGGGGCGGCACCGGGTTCCCCGAAGCGTCCTTCACCCCGCGGAACGCGACGACGTAGCGCGCGCCGTTCCGGAGGAGCACGGCGGGGTGGAGCATGAGCGCCCGCTGATCGTCGGTCGCGGCGTGCTGGTCCAGGTCCACGAAGTGCGGCACGAGCGTCCCCTTCTCGACGTCGAGGAGGATCGTCGGCGTGCTCGGGTCCACCGAGGCCGCGAGCGTGTCCGTCGTCGGGAGGCCGTCCGCCGTCGCTCCGGGGAGGTACACCATGGCCGCGGACGCGGGGGAGAACCCGTCGAATCCGGAGAACAGCGCCGGATCGACGTGCGCGCCGGTGGAGAGCACGGCGGGGAGCGTCGTCGCGCCGAACGTCACGACCTTGCCGGAGGGATGCTTGCCGCTCGGGTCGTCGGAGAGGTAGACGTTCGACGGGAACGGCAGGCCACAGTAGCCGCCGATCGGGTCGCAATCGGTGGCGAGGAGCTTCGTGCCCGCGGGGCACGCGCCGCCGCCCGAATCGGTGGAGGCGTCCGCGCCGCCCGAGGGTTTCTCGGTCGGCTTCCGGTCGTCGGCGCCGCACGCGGGGAAGGCCGCCGCTCCGAGGAAGATCGCCGCGACGCCGAGAGCCCGGGGAGAGAACGTTCTCATGGAACCCCCGATGTTACGGGACGCTTCGCCCCCGGTCGACCCTCAACCGGATTCGAGCGACGTCGTCAGGAGCTTCGCGAGCCACGCGCGGAAGCGCTCGGGCATTTGGGCGTCTTCGGGCTCGCCGGGGCGTCGCGCGGCGGCGCGCAGCGTGGGGCCCGCGACGGCCTCTCCGATCATCGCGAGCCCTGCGAGGAGCACGCGGAAGAGCGTATCCTCGAACGTGGCGTTCGGCTCGATCCGGACGCGGCGCTCGTGCGCGACCTCCGCGACGGTGCGGACTCCGGTGCCGCCCTCCTGCGTCTGCCCGGCGAGCATCAGCCAGGCGAGGACCCGCGCGTGCCCCTTCGCCACGAGCACGCGGTGCGCCGCCTCGATCGTCTCGAGCGCCGGCGGCTCGTCTGCCTCGTTCTTCGACGCGATCGCCTGGACGATGTCGGCCTCGAGTCGCTGGATGGCGCGACGCACCACTTCCGACAGGAGCCGTTCGCGACTCTCGAAGTGATGCAAGATCGCCGGGTGAGAGACGCCGACGTCCGCGGCAATCTGCTGCAAGCGCACTCCGTCCGGGCCGAGCTCGGCGAGACGTCGCTCCGCGGCGTCCAGGATCTCGGCCCGGGCCTCCTCCGCGGTTCGCCGCCTCCGCGGCGGCGGGACGGACTTTCCCGTCGCCTCCGGAGGCGACGGGACGGATCTCCCCTTCACTTTCGTGTGCGGCGACGGGGATTTTCGCGGGGTTCGGGCCATCGACGTTCCGGGTCTTGACGCTGGGGCTCGGCGTGCTACTTACAGCATTGTCAGTAATAAGGAGTCCGCCCCATGAGCGAAGTCCACCACGAGATGCGCTTCGGAGACGCCGCCCGCGCCATGCGCGCCCTGCTCCAGAACCCGGACGACACGGCCCAGGCCTTCCGCATCATCGAAGCGCTTTCCGGCAGGAACGGCGAAAGAACGCTCGAGCGCCTGAAGAACACGGCGAGCGGGCGGCGCCTGCTCGCCGGGAACCGGAGTCTCATCGAAACCCTCTGCGATCGCGCCACGATGGAGAAGCTACCGGAAGGGAGCCTCGGGCGAGAATACCTCCGTTTCCTGGATTCGGAGGGCATCACCGCGGAGGGGCTCCGGCAGGCGAGCCTCGAAGGCCGCGGGGAGGAAGACGTGGGGCCCGAGCTCGAGTTCCTCCGGAACCGCATGCGGGACACCCACGACCTCTGGCACACGCTGACGGGCTACAAGGGGGACCTCCTCGGAGAGGCCGCGCTCCTCGCCTTCAGCTTCGCGCAGACGTGGAACCCGGGCGTCGGATTCATCGTGGGGATCGCGCTCCTTCGCGGGCGTGAGCCCCAGGTCCGTCGCCTGATCCTCCAGGGGTTCCGGCGCGGAGTCCTCGCGAGCTGGCTCCCCGCCGTCGAGTGGGAGAAGCTCCTCGCTCTGCCGCTCCCGACCGTCCGCAAGATGCTCGGCGTGGACGAGCCGCCCGTGTACCAGACCGTGCGCTCGAGCGAATTCCTCGGCGAGATGGCCGCGGCCTGAAGCTCGGCGTACCCTCGCGGGGTGACGTCCTCCGCGCCGGACGATCTCCGCCTGTTCGTGTACGGCCTGCTGCTCACCGGAGAGCGCGAGCACGATCTCCTCGCTGAAGCCGTCCTTCTCGGCGAAGCAGAAACCGTTCCCCGCTACACGCTCGCGGACCTCGGCGTGTATCCGGCGCTCCTCGAGCGCGGCACCGTCGCGATTCACGGCGAGCTCTATCGCATCGATCGGAAGATCCGTTTCCAGCTCGACGTGAAGCACGAGGTGCCCGTCCTGTTCCGCCGCATCAAGGTCGAGCTCGCCGACGGCACGACGGCCGAGACGTACGCGATGAAGGACGAACAGGTCCGCGGCAAGCGCCGCCTCGCCGGCGGAGACTGGAAGGGACGCTTCGCGCCGCGTCCCCGGACGACGGACCTCGGCGGCCCCCTGGTGAACGCCGCGAAACGCCGGTTCGAACGGCGCTAGGCCGGCGGGATCGGTCGACTTCGGGGCCCTGATGTCCGTGCTCACGCGGCAGCCGGGTTCGGCGCGGCCATGGGGCGGTGTGGCGACTGCGCAGGAAATTCCGGAGCACACCCTCGGGAACGCCGTGCGACGTGAAGCGTCGTCTCGGGGTGTGTGGTTCCGAGAGAGCGCCGACGGCGCGCTCTGCTCGGCACTCTCGAGATCGGAGAGCGACTCTTCGCCGTCGACTCTCTCTCGAAAGCCTGTTCCGGAAAAACCATGAGACCGGCAAGGCGAAGGCTCACCTCTACGGCCCGTTCCGGGGCCGGTTTCGGCTCGCCGTGAACGTTCAGGGACGAGAGGAGATGGCCCGCTGCGGCTCGAAGTGCGGGTCGACCCAGTCGTCGGCACGTGACCGGGTGGGGCACCCTCGAACCCGATCGGGCCCTCCCCGCACGCCCCTTTGGCGCTAGGCCGTCTGCTCTTTGGTCTTCAGGAACCGTAGCTTGGGGTAGTCGGTCGCGGCGGTGTCCAGGTGCCACTTGTTCCGGGCGAGGAACACGACGGCGCCGGTGTGGTCGTCCGCGATGCTGCCCTGGTTGTCCTCGACGAACTTCTCGAGGTCCCGGTGGTCGTCGGCTTCGACCCACCGCGCGGTGTAGAGGGACGTGCCCTCGAATTTCACGGGAACCTCGTACTCCGTGCGGATGCGATCCGCGAGGATGTCGAACTGGAGCGCCCCGACGACGCCGACGATGTAGCTCCCGCCCGAGCGCTGCTTGAAGACTCGCGCCGCGCCCTCTTCCGCGAGCTGCTCGAGCGCTCGCCCGAGGTGTTTCACGCGCAGCGGATCCTCCGGACGCACGCGCTGGAGGAGCTCCGGCGCGAAGCTCGGGATGCCGGTGAAGTGCAGCGCCTCGCCTTCCGTGAGGGCGTCCCCGATGCGGAGCTTGCCGTGGTTCGGGAGCCCGATGATGTCCCCGGCCCATGCCTCCTCGGCGAGCTCGCGGTCTTGAGCGAGGAAGAGCAGCGGGTTGTGCGCCTTCACGATCGCGCCGCTCCGGACGTGGGTCAGCTTCATCCCGCGCTCGAAATGTCCGGAGCAGAGACGGACGAACGCGATGCGATCGTGGTGCTTCGGATCCATGTTCGCCTGGATCTTGAAGACGAAGCCCGACACCTTCTTCTCCTCGGGATCCACGACTCGCTCCTGCGCCTTCTGCGGGCGCGGCGGGGGCGCGAACTTCACGAGGCCGTCGAGGAGCATGCGGACCCCGAAGTTGTTGACCGCGCTGCCGAAGAACACGGGCGTCCGGTGCCCCTCGCGATACGCCTGCACCTCGAACGGCTTGCAGAGCCCGCGCGCCATCTCCACCTCGGAGCGAAGCGTGGCGAGGGCCGAGTCCGGGAGGAGCTCGTCGAGCTTCGGATCCTCCAGGCCCTTCACGGTGACGCCGTCGTCCGCGATGGTGTTCTTCGCGCCTCGCTCCGTGAGGACGAGCTGGTCGTTCAGGAGATCGTAGCAACCGAGGAAGCTCCGCCCCATGCCGATCGGCCAGCCCGCGGGCGTCACGTCGAGCGCGAGCGTCTGCTCGATTTCGTCGAGGAGGTCGAAGGGGTCACGGCCTTCGCGGTCCATCTTGTTGATGAACGTCACGATCGGGACGTCCCGGAGCCGGCACACCTCGAACAGCTTCTTCGTCTGCGCCTCGATGCCCTTCGCGGCGTCGAGGACCATGACGGCGGAATCGACGGCGGTGAGCGTCCGGTACGTGTCCTCGCTGAAGTCCTCGTGACCGGGTGTATCGAGGAGGTTCAGGGTGCAGCCGCCGTACTCGAAGCACATGGCGGACGCCGTGACCGAGATGCCACGCTCCTGCTCCACCTTCATCCAGTCCGAGCGCGCCCGGCGCTGCTCGCCCCGGGCCTTCACCGCCCCGGCCATCTGGATCGCCCCGCCGAACAGGAGAAGCTTCTCCGTCAGCGTCGTCTTGCCGGCGTCGGGGTGGGAAATGATGGCGAACGTGCGTCGCCGGTCGATTTCGGGGGTCGTCATGCGGAACGCGTGTGCACCGATCGCGGTGCGGCGCGGCGCGCTATTAGCACGGCCGTCGCTCGCGCGAGAGCGCTCACCGCGAAGCGCGCTTCGCAGAACGGCCGACTCGTCGCGTCGTTTTCGCGTTTCCGGCGCAATTCGTGCCGCTTCGCGCCCACGGGCCATGACGAAATCCTGACAGGCTTCGCGGCCGGAAATGACGTCTCGAAACGCGGGTTCTGCCTATAACCAGGGCCGCTAGCGCGATTCGCGTCGGCGAAAAGGAAGACAACCCCGGTGAACACCTCCGTCGTCATCATCCTCTCGTTCTTCGTCCTCCACTGGCAGCTCTCGGTCTTCTCCCAGACGTTCTTCCTGCACCGGTACTGCGCACACCGCATGTTCACGATGTCGAAGGGCTGGGAGAAGTTCTTCTACCTCTTCACCTACGTGACGCAGGGCTCGAGCTACCTCGTGCCGCGCGGCTACGCGATCCTCCACCGGATGCACCACGCTTACAGCGACACGCCGAAGGACCCGCACTCGCCGCGGAACTACGGCAACGTCATGAGCATGATGCTCGACACGAAGCACTCGTACGACGACTACGCCTACGAGCGCGTCGAGCCGGAAGCGCGCTTCAAGGGGGGCTACCCCGAGTGGCGCGCGCTCGACAAGCTCGGCCAGAGCTGGGTGATGCGGCTCGTGTGGGTCGGGGCGTACACGCTCTTCTACGTGAAGTTCGCGACGGCCCCGTGGATGTACGCGCTCCTCCCCTTCCACTACGTGATGGGCCCCATCCACGGCGCGATCGTCAACTGGGGTGGCCACAAGTACGGCTACCAGAACTTCGACAACCACGACGACTCGAAGAACACGCTCATCTTCGACTTCCTCACCGGCGGAGAGCTCTTCCAGAACAACCACCACAAGTTCGGCATGAGCCCGAACTTCGCGGCGCGCTGGTTCGAGTTCGACTCGACGTACTTCGTCATGCGGATCCTCGCGGCGGTCGGCATCATCGACATGACCGGCGCGCAGCAGATCCGTTACCCGGCGGAGCGCGGCGCTCAGATCGCCTGAGCCCGACCCCGTAGCGACGTGGTCCGAAGCCCGGCCGGGAGAGATTCCGGCCGGGTTTTCTCGTTCCGGGATGCGGAACGTGGTCGGTGGGCGAAGCAGCCGACCATTCGTCACGTCTTTCCGGTCGAATCCGCCGGATGAGGTCGTTCCGGCGTCGCGCCCGAAAGACGTAGCGACGAGCGTCAGCTCGTATCGGGCGCGATGCTTCCTCGCTCCCCAATCTCGAGTGCCGAGACGAGTGCGCCGTCGACGCGCTCTCGGAAGCACACACCCCGAGACGACGCTTCACGTCGCCCGGCGCTACCGAGGGCGTGCTCCGGAACTCCTTCGACGGGTCACGCGGCACCGCCCCGTGGCCGCGCGGAACCCGGCTGCCGGGTGAGCACGGACGCTTGGGGCGGTCGGCAGCCCGCCCTGCGGGATGCCGGGTGGGGCAGCCCCGAATCTACCCACTCCTTCGAAACCGCGCGAATTGGCGGCTGAGATGTGACGAGTCCTCAGCGCGCGATGGGAGGCAGCCCCTGCCTTCCCCTCCGCTTCCCTCATTCTCCATGATCCCGATTCGCGGCCGGTGATTTAGGCTCGGGGTCGATGGGTTCGGTGAAGTCCAAGAAGACTCCCGCGAAGAAGGCGGCGCGGCGCGCGAAGCCTCCCGGTCGAGTCCAGGTGAACGCCTCCGAGCCACCTTCCGCCACGTCGTCACGCTCGCCGGCACCGGGCGGGTACGGCTTCGATCCGGAGCACGCGCTCTCTCACCTCCGCGAGGCGGATGCCGTGCTCGGCGCGCTCATCGACGCGGTCGGGCCGTTCGGGCTCGAGCTGAAACACACGCAGAGCGTCTTCCAGGCGCTCGCCGAGGCGATCGTGCATCAACAGCTCACGGGAAAGGCCGCGCAGACGATCTGGAGCCGCGTCGTCGCGCTCTATCCGCGATCGCCGGAGGGCCCGACGCCCGCGCTCGTGAAGCGCACGGATCCGGAGAAGCTCCGGGGCGCGGGCCTCTCGAGGGCGAAGGTGCTTGCGCTGAAGGATCTCGCGGAGAAAGCGCTCTCCGGGGACATCCCGACGCTCGACGTCGCTCACGCCATGGAGGACGACGCCGTCGTGGAGCAGCTCACGGCAGTCCGCGGGATCGGCAGATGGACGGTCCAGATGTTCCTCATGTTCCGGCTCGGGCGCGGAGACGTCCTCCCCGTGGACGACTACGGCGTGAAGAACGGCTACCGCCTCGCGTACAAGAAGCGCGCGCTTCCCGACAAGAAGGCGCTCACGAAGCACGGCGAGAGATGGGCGCCCTACCGCAGCGTCGCGAGCTGGTACCTCTGGCGCGCCGTGGACCTCGCCAAGCGGAAGGACTGAGCTCGACTCCGCACCCGGGCCGGAATACGAAGGCGTGATGCGCCGCCTCACCGTCGCCCTCGCCGTCCTCGCCGTCGCCGCCTGTCAGCCGCCCGAGGCCGCGCGTTCGCCGGAGCCCACGAAGAGCGGTGTCTCGGACCCGAAGCACCCGAGCGACGAGCTCCCGCCCGCCCTGCCTCCGCTGGAGAAGACCGACGTCGTCGTCGGGACGGGCCCCGAGGCGAAGAAAGGGGACCGGGTCACCGTCCACTACACGGGCACGCTGCTCGACGGCACGAAGTTCGACAGCTCGCTCGATCGGGGGACACCGTTTGCGTTCACCATCGGCGCCGGAGAGGTCATTCCGGGCTGGGAGATCGGCGTGACGGGCATGCAGAAGGGCGGGAAGCGGACACTCGTCATTCCGCCTCACCTCGCGTACGACCTCCGCGGCTCGCCGCCGAAGATCGGCCCGAACGCGACGCTCAAGTTCGAGGTCGAGCTCCTCTCCATCGAGCCCGCGCAGCCTTGAAGCGGCCCGAAACGCGCGCCGACGCGCCGTCGGCTTGACGACCCCGGCGCAGAGCCCGAAAGCTTTGCAGGTCGCCCGATGGTCAGCCTCACCGGTCTCCGCCTCGAACGCGCCCGCGCCTCGGCCCAGTTCCACGAGGGCCGCTTCCGCAACACCGCCCGCGTCGGGCCACGGCTCGACGGGAACGCGCTTCCCATCGTGCGGGACTTCATCTTCGGGAGCAGGGCGCGGCTCCCCCGGTCCCCGCTTCCGGTCGAGAGCCCGCTCGAAGCCTGGGCGAAGCCCGTTTCCTCCGGATTCCGAGCGACGTGGCTCGGACACAGCACGGTGCTGCTCGAAATCGATGGACTCCGCGTGCTCACGGACCCGGTCTTCGGAGACCGGGCGTCACCCGTTTCCTTCGCGGGCGCGAAGCGCTTTCACCCGGTGCCCGCGAAGATCCGGGAGCTCCCGAAGCTCGACGCGATCCTGCTGTCTCACGATCACTACGACCACCTCTGCGAATCGAGCATCGTGGAGCTCGCGAAGCTCGGCGTCCCCGTGGTGACCTCGCTCGGCGTCGGCGTGCACCTCGAGCGACTCGGCTTCGACCCGAAGCGCATCACGGAGCTCGACTGGTGGGAGGAGCACACGCTCCCCGGCGGCGCGCTCTCCTTCACGGCGACCCCGGCGCAGCACTTCTCGGGCCGCGGCCTCACGGACCGAAACTCCACGCTGTGGTCCTCGTGGGTCGTGTCGACGAAGAACCGGCGCGTGTTCTTCTCCGGAGACACCGGGCTCACGGAGGAGTTCCGGGAGGTGGCCGCCCGCGTGGGGCCCATCGACCTCGCCCTCATCGAGATCGGCGCGTACCATCCGGCGTGGGGGACGATTCACCTCGGGCCGGAGAATGCACTCCGTGCGTTCGAGATGCTCGGCGCGAAAGCGCTCCTTCCCGTCCACTGGAGCACCTTCGACCTCGCGCTCCACCCCTGGGACGAGCCGGCGGAGACGCTCTTCACGCTCGCCGCCGCGCGCGGCGCGCGCATCCTCACGCCGATGCTCGGCCGCCCGTTCGAGCCCGACCACGTCGATGAACCCGTCCCCTGGTGGCGCGCCGTCGAGAAGCGCGACGACGCCCAGTCCCCGGTCCGGACGGCGAGCGTGACTCGGCCCGAGCGGGCGTAGGCCCCTTCGTTGCTCCTCGAGCCGAGCGCTCGTACCGCCGACGCTCTCCCCCATTGCGTCCCGTGCCCCGGTCCGCGACCCTCGCTCCACGATGATCGACCACACCGGCCTGAACGTCTCGGATCCCGCGAAGAGCCGTGCCTTCTACGAGGCCGCGCTCGCGCCGCTCGGCTACCGCGTGCTGATGGAGATTCCGAAGGAGGTGACCGGAGGCGCGGTCGTCCTTGGGATGGGAGTGCCGCCGAAGCCGGACTTCTGGGTCGCCCAGGGGGCTCCGAACACCCCCCGCCTGCACATCGCGTTCGTGGCGCAGAGCCGCGCCCAGGTGGACGCGTTCCACCGGGCCGCCGTGGCTGCCGGCGGCAAGGACAACGGCGCGCCCGGCCTCCGTCCCCACTACCACGCGAACTACTACGGCGCGTTCGTGCTGGATCCCGACGGGCACAACGTCGAGGCGGTGATCCACACGCCCGAGTGAGGGCCCGCCTCCCGGTGTGGGTCGAGCAGGAGCGCGCGCGACACCTCCGCACGCCCCCGGTCGTGCGCGGTGTCCGGTCGAGCTAGGGAGCCATTTTTCGGTCCGGCTCCGGCCCGGGTGGCGGACCGCCTCGTAATATTCCTTGACAGGAATATATCCGAATGGGCATATTGCTCCCGTGGTCGAGACGTTCGCGGCCCTCGGGCAGCGCAATCGCTTCCGGATCGTGGAATTCCTCGCAGCGGGGCCACGCACGGTGAACGAGATCGGGGAGAAGCTGTCGCTGAATCAGCCCCAGGTCTCGAAGCACCTCGGCGCGCTGAAGAAGGCCGGCCTCGTCCAGGTGGAGCCGCGCGCTCAGCAGCGCATCTACGCGCTTCGCCCGGAGCCACTCCGGGAGATGAGCGCGTGGCTCGAGAAGTACCGGGACCTCCTCGAGGCCCGGTTCGAGTCCCTGGACGAGCTCCTCGAAGAGCTCGAGAGCAAGAAGGAAAGGTCCAATGGTCGCAGGAAAAGACGGTGATTTCTCGCGCTTCGCGAAGACCCAGGTGGAGCGCGTGTCGGATCGGGAGCTCCTCATCCAGCGGAGCTTCCGCGCGAGCGCGAAGACCGTGTTCCGGGCGATGACCGAGCCGGCGCTCCTCCGCCGATGGTGGGCGCCGAAGCTGCTCGGCGTGGTGCTGTTCGAGTGCGAGTCGGACGCTCGCGTCGGAGGTCGGTATCGGTACGTGTTCGGACGGCCCGGGGAGCCGCCCCTGGCGTTCAGCGGCACGTACACGGAGGTCGTGCCCGGCACGCGGCTGGTCTACACGCAGATCTTCGAGCCCATGCCACACGCCGGAGAAGGCCTCATCACCGCCGAGTTCACGGAGAGCGGCGGTTTGACGCTCCTCACGCAGCGCGAACGCTACCCGGCGAAGGAAGTGCTGGACGGCGCGCTCGCCTCGGGAATGGAGCGCGGGATGCGAGAGACGCTCGAGCAGCTCGAGGCGCTGCTCGCGGAGGTCGGCGACGCCGCGTGACGCCCGCGATCGGGTCCCGGCGGAGCGAACCGCACCGTGATGCGGGCAGCCGCCTGCCGGGGCTCGACGTCCTTCGGGGGCTCTGTGCCCTCGCCGTCGTGTTCTTCCACTTCACGACGCGCTTCCAGATGATCTGGGGCCACCCGTCGTCGCCCCCGTTCCTCGTTCCCTGGGGACAGCGGGGCGTGGAGGTGTTCTTCGTCGTCAGCGGGTTCGCCATCGAGCTCTCCCTGGCGTCTCACCCCACGCCTCGCGACTTCGTCGAGGCGCGGGCGGTGCGGCTCTTCCCGACGTTCTGGGCTGCGCTCGCGGTGACCTTCGCGGTCGTCTCGGTCTTCGGCCTTCCCGACCGCGGGATCTCCGGGAAAGACGCTCTCCTGAACCTCACGATGATCGCGGGCACTCTCGGCGTCCCGGCGGCGGACGCCGTGTACTGGACGCTCGAGCGGGAGCTCCGCTTCTACGCGCTCGTGCTGGTCCTCCTCGCGTTCGGGCGCCGAGAGCTCACCGTGCACGCGCTCTTCGCGACGGTCGCGCTAGAAGCGCTGGGGACCCGGTTCGCGATCCCGCACGCGCTTCGAGACCTCGCGAACGACGGCTTCTCGCACCTCTTCGCGGCTGGAGCCGTCCTCGCGCGAACCCGTCGAGGTTCGCCGCGCTGGACCGCACTCGGCGTCGTACCGTGTCTCCTCGGGGCGCGGCTCCTCGGGTCGACGCAGTTCGTCTGGGCCACGGTCGCGGTCGCGCTCGTCTGGCTCGCGACGCGACCCATGGGCGACCGCGCGTTTCGCCCCCTCGTATTCCTCGGCCGCATCTCTTACCCGCTCTATCTCGTCCACCAGTACGTCGGGTACGTCGCGATGCGAGCGCTCTATGCGCGGGACGCGAGTCCAGTGACCGCGATCGCCGTCGCGTCCGCGCTCGGCGTCTCCGTCGCCACCGTGCTCCACTTCACCGTGGAACGCCCGAGCCTCGAGCTCGTGAGACGACGACGTCGAGGTTCGCCGAACCCCGCGCCGGGGCGCGCTCGAGCCACCGTCGATCGGGAAGCGGCACGTCCAGCGCGGCGAGCCGGATCGGACGGCGCCACGTGAGCGGCTCCAGGCAGTCCACGAACCGCGCGAGTCGATCCCCGCTGAACGGGCAGTAGAGGAAGAGCGCGTTCACGTCCGGGACGAGCCGGACGACGTCGTCCGCATCCGCTCGGAGGAAGCGGAGACGCGGCGCGCCGAGTCTCGCCGCGAGCTCCTGCGCGACGACCACGAGCGCCGACTGGATCTCGACGCCGACGACGTCCGCGGCGGTGAGCAGGTGGACGAGCGCCGCGGCCCGGCCGATCCCCGCCCCGACGTCGACGAACACGTCGTCGGGACCGATACGGAGCGCATCCACGGTTTCGAGGACCGCGTCGACGGGAGCCGGGTAGTAGGGCACGGCTCCCCGCGGGAGCTCCGCCCCGTCGTCCGGGAGCTCGCGGACATCGAACAGGCGATCCGCCCAGGCGTCTCGTTCTCCCGGCGGCACCGCGAGCAGGGCTCGGCGGAACGCGGCAGGGCCGATTCCCCGTAACCCTTCGAAAAGCAGCATGTTTCGAGGGATCCTAGCTCGCTCGAAGGAAAATGACCTCCGCTTCGGGCGCGCTCGCCGCGCCCGCGGGGCCGTGAAAACGGCGGGGCCCTCACTCGCACCGTTCGCGCCCTCGGCGCCGTGAAAACGGCAGGACCGATCATCCGCACCCTCCGCGCCTGCGGCGCAGTGAAACGGCGGGACCGATCATCCGCGCTCGCCGCGCCCGCGGCGCCGTGAAAACGGCGGGACCCTCACTCGCACCCTGCGCGCTCCGGATGATTTGTATACAAACTATCCCTCGCGACGCGTCCCCCCCCTGATGATTGAGGCGGCCCGGTGGGCTGGGCCCGCCGGCTTCGGCTCGCGAGCTTCGTTCGGCCGGGATGAATGTGCCTTGACGGTCATATGAACCTAGGAGTATATACCTGGACGTGGAGTCTACGTTCGCCATCATCGCGGAGCCGAATCGCCGGGCGATCCTGGGGCTTCTCGCCTCGAGCGAGCGGTCCGTCGGCGAGATCGAGCAGGAGCTCCGCATGCCGCAGACGTCGGTGTCGAAGCACCTCCGGGTGCTCCGTGAAGCGGGCTTCGTGGAAGCGCGGCCGGACGCCCAGCGGAGGGTCTATCGCATCCGGCCCGAACCTTTCATGGAGGTGGACGAGTGGCTCGCCCCCTTCCGACGTTTCTGGTCGTCCCACGTGGACGCGCTCGAGCGTCACCTCGATCGAATGGCAAAGGCACCCAAGAATCGGAGGACCCGATGAGCGAGAGAGAAGGCTTTTCCCTCGGCACTGCGCACGGCGCGGACGTCCAGAAGACCGGAGACGACTGGAAGCTCGTGCTCGTGCGGGAGCTTCGCCATCCGCCCGGGCTCGTCTGGGAAGCACTGACGGACCCTGCGCAGCTCCGCGAGTGGGCCCCGTTCGACGCGGACCGCAGCCTCGCGACGACGGGCAAGGTCCAGCTCACCACCGTGAACGCGCCGTCGCCCCACGTGACGGAATGCACCGTCAAGCGCGCGGACGCGCCGAAGCTCCTCGAGCACACCTGGGGGGACTTCGATCTCCGGTGGGAGCTCGAGCCGCTTGCGAACGGGACGCGCCTCACCCTCTTCCAGAACATCGATCGCCGCTACATCTCGTGGGGCGCGGCTGGATGGCACGTCTGCTTCGAGGTGCTGGCGCGACTGCTGGACAGGCGCCCGGTCGGACGCATCGCCGGGCCGGAGGCCATGAAGCTGGACGGCTGGCAGAGTCTCCACGCGGCATACACGAAGCAACTGAACACCTGAGGAACAGGATGGAATCCACGATGCAAAAGGCGGCGCTCGCCGCGGAGAAGACGGCCCCGAGAGGCACTGCCATTGCCTTCTGGATCGCGACGGCGCTGTTCTCCCTCCAGATCGCCTTCACCGCGTACGCGCAGCTCCGGCTCCCGCAGGTGGCCGCTGCCTTCACGCACCTGGGCTTCCCCGACTACTTCCGGGTCGGGCTTTCCTGGGCGAAATTCCTGGGCCTCGCCGTGATCCTCGTCCCTGCCCCCGCGCGGCTGAAGGAATGGGCCTACGCGGGCTTCGCATTCGACCTCGGGGCGGCCGTCTTCGCACACCTGGCGGTGGGAGACGGTCCGGAGGCGTGGGGGTGGCCGCTCGGCACCGGCGTGCTCTGGGCCTGCTCCTACTTCCTGTGGCGTCGCCCGAGTGCCACGCCGCAGACCTGATCCGATCGAAGTCGAGGACACCCGCGCCGGAGTCGACCTAGGATTGTCTCATGCCCACGAAGAAGCCTGCCGCGGACGGATCCGCCTCCGCGAAGATCGACGCGAGAATCCAGGAGCTCGCCGACTGGCGCGGGAAGACGCTCGCGCGGATGCGACAGCTCATCCACGAGGCCGATCCCGAGATCGTGGAAGAGTGGAAGTGGATGGGAACTCCCATCTTCTCGCACGCGGGCATCGTCTGCACGGGTGAGAGCTACAAGAGCGTCATCAAGCTCACCTTCGCAAAGGGGGCCTCCCTTCCGGACCCGAAGAAGCTCTTCAACTCGAGCCTCGATGGGAACACCCGGCGCGCGATAGACATCCACGAGAACGAGAAGATCGACGAGGGCGCGCTGAAGACGCTGATCCGGGCGGCGGTGGCGCTGAACGTCGGCGGGACGGGCGGCGCGAAGTCGCCTGCCAGGACGAAGGCCGCACCGAGGAAGGCCGCTACCCGGACGAAGGCCGCGCCGAAAAAGGCCGCTGCCCGGACGACGGCCGCACCCAAGACGAAGGCACGGACGAAGCCGGCGTCGAAGCGACCGCCGCGGAACCGGGCGTGACGGCCCTGCCGGCCGGCGTGGCCATCCGCCTGGCTGCCGGCACGGACGTCCCCTTCATCCGGATGCTCGGGGACGCCGCATTCGGCGAGTACGATCGCAGGGCGGGCGAATATTCCGTGGCGGCATCCGCGCGGGCGACGACGCTCGTCGCAGAGCGCGCCGGCGAATCGCTCGGCTTCGCCGTCGTCGAACGGGACGGTCCGGGCTCGTTCCACCTCGCCGCCATCGCCGTCACGGAGAGCGCGCGAGGCATGGGCGTCGGCAGCGCGTTGCTCCGCGCCGCGGAAGCTCACGCGAAGTCCCACGGCGGGACGAAACTACATCTGACGACGGCGGACTCGAACGTCGCCGCGCTCTCGGTGTTCCAGAAGGCGGGCCTTCGGCAGACCCGCGGCGGAGAAGGGACCTATCGGCGAGGACAGCGGTCGGTGCGAATGGAGAAGACGCTCGGGGCCTGACCTTCGACCCCTGCGCCGTCTCGCGCTCAGAAGGTCCGTGCGATGGCCCGGAACAGCTCCACGGTCTGCATCTCCCGGTACGCGCTTTCACTCCATCCCGTCGCGTAGTCGCTGAATGCGGACAGCTTGACGATCACGACGCCGCGGGTCGGGTTCACGTACACGAACTGATTGTAGATCCCGATGGCTGAGAACTCGTGCTCGTCGCCCCCAGGAATCCACCACTGATAGCCGTAGCCGATCGGAAACGGCTCACCCGCCTTCGCCTTCGCCTCTGCAGTCAGGAACGGAGCGTCGGGCGTCACGGACTGCCGCACCCAGGTCTCGGGAACGATCTGCTTGCCCTGCCACGCTCCCCCCAGCCGGTACAGCTCGCCGAGCTTCGCGTAGTCGCGCGCCGTCGCGTTCAGACCGCCGAACACCATCTCCATTCCGTGGTCGTCGAGGAGCCACCGGCCGCTGCTCTCCATGCCGAGCGGCTGCCAGAGCTTCTCGTTCATGTACGCGGTCACGGAACGACCCGTGGCTCTCGTGAGGAGCATGCCGAGCGCGTGCGTGTCCGCCGAACAGTAGTGATTGCGCGTCCCGGGCGGGACCTTCCGCTCGAGCGTCGCCGTGAACTCGTCGAGCGAACCGCCGAGGAACAGCACCCTTCCGAAGCGATTCACGTCGCTGAAGGGGTTCGCGTACGTCTCGTCCCACCCGACCCCGGACGACATCTGGAGAACGTCCTTGATGCGGACGCCGTCGTAGCCCGAACCGACCAGCGCCGGCACGTACCGGGTGATCGGGTCCTCGACGCTCCGGACGTACCCGTCGGCGATCGCGATGCCGACGAGGGCCGAGATGAAGCTCTTCGCGACGGACCAGGACAGCCAGTGCACGTCGCGCCCGCCCGTCAGCGCGTACCGCTCGTAGCGCACCGCACCGTCCTTCAACACGAGGAGCGCGCTGGTGTCCGTCTCGGAGAGGAACCACTCGACGTCGATAGGCTTGCCCTCGTAGGCGAACGACGCAGGCAGCGTGATCCGCGGACCCTCCGGGAAGTGGAAGGGTTTTTCCGATCGGGGCATGGTGGAAGCGGGGAAGAGCTCCGCCGTGTGCGCGAAGTTCTCGTACTGCTCCGCTCCGTGAAAGAGCGTGATCCCCATCCACACGCGCCGGAGGCCGTGTCTCTTCGCGAGCCACCCCACGGTGCAGACGCTCGCGAGCAGCGTGCCGAGCACCAGCGCGACGAGGAAGCGCCTTCCGCGGCTCCGTTTCATCGTCCCACCTCCGTGGCGTCTCCGAAAATAGCGGACGAGAAGTATTCGAACTCGTCGACCATGACAACTTTCAATCGACGCCGCCGGCTCATCCCCAGCCCGCCCGACCCGCCGGGTCATCCTCGCCGGCTGCGGGACGAGGGGCGCCGAACCACGTCGTCAGCGCCTCTCGAAGCCCGCGCTCCGTCCCCTCGCCCACCCAGGCGACGTACCCGTCCGGACGAACCAGTACCGCGGAAGGCGGGGACACCGGCCCGAGCGCCGGGAGCTCCCAGACTCCGGTGTACCGAGCGTCGATCGACGGAACGCGATCGGCCCACCGCGAGACGTCGAGAGTGCCCGGCTGGCCGAGGTTGATCAACAACGGTCTCGCCTCGTGGAGGAACGTGAACACACGTCGTGAGCCGCCCGCGGTGACGAGGTCGAGGTCCGGCATGCGGCGGCCGAGCAACGGATGTCCGCTCCCGAGGTCGTAGTGAATGCCGAGGCCGGACATCATCCCTGCGTAGCGTTTCCTCGGCTCATCCATGCGGAGGAGCTCCGCGACGTGGTCACGGAGCGCTTCCGTGCGGTCGTCGCCGCGGTTCAGCGCGGTCTGGGCCATCGTGGTCTTCAGGATCCGCGCCGCGACCGGGTGCCGTTCCTCGTGGTACGTCTCGAGGAGCCGCTCGGGGGACGTCCCTCGCACCACCTGCGCGAGCTTCCAGCCGAGGTTCACTGCGTCCTGCACGCCGAGGTTCAGCCCCTGGCCTCCCACCGGGGCATGGATGTGAGCGGCGTCGCCGGCGAGGAGCACGCGGCGCTCGCGGTAGCGCGCGGCCTGTCGCGTCCGGTCCGTGAACCGGGAGAGCCACCGGGCGCTCCGGAGACCGAAGTCCGACCCGTAGAGGGAGACGAGCGCGGCGCGGAGCTCCTCCAGCGTCGGCGACACGCCGAGCGTCACCTCTTCGTCCCGGAGCACGACACCCGCGTGCTTGCCGTCTTCGTGCTTGCCGAGTGCGTAGACGCCTTTCTCGTCACGGCGGACGCCCCAGGGCGGCTCTTCCGTCAGCTCCACTTCGGCGATGAGATAGCTCGTCGAGGGCTCCCACCCCGGGAACTCGATGCCGGCCCGCTTCCGCACCAGGCTCCGGCCCCCGTCACAGCCGACGAGATACGACGCTCGGAGACACCCGCCGTCCGACAGCGTCACGTCCACCCCCGTGTCGTCCTGCGACACATCCGTCACTTCGCACCCGCGACGCACTGGGACACCGAGGTCCGCGACCCACTCGGCGAGCAGTCTTTCGGTGTGCGTCTGCAGCAGCGCGAGCCCGTACGGGTGGCGAGTCGGGAAGTCGGAGAGGTCGAGAGGAACCATGAAGGACGTGACCTGCGCGACCTGCCCGAGCGAGAGGAAGCGCTCGGCGATGCCGCGTTGATCCAATACTTCGATCGTGCGCGCGTGGAGGCCGCGCCCGCGCGAGCCGTCGCGCTGCCGTTCCACGAGCCGTTCGAGAACGACGACGTCGACCTTCGCGAGCGCCAGCTCGGCTGCGAGCATCAATCCCGTCGGGCCACCGCCCACGATCGCCACCGCATGGTTCGTCATGGTGAAGGACTCTGGGGCACGCCCCCGGGATTGCGGCAAGGCCCCGCGTCTGGCATATGACGGACCTGGCGAGGGGGCGGGGTTCGGGGCAGCCGAATTTCCGACGTGCGTTTCGTCGCCCGAGGCGCCGCGCCTTTGCGCGCGGATCTTCTCGATTCGCCCCGGCTTTTTCGATCCTTCTCGTCCCTCCGAGCGAATCTCCCGCCCGCGTCGTGTAAGCTCGTGGGTCGGTGATGGAAGGACTCCGAGATCCGGCGGGGCTCGTGGAGCGTGTTCCCGAACTCGTGGAGCTCTCGCAGGAGAGCCCGGCGGTACGCCGCGCCATCGAGAAGGGGAAGCCACATGCGGTGTATCGAGCGCTCCTCCACTTCGCCTGGTTCAAGGCGAAAGGCCGATCCCGTGACGTCGCGCGAGAGTTGCTCTCGAGACGGCGCTTGTTCCTGGAGCCGATCGCCTCCGCGCCGACTCTGTTCACGTACAACGGGTGCGGCTTCAGGATCTACGGCCGCGCGGATCGGGATTCGGACGGGACGTACGTCAGTACGCACTACCTGACGTTCGTCTACGTCCCGCTGTTTCCTCTCCGCTCCTACCTGACCGCGGACGGGGACACGGCGAAGTCCTATCGCTTCGTGGGCAAGGTGCCGGGGTCCCTCGCGACGTATCTCTGGCAGCGCCTCGTCGCGCTCGCCGTCGTGCTCTCGGTCGCCGTCGCTTCCGCGCATGCGATCGACGACTCGCTCCACGGGACCTTGCACGTCACGAACGGGCTCGCGCTGCCCGTCCACGTCGAGCTCTCGGGCGCACCGCCCGTCGACGTGCCGGGAGGCCGCGAGGTTCCCATCCGGGCATCCGCGGGTCGCCACCACATCTCCGTCCTCCTCGAAGGAGCGCCGATCGAAACCGGGGATCTCGACCTTCCGCGCGGCAAGACGGTCTCCTTCTGGAACGTCCTCGGGGCTGCACTCGTGTTCGTCGAGAACGTGAGCTACGCGGCGAACGCGACGCCCGACGCCGCTTCGGAGGAAGAGCCCGAGGTCCATTGTTCCGCCGGGTTCGGTTCCGCCGAGGACGTGGTCGACGCCTTCACCGAGTCGCCGCGGACGATCAGCATGTCGAAGGACTCCGGGAAGGTCGTTCGACGGCGAGTGGATTTCATGCGTACCCCGAACGCCTGCGTCGGATACCTCTCCGCCACCGGGAAGACGGGGCCCGCGGCGGCTCTGGCCCGCAAGATCGCGGAGGTCGGTCACTATCGACTCGAGGACGTCAACGTCGCCCTGGAGCTCCTGAAGCGCGCGGGCGAGGAGGACGCGGTCGTGAGCTTGGCGCGCGCCGCGCGGGACCAGAATCCGACCTCCGTCGAATTCCACCGGACCTATCAGAGCGCCATGGAAGCGACGGGCAAGCGACGGGACCTGATCACGGAGTACCGCGCTCGGATGCAGCAGAATCCTGGATCCGCGGACTCCATGTACCTGCTCGCGCGCGTCAGCGAACCCGAGGAAGAGATGTCCCTCCTCCGGACCGGTCTCGGTGTCGCGCCTCACCACCCGTATCTGCTCCGCGCCTTCGGCTTCCGGCAGATGTGCGACGGACGCCATCAGGCGGCGGCTGAAGCGTTCGAGACGCTGCATCGAACCGATCCGGTCGAGTTCAGGGACGTCGCTCTGCTGGACGTGCAGGCTCTCGCCGGGCTCGGGCAGATCGATCCGGCGCGTACCGTCGTCCGGGAAATGCTCGACGTCCGGGATCTCCCACCCATGACGCGGGAACAGCTCGTCATCGCCGCG
Source organism: Polyangiaceae bacterium (assembly GCA_035545855.1). Taxonomy (GTDB): domain Bacteria; phylum Myxococcota_A; class Polyangia; order Polyangiales; family Polyangiaceae; genus DASZVB01. The sequence continues at coordinate 158,562 of DASZXK010000155.1, forward strand.
CTGCAGCTGTCTTCGTTCGAACCGCGCGTCGCGACCGAGGAAATGGTCGCTCGGGTCGAGCCGGCTCGTCGTGTCGCGGTCCTGCTCGACGGCGGCCTCGACGTCTCGAAAGAGGATCTGGAGCACGTCACCGAACGGGCGCAGAGAAGCGCCTTCGAGGTGGCCCTGGTCGCGAGAGAGCAGCCCGCATCGGCGCTGGACGCGCTCGCGAAACTGGACGGCGTGGTCGTGCGGAGCCTCTCCGGGGTTCAGTGGGGCCTCCTCTTCGGAGAAGCGGCGCGGATCGAACCGCCGCACGCCGTGCTGTCGAAGCTGACCGAGGAGACGCCGCTCGATCGGGTGCGCACGGAGGCGCTCGCACGGTTCATCCGGACGGGAGAGTCGTCGGCGGAGTTCGTCGAGCTCCCGGCGGATCTCCGCGCCGCAATCGTCCTCGCTCGCTCCCGGAGAGCGGGCGTGACGGACACGGATCGAAAGGCCCTGCGGGAACAGGTGAAGCTCCTCGATCCGCTGCGCGGACCGGTCACGAGAGCGATGAACGCATGGCCGGGGTGACGGCTCCCGCCCTCCGTTCTCGCGCGGCCATCCTGGTCGCCGGCTGGGCCGGCTTCTACCTCCTCGGGTTCTCGCTCGCCGGCGCGTTGCTCCTCGTTCCCTGGGCGCAATCCGAATACGGGAAAGGCCCGGATCTGGCCGGATTGATCGCCGGCTTCGGCGGGCTCTGGGTGCTCTGGGGCATGCGTCCGCGCTCCGCCCGGAAACCGGAAGAAGGGCTTCCGATCCCGGTGGGCGCTCACCGCCGTCTCCGGGAGCTCGTCGCCGAGGTGTCGCGGCAGACACGCCACCCTGAGCCGGACGAACTACACCTCGTCGTCGACGCGAACGCTTTCACGTACACGACGCGCTCCCTCTTCCGGCGCGGGAAGACGGTCATCGGCATCGGGCTGCCGTTCCTGTTCTGGCTGGATCGGGACGCGCTTCGCTCCGTGATCGCCCACGAGATGGGCCATCACGTCGGGGGTGACCTTCGCCTCGGCCCCTGGGTGCACCGAACCCGAAGGGCGATCGCCCTCACCCTCGACCACCTGGACGGCTCGAGCTTCCTCCTGGATCTCCCCTTCGCGCTCTACGGCGGGGCATTCCTCAGGAGAAGCCTGGAGGTGTCCAGGGCCCAGGAGCTCCAGGCGGACCGTGTCGCGGCCGAGACCGCGGGAACCGAAGCGACCGCCCGCGCGCTCTCCATCATCGAGCGCAAGTCGCCGCTGTGGAACGCCTACTTCTGGAGCGAGATCGCGCCCGCGCTCGGACGCGGGTTCCTTCTTCCGGTCGCGGAAGGCTTCGCGGTGTTCGAGGCGAACGTCCGGCGAGGCGCAGGCACGGACGGCGCGCGCCCGGAGCGCAAGCATCCCGAGCCGAGCTCCGAACACGACACGCATCCGAGTCTCGGCGAGCGTCTCGCGTCCCTCGGAACGCCCGAATGGGAGGGGGAAGCCGGGAAAGACGCCGCGGTCGGTCTGCTCGACGACCCGGCCGCCGCGGAAGACCTCGCCGTTCGATACGTCCTCGTGGATGCGAATCGGAAGCTCTCCCGGATCGGCTGGTCGGAGGTGACCGAAAAGATCTGGCTCCCCCTCTGGACGGAGACGCTCACCCCGGTGGGGTATGCGTTCGCGAAACTGACCGCCACGGGCCTGTCGGACGCGTGCGCATCCCTGGACGACTGGGCCGATCGGACGCGCACGGGTCTTTCGCTTCTTTCGCCGGAAGCATCTCGACGCCGCGCGGAGCGATACCTCGGCATGTGGCTCGCCGTGTGTCTCTCCCGCTCCGGGTTCGAGGTATCGACGGAACCGGGCGCGCCGGTTCGCGCGACGAGAGGTGACGTCGTCGTCGAGCCGTTCCGCGTCGTGTCGGAGCTCGTCAGCGGAAAGCGCGACGCGTCGGAATGGCGGCGGACCTGCGCGACCATCGGGCTCGAGTGAGGCCGTGAGGCTGTGTCAGTGCGCGCCGCTCACCTCCGCGCCGCCCGAAGGCTTCCGGAGCACGAGCACCAGCACGACGCCGAGCGACATCACGAGCGCCGTCCAGCGGAAGCCGTTCTCGAACGACAGGACCATCGCCTGCGTCGTGACACGGAGCTTCAAGATGCTCTCGGCGACCAGATCCCGCTGGAACGTCTGCGAGCCCACGCCGTAGGAAATCTGACGGAGCTGCTCCTGCACGAGCGGGTTCTGGAGGTTCACGCTCTCGGAGAGGTACGACCCGTAGCGCTTCATGTCGTCGGCGACGAGCATGCCCATCAGCGCCGTGCCGAGCGAACCGCCGAGCTCGCGGGTGAGATTGAAGAGGCCCGTCGCGTTACCCCGCTGGGCCGGAGAAACGCCGGAGAGCGCGACGACGCTGACGGGGATGAAGATGAATCCGAGCCCGAAGCTCCGGATCATGTTGGGCGTGACGAGGTCCCAGAACCCCGCGGCCTGCGTGAGGTGCGACGCGACGAACTGGCTCGTGGAAACGACGCCCACGCCGATGAGGAGCAAGATGCGCCCGTCGACGGCCGGCGCGAGGCGCCCCATGAGCGGCATCACGACGACGGAGACGGTGCCCGCGACGAGGAACACCTTCCCGATGTCGAGCGCCGTGTATCGGATCACGGATCCGGCGAAGAGCGAGAACATGTAGGAGCCGCTGAAGAGCGCGAAGCCCGTGAGGAAGTTGAGTCCGGTGCCGGCGCTGTAGCTCCGGTTCTTGAAGACGCGGAGGTCCACCACGGGCCGGTCCGTCTCGAGCTCGTGCACGACGAACGTCAGGAGCGCGATGGCCGCGACGGCGGCGAGCACGACGATGAGCCGGCTCTCGAGCCAGCCTTCACGATTCCCTTCCTCGAGGACGTACTGGAGCGAGGCCATACCGACGGCGAGGAGCGAGATGCCGAACACGTCGATCTTCGCGTCCGCGCCGGAAGGCGCGACGAACGCGGGCTGCTCGACGAAACGCAGCGTGAGGAGCGCTGCAACGATGCCGATGGGCACGTTGACCATGAAGATCCAGTGCCAGCTCGCCCACTGGATCAGATACCCGCCGATCGTCGGCCCGAGGAGCGGACCGGTGATCGCTCCGAGGCCGAACATGGCCGCGGCCATCCCGTGCTCCTTCTGCGGGTAACGAGCGAACAGGATGCTCTGGGCCGTCGGGATGATCGCGCCGCCCCCGAGCCCCTGGAGCGCGCGAAACGCGACCAGGGAGGGCAGGTTCCACGCGAGCCCGCAGAGGGAGCTCGCGACGGTGAAGAGCGCGATCGACGCGGCGAAGTAGCGCTTGTACCCGAATCGCCGCTGGAGCCACCCCGTCATCGGGATGATGACGATGTTCGCCATCATGTACCCGGTGGAGACCCAGCCGATCTGATCGATCGGGGTGCCGAAGCTCGCGCGGATGTCCGAGAGCGCGACGTTGACGATCGTGATGTCGATCATCGCCATCAGCGCGGCCGTCATGACTACGGCGGTGATGCCCGCTTTCGACCCGGTGACTTGGTCGCGGTCCATGTGCGTGTCCTCGCGATGCGACGCGCGCTCAGCGCGTGCTCACCTTGACCGTCGCGCTCATGCCCGGCCGGAGCTCGACGCCGGGGTGCGGCTCGAGCTGGATGAGCACCGGAACGCGCTGCACGACCTTCGTGAAGTTCCCGGAGGCGTTGTCCGGCGGAAGCAGCGCAAAGCGCGCGCCCGTACCGCCGGCGAGGCTCTCGACCTTGCCCGCCAGGGGCCGGCCGGAAAACGTGTCGACGGAGATCTTCGCGGGCTCGCCGGGCTTCATCTCCGCGATCTGGTCTTCCTTGAAGTTCGCGACGATCCACGTGTCGTCGGTGTTCACGATCGCGAGCAGGGGGCGCTCCGGCGACACCGTCTGACCGGGCTCGACGGAGCGCCGCGACACGACGCCCGAGGTCTCGGCGCGTACCTTCGTGTAAGACACGTTCAGCTCGGCCTGTTCCAGGGCAGCCGTCGCCTGGTCCACCTTGGCCCGCGCGAGCTCGACCTGAGCCTCCGCCGCGTCCACCTGCGCGGGGCCCGATTCGGCGGCGATGAGATGCCCCCGCGCCGCCTGGATCGTGCCCGCGGCGTTGTCGAGGTTCGTCTCGGCGCTCACGAGCCGCGCGGTAGCGAGCGTCACCGCGGCGTCGGCCTGTTCGAGCGCCGACTTGTGCAGGTCGTAGTCCGCTCGTGCGACCGCCCCCGACTCGAGCAGCCCCTCCGAACGCCGGAACTCCGTCTCGGCGAGCGCCCGGCGCGACTTCGCCGCATCGAGGTCGGCGCGAGCCTGGTCGATCGCGGCCCTCGTGGTCCCCCGCACGGCCGACGCCTGGACGAGGCCGCCCTTCGCGACGGCGAGGTTCGAATCGACGGACTTCATCGTCACCGCGAGACCGGTCTCCGTCGCGCGGAGTTGCGCTTTCGCCGCCGCGACGTCCGCGCGCGCAGCGGCGAGCTTCGCCGCGAGGTCGGCAGGGTCGAGCTCCACCAGGACGTCGCCCGCGTGGACGCGCTGGTTGTCGCGGACGAGGACGCTCTTCACTTGCCCCGACACGCGCGCCGCGACGTTCACGACGTGCCCTTCGACCTGCGCGTCGTCCGTGGACTCGACCCCACGCTGCGAAGCCCACGCGAGAGTGCCGCCGCCGAGCGCGATCGCCGTGAGGACCGGAAGGACGACGAGCGCCCGGCGCCGGGGCTTCGTGACCGGTGCGGGTGCGGCCGGGGCCTCGTCGGCGCTGGAGAGAAGAGCGGTCGTCGGATGGGAGGTGGTCGCCATGGTTCTGGGTCGACCCCTAGAGCACGTCCCGTTCCACCCCGCTGCCGAAGAGAATTCTTTAATTTATTCGAGCTCTTATGTTGGTTCGACTTCGAAACGTGGGGTTTCAGCGCAATCAGGGCTCGACGTCCATCCGGTTCGATCCAATCTCTATTGGATTAATCCGGATTAAGTCCGGATCTAATCCATTGGATCCATGCAGACGTCTCAGGCCCTCAGTCCCCCAGCCGACCCCGAGTTGAAGGAGCTCGACCCGGCGGGCATCCGCGCGCTCCGGGGAGAGCGAAGTCGCGCCGTCTTCGGCCGCCTCGTCGGCGTGACCCCGCAGACCGTCTATCGCTGGGAGCTCCCCGACGGAGCACGCGAGGCGCGGCGCCCGCGCGGCCCGGAGCGGCATCGACTCGAAGCGCTCCGGGCGAGCGAGACGGCGAGGACGCCCTCGGCGCGAGAGCCCGCGGCGCCGAGGGCGACCGAGCGAGAGCCAGCGGAGAGGCTCGCGCCGTCACCGGCGCTCGACGAGGACCTCTCGCAGGTGCTGCCGTCCATCGAGCGGCTGCTCCACGGCGATCACCGCCGCGCCCACGGCGAGCTCGTCCAGCTCGTCGCGACCTCCCGTGGTCTGTCGGCGAATGCCCGCGCGACGGCGGCGTTCGGCATCGCCCTCTACGAGATCGTCCAGCGCTCGGATGCCCGCGGGGCCTCGATCGCCATCGCGGGCGCGCTGACCGATGCCGAAGCGGGCCGGCTCGCGGCCGCCGTCGCCGCTCGCGTGTACGCGGCTGCCGCGCTCGTCCACGCCTGGGCGGACGGAATGCTGTTCGACGTCGGGAGAGTCCACGCCTACGCCGCGCGCGTCGAGGCGCTCGCGAGCGGGACGGACCAGGACGCGTCCTGCCTCGCGAGCTTCGCGACGCTGTGCGCGGCGACGATGGCCGGCGATCGGGAGCTCCTCGAGCGAGCCTTCGCGCGCATGGAGGAGAGCCGCGCATCGGAGCTGTCTCCCCTCCTCGCGATTCACGTCGAGGAGTTCCGGACCGTCAAGCCGATGCTGTTCGGTCGGGCTCCGGCGTCCCTCGAGACGCTCGAGGCGCTGAGCCGTCGCGCGGAAGAGCTCGGCTATACCCTCGTCCTGGCGCGAACGCTGAGCCGTCTCGCGCTCTCGGAGCTCGATAACCTCGAGGATCCGGAGAAGGTACTCGAGCGGGCGCGCCGGGCAAAGGCCATCGTCTCGAGCGGCCGCGTCGGGTACGGGATCCACCAGGTCCACGCCCTGAAGGCGGAGCTCGAAGCGCTGGTACGGCTCGGACGCGCGGAGGAGGCGCTGGCCGCCCTCGCGGAGATCGAGACCTGGTGTCGCGAGACCGGCATGCCGGCGCACGCGACGGTGACCGTCCAGGCGCGCGTCCTCGGCCTCGCGGGTCGCACCGACGGGCTCCTCTCCCTCGCCGCGCGGCTCCGTCAGATCGAAAACCCGGCGCTCCGCCCCATCTGCGGCGCCAGCGCGAGCTTCGCCGAGGCCCAGGCCGCGCTCGTGACGTCGGAAGATCCCGCGGCGACGATCGCGATGTTCGATCAAGCCGAGAGCGAGGCGGCGCGGTGGCCCCTCCTGTACCGAGACGTGCTCCTCCAGCGCGCCGTCGCGTTCGCCGCGGCGGGGGATCAGGCGGGCGGCCGCGTCGCGCTTCGTCGCGCCCAGCGCTGCGTGGACAGCTTCCCGTCCGCGTGGTTTTCGGCCCAGCTCCTCCGCCTGGAGGCGGGCTTTCGCGCGAGCGGCGGTCGATGGAACGAGGCGCGCCAGCTCCTCGAATCCTCGGCGGCCACCTTCGCCCTCGCTCACGACAAGTGCGACGCCGCCCTCACCCGGTACCTGCTCGCGCTCCTCACGAACGTGTTCGAGAGCCCGAACCCCGAAGCCGTCCAGACGGTTCGAAGGGAGCTCGAGAGCTATGGCATCGTCCCTCCCCACAGCATGACGCGCGGCGTGGCGCGTTTCGGTGAGCAGGGCGCCGGGAAGACCGCAGAATCCAGTCGCTCGTCCTTCGGCGTGGACCAGCTCGTGGTGCCGCTCCGCCGGGTCTCGGTTCGCGGCGCGGCGCCGAACCTCATCTTGCGCGAGTTCGTCTCGGTCGTCTCGGACCTCTTCCCGTCCCAGCGCGTCTTCCTCGAGGAGCTCGACTCCAACGGGGCCGCCCGTTCCCTCTGCGGGGAGTCTCCGCCCGATCGGGCGGCCGTCGAGTGGTCGGAATTCAGCGACGGCGCCGGGCGCGTCCTCCGCATCGGTGTCGCCGGAGTCCTCGACCCGGGCGCGCGCGCGGGGCTTTCCATCCTCGTCACCGCCGCCGCGCTCGCCCTCGAAGCGGCGACGCTCCGGAGCTTCGGCGAACGTCCCGAACCGGGCGTGACCGACGACCGCGTCCCGGAGCTCCCGGGCTTCGTCGCCGCGTCGGCCGAGATGCGGAAGCTCAAGGTCGAGCTCGTCCGCCTCGCGAGCTCGCTCGCGACGGTCATCATCACGGGCGAGTCGGGCGTCGGGAAGGAGGTCGTGGCGCGAGCGATTCACGATCTCTCCGAGCGCGCGGGGAGCTCCTACGTCGCGTTCAACTGCGCCACCGTACCGCGCGATCTCTTCGAGGGTCAGCTCTTCGGGTTCCGGCGCGGAGCGTTCACCGGCGCGGCGACGGATCAACCCGGCGTGATCCGCGCCGCGAACGGCGGCACCCTGTTCCTCGACGAGATCGGCGAGCTCCCCCTCGACATCCAGCCGAAGCTCCTCCGCTTCCTCGAAAACGGCGAGGTGTTCCCGCTCGGCGAACGGAAACCGGTTCGCGTCGACGTCCGCATCCTCGCCGCGACGCATCGCGACCTCGCCGCGCTCGTGCGCGAAGGTCGATTCCGGGAGGATCTCTACTATCGACTCCAGGTCGTCCCGATCCACGTGCCGCCGCTCCGGGACCGGCGCGAGGACATCCCGGTGCTCGCCCGGCACTTCATCCGCGACCTCTCGCGCCGAGGGGAGCCCCCGGTCCTCGCCCCCGACGCGATCTCGGCGCTCATGTCCCACCGCTGGCCCGGCAACGTCCGAGAACTCCGGAACGTCATCGAGCGGGTCCTCGCGTTCTCGCCCGCGCCGACGGTGCTCCGGGCCGAGCATCTGCGGCTTCCGAGTGACGAGCAGATGGCGGTTTCCCGAAACGGGGGGTGAGATTCCCGCCGTGAATTTCGCCTGAACCCGAAAACGGCGACGGAACGGGAAACGGCAGCGGCCGCGGCGGCCAGCGCGGGCACTCCCTGGTCTCGCACCGAGCCGTTTCGTTCAAGGCGCTGCGCCCCCGGGCTGCGACTGTCTTCGATCGGAGGAACCCAGAGATGAAGGCGGCCTCGCGCCAGATTCGCCCGCTCCTGCCTTACGGCACGGTCCTGGTGCTCGCCGCTTGCGCGACCGGCGAGACCCTGGACGCTCCGTCGGGCGACGGCTTCGATGCCGGCACCAACCACGGCGGCACCGCGAACGCCGGCGGATTCACGTCGAGTACCGGTGGCGCGGCGAACGGCGGCGCCGATGCGAACACCAGCGGCGCCCAGGTGGGCGGCGCGGCGGGAAGCGGAGGCGCGTCGAACGCGGGGGGCGCGTCGGGCTCCGCAGGCGCGTCGAACGCCGGTGGCGCGTCGGGCTCCGCAGGCGCGTCGAACGCCGGTGGCGCGACGAGCGCGGGCGGCGCGCAGAACGGCGGAGGTGCGGCGACGGCGGGTGGCGCCACCAGCGCTGGAGGCTCTCCGGGCTCCGGCGGAGCCGCGAATGCGGGGGGAGCGACCCAGACCGGCGGGTCCGCGAACACCGGCGGCGCGAGCGGCTGCGCGAACCAGGACGGCGATCGCCTGACGGACTGCGAGGAGGACGCGGACGACATCCTGTCGACGAGCAAGACCGTCTGGAACGGTCTCACCGCGTCCCTCGTCGGCAGCGGCGGCGGCAACTGCACGGAGATCTGCCTCGCCTCGCAGATCGCGAACCTGTTCGGAAGCCCGCTCGAGACTCACGCGATCTACTCGGGCTGGGACTTCGACACGGACCAGCCCGAAAACCAGTCTCCGAGCAGCCCGACGTTCGGGTTTCAACCGCCGTTCGCGAGCACCATCACCGGGTGGCGCATGCTCTACCGGGGTCTGTTCTGGGTTCCGCCCACCGCCACGGGACAATACTGCTTCAACGTGGACATCGGCAGCGACGGCGGGTCGGGCACGAACGACACCTCGCCGGACGCGTGCGGCGCGATCTACCTCCCCGACGTCCAGGCGAACGCCTGGGTCATGAACGGCCGGCACCAGACCAGCACGAGCGACAGCCCGCCGATGCCCAGCGAAAGCAAGCAGCAGACGAAGTGCACGACGTTCGCGACGGCCGGCGGGAAGCGAATCGATTTCGTCTACCAGTACTCCGGCAACAACGCCGACAACCGGCACCAGCTGCACGTGAAGTACTGCTACGGTAGCGCTTCGCCGTGCACGCCGACGACGCCCATCGACGACACCGTGCTGACCCAGGTCGGCGCGACGATCCCCTGACGCTCAGCCTTTCCGAGCGAGGACGCTCGGGTGGTTCTTCCACGCCGGCATCTTCGCCATGAACGCGATCGTGTCCCGTTCGGCCTGGGCGCGATCGAGGCCTGGCTTTTGTCGAAGCTGCCAGCCGACCATCTTCTCGAATCGCTCTTCGAACGGCTGGAGCTCGCCGGTCGCCGTCACGCAGTACTGGCAGTAAGGGCCCGTCTCGATCGGCATCGAACAGCTCTCACAGCGGTGCTTGTCCTGGTCGTTCATCGTCGCTTCTCCTTCGTGGACTTCGTGGCAGTGGTTTTCGCGGCCCTGACGAGGGCCCGGGTTCCGGCGAGCAGCTGCTCGCGTTCCTCCGTCGTCATTCTTGCGAACGCGTGCTCGAGCGTGCTCCTCGAGAGCACTTCCTGCTCCTCGACGAGGCGGTCGCGGCCGCTGTCGGTGAGCCAGACGAGCACCCTTCGACGATCCGCCTCGTCTCGGACGCGTGCGAGCAGGCCGTCCCGCTCCAGATGCTCGACTATCTCGCTCACGACCGATTGCGCGCGATCGAAGTGCTTCGCGCATTCACCGACGGTGATTGGCCCGGTCATCGAAAGGTGGTTCAGCACCGCGCGCGACGGAGCGGAAAGGTCCCGGCGCTTCCCGTCTCTCCGGTGGAAATGAAGGTAAACCGCCGGAAAGAGCTCCGCATACGCCTCCGCGCCCGACGTGACCGCGGCGTGGGCCGCGCGAAACGACCTCGTCATTCCGACTCAGTTCCGTCAGAGCCGATCCATCGTCAATCCCGATGCAATTTTCTCGAACTGCCGACGGGTGCGGCGGAGCGGCCGGCGAGGCCACGGCGACGTGCTACAAGTGCGGCATGGGTGGACGGCAGAGGCGGTCGCTGACTGTGCCATTCGGCGTCGTCACGCTCGTCTTCGGTCTCCTCGCATCGGCGTGTGACGACTCCTCGGCGACGGGACGCCCCTGTGAGTCGTACACGGATTGTCCGAGCGACCACACCTGCGTCTACGAGATCGCCAAGGGGTGCGCCGCGACCCCGACCTGTCAACCGAGGCCCGGGGGCGTGCAGTGCGGCGCGCTGGAGGAGCTCTGCGGCTGCTCTGGGGAAATGGTCGTCACGGGCTGCGGCTTCGCAGACGGCTTCGCGTCCGGGCCCGTTCGAGGACCGTACTCGCTCTCCTGCGGCACCAAGGACGGAGGCGCCGATGCCGCGGCGGACGCCTCGCGCCGCTGACGGTAGGCACTCGACCCCGAAGATTTGACGGTGGAACGAAGCGATGCGACGAAAACGGCAGAGGATCCCATGAGAACGACTTCAGGGTTCGTTTCTTCGCGCAGGCTCGTCGCCTGCGGCGCCCTTCTCGGCGTGGCTTGCTCCAGCACGGCGCAGCCGACGCCGGCCGAAAGCGGAAAGACTCCGTCCGACGCCGGCGGCTCGGCGAAGGACTTCCGTCTGCTCGCCCAGGGCGACTGGCAGCTCGACCCTGGAAGCGAAGGGTACTTCTGCGTGCGAAAGACGATCGCAGAAGACGAGTTCGTCTCCGGATTTCGTCCCATCTCGCCGCTCGGCACGCACCACACCGTCCTCAGCATCGACACGTCGACGGCCGACGCGGGCGCGCGTCCGCCCGACGGAACGACGCAGTGCCAGGGCGTCGACAACAGTCCCCTGCTCCTCGGCGGCTCCGGAGTCGGAACGACTCCGTACGAGTTCCCTCCGGGCGTCGCGGTGAAGCTCCCCGCCGGCAGCCAGATCCTGTTGAACATCCACGCGTTCAACTCCTCGGACCAGCCGCTCACCGGCACCTCCGGGATCGAAGGTCTGCACCTGGATCCCTCGGCGGTCGAGCACGAGGCCGAGCTCGTCGAAGCCGGCAAAGTGATCGGGCTCACCGTCGCACCCGGCCGGACGACGCAGACGGGAACCTGCACTCTCACGAAAGACGCGACGATCTTCGCCTCGAACCCGCACATGCATCGGCTCGGCGTGCATCAGGTCGCGCGCCTGCTCCCGACGGGGGGCGCGCCGGTGCCCCTCGTGGATCAGGACTACAGCTTCGACGAACAGACGTTCCACATGCTCCCCTCGACGGTCGCCGTGCACGCGGGCGACCAGCTCGAGGTCGACTGCACGTACGAGAACGACGGCGCCGACACGGTCGTCTTCGGCCAGAGCAGCAAAGACGAGATGTGCTTCGCCGCGACGTACGTCTATCCGCCCATCAAACAGGGCGGATTCTGCTTTCAGTGACGACCTACTTGGTCAGGGACGTCTTGCCGAACGCGACGTCCCCGACGATCGTCTGACCGCCGGGCGCGGGATAGTAGAAGCCGGTGAACACGCACATCTCGTTCGTGCCGGCGGACTCGCCGAAGGTGAGGTTCTGCGCCGTTTCGTTCACGAAATCGCAGTGCCAGTTGATCGCCGCGCCATCCGGAAGGGAAACCGGAGGCTCGTAACGCTTCACGGGCGGCTCGCTCCACGTGTCCGCGTCGTAGAGCTCCGTTCCATCTGCGAGCGACGACTCGAAGGCGACCCCGCGCCGGTGCATGTGGCTCTGCGCACTCAAGAGCTTCACGCCCGTCAGGCCCGCGGGCAGCGAGAGGGTGCCTCCTCCGGACCCCTTGCCCGGCGGAATGTCGAGAGTGCTGTCGTTCAAGTAAATCTGTGCAGCCGTGACGGGAACCGTGCTTGCATCCACCCAGTCCAGCGCGACCTGAACGTTCGCGTGAATCGTCTCGTTGCCGAGATTGATGTAGTGCGCGTTCAACCGGAGCCCCTCCGTGCCGGCCAGAAATGCGCCGACTCCGTCCGGAAACTGCATCCGCGCGACCGGCGTCTGAGCAGCATGCACCGTCGCATGGAACTCGAGGCCCGAGCAGTCTTCGAGGGCACCGTTTCCCGCATCCGAAATTCGAAAAACCGCGAGGTGATGCGATCCTTCGGACATGACCGACTGCGTCTGAAGGAGCGCGACGTCCCGCCCGAAGGGGTTCGCGAAGTTCTGACACTTGTAGACTTCGCCGCCCGGTTCCAGGTCGAACGAGTCGAGCGTGAGCTCTTCTCGCTCCGAGCCGGATGGAGCCGCTGAGAAATCGACCGCTTCGGTCTGCGAAGACGGGCTCGGGACATGCCCGGCGCCGCCGCCGCAGGCGAAGGTGAAGACCGCAGCCGTGCTCACGGCAACACAGAGGATCGTGGAGTGCATGGGGTGACGTGCTCCGCCTGGCCAGCAAGACGCGAGGCGACGCTACCCGGAATTAATCCATCGATCAATTCTATTCTCCGAGAGGCCGGCCTCTCACCGCTCCGGTCCACGAGCGTGCGGTCCGTTTCCCGCGTCGAACGCACCGGTATACGGTGCGCCATGGCCGAAAAGACGCCCGATCGCGCGAAGCCTAAGCTCCAGATGCACAACGTCGGCATCGTGGTGGAATCCCTGGATGTCGCCGTCGCCTTCTTTCGCGAGCTCGGCCTGGAACTCGAGGGGCGAGCGACGATCGAAGGAGAGTGGGCGGGGCGCGTCACGGGCCTCGGCGACCAGCGCGTCGAGATCGCCATGATGCGCACGCCGGACGGTCACAACCGGCTCGAGCTGTCGCGATTCCTCGCGCCGCCCGTCGTCGCCGATCACCGGAGAGCTCCGGTGAACGCGCTTGGCTACCTCCGCGTCATGTTCGCCGTCGACGACCTGGACGACACGCTCGCCCGTCTCCGGAATCACGGCGCCGAACTCGTCGGCGAAGTGGTCCGATACGGAGACGTGTATCGGCTCTGCTACATCCGCGGTCCCGAGGGATTGCTCATCGGTCTGGCCGAAGAACTGGGCTGACGAAGATCTTCGCGTCCCGCTCCGCTTTAGCGCGAAGAGCCCTTCGACTTCTTCGACGTCGACCCTTTCGCGGCGCTCTTCCGCACCGGATGAATCGTCTCGTGGCGCGCGCACAGGGCGACGAATCGCGCGATGCGTTCGGCGCGTGTCTCGGGCTTCTTCGCCGTCTGGACGCGGTAGAGGATCGAGTACCGATTCGCGGCGTCCAGGGTGTCGAAGAACGCCTTCGCGCGCGCGTTCCGGTCGAGGGCTTCGGCGAGGTCGTCCGGCACGGTCGACGCCTTCGCACCGTCGTAGGCGGCCTTCCATCGTCCGTCACCCTTCGCACGCTCGATCTCCGCGAGCCCGGGCGCTTCCATCCGGCCGCTCGCGATGAGGGCCTCGGCCTTCGCGCGATTGATCTTGGACCACGGGCTCCAGGGTGACCGGAGCGAGAAGCGCTGCAGCCACGAGGCGTCGTCGAGCGCCTGCTTCTGGCTGTCGACCCACCCCCAGGCGAGCGCCGCATCGAGCGCTGCGGCGTAGGTCAGCGTGCTCCCGGCGCCCTTCTTGGGGATCTGCAGCAAGACGGCCGCAGACTTGGAGTGATTCGCGCGCAACCACGCCGCCCACTCCGCCGCGGTTCGGAGCACGAGGACCGGATCGCCGCCGCCCTTGGCGCTCGCGCGACTCGAACCTCGCGGCGAGGTCGTTGGCTGCTTCGAGGAGGAGAGTATCGTCTTCTTCTTCGTCGCCATGATGTCAGCCACCGCTCGCGGGTCACCTGCACTCGCCGATCTGGCTGCCCGTCGTCGTGCACGACGTCTCGGAGGGGCAGGAATGATCGGCATCGCAGACGGGTCACGCAGATTCAGTCCGAGCTCCGCGTTCCAATTGAAAGAGCTCGAGTTCCTGCCCGTAGTAGCTCGTGGTGCGGCCCTTGAACGCCGCGCCAAGGCGCCTGGCGACGGCAACGGACCGTCCATTGCCAGGGTGGATCACGATATTGAGCAGATCGATCGACAACCGATCGAAACCGCGTGTCGCAAGCGCTCGCCCGGCCTCCGTGGCGAGTCCGCGTCCCCAGCATCGGCGGGCGAGGTGCCAGCCTATCTCGACGTCCTCGGTGTTCTTGCCTTCGCCGTCGGGGAGCGGCTTGAGGAGTCCCGTCCCGACCAGCTCGTCCGTACCCCGTTCGACGAGAGCGAAGGCGCCAAAGGGCTCGCCCATCGCCCCGTACTTCGCGCGCAATGCGACGAGTTTCTCTCGTTGCTGCTCCACGCTGGCCGTGACGTTCTTCGGACCGATGAACTCCATGACCACTGGGTCGCCGTAGATCTCGAAGGCGGCCTCGGCGTCCGAGAGTTCGTACTCTCGCGCGACGAGTCGCGTCGTTTCGAAGACGTTGCCCATTGGACTGGCTTGGTTCTGCGAAGGCGGTGCCACGGTCCTCCGCCGCACTCCATCTCGCTGTATCTGCTTCGAGGGTTCGCCTCAAACAAGAACTTCGCGATGCGTCTCGTCGGGGATTTCGATAGGGCGTTGGTCTGATCGACGAGTACGAGTTCCTCGTCCACCCCAGGATCGCCGGCCACGGCCCGAGCCTGTACCAGAGCGGGCTGCCCAGCACGCGACGGCTCGAGCTGGTCTCGGCGAAGCCGCTCCGCAACGGCGCGGTCGCCATGCACTACCGGCGCGCGCGCTGACTCAGAGCAGCCCCATCGCGCCCCCGCTCGCTCCAGCTC
>DASZXK010000156.1:0-10391 GCA_035545855.1 Polyangiaceae bacterium
GCGAACGCCGTCCGGACGTGGCGCTGGAGCTGATCTCTCTCGAGGATCGTCCCGAGGCGGTGCTCGTCGTCGATCTCCACGAGCTCGACCAGCCCGGGCGTCCCGGTGCGCGCGAGCGCCCGGCTCCCCTCGATGGAGACCACGTCGTCCCGCGTACCGTGCACGAGCACGACGGAGACGCCGTTCGGGATCGTCTCGGGGACGCCGTAGTGGCGATGCGCCGGCGCGAGCAGCACCGTCGGCCCGCGGTAGATGCCGCGCGCGAGGAGCGCGAGCGCGACCGCGCCGCCGAAGGACGATCCGACGAGGACGTCGGGGGGTCGTTCGCGGAGCGCCGCGGCCTGGGTACGGACGGCGCCCTCGAAATCCGACGTGTCCATCGCGGGGGCCACGGAATCGAAGAATCGGTCCAGGTACTGGGCCTTGGACGACGTCGGGCTGCTCTCGAGCCCGTGGATGAACTGGACGGAGAGCGGGCGGTCCCACGTCGTGGTCGGATCGTCGGGCGGTGGGCTGCTCGCCCGCGGCGGCCCGGAGCTCACGCTTTTCGCTCCTCCAGCACGCTCGCGGCGGCCGAATACGTGAGCGGCACCGTGGGAGTCGGCCCGAGCCGGTTCTTCAGGACGACGAGATCGAGCGGGCGGGAGTCTATCCCCTTCTTCTTCGTGGGCTTTGGCGCGGTGTCGCGGTTGCCGCGGAGCTCGGCGAAGACGGTCGCGGCGGGTTCGAGGATGTTCGCGTTCTCGGAGCTGCACGTCGTGATGACGGCGCACCCCTGCGCGGCGAGCCGCGAGAGCTCGTACGCCACGAGACAGAGCCGCGCGTCGTACGTCCCGAGCGCGCCCGGAGTGCCGGAGAGTTCCCCCGCCGAGTACGCCTCCGCGCCGTCCACGACGACGACGACGCGTTCGTTCCGGGCCCAGAGGAACGCCGCGTGGTCGGCGAGCGACGCGACGTCTTCCATCGGCTCCGCGGCGTGGAGGTACAGGTGCTCCCCGACCTTCTTCGCGACCGTCGCGAGGCAGGAAGAGATGGGCCCGCGGAGCGCCGGATCTTGCATCGATTGCCCCGACCAGATCGTGCCGTACGTGGCGCTCACGTTCTGGTACTCGCGGTGGAGGGCGCGCGCCGTGAGGCGGGCCATGATCTCCGTCTCGTCGAGCCCGACGCTCGAGAAGAGCACGGACGCCCGCGCCCGCGCCGCGAGGTACGCGAGCATGAGGACGAACGCCGTCTTCCCCATGCCCGGACCGCCCGAGACGAGCAGATGCGTTCCGCTCCGGAGCCCGCCGCCGAGGAGGCCGTCCAGGGTCGGGATGCCGGTCGTCGTCGCGGGTGCGACGGCCCCGAGCCGGTTCGTGACATCCACCTGGATGCTGGTGAGGGACCGCGGCCCCTCGGCTCTCTTCGCGCGTTTTGCCGCCACGACCGCCCAAAATAGCCGAAGTCCGGCGAGCTTGTCTCTCGCCGGACTCCGATGGGCCCGATCCTCCGGTGCTTTCCGGGTCGGGCGGGCGTTTCAGACGGTCGCGAAGGCCTCGTTCGGGATCTCGACCGGGCTCTTGTCCGCCGCGCGGATGATGTCCGCCTGGGCGGGGATGCCCGTGAGGATGTTCTGGGCCCAGTAGATGGCCGAGAACTTCTTGCCCTCGTAGAAGGCCCAGTCGGGGTGGTTCTTCTGCACCTTCTTCTGGGACTCGAGCGCGATGGCCGCCGCATCCAGGAGGAGCCAGCCCACGGTGAGCTCGCTCATGATCCCGAGGAAGCGGGTCGACGTGAGCGGGACGTTTCCGAACTGGCCGCTCTGCGCCCAGCCCATGAACGTCATCGCGCAACCCGCGATCGCCTCGTGCGCCTTCGCGAGCTCGGAGACGGACGCGCCGAGGACCGGGTGCGACTTGTTCCTCTCGATGAACGACTGGATGTCGCCGAGGAACGCCTGCATGTTCATGCCGCCGCGCTGGCCGAGCTTCCGGGCCACGAGGTCGAGCGACTGGATGTGGTTCGTGCCCTCGTAGATGGAGAAGATCTTCGCGTCCCGGCAGTACTGCTCCACCGGGTAGTCCTTCGTGTACCCGACGCCGCCGTACACCTGGATGGCCGTCTCGCAGACCCGGAAGGCCTGGTCCGACGCGTACGCCTTCACGAGCGGCGTGAGGAGCTCCACCATGCCCATGTCGTAGAGGGCGCCTTCGTCGTCCTTGCCCTTCTTCGCGTCGGCGCGGTCGTAGTGCTGAGCCGTCTTCAGGATGAGCATGCGGACGCCTTCGACGCGCGCCTTCATGTCGAGCAGCATGCGGCGGACGTCCGCGTGCTCGATGATGGAGACACGGGGCGCCTCCGGATCCTTGAAATTCTCGATGCTCGTGCCCTGCTTCCGGTCCCGCGCGTACTCGAGCGCGTTCAGGTACGCCGTGCTCGCGACGGAGAGGCCCTGCACGCCGACGCCGATGCGGGCGAAGTTCATGAGGAGGAACATCTGCTTGATGCCCTGGTGCTCCTGACCGCCCACGAGCCAGCCCTCGCAGTTGCCCTCATCCCCGAAGTTCAGGACGCAGGTCGCCGAGCCGTTGATGCCCATCTTGTGCTCGATGGCCGCGACGGTGACGTCGTTCGAGCCGCCGACCTCGCCCGTCTTCCAGTCGACGCGCTTCTTCGGCACGATGAAGAGCGAGAGGCCCTTCGTGCCCTTCACCGCGCCCTCGATGCGGGCGAGGACCATGTGCACGACGTTCTCCGCCATGTCGTGGTCACCGCCGCTGATGAAGATCTTCGTGCCCTTGATGCTGTAAGCGCCGTTCGGGAGCTTCTTCGCGGTCGTCGTGCTGAGGCCGACGTCGCTCCCCGCCTGCGGCTCCGTGAGGCACATCGTGCCGGCGAACGTGCCGTTGAACATGCGCTCGAGGAACACGTGCTTCTGCTCGGGCAGGCCGAACGCCGCGATCACCTCGGCGGCGCCGAGGGTGAGGCCCGGGTACATCTCGAACGCAGGGTTCGAGCCCGAGAGCATCTCGCTCACGACCGCGGAGGCGACGCGCGGCGCGCCCTGGCCCCCGTGCTCCGGCTCCACGCTGAGGGACTTGAAGCCCTGCTCGTACAGCGCCTTCCACGCCTCCTTGAAGCCCGGCGGCACGATGACGTTGCCGTTCTCGAGGCGGCAGCCCTTGTCACCGATCGCGTTCAGCGGCCCGGTCACCTCGGTGGCGAAGCGGTACGCCTGCTCGATGACCATGTTGATCTCTTCCTCGCCCCAGTCCTGGTACGGCTCCTTGCCGAGGAGCTCGCCGAGCTTGAACTGCTCGTAGAGGGCGAAGCGGAAGTCGCGGAGATCGGCCTTGTAACGGTTTTGGGCTTGGGACATCGCGCTCGCTACTAGGGAAATCGTGACACCGCGTCAACGAGAACGACCGCAGGACGGCCGTGCATTTTCGCGGGGTTACTGGTTCAACCTGCGCGCCTTGCGCGAACATTTCTTCGGTGGCCCTCCGGTGCCCTCATCCGAACGCCGGTGTCCCGACCGAACCCCGCGTAAGTACCGAGGAGGCGGCCGGTTCGATCCGATCGGCAGGGGGTCGGGTGCTCGGGATCGGATGGTTTGTATACAAACCATCCGCAACAGGGAGGCCCCCTCGGTGCGCGAGGCGACAACCGGGCCCGCGGGCGGGGCAAATCGGGCGCCGGCCGACGGATCGGCCCCTCTTCGGCAGGGGGAAGACGTGCCTTCCGTCAGTCCTTCTTCGCCAGGCGGAAAACGCGCTTCCCGTCGCGGACGATGGGGCGAAGGATCTTGAACGCCCCCACGTGCACCTCTCGCATCCGCCCGGTTCCGTGCACGTCTCGGATCTTCATCCGGTCGCCCCTCACGACCATCACGTCGCAGAGCCCGAAGACCCCGTGCTGCACGCGATCCCCGTACTTCGGGAGCTCGTCGGATTCCTCGTCCGGGTCTTCCTCGGGTTTGATCTCGGCGAGGGCGGCCCACCCTGTCGGGGCGGTCGCGGCGGGAGGCGCCGATTTTGCGGCGGGGGGGACCGCACGAACCGCCTCCTCGGCGCCGGCTTCGGAAGGGGCCTCGCCCGACGTCGGGCGGCCGACGACCGAGAGCACGACGCCGAGCGACCGCGCGCGGACGACCTTGCCGGCATGGAGCGCCTGCCCGGCGCCGTCTCCGCGGACGACGACGACGTGGATCGGTCCGCTCTTCGGACCGGAGAGCGACACGAGCGTCACGCGCCCTGGAACGCGGAGCGTGTCCTCGGCGCCGCCACGGACGAACGAGAGCTCCACGGCTTCGAGGGTGCCGACCGCCGCCACGAAGGTGTCCGCGGGTCCGGGAAGCTCCGCGATCGCGCGGAGGAGATCGTCGCCTTCAGCAACCTTCATGGCGCCCCTTCGAGGCCGCGGCGGCGTCGCTGAGTCGTGCTCCGGGTCGGGGTCGAACCGACACACCCTTGCGGGCACAGGAACCTGAATCCTGCGCGTCTGCCAATTCCGCCACCGGAGCGTTTCTGGGTTCCGAGACGTTCGAGTTGAGCCGAATGCCTCGGGGGAGCGCGGATCTAGCTCGCCCGGGCGGAGGTCCGCAAGGGACTTTCGCCCGACCGCAGGCTCATGGGAGCGCGAGGCCCAGCGCCGCCCCCAGTTCCCGGAGCGCCGCTTCCGGCTCCGAGACCTTGATCGTCGTCATCCCGAGCTTCCGCGCCGATTTCAGGTTCTCCCCGATGTCGTCCAGGAAGACGGACTCCGTGGGCGCGACGCCGAGGACCTCGCAGGCGTGGACGAAGATGCGGGGGTCGGGCTTTCGCATCCGCACCTTGCAGGACTCGACGAAGGCGTGGAACTCGTCCCGGAGCGGCTGCATCTCGGCGTCGTAGGTCTCACCGACGACCCAGTTGTTCGTGAGCGCCGCGACGCGGAGCCCCGCTTCCCGGAGCTTCCGGATCGCGGCGACCATGACGGGGCGCGGGCGGAAGCGGCCGTGCATGCCGCGCATGAGCTCGGCCGTCCGGAGGGCATGCTCCTGAGCGAGCGCGTCCCGGTCGAAACGCTCGCAGAAGTCCTCGAGCGTGATGTCCCCGCGTTCGAGCTTCTGCCAGGGGCCGTCGGGGCCGCCGTAGCCGCCGACGATGCGCGCGACGAAATGCGGCGGGAGGCCGTGCTCGGCCTCGAACTCCGTGATGTACGCGAGCGGCGAGTCGAACACCACGCCGCCGAGGTCGAAGAACACCGCGCGATGAGCCATGGGACCCCGCCGTTCAACCACGGCCGACGCGGCGGCGCACGGCGGAAATCGTGTCGCTCACGGAGAAGCGAAGGGCGTCCGCCACCACGGACATGCCGCGTTCGAGCGCCGCGCCCTCCAGGCGAGCGAGATCCCCTTCCGTGCGCCGGAGCACGTCCACGGCGACGGCCGGGTCGTCCGCGACGACGATGGCGGCGCGCACGGCCGTCTTCCGCGCACGGAGCACCCACTCGTCCAGCCGAGGCTTCGGGGACGGGCCGTACATCGACGCGGCTTCTTCGAGCGGACGCCGGGCGCGCCGCGGGAGACCCCGGTAGAGGTTCTTCGACAGAGCGTCGATGTACTCGGGATCCGAGTGCCCGCTGCCGTAGCTCGGGTCGACGGCGCGCATCGCCGCGACGAGCACGTCCGCGATGGCGGACGGCGCGAGCTTGTCGATGGGGTGCACGCCGCGAGCGAGATCCACGAGCACGCGCGCGAGCTGGAAGGCTTGCTGCGCCTCGGGGAGCTGCACGAGGTGCGCCGGAACCATGAGCGCGACGGGGTCGGCGAACTCCACCTCGATGCCGCCCTGGTGCGCGTGATGGATGTAGACGTCGAACTCGGGGGCGCCCACGATCTTGCCGATCCGCTCGGCGAGGAGGCGGAACGGGTGCCCCGCCCGCGGCGAGATCCGGTCCCCCTTCGAGACGCCGAATGCCTCGAAATCCGGCGGGAACGCGCGCTCGAGGCCGAGCGCGGCGACGGAAAGGAGGCGGGTCGTCGCGACGTCCTCGGGGAGGCTCGCCTCGAGCAGGCTCCGCGTCTCGGCGTCGAGTGCGCCCGGTTCGAGCATCGCGACGCGCGACGCGCGAGACTGGGCGTTCATGCGGTCCATGTCCGTCCCGCCGCCGAGAGCGACGAGGAGTCCGGTCGCGACGCTCGCCTGGACCGTGCGCCCGACCGCCGTGAGGCACTCCGCGAGCTCCCGGAACGTCTCGGCCCGGAGCGGGTCCACGTCGATGAGGCGCCGGAGCTCCTCCGCGGCCTCCGCGGCGTGACCTCCGGAACGGAGGCGGAGCGAGAGCTCGCGGCGGAGCGTCGCGTCCGCGGGGAAGCGCGTCGTCGCCGCGCGCAGCGTCTGGATCGCCCGCTCGGCTTGACCGAGCTCGTCCCCGGCGACGCGCGCGAGCTCGAGGTACGGCGCGGCGAGGCGCGGGTCGTTCACGTGCACGGAGTCCAGGTAGCGCCCGAGACCGTCGGCGTACTTGTCCCAGTCCGGGCGCTTTCCGGCCTTCTTCAGCTCCGCGAAGAGGGCGCGCATCTCTTCGAGCGCCGGGCCCTCGACGCCCGTGACGGCGACCGCGTCGCGGTACGCGACGACGGCCTCCGGGATCGCGCCGCGCCGCCGCTCGAGCCGAGCGAGGCGTGTCAGTGCGTCGGCGCGATCCGGACCGTGAGGCGAGGCCGCGACGAGCTTCGCGGCGGTCCCCGCGGCGGCCTCGAACTCCTCCCGGCGCATCTCGACGTCGAGGAGCGCGCCGAGCGCGCCGCGGTTCGTCTCGTCGATCGCGAGCGCCGAGCGGAGGTGCTGCGCGGCGCCCGCGGTGTTCCCGACCTCGCGGTCGAGGAGCGCTCCGAGCGCGAGGTGCGCGACGAGGAGGACGGACGGCTCCTTCTCCACCTGGACGACGCGGTTCAGCCGCTCGACGGACTCCTCGGCGCGGCCGTCTCGAGCGAAGAGGTCCGCCTGCTTCAGGAGCGCGGGGACGTAGTCCTTCACCTCCTTCAGGGCGCGATCGAGCGACGCGAGCCCGGCGCCGATGTCG
The DNA here is from genome assembly GCA_035545855.1 of Polyangiaceae bacterium. Classification (GTDB taxonomy): domain Bacteria; phylum Myxococcota_A; class Polyangia; order Polyangiales; family Polyangiaceae; genus DASZVB01. The sequence goes on from DASZXK010000156.1 coordinate 7,051, forward strand.
GAGCGGCGATCGGCGTGGAGCCCGGCGATGGTCACCCAGAGGGCGGCTCGGCGCGTGGCGTCCTTCGCCCGTCCCGCCGCGTGCGAGAGGACGTCGGCGAGGCGCACCGGGTCCTGAGCTCCGAGGAGATCCTCGAGGCGGCGCGCGGCCTCCGCGTGATCGGGGCACGCTTCGAGCGCTTTCTCGAGATCTGCGACGGCGCCGGCGACGTCCCGCTGGCGTTCCACGCGGACGCGCGAGGCATGGACGAAGTGCGTCGCCGCGAGGATCGGATCCCGGAGGACCCGGAGCGAATGCTCCGCGGCTTCGACGAGGAGCGCCGGATCGTGGAGCTCGGTCGCGATGCGGGAGAGCCCGCGGGCGGCCGCGATGCCGTCCGGATCGCGGGCGAGCGCGGCGCGGTACGTATCGAGCGCCGCCGGACCGCCGCTCGTGATCTCGACGGACTCGGCGAGCCGCGTCTGGTACGCGGCGACGAGCGACGGATCCGAGAGCAGCGCGGCGAGCTTCGTGTCCACGTGGGCGAGGACGCCGTGGTTCTTCGTCGCGACCGCGACCCGTTCGAGCGCGAGGAGCGCGGACGTGTCCGACGGCGCGAGGCGCACGATCGTCTGGTACCGGTCGAGGATTTCCCCGGGCGCCGCGTCGATGCGCACCTCCTCCAGGCGACCGAGCTCCCGGAGCACGCCGACGCGAGCGAGCCCGTTCTCCACGATGCGCGCCTGCGCCATGAGGCACTGCGCGAGCTTCTCCCGGGCGCCGAGCTCGGCGTAGAGCGGCTCGAGCGCGAGGAGCGCGCCGAGGTGATTCGGGTCCGCGGCGAGCACGGCCTCGAACGCCTCCACGGCGCGAACCGGGTCGGCGAGATGGTCGCGGAGGATCTGCCCCTCGCGGAGCCGCGCCCCGATCGCGAGCATGCCGTCCTTCGACGCCGAGGCCTCGCGCGCGAGCGCGGGGGCGAGCGCCTTCCAGTCCTTCGCGCGTTCGAGGAGGCGCGCGCGGCCGTCGAGCGCGGGACGGAACTCCGGCACGTCCGAGAGCGCTCGCTCGTAGGCCTCGAGCGCCTTCACCCGATCCCCGAGGCGATGCTCGTAGACCTCCGCCACGCGGAGCGCCGCTCGGGCGCGCGCGGTCTTGTCCTCGAGCGCCTTGCACTCGAGCTCGGAGTAGCGAACGACCTCGCGGAAGTCCCCCTTCACGCCGAGGAGACGCGTCACGGCGCGGATCGCCGTGAGATGCCGCGGATCGGCGTCCACCGCGGCGCGGTATTGCGAAATCGCTTCTTCGTCCTTCCCGAGTCGCTCCTCGGCGAGCTCACCCATCTTGTAGCGAAGGGCCGCGGTCGGGAGCCCGGGCCCCGTCACCGCGAGCTCCATCTGGTACGTCGCGAGGAGCTCCTCGAAGCGGCCGAGCCGGTAGAGGAGCCGGCCGAGGCTCGCGAGCGCGGGCGCGTACTTCGCGTCGCCCGCGAGGATCTTCCGGTAGCGGAGGACGGCGCCGTCGAGGTCGCCTCGATTGTCCTCCGAGACCTCCGCCGCGCGGTGGAGCAGAGACGCTCGCGTCTCCGCGTCGCTCACCTTCGTCGCCTCGAGATCGAGCGCCGCCACGAGATCTTCCCAGGCCTCTCCGCGCTCGGCCGCGCGCTGGACGGCGTGGAGCGCGCCCATGTGCCGCTCGTCGATGACGAGGATGCGCTGGTACGCGGCGAGGGCGGCGAGCGGCGAGCGGAGCGAGTCCTCCTGGACGCGCCCGATCTTGAACAGGAACGTGATCTTCGTCTCGTCGTCCCTCGCCTGATCGACCGCGCGCTCGTAGAGCTCGCAGAGCTCGCGGAAGCGGCCTCCCGTCTCGTAGAGCCGCACGAGGGACTTGAAGGACGGCGCGTACCCCGGAAGGAGCCCGAGCGCTCTCGCGTGGTGCTCGATGGCCTGGTCGAGGTTCTGGAGCTTCCGCTCCAGGATCTCCGCGACGCGGGCGTGGGCAGCCGCGCGGCGCGTGACGTCCCGCGAGGCCCCGGCCTCGCCGAGGTGCATGGCGATGAGCGCCGTGAAATGGCCGCGCTCGGCGTAGAGCTTCCCGAGCGCCTGGAGCGCGGGAACGTACGCCGGGTCCGCGTCCAGGGCGCGGCGGTACCAGTCCATCGCGCGGTCCGCGTCTCCGAGACGTTCCTCGTGGATCTGCGCGATCCGGTGCATCAGCGCGACGCGGTCACCCGCGGACGCCGCGCCGTTCGCCGCCGCCTCGAGCACGGCCGCGAGCTTTCCCCAGCGCTTGCCGAGCTCGTACGCGCGCGCGAGCTCCCCGAGGACGAGCGAATCCCCCGGGGCGTCCTTCACGGCGCTCTCGAGCGCCTGGATGGCCTCGTCGAGCGCACCGAGCCGCTCGAGATAGAGCCGCGCGACGCGATAGCGCGCGAGAGCCCGTGTCTCGGCGTCCTTCGACTGGAGCGCTTCTTCTTCGAGCACCTGGACGAGCTCGCGGTAGCGCTCGTGCGCGTAGAGGAGCGTCTTCAGCGCGGAGAGGGCGCCGGGCGCGTGCGGATCGACGGAGAGCGCCGTCTGGTAGAGCTCGATGGCCCGCTCGGGGTCGTTCTTCCGCGCGTCGATGACGGCCGCGCGCGCGGTGAGGAGCGCGGCGCGGTGGCGAACGTCGGAAGACACCGCGTTCGCTTCTCGCTCCTGGGTCTTCTCGACGTCGTCCCACTCGGCGGCGAGCACGCTCGCGCGCTCGAACGCCTTCAAGATGGTCGGGTTCGCCTCGTCCAGGGCGACGGCGGCGGCGTACGCCTTCCGCGCTTCCTTCCGCTGGCTCAGCCGGTCCTCGAGGAGCGTGCCCTTCTCGTAGAGGAGCATCGCCTTGTCGTGAGGGTCGGCGAGGAGCTTCGCTTCCGCGTCGTAGAGCGGGAGCGCGTCCGTCGCGTTGCCGAGCGAGAAGAGCACGCGGCGAGCGCCGCGAATCGTCGGGAGGTGCTCGGGAAGGAGCTCCCGCGCGTGCCCGTAGTGCGTGCGGGCGCGCTCGAGATCGTCGGCGCCGAGCTCCGCGGCGCGGGCGATCTCGTAGTGGAGCCGTCCGGCGCGCGCCGCCTCGGGCTTCTTCGCGAGCTCGGCCTCGCACGCGGCGATGACCTCGTTCGCAAGCTCGCGACGGGCGGCGTCCGCCGCCTCCCCGTCGATGGGCACGGGAGCTCGGGCAGCCTGCGCGCGATCGTAGAAGAACCCGGTCGGCTCGAGGTCCGCGCGCGTCGGCTCCGCCGGCGGTGCCGGCATGGCCGGCGGAAACACGATGAGGGGCGCCGGCGGCGCGACGGCCGGGGCCGGAGCCGCCACGGCGGCGGGCGCGGC
>DASZXK010000157.1:0-68773 GCA_035545855.1 Polyangiaceae bacterium
TCGGCGCGCCGGCGTCGACGTGCTTCTCCTGCTCGTCGACCTTCTTGACGATGGAGGCGTCCGGCGGCGGCGCCTCCTTGTCTTTCGTCGCGACGGGCGTGTCCGGGATCTTCTCCGGCGTCTGCTCGGCCTTCGGGGACGGCGCGCTCGCGGCCTCGTAGTGCTTCACGATGGGCGGCTTCTTCGCCCACATGTCGGGCAGCTTCGCGCGCATCTTCTTCGAGCCGAGCTTCAGGAGCGGCACGTCATCCATGACGGGCTTCACCTCGATCGGCACGGGTTCGGCTTCCTGCGCGGTCCTGTCCTCGATGTGCGTGGTGTTCTGCGCCGTCGCGAGGAGCAGGAACAGGCCGCCCTCCACCGTGACCGCGAGCGCTCCCGCGAGCACCAGCTCGGACGGCAGGAAGCCTCGATCGGCGATCATTTCTTCGGCTGGCTCGCGGGTGAGGCGGGCGGCTTCGCCCCGTCGTCGTCGGCGACTTCCTCGAGCTCCGGCTGGACGAGCAGATTCAAGGACTTCACGCCGCTCGCGCGGGCCGCGGCGACGACCTTCGCGACCACTCCGTAGCGCGCGTCCTTGTCCGCGCGGATGTAGAGCTCGCTCTCCTTCTGGACGCGCTCGTTCTCCCGGAGCTCCGTCTCGATGGTCGCGGTCACGTCCCGCTCGCCGAAGAGGATCTTCTCGTCCTTCGTCACGGTGACGAGGAGGCGCGCGTCCTTCACGGGCGTGCTCGCCGCCTTCACCTCGGGGAGGTCGATGCGGAGTCCCGTGGTGAGGAGAGGCGCCGTGACCATGAACACGACGACGAGGACGAGCATGACGTCCACGAGCGGCGTGACGTTGATCGTCGAAAATCCGCCACGGCCGCGCCCGCGGATCTCGCCCGCCATGCTCAGTACCCCGCGGCGCGCGGATGTTCGGAGGGGCGGACGAGCGGCACCGCACCGGTCGGGCCGCCGGGGTTCGCGGCCATGGTCTCCACCCACGTCTCGCTCGAGGCGCTGAGCTCGGAGAGGAAGTCCCCGATGCGCTTGTCGACGTAGTTGTACCCGATGGTCGCCGGGATCGCCGCGACGAGACCGACCGCCGTCGCGATGAGGGCCTCACCGATCGCCGGCGCGACGACCGGGAGCGAGGCGCTCTTCTCCACGCCGATCTTGATGAACGCGTTCATGATGCCCCACACCGTGCCGAAGAGACCGACGAACGGCGACGCGCTCGCGATGCTCGCGAGCGTCGGCATGAGGCTCGAGGCGCGCTGCTCTTCCGTCGCGATCGCGCGGCGGGCGACGGCCTTCAGGAGCTCGGCGGAGAGGTTCTGCTGGTGATGGCGCTTCGCGAGCTCCATCACGATGCGAGCGCCGGGTGCGTCCTCGTGACGGAGCGCGAGCTGGATGAGATCGTTCGCGTTCGTGATGGTGTCCGCCTCGCGCTCGAAGTCCCGGTTCCGCGCCCGGAGGCGGTTCACCTGGAGCGTCTTCAAGAACCAGATGATCCACACGGCGAGGGACGCGCCGAGGAGGAGCAGGAGCACGACGAGCACCGGGCCCGACGCACCGAACATGAGCTGAAGGGGATCGATCTCCTTGGGCTCGGGCTTCATGCGGGCTCTCTCCCTGCTCCTCCGGTCGCGCCGCGGCTCAGCTCGCGAGCACGATGTCGACGCGGCGGTCCTTCGACCAGCCCGCCTCGTCCGTTCCCGTCGCGTCCATCTCTCCGCGGGACGTGGTCGTCGCCTGCGCGTCGGGCAGGCCGACGGAAACCAGCGTCTTCTTCACGTTCTCGGAGCGCTTGCCGCCGAGGACCATGTTGTACTCCTCCTCGCCGCGCGGGTCGGCGTGGCCGACGAGGCTCATCTTCCGGCCCTTCAGCGGCCCGTCCGTGAAGCACTTCGCGAGCTTGGTGAGGACGGCCTTCGCCGCAGGCTGGACGTTCGCGGAATCGTAGTCGAAGAACGCCTCGGCATCGGTGATCCCGCAGGCCTTCCTGATCTCGTCGGAGATGTTGATCTGGCCCTTGGTCGCGTCGTCGTCCGGCTTCTCCGTGGAGGCGGTCGGCGTCGGGGCGGCCGCGGGGGCGACCGTCGGACCCGTCGGGGCCGCCGGGGGCGGCTTCTGCTCGGAGCCGCAAGCCACGGCGAGACCGAGGACCACGAGACAGTTTGCAAGCTTTGCCATGTTCGATTCTCCGTTCATGAATTCCCGGCGAGCCCTCGCTCGTGGGCGAGGCTCACCGTCCGGTGCGCGGGTCATAGCGTGATTCTCGCGGCGAGGTCGAAAGTTATCGACCAGGGGAGCGCTCTCCCCGCATTTTTTCGGGGGGAACGTATATCAGGCGCTTTCGATTCCTCATTTTCGCCGCGGAAGCGAGCGTCGGGCCGGGGCCGGTGTGTCGTGACTGCGCGCCGTGGTGCAACCGTACTGGATCCTGCGCGTGACCGTTCGCTGGTCACTTCATCGCGAACGGGTCACTTCATCGCGAAGAAGAGCCAGAGCGAGCCGCCGAGGAAGAACAGAATGAGGACGACGCTCACCGCGCCCGAATGGTTCCGGGCGGGAGTCGATCGTTCCGTCTCGAGGCTCGCGACCGCGAGGAGCGCGATGGCCTTCAGGCGCTTGTCGGCGGCGGCGCCGCGGACGTGGTCGCCGGCCATGCCGCGATAGCGAACCGCGGCTTCGAGAAGGCGATCCGTGGCGCGGCAGTGCTCGATGAACGCGCCGTGCGCCGCCTCGTCGTCCCAGGCGTCGAGGACCTTCTTCCAGAGTGCCTCGAGGACCGCGTCGCTCATCTTCCGACGGAGATGCCGAGCTCCCGCGAGAGCCGCGCCGTGATCTCGAAGTACGTGGAGCGGTCGTACGGCACGTTCAGGAGGTGGAAATCCTTCCCCGAGAGGCCGACGCAGCCGAAGCAGTACGTGCAGTCCGTGAGGGACACGCAGCGGACGAGGTACGAGCAGCGAACGGAGGTCTCCGTCTCGATGCAGTGGTTGCACGCGACGAGGCCGCGGGAGAACCGGCAATGCGAGCAGTCCGTGCAGAGCGAGCAGCGGACGCAGTAGTGGCACCGACAGAGCCGCTCGGAGTCCCTGCAGAAGGTGGAACCCTGACAGGCGCGACACCCGGCGCATTCCACGCACTGCTCGTTCGAGGCGCCGTCTCCGAGGCTCCGGAGGAGCGCGCGGAACTCCTCCTCGAAGTCGAGGGCGCTCGGTGCGCCGCCGGGAGCTCCGGAGCGGTTCACGACCGGAGCGAGCGCCGGAGATCCGCGGCGAGCGCCCGGATCGCGGGCTCGTCGGCGTGTTCCTCCAGGCGGCGAAGTCGTTGGTCCAGCACGGGGCGCTTGATGGGCGGTTCGTCCGCGAGCAGGCGCTTCATCGCGACGAGGCTGTCGTGCGCGCGCGTTTCGTCGAAGTGCTCGAGGAGCTGAAGGTGAACGGCCTGCTCGTCCGGGAGCGCGAAGCCCTTGCTCAGGAACTCCTCCGTCGCGCGCGAGATGGCGCCGCGCCCGTCGCTCTGCATCACCCGGTGGAGGAGCTTCTCGCGCTCGCGCTCGCGGTCGTCGGCGAGCGCCGTCCCGAGGCGCACGATGCGCGCCGCCCGTCGAGGCGGCTCCGTCGCCTTCGGCTCCGAGGCGAGCTCGGGCTCCGCTTCGGGGACCGCCGTGGGCTGCTTCTTCGGAACGGCGGACGCGGCGATCGTCCGCTTCGGGATCTTGGCGAGGAGGGGCGAGTCTGGCCGGCGGGCGGCAATGCGGACCAGCTCGGGCCGCTCGGATTTCTCGGATTTTCGCTGCTTTCGGCGGCGTCCGCCGCCCCAGCCGGAACGCTTGCGCTGGTCATCCATGATAAGGCTCCCGCTCGCTACGCGGCGCGTCGACACCTCTGTCCCGCTTGGATTTCCACCCGTCGCGAATGAACGCGGACGCTAGGCGTGGCCCCGAGGAAACCCGAACGTTCCCGGTTCGCATACCACAGAGGCCTTCCCGCCGAGGAAAAAAGCGACGGCGGATGGTAACGTCCCTCGCCGGGTCCGTCGCGGTCGTGATCGCGACCGGGCCTGCAGGAAGGTTCGCGGTCGCGTTCGCGACCACGGAGCGAGCTTCGAATCATGGTCGAGCACGGCACGAACTACTGGAGAGACGGCGAGATCCGGTCCTGGGCGGAAGCGTCCCCCATCTCCCTCCTCACGCACACGCTCCACTACGGTCTCGGAGCCTTCGAGGGCGTCCGGGCGTATCGCCGGGCGGGGGGCGAAACGGCGATTTTCCGGCTCGAGGAGCACACCGAGCGGCTGTTCGCCTCGGCGCGACTCGCCTTCCTCGAACCGCGGGTGACGAAGGACCAGGTGTCGGCCGCCTGCGCGGAGGTGCTCCGCCGGAACGGGATGCCGGAGGCGTATCTTCGTCCGCTCGTGATCCTCGGGGAGGGCGCGATGGGCCTCCTCCCGACCGACAACCCCGTCGAGACGTACGTGATGGCCTGGGTCTGGGGCGCGTACCTCGGGGCGGAAGGGCTCGAGAAGGGCATCCGCTGCAAGGTCTCGTCATTCAGCCGTCACTCGGTGCAGTCGTCGCTGTCACGCGGGAAGATCATCGGCGGCTACGTGAACTCCACGCTCGCGAAGCAAGAGGCGAAATTCGGCGGGTACGACGAGGCGATCCTCCTCGACGTGAACGGCTACGTGAGTGAAGGCTCGGGCGAGAACGTGTTCATCGTGAACGGCTCGCGGATCTCGACGCCGCCGCTCTCGTCTTCCATTCTCCCCGGCATCACGCGGGACACGGTGATGACGCTGGCGCGAGAGGAGGGGTACGTCGTCGTCGAGGAGCTCCTCACGCGGGATGCCGTCTACCTCGCCGACGAGATGTTCCTCACGGGCACGGCGGCGGAGATCACGCCCGTGCGGGAGCTCGACAACCGGAAGATCGGCGGCGGCTCGCGCGGGCCGGTGACGAAGGCGCTTCAGGAACGGTATTTCGACGTCGTCCGCGGCAAGGACGATTCTCATCCCGAGTGGCTCACCCGCGTCTGATCCGAAGAGCCGCGTTCCTCTCCGCGTGCGCCGCCTTCGCCTGCGCCGGGGCGCCTCCGCCTCGACCCGCCGCGAAGACGTCGCCCCCGCCGCCCGCGCCCGCGCTGGACGATCGCGGCTTCGGCGTCGTGGATTCGGCTCGCTTCTTCGTCTCATTTCCGCTCCCCCACCGGAGCGAGTGGCGCGTGGACGACGCGAGCGGTCGCTGGCTCGTCGCGACGCACCTCGAATCGAAGTCCGTGCTCCTCGCCCGGAGCTGGCACGAGGGCTCCGTGATGTCTCCTGCCACCTGCGAGGCGATCGCCCGTCCGTGGCGAAAGGACCTGTTCGGCGCCGATCCCTCCGCGCTCGTCGAACGCCGGCCCCTCGCCGCACCGGAGGGGTACGTGGGCGAGGTCGGGTACTCGGTGCGAAAGACGTCGGAGGCGTTCGGCGGAGTCGCGATCTTCGTGGCTGCGAAGGTTCGACGGTGCCTCGTCCTCGCCTACGTGACGCGCGCCGACGGCGAAGGCGCAGCGAGCACCATCGCGGACCGGCTCGCGCTCGTCACGGCGCGCGTCTTCGCTCGCACGACCGAGCGCACCGTCGACGACCGCGTGCCCGGGCCGGCTCGCTGATTCGTCGCGCGCGTCACTTCCTCGCTCGACTCACCCGGCTCCAGTCGACGAACGAGGTCCCGCGTCTCGCGTAGAAGGGAACGCCGCGGTACGTGAACCGCTCGTAGTCGCCGAGGGCACGTCCGGGCGGCACCACGACGGAGATCTCCGGGTGACGCTCCGCGAAGACGAGCGGCGTGTCCTCCTTGTTGTGGCCGGCGCCCGGAAAGCCTCGCCAGCATCGCGCGTCCGGAGGCACGCGCTCCCGCACCGGCTCTCTTGCCACGAGCGGTTCGATCTTGCCGAGGAGATCGACGCCCCCGGCGTGCGAGAAGTAGACGGTCGCCCCGGCCGCGCAGACGGCGACTCGCGCTCCGGAGCGTGCGAAGTCGCGGATGAGCTCACCCTGATAGGCGAAGGCCTCCACGAGCGTGTCCCTCGGCGCACCGCCGCGGGGGTCGAGGAACGTGCGGAGCCCGTCGAGTGCCGGCCCTGCGGCGACGACCATCGCGACCGCCGATCCGACGAACGCCGACACCCGCCCGGCGGGAAGCGCGAGCGCGACGATCGAGAGACCGAAGACGAGGAACGGCGTTCCCATCGCCGTGAAGCGATCGAGGCCGAATGCCGCGACGAGATCTCCGCCGTTGTGGACGCTGTAGAAGAGGGTGAGCCCGTACGGGAGAAGGGCGATCGCCGCCAGGCGGCCGACGGCTCGCGACCGCCGGAGCACTAAGACCAGCCCGGGCACGACCGCGAGAGCGAGCAAGAGTACCGGGGCGAGCGCGAGGAACATGCCCTGCTCGAGACGAGGGCGAAGCGGCCAGCCCGTCGCCTTCAGGTAGTACGTGTTCGGCAGCCACTGTCCGAAGTAGAGGAACCGCGCCACGAACGACGCCGCCATCATGACGGAGGCGATCGACAGCGCCCGGGCCACGCCGCGAGCGCCGCCGCCGCGGAGAAAGACGAGCACGACGGCCGCGGCACACGGCAGGACGGCGTCCATCCGCGTCCAGAACGCGAGGCCCACGAGGACGCCGACGCGGCCGACGGGGACGGGTCCGTCCACGGCGAGAGCGTCCACGAACGCGGCGAACGCGAACCACGTGGCGAGCGCCGTCTCGAAGCCGATCGCCGCGCAGTGGCAGAGGACGACGCACCCCGAAGCGGAGACGAGGACCGAGAGCGCGACCCTTCCGGCCGTTGGATTCTCCACGGAGAGGAGCGACAGGGCCCGGCGGAGCCCGCGCCCGTACGCGTGAGCGAGCGCGACGAGGACGGCCGCGTTCACCGCGACGAGCCAGAGGCCGAGGTCCGTCTCGCGAAACCCGGGGAGCGCGTGCACGACGGCCAGCACGGCGACCCAGAGCGGGTTCGAGAAGCCCTCGACCTTCGGCGCTTCCGGAAACCAGCGGAGGCCTCCACCCTGGAGGAAGGTCCGCGCGAAATCCGCGGAGATGTAGACGTCGTCCGCCACACCCCAGAACCGGCCCCGCGGCGTCTCGAGCTCGTAGCCCCAGAAGGCGCGGAGCAGCGCCGCGAGCCAGAGGGCTCCGACACCCGTGGCGATGACCGCGGCGGGGTCGCCGAGGAGCCGCGCGCGGAGCGAACGTGCCGCGGGCATTAGTCCCCCCTCTCTCGGATTCGCCGGCTCGAATCCCGAGGCCGGCCCTCAGTCCTTGTCGGCGTTCTTGGGCTCTTCGAGCATGCGCTCGTTCACTTCGATCTTCGCCTCGTGGTTCTTCCGAATCCGGGCCATGTATCGAGTGAGCGCGTCGGCCCGCTTTTCGAGCTCGAGGCTCCGGACGATCGGCCCCTTTTCCTTCTCGAACTCCTCGCGGGTCGCGACCGTCTTTTCCTTGAGCTGGATCACGACGAGGCCGCCGAAGATCTGGATCGGGTCCGGCTTCACGTCCTCGGCCTTGCCGAGCTCGAACGCGAGCTTGCCGATCGAGGGTCCGCCGAACGCGCCCGGCACGGGATCTCCGTCCACGCTGAACGGCGAGGAGATCTCCGCCTTCGGCGCGTGCGGATCGTCGACGGCCGTCGTGTCCGCGCTCGCGTCTCCCGGAGACGGCGCCCGGTCCGTGCCCTCGGCGGGCGCGGGGAGGCCGACCGCCTCCGGCACCATCTTCTTCAGGGTGTCGTCCAGCCGAGCTCCGCCCTGCGCGGCGTGGATGAGCTTCTCGGCGAACTCGCGCTCCTTCGCCTCCGCGGCCGCCCGCTGCGCGTCCGGGCGCGCGAGCGCGCGGCGACCCTCGGTCTCGACGTCGTTCGCCGGGAGCTTCCGCTCGAACCGGACCAGGTGATACCCCTTCTTCGTCTCGACGATGCCGGACACGGCACCCGGGGCGAGGGCGCTCACCGCCTTCTCCAGGACGTCCCCGCCGTCCCCGTAGCCCGCCGCGGTGAGGCACCCGATGCCGCCGCCGGCGAGCGCCGACGGGCCGTCGGAATAGCGCCGGGCGACCTCCGCGAACGGCTTGCCCTTGTCGAGGAGCGCCCTGGCGCGGTCGAGCTTGTCCTTCGCGAGCGACTTGTCCGCTTCCGTCGCGTCGTCGGCGAAGCTCTGCACGATCTCGCTCGCGAGGAGGCAGTCCGGCTTCCACTTGGAAGACTCGGTCTTCCAGCGCTCATCGAGCTCCGCCTTGTGATCCGTCACCCACTTGTCCACGTCGGCGTCGGAGACGTTCGCGACGTATTTCGAGAACCACGAGTCGTCCAGCTTCACGAAGCGGATGACGGCGCTCGACTTCAGACGGTCGAACGCGTTCCACGCCTCGCTCTCGGAGACGCGGACGCGGGTCCGCACGATGTCCCTCATCCGCGCGGCGAGGAGCTCTCGCTGCTGCATCTTGAGGAACTCCTTCGGGCTCCGGTTCGTCATGCTGCGAACGACGCGGGCGTAGAGGTCGTCGTCCACCTCGTTCGTCTTCGCGTCCAGGATCGGCAGCTCGCGGACGAGATCGCGCGTCAGCCCGTCTTCGTCTCCCGCGACGAGATCCAGCATGTGGCCCATCCGGAGCGCGGACGCGGCCGGGAGCGACGCGTGCGCGCGGCCGAGCCGGAGCTCCTGCTTCGCCGCCTCTTCGTCCACCGCGACGCCCAGCCGCTGGGCCTCTCCGACGAGGAGCTCCCGCTCGATGAGCCCGTCCAGCACCTGCTTCCTGAGGCCGAGCGACTTCACCTGCTTCAGGCTCACGTTGCGAGGCACGACGAGGCCGTACTCGGCGAAGTAGTCCTTCGGAGTGAGACAGTCGCCGTCGATCTTCGCGGCGCATTCCCGCTTGATCGACCCCGTCTGCATGCGGGACGTCTGCCGGAATTCCAGGATGAAGACGACGATGATCGCGAAAACGATCACGGCCATGATCGTCTGGCCCGTCCCGCCTTGCCGTAGCTGGAGCATGAAAGCGGGCTACACCTAGCCCGTACTTGCCGCCTTTTCCACCGAAAGCGCGTACCTGAGCTCCTCCACCAGGTCCGCGCGCGAGACCACCCGCTCGAAGACCACCTCGTACCAGGTGTCGAGGGTCCCCGGGCCGCCGCCCGGATCCCGGATGGGAACCACCGTGGCCTCCGTCTCGGCGTAGCCGCGCTGAACGCTTCCGCCCGCGAGGCCTCTCGCTCGGCCGAAGAGCTGATCGGGTGTTTCGCCCGGGAAGTGGCTCGCCTGGGCCCGGAGCACCAGGCGGACGGCGAGCGGATCCGTCGCGACGGCGGCGACGCCGCTGTCCATGATGAGGTTCTCTCGCACGCGATCGGCGAGGTGCACGCGATTGCCCTGGACCCGGAAGATCTCGAGCCCGGCCGCGATGAGCTCCTTCTTCAGCTCGGAGGGGGTAGGGCTTGCCATGACGTTTGCGTGCTCGCGGACACGAAGGGGCGCCACACGGCTCCGGTGGTGGGCCGCTCGGCGGGGGGGCTCGACCGGAGCGCTTGCGGGGCGCTCCGTGGGGACGGGGTTTCGGACAGTTGGCCTGACTCGGGCGGTGGATGATATCCCGATGGACCTCGGCCCCCCCAGGGCGGGGTCCATCGCATCCGACACCTTCTCAAAGCCGCAAATCACCGTCAAGGAACGCGAGCATTGGTTGGTGAACCCCGGCCGAGGTAAGCTCGGGAGCGTGTCCAGGAGAAGTTCTTCTCCGTCCATCCCGATTCCGCCGGGTGACGTACACGGTACCCGCCGAACCGGCGGGGCCCGCAAAGAGGCGACCGAGCGTGTCCGGCTCCGGAAGGACGACTTCAACACCTCCGGGTGGACACTGAACATCAGCCGAGGGGGCGCGCGGCTCGTCCTCGAGGAATCCGTCGAGCTCGGCGCCGAGTACATGGTCGAGCTCGGCGCCGACGGGGAACCGCGGGGCGTCCGGATCGTGTGGGCGCAAGACGAAGCCGACGGGCAGATCGTCGGCGTGCAGTTCCTCGACGTCGAGGGGTCCGTTCCTCCGCCTCCGGTCGGAAAGAGCGAACCGCCGAAGAGCAGCAACAAGGCCTGACGGGGCCGGAGCTCGATGGCAGCGGAGCTGCTCGGGCCGGACGGGCCGTTCGCGCGTTCGCTCTCCGGCTACGAGGCGCGCGCGGGCCAGCTCGCCATGGCCGAGGCCGTCGAGCGGACGCTCACGGAGGACCGCGTGCTCCTCTGCGAGGCGGGGACCGGCACCGGCAAGACGATGGCGTACCTCGTTCCGGCCATCCTCTCGGGACGCAAGGTGATCGTCTCGACCGCGACGCGAGCGCTCCAGGAACAGATCTTCTGGAAGGACATCCCGCTCATCGAGCGGGCGCTCGGGCGCTCCGCCCACGCGGCGCTGATGAAGGGGCTCGCGAACTACCTCTGCCGGCGACGCTTCTCGGAGTTCAGGACGAGCGCGGACGCCTCCCGGCCGAGCGCGGCCGCGTCGCTCGCCCGGATCGAGAACTGGGCGCTCGAGACGGAGACGGGCGACGTCTCCGAGCTCTCCTCGCTCTCGGAGGACGATTCCGTACTCGGCTCGGTGACCTCTTCCAGCGACACGCGCGTCGGGAGCTCGTGCCAGTTCTTCGACGAGTGCTTCGTCACGCGGATGAAGCGGGAAGCGGACGCGGCGCGCATCGTCGTCGTGAACCACCACCTGTTCTTCGCGGATCTCGCGCTCCGTGGAGCTCACCCCGGCCGCGTGCTCCCCGACTACGAAGCCGTGATCTTCGACGAGGCGCACCAGCTCGAGGACGTCGCGACCACGTTCTTCGGGGTTCGCATCTCGGAGGCGCGCGTGAGTCGCCTCGTCCGGGACGCCGAACACGCCCTCTCGCGGGTCTCCGGCGCGGGTGCGCTCGGCGGCGCCTCCATCGTGGCGGGGGCGGCGGGGGCGGCTGCGCGGTTCTTCCAGGTCGTCGGGCGGGACGCGCGAGGAGCCGAGGGGCGAGCGACGCTCGAGCGGGACTTCTGGACGGGGGATCGCCAGCAGGCGTTCCACGCTCTGGACGATGCGCTCGACGCCCTCGGCGCGCTCGCCGAATCCACCCGCGGGAGGCTCGATCAGACGCCGTCGCTCGTCGTCAGCCGGAAGGACGCGCTCGCGACGGCGGACGCCCTGGAGGTCGCGGCCCGGCGCGCCCAGGAGCTCCGTGACAATCTGTCCACCATAGTGGACGGAGCCGCCGGGCGCGTCACCTGGTTCGACTCGAGCGGTCGCTCCGCGTCCCTCTCTTCCTCGCCCGTGGACCTCGCCGACCTGTTCCGCGCGAAGGTGTTCGAATCCGTGCCGGCTGCGGTGCTCACCTCGGCGACGCTCTCCAGCGGGAAGAGCGGCGCGACGGGACCGAAGGCGTTCTCGTTCATCCGCTCGCGGCTAGGGCTGGACGGAGACACGGTGTCCGTGGAGGAGGCGGTGGTGCCGTCCCCGTTCGACTACACGACGCACGCCCTCCTCTACTTGCCGCACGATCTCCCGCCGCCCCAGGATCCGGACTTCGTCGCGCGGGCCGGCGAACGGGTCGCGGAGCTCGTCCAGATCACGGCCGGGGGCGCGTTCGTCCTCACGACGTCCCTCCGCTCCATGCGCGGCATCCATCAGGCCCTCGTCGCGAAGGGGCTCGGGCTCCCGCTCTTCGTGCAGGGGGAGGCCCCGAAGACGACGCTCCTCTCGCGGTTCCGCGCCGCTCGCGACGCCGTCCTCGTCGCCACGGCGAGCTTCTGGCAAGGGGTGGACGTCCCGGGGGACGCGCTCCGGCTCGTCGTGCTGGAGAAGATCCCGTTCCCCGTTCCGAGCGAACCCGTCATCAAGGCCCGCTCCATGGCCATGGAGGCGGACGGGAAGAAGCCGTTCATGGAGCTCCACGTCCCGCTCGCGAAGATCGCGCTGAAGCAGGGCTTCGGGCGCTTGATCCGCACCAAGAACGACCGCGGCATCGTCGCTTTGCTCGACGAGCGCGTCCACAGCAAGGGGTACGGAAAGGACCTCGTCGCGTCGCTCCCGCCCGCCGCGCGTGCGACGGAGCTCGAGGAAGTGCGCGCGTTCTGGGACCACGTGCGAGCGGCGTTTCCCCTGCCCGTATCGCCCGGGGACGGGGACGCCGACGTCCTGCCCGAGAGCGAACCGCCCGAGCCGCCCTTCTGAGCGACGCCCGGAGGTTTCATCCGCGTCGCCGAGGTCGTATCGTGACCCGGAGGTCTTCTCCTTGCGCGCCCCCGCACACCCGAGGGAAGCCGAGCGACTCGCGGCGCTCCACCGCTACGAGATCCTCGACACGGACGCGGAGATCCCGTTCGACCGCATCACGCGGATAGCGGCGCGGCTCTTCGACGTTCCGGTCGCGCTCGTCACGCTCGTGGACGAGCATCGTCAGTGGTTCAAGTCGTGCATCGGCGTGAAGTTCCGTGAAACGCACCGTGACGACTCGTTCTGCGCGCACGCGATCCTCGCCCCGGGTCCGCTCGTCGTCGCGGATGCGCGCGAGGACCCCAGATTTTCCGACAACGCGCTCGTGCGGGGGGACCCGTTCATCCGGTTCTACGCCGGCTCGCCGCTCGTGTCGTCCGACGGTCACCCGCTCGGCACGCTGTGCGTCATCGACCAGAAGCCGCGCACGGCGACGGCCGAGGAGCTCCAGGTGCTCTCCGATCTCTCGGCGCTCGCCGCCGACGAGCTCGAGCTGCGTCTCACGGTGAAGTCGCTGCAGGCGGCCGAGGCGCGCCTCGCGGAGCTCGCCGTCACGGACGAGCTCACGAGCCTGCCGAACCGGCGCGCGTTTCGCCGGAGGCTCGGCGAGTACGTGCTCGAAGCGGGCCGCGGACGGAAATTCGGCGTCGTCTCCATCGACATCGACCACTTCAAGCGCGTGAACGACACGCTCGGTCACCCGGCGGGTGACGCCGTGCTCGTGAAGGTGGCGAACACGCTCCGGAGCAGCATCCGAAAAACCGACTTTGTCGCTCGGTACGGCGGCGAGGAGTTCGCGGTCATCCTCTCGGACGTCGACGAACCCGCGGCGGTCGCGCTCGCCGACAAGCTGCGGAAAGCCATCGAGGACATGCCGGCAATCGCGCGGGTCACGGCGAGCCTCGGCGTCGCGTATTGCCCGGGAGATCGCGCCGCGGACGCCGATCGACTCCTCGCGACCGCCGATGACGCGCTCTACCGGGCGAAGCGAGCCGGGCGGAACCAGGTCGTGCTCGGGAAGGCATGACCCGGACGTCCGGAGCCGCACGCCGGTAGACGAGACGACAATTCCCTCTAGAGTGAGCCTTCTCATGCTCCCGTTCGAGACGGCATTCGAGACCCTGGGTATCGAGAAAGAAGTCGCGATCGTCCCCGTCCCGAGCGGTTACCCGAGCCCGAAGCTCGTGAACCTCGTCCTCCGGAAACGGCACGGCCGCGCGTTCCTGTTCGAGGCGAGCGCCGCGCGAGAAGACGTTCTACGAGAGACGTTCTCGGCGCTCGACGCGCACGGCGTGTCTCGCCTGGACGGCGTCCTCGTCACGCACTGCCACGGCGACCACGCCGGAAGCGCCGGACTGGTCGCGGCGCGCGGATATCCGGAGGGCGAGCGCGCCCCGATCTACCTCCACTCCGCGAGCTATCGCTTCCTCACGCACCCGGAGGCCGCGTTCCTGAACGAGACGTACGAGCTCTTCCTCACGCGCGCCCACTGGGGCCTCATCGCGTTCAACGAGCTCTCGCCCGACGCCATGGCCGATCACGAGCTCAGGAAGCAGTACGGGCGGTACTTCAGCCGCACGCCGAAGACGGCGCTCCGCTTCGTGGATCAAGCTCAGCTCCCCGACGGCTTCTGGGCCCTCTTCACGCCCGGGCACTCGAACGACTGCGTCCTCTACTACGACGAGGAGCTCGGCGTCGCGGTGCCCGGGGACACGATCATCTGCACCGGTCTCGTCGACAAGCCGGAGACGCACGCGTACGTGATCCCGATCTTCACGGTCGCGGGCCAGAGCTACTCGATGGCGTTCGAGCGTTACATCCACACGATCGCCGTTCTGCGCCGGTTCTTCGAGCGGAACCGCGTGCGCGCGGTGCTTCCGCCGCACGGCAAGTTCGCGATCACGAAGCCGCTCGAGTGGGTGGCGTTCGCGGAGGGATACTTCCGCGGCATCTACCGGACGCTCCTCGAGGACTTCCTGGGAAACGCGGAGCGACGGCGGCGCCCGTTCATGGCGTGCGATCTGAACCCATTCATCTCGAGCGCCGGCGCGCACCCCATCTCCACGCCGAGCCACACGTTTGGGATGCTGTGCGCGCTCGTGGACGAAGGGTACTTCTCGCTCGAGGAGCACCACGCGACGCGGCAGATCACGTTCACCGTGCAATCGCTGCCGCCTCCGGACTGGGTCGAACGGACCCTCGCGCGCGATCCGGGGCCGCTTCCGCTCTACATGCATAGCCAGCGAGCGAGCGCAGTGACGGCCGCCTCGCGACCTCCGCCGCCGGGCTAGCGTCCAGCCAAGCGAGTCTCGGGTTTCTGCCGATCGGGGCGCGCG
Organism: Polyangiaceae bacterium; assembly: GCA_035545855.1. Classification (GTDB taxonomy): domain Bacteria; phylum Myxococcota_A; class Polyangia; order Polyangiales; family Polyangiaceae; genus DASZVB01. The sequence goes on from DASZXK010000157.1 coordinate 14,611, forward strand.
GACTCGAGCCCGAGTCTCGCGCGCTCGAGTTCACATCACCGATTCGTCCGACGGGGACTCGACTGCGAAGGGGGCTTTCTTCGCCGGCCCCGGCTTCTTCGGCGGAGCGGCCCTGGACGGCGCGGCTTTCTTCGCGGCCGTCTTTGCGGCGGCCTTCACGGGCGCAGCCTTCTTCGCGGCCGTGGGAGCGGCCTTCTTCGCGGCGGCTTTCTTCGCGGCCGTCTTTGCGGCGGTCTTCGCGGCGGCTTTCTTCGCGGCCGTCTTTGCGGCGGTCTTCGCGGCGGCTTTCTTCGCGGCCTTGGGCGCGGCGGTCTTCGCGGCGGCTTTCTTCGCGGCCTTGGGCGCGGCCTTCTTCGCGGCGGCCTTGGGAGCGGCCTTCTTCGCAGCCTTCTTCGCGGCAGCTTTCTTCGCGGCCTTGGGAGCGGCCTTCTTCGCGGCCTCGGGCGCGGCCTTCTTCGCGGCGGCCTTCTTCGGCGTGGCCTTCCCGGTCGCCTTCGCTTTGGGCGCCGCCGCTGCCGCCTTCGGCGCGGGCGCAGGCTTCTCTGCCGCGGGCTTCGCCTTTCGCGGCGCCTTCACGAGCGGCTTCGCCTCCGCTGGTTCCTCGCTCGCCGGCGCGGGCTCCTTCTTCGGCTTCGCCGCGAGACCATTCGTCTTCGGCGCCGGTGGCGGGTGGCTCGATTTCCGCGCCGCGAGCTCGGGATCGGGTCGGCCCATCGTCCCCGCGCGTCGCTCACCCAGCGTCTCGGTGATCTTCTCGTCCAGCAGCGAGAACTCGAAGGGCTTGTCGAGATACGTGTCGGCGCCGTAGAGCGGCGACGTCATCTCGTTCAGGTTCTCGCCGATGCCCGTGAGCATGATGACGCCCGTGTGTGCGAGCGATACGGCTTCCCGGATCTTCCGGCAGACCTCCCACCCGCTCATCCCGGGCATCATCACGTCCAGGATGACGAGATCGGGCAGGTGCTCGTACGCGAGCTGCCACGCCTGATCGCCGTCCGTGGCCTCGAGGACCTTGTAGCCCTTCGAGCGGACGTGGGAAGCGACGAGGGCGAGCGTGCTGGGCTCGTCGTCGGCGACGAGCACGGTGACCGGCTGGGAGGGCTCTGACATCGGTTTTTTCCTCGCGACTCCGCCATTTGGAAACCACCCACCCCGAGGAATCAAGCGCCGCAGCGGGGTGGCCCCACGCCGTCCTCGGGCCACCCGGCCCGCGGGGACCGCCATACGGCCCCCGAACGAACCAAAGTCGTCCTCGTGGGGGGCCCGCGCTACCATCCCAAGACGGAAGTCCGGCGCCGGTTCAAACGTTCGGAAATCGGCTCCGCGAGAAGAGAAGGATGGATCGAGCGAGCGCTCTCGGGCTCATGTCGCGGAAGGCCCGCTCGGCGGCGCTGCGTCTTCGGCTGAACGAAATCCTCGCCCGGGCGTCGCTCGGCGCCGTCCTGCTTCTCGCCTACGTGGCGTTCGCCCTGTCGGTGGTGAAGGTCACGCACGGCGCGCCATCCGCCGTGCGGGGACTCGCCTGGGGCGGGGCGGTTCCACTTCTCGTCTGGTTCGGCCTGCTGCTCCATGCTGCCCTGCGTCACGCCCCGAGCACGCGCGGCGCGCTCGCCCTGGACCGCCACCACGGGCTCGACGATCGCATCACCAATGCCCTCGAATTCGCAGGAGTTTCCGCCGAATCCCGAACGTCCCTCATGGAGGCCGCCATCGAGGACGCCGCGCGCTTCGCCGACGCGGCCTCGCCGCCGAAGGCCGTGCCGCTCCGGGCGCCGAGGGATGCCCCGGCGGTGCTGCTCCTGCTCGTCGCGTGCGGTGGGATCGCGCTCCTCGAGGTGCCCGTGGAACGCGTCGTGCCGCCGCCCCCGAGGCACGTGGACGCGCTCCTGCTCGGCGCGGACGACGTCGAGCTCCTCCGGCGGATCGCCGAGGACATGACGCAGAACACCTCCGACCCGACGGCCCTGTCGAGCGCCCGCCGCTTCAACCAGCTCGTCGAGGATCTCGCCGAGCGGCGGCTGGACCGCCGCGAGGTGTTTCGACGGCTGGACGACCTCGCCCGGGGTCTGGAGAGCCCGGCGGATCTCGACACGTCCGCCCTCGACGAGGCGCTCGACGACGTGGCGAAGGAGCTCGACAAGAGCGGCCTCGCGAAGCCCGTCGCGCGGGCTCTCGCCGACAAGCGCCTCACGGACGCCGAGCACGCGATGGAAGACCTCGCGAAGCGAGTGGAGACGGCCAAGAAGGCCGTCGACAAGCAGAAGCTCGAGGAGCTCCGGAAGTCTCTCGAGAAGGCGAGCCAGGCCGCCGCCGCGAAGAGCGCGAAGGCGACCCAGGAGCGGAGTGAGCTCGAAGAGCGCCGGAAACGGCTCCTGAAGAAGAAGGAGAACGGCGGCCTCACCCCCTCCGAGCAGGCGGAGCTGAACCGAACGGAGCGTCGCCTCGAGCGGCTGAACCGGGATCAGGGCCGCTCGGACGCCGCGCGCGAAGGCCTCTCTGGGCTCGACAAGGACCTCGCGAAGGCCGCGAGCGATCTCATGAAGGAGCTCGGAGACAGCGCCCAGGATCTCCGGCAGTCTGCGGAGGACATCCACAGAACGGCCGATCGCAAGCTGAGCGACGAGCAGAAGAAGGAAATGCTCCGGCGCGTGGAGGAGCTCCGGCAGATGCTCCGGCAAGAAGGACAGGCCGGGCGCGATCGTCTGAAGCGGATGATGGCATTCGGTCAGCGAGCCCGGGGGCAAAGTGGCCAGTCGAGTGGTCAGGGACGCGGCCAGGGGCACGGCCAGGGTGGTCAGGGCAAGGACGGCCAGGGACAGACGGAGCTCCGTCTCGGCCGTGGGCAGCCCGGCGGTCCGGGCGGCCTCGTGATCGGCCCCGGAGGCGCGTCGATGCCCGGACAGGGCAGCGAGAGCGGCGGCCCCGGAAGCGGCCCGGGCGGCGGGGGCGAGGAGTGGGGCACCGGCCACGACGAGAACGTCCGCGGCGACAAGACCGCCCTCGCCGGCAAGACCGAGGACACGACGGCCCAGGCAGTCGACACCGGTCAGGGCGATTCGACGAGCCAGGTGATCTACGGCGCCGCCGAGCGCGGGTTCGTGGGTCGCGGCTACAAGAAGGTGTACGCGGACTACGAGAACGTGGCCGAGGAGGTCCTCGGCCACGACGAGATCCCGCCCGGCTATCGATTCTACGTGCGTCGCTACTTCCAGCTCATCCGACCGCGCGACTGAACTCCGCGAGAAAACCGAAGGACGAAACGAAACATGGCCGAAGCCGACAAAGTGCGGAGCGACGTCGAAGCGTTCCAGAAGAAGATCGGGCTCCTCCGAGAGGAGGTCGGGCGCGTCATCGTCGGACAGCGGGACATCGTCGACGGCGTGCTGACGTGCATGATCGCGGGCTCCCACGCGCTCCTCGAAGGCGTCCCGGGGCTCGGCAAGACGATGCTCGTCCGCACGCTCGCCGAGTCGATGGGACTCGAGTTCTCCCGCATCCAGTTCACGCCGGATCTCATGCCGGCGGACATCATCGGGACGACCGTCATCGACGAGGGTGGCGGCGGGAGCCGCGCGTTCGAGTTCCGGAAAGGGCCGGTGTTCTCGAACGTGCTCCTCGCCGACGAGATCAACCGCGCGACGCCGAAGACGCAGAGCGCGCTCCTCGAGGCGATGCAGGAGCAGCGCGTGACGGTCGGGCGGAACACGTATCCCATCGACGCGCCCTACTTCGTGCTGGCGACGCAGAACCCGCTCGAGATGGAGGGGACGTACCCGCTCCCGGAGGCGCAGCTCGATCGTTTCTTCTTCAAGCTCCACGTCTCCTTCCCGTCCCGGGACGAGCTCCACCAGGTGCTCGACCGCACCACGACGGACTACGTGGCGGCGGTGAAGAAGGTGGTCTCGAAGGAGGACGTCCTCTCCATGCAGGCGCTCGCGCGCACCGTCCCGGTCGCGAAGCACGTGCAGGATTACGCGGTGCGGCTCCTCCTCTCCACCCACCCGGAGACCGCCGACGCCCCGGAGCGCGTGAAGCGCTTCGTCCGCACCGGCGCCTCGCCCCGCGGCGCGCAGGCGATGCTCCTCGCCGCGAAGATCCGGGCCTTGCTCGAAGGCCGGTTCGCGGCGGCGATCGCGGACGTGAAGGCCGCGGCGCTCCCGGCGCTCCGGCACCGCGTCCTGCTCTCGTTCGAAGGCGAGGCAGAGGGCGTGAAGGCCGACCAGGTGATCCGCGAGATCCTCGAGAAGCTCCCGGAGGAGAAGGGCTGACGGCGCGGGCGGCTCCGGCCGCCCGGGTCGTCGACGGAGCTCCATCGGACTCTCGCATGGGCGTGCTCGATCTCCTGAGGAAGCCGAAGGTCGCGGCCGAGCGTCGTGCCCCGAGGACGTCGCTCTTCGACGACGACTTCCAGACGAAGCTCGAGACGCTCGCCATCGTGAGCCGACGCGTGTTCGCGGGTCGCATGCGCGCCGAGCGGCGGAGCAAGAAGAAGGGTAGCGGCGTCGAGTTCGCCGATCACCGCGACTACGTCCCCGGGGACGACTTCCGCTTCGTCGACTGGAACGTCTATCAACGGTTCGGTCGGCTCCTCGTGCGCCTGTACGAGGAAGAAGAAGACCTCGGCATCTACTTCATCGTGGACTGCTCGGGGTCCATGGGGTTCGGCGACGGCAGGAAGTTCGACCAGGCGCGCCGCCTCGTCGCGGCGCTCGCGTACGTGGGGCTTTCGAACCTCGATCGCATCTCCGTCGTCGCGGTGAACGAGGGCGTCGTCTCCCAGATCCCGAGCGCGCGCGGCAAGGGTCGCATCTTCAAGGTGTTCCACTTCCTGGAAGACCTGGAAGCGTCCGGCAAGACGGGTCTGGAGGCGGCGATCGAGAAGGTCGTCGCGCAGCACAAGCGACGCGGGCTCGCCGTGCTCGTGAGCGACCTGTACGACCCCGCGGGCTTCGAACGCGGCATCAACGAGCTCCGGTACGCGAAGTTCGAGCCCTACGTGCTCCACGTCGTCGATCCGAGAGACGCGCGCCCCGAGCTCCGCGGCGACGTCCACCTCTACGACTGCGAGACGGGTGACGAGCGCGAGGTGACCGTGACGGACGCGCTCCTCGCGAAGATGGAGGTCGCGTACCGGGAGCACCTCCAGGAGATCGAGCGGTTCTGCACGCGGAGCCAGGTGCCGTACTTCCAGGCCGACGTGGACACGCCGTTCGACGAGCTCGTGCTCCGGGTCTTCCGGCGCGGGGGATTCCTCCGCTGATGCACTTCGTGGGCCTCTCCACCGGCGCTCTCGTCGCGACGGTCGCCGGCGTCTTCCTCGCGACGGCGCTGCTCTACGTGCTGAAGCTCCGGCGGCGCCCCGTCGCGGTGCCGTTCTCGCCGATCTGGCAGCGCGTCTTGCGCGACAAGGACGCCTCCGAGCTCTTCTCGCGGCTCCGGAGCCTCCTCTCGCTGCTCCTCCAGCTCGTCATCGCGGGGCTCGTCATCGCGGCGCTCGCGGATCCGCGGCCGGCGGCCGGCGCCGGCGAAGGACGCAGCGTCGTCGTCCTGGTCGACACGAGCGCGTCCATGCAGGCGACGGACGTCCTGCCGAGTCGCATCGACGTCGCGAAGAAGAAGGCCGCCGAGCTCGTCTCCGGGCTCGGGTCCGCGGACCGCATGCTCGTCGCGAAGATGGACGCGAGCGTCGCGCCCCTCACGACGATGACCGGCGAACCCGCGGATCTCCGCGACGGGATCCTCCGTCTCGAGGCGACGGAGACGCACGCGGACGTCCGGCGCGCCCTCGCCTTCGCCCTCGACGCGCTTCGCGGCGCGCCGCACCCGGAGATCGTCGTCGTCAGCGACGGCGCGGGTTTCACGAAGGAGGACACGGAGGGCCTCGACCTCGGCGCGGTGAAGGTGTCCTTCGCGCCCATCGGCGCGAGCGGGCGGAACGTCGCCGTCACGGGGTTTTCCGTCCGGCGATACCCGCTGGATGCGTCTCGCTACGAGGTCCTCCTCGAGGTCACGAACACGAACGACGCGCCCGCGGACGTCGAGCTGTCCCTGCTCGGGGACGGCGAGGTCGTGGACGTCACGCGGCTCTCCCTGAAGCCGAACGAGCGGCTGCCACGCGTCTACGGCGATCTCGGCGGCGCGAGCCGGAAGCTCGAGGCGCGCATCAAGCTCACGTCGGCGAAGGACGAGCTCCCCGCGGACGATCGCGCGTACGCGCTGATGCCGGAGCGGCGCCGTGCTCGCGTGCAGGTCGTGACGAAGGGCAACACGTACCTCGAGGCCGCGCTCCTCCTCGACGAGTACCTCGACGTGACGACGGTGGGGCCGGCGGAGTACCGCGCCGACGGCCCGTTCGACGTCACGATCTTCGACGGCGTCGGCGGAGCGCTCCCCGAGCACGGCGGGGCGCTCTACCTGGACATGCCGGCCGAGGGCGGGCCGCTCAAACTCGGCAAGCCGCTCACGGACTTCGGCTTCGATTCGTGGGACCGAAAGAGCCCGATCCTGCGGTTCATGGCGGTCGAGAACGTCCAGGTCGCGCGCGGGCACGCCCTCGTGCCGGAAGCGTCGGACCACGTCGTCGGAGCGAGCGAGAGCGGGCCGATCCTCGTCTCCGGGCGCCGAGACGCGCGTCCCTTCGTCGCGCTCGGCTTCGACCCGCGCAACAGCGATCTCGTGCTGCGCGTCGCGTGGCCGCTCTTCGTCTTGAACGTCATCCACACCTTCGCGGAAGAGGACGCGAGCTACCTCTCGGCGTATCGCACCGGCGAGCCGTGGAAGCTCCCGGTGCCGGGCGAAGGCACCGTGGCGTGGGTGAAGGATCCCGGCGGCGTCGTCCACGAGGTGCCCGTCCAGGACGGCCGCGCGTCGCTGTTCGGGGAGCGCGCGGGTTTCTACGAGCTGTCGCTCGCCGAAGGCGCCCCGGGGACGCTATTCGCGGCGAACCTCTCGGATCCGGCCGAGAGCCGCATCGAGCCCGGGAAATCCTTCTCCGTCGGCAAGACCGCGGCGGGCAAGGTCGAGGGATTCTCCGTCGGCGTCCGGCGCGAGATCTGGGTCTACCTCGTCGCCGCGGCGGTCCTCCTCTCGGTGCTCGAGTGGTTCTCCTACCACCGGAGGATCACGGTTTGACCCAGCGCGTTCGCGCCTTGCTCGTCGTGGTCCTCGCGACGGCCGCCTCCCTCGCGCTCGCGGCGCTCCTCTTCACGAGGCTCGGCGCCGTTCCGCCCGCGGCGCTCGAGTGGAAGCGGGGAGGTTCGACGTTCACCCTCGCCGATCCGCGGCCGCTCGCGGTCCTCGGTCTCCTCCCCCTGCTCGCGCTCTCGCTCGTCCGCTCGCTATCGGACCTCCCGTGGCAGCAGCGCGTGCTCGCGATCCTGTTCCGCCTCGGGTTCCTCGCGACGATCGCCCTCGCCCTCGCGCGTCCCGCTCGGACCGCGGAGACACGGAAGGTGTGCACCGTGCTCCTCCTCGACGTGAGCGACTCCATCTCGGCGGAGGCGCTCGAAGACGCGAGGAAGAGTGCGCAGGCGCTCCTCGCGGCGAAGCCCCCGGACGACCTCGTGAAGCTCGTCACCTTCGCGAAGCGTCCGCGGCTCGTCCAGCTCGGGCAGGGTCCGGAGCTCCCCCCCGCTTCCGCCCTCCGCCACGACGCGACTCCGCCGGGCCCCGGCACCGGGGATCGCGCGTCGGCCGCGACGGACATCGGCGCCGCGCTGGATCTCGCCTACGCCGTGTTCCCGCCCGGATACCTGAAGCGTGTCGTCTTGCTCTCGGACGGCGTCGAGACGTCGGGAGACGTCCTCGCTGCCGCCGACCGCGCGCGGTCGTTCGGCGTCGAGGTCCATGCCGTGCCGTCCCGGCGCCCGCCTCCCGCGGAGGTCGCAATCCGGTCGCTCGGCGTCCCCGGGAAGGTGCAGATCGGCGAGCCCTTCGAGGTCACGGCCGACGTCTATTCGAGCCGGAAGACGAAGGCGCGGATCCGGCTCTATCAGGGCGAGGTCCTGAACGGCCTCGGCGGCGTGAAGGAAGTCGACCTGTCGCCGGGCTCGAACGACGTGCGGTTCTCGTCGGTCGTGCGCTTCGGCGGCAAGGTCACCTACGCGGCGGAGGTGGATCGGATGGCGGAGGACACCTTCGCGGCGAACAACCGCGTGACGGCGTCGCTGGACGTCCCGGGCCGTCCGGCGGTGCTGTACGTGGAGGGGCAGCCCCAGCGGGCGAACTACCTCTCGAGCGCGCTCGGCGCGCAGGAGTTCGACGTGGACGTCCGCGCCGCGACGGCGTTCCCGGGGTCCCTCGAGGAGCTCGAACGGTACGACTTCTTCATCCTCTCCGACGTCCCCGCGGAGCAGGTGTCGCTCTCGTCTCAGGCGCTCGTCGAGCGCTACGTCCGGGATCTCGGCGGCGGGTTCCTGTTCGCCGGAGGACCTGCCGGCTTCGGGCTCGGCGGCTGGGCACACTCGACGATCGAGCGAATCCTCCCCGTGCGCATGGACGCCGAGCACCGGAAGGACGCGCCGAGCGTCGCGATGACGCTCGTCATCGATCGTTCGGGTTCGATGACGGGGCTTCCCCTGGAGATGGCGAAGGCCGCGTGCCGCGCGACGGTCGACACGCTCGAGGGAGACGATCTCATCGAGGTCGTCGCGTTCGACTCGAGCCCCATACGCTACGTGAAGATGCAGCCCGCGCGGTACCGGACGCGCATCGAGGCGGAGATCGCGCGGATCCAGCCCGGCGGCGGCACGGAGATCTTCTCCGCGCTCGACATGGCCTACCAGGACATGACCGTCGTCCAGGCGCGGCGAAAGCACGTCATCCTCCTCACGGACGGCCGCGCCGATTCGCAGGGCATCCGCGATCTCGTGCAGGCGATGGTCGCCGAGTCCATGACGGTGACGACCGTCGGGCTCGGAGAGGGCGCCGACGCCGATTTCCTGCGGACCATCGCCGATACGGGCGGCGGCAGGTACCACCACGTGCCCGACCCGAACAGCTTGCCCCGGATCTTCACGCGGGAGACGGAGCTCGTCTCGCGTCAGGCCGCCGTGGAGGAGTGGTTCCCCGTCACCCAGACGAGCTCCGCCGACTTCCTGAACGGCGTCGCGATCCAGAGCGCGCCCTTCCTCCACGGGTACGTCGCGACGCAGATGCGGGAGCCCCCGGCGCAGCAGATCCTCGCGAGCGACAAGGACGAACCGATCCTCGCCCGCATGAGGGTCGGCCTCGGGTGGACGCTCGCGTGGACGAGCGACGTGAAGAACCAGTGGGCGACGGACTGGCTCCGCTGGTCCGGGTTCTCGAAATTCTGGGGCCAGCTCGTCCGGGAGCACATGCGGAAGAAGCACCGCCGCGAGCTCGACATGCGGACGGAGATGGAAGACGGCCGGGTCCGCGCCATCGTGGACGCCTTCACCGCGGACGAGCGCTTCGAGGACGGCCTGGAGAGCAAGCTGACCGTGACCGGTCCCGAGCCGAAGGGAAAGCGCATGGACGTCCCGATGCGACAGACGGCGCCCGGTCGCTACGAAGCGGATTTCCGGCTGCCGGACTACGGCGCGTTCCTCCTCGAAGCCGAGCACTCGCGTGTCGGCGACGACGGCGCGCTCCATCCGACGGGCGTCTCTTACGCGGAGGTCGAGAACCCGTATCCGCGCGAGTATTCCGCGTTCGAGCCCGACGTCGCGCGCCTCGGACGCCTGGTGGCGGCGACGGGCGGCGTCCTGGATCCCGCGCCGCCCGTCGTGTTCGATCCGAAAAACGAGAAGATCGTCTACCGGGAGCCGCTCTTCGGCCGCGCTCTCTCGGCGGCGCTCCTGGTGTTCCTGCTCGACCTGCTCGTTCGCCGCGTCCGGATCTTCGACCGGAAGTTCGTCGCGAAGCCCCGGAAGCGGGCGGCGTGAGCCCGGCTACTTCGCCGGGACCTCACCGCACCGGGTGGGCGAGCATTTCTCGTTCGCGCACACCTTGCTGAGGCATTCCTCGTCCGTCGTGCACGCCGCGCCGTCGTCCTGGATCGCCTTGCAGGTACCGGCGACGCACGTCGTGGTGTTCGAGCAGAGATCCTTCGTCTTGTCCGTCTCCGCGTGAGCGGCGCAGGCGTCGCCGTCGCCGGGAAGAGCGGTGCACTTTCCGTCGAGCGTGTTCGGCGTGAGCTTGCAGTACTGCCCCTCGGGGCAAGACTCCGGGAACGCGACGTGGCAGTCCGAGCCGGTCGCGGCCTTCTCGCACTTCCAGGTGATGGCGCCCGCCTGGTCGACGGACAGCGCCGCGCACACCAGCCCCTCCGCGCAGAGCACGGATGCCGTCGGATCGCACGGCGCGCCGTCCTCCGCGGCGAAGGCGGACGTGATCGTCTCGCACTGGCCGGCCTTCGTGTCCGACGCTCCAGCGCAGATCAGACCGCCGCCGCACGCACCGGCGTGGTCCGGACCCTCGCAAGCGTCGTCCTTCTTCCCGGCGTTCGTGCACACCTTCGTCGAATCCGGGCAGACCATGCCGCTCTTGCACTCGTCGTCGTCCGTGCAGGCCGACCCTTCGCCGAGGAGCGCGGCGCACTTTCCGGGACACGTCGAGGACTCGTCGCAGAAGTCTCCCGGGGTGCACTCGGCGTTCATCGTGCAATCGCCACCCGTCGCGACGGTGCCGGTGATGACGCCCGGGCAGAGGTCGGAAAGCCGCGTCGAGATGACGTCGCACGCGGCCGCCTTCACCGCGGAGAGGCACGCCGCTACCCGGGTGCCGTCGTACTTCACGCGTCCGTCGTCGATCGCCGTCTGCAGGAGCGAGAACTCGCCTTGCTGGAGGGATTCGATCTGGCTCGTCTTGCAGTCCTTCCCCTTCAGGAAGGAAGCGAGGAGCGGTCCGAAGCACGGATCGACCGCGTCGCAGAGCGCGCCCGCGAGCTGGTCGGGAAGGTCCGCGAGGGCGACGCCGCCGGGGGACGAGCTCGAGTCGTTCCCGCCGCACGCGGCGACGATCAGTGGGACGGTCAACGAAAGCCCGAGAGCGCGGCGAAGAAAATCCATGACCGAAGAATGTACTCTCGACCTCTCTCCCGGGGAAACGGGCAAAAACGACGGTGATTCCGCGACCCTCGGCAAAACGCGCTCGTTTTCGGATAGAACTTGCGGCCCCGCTTCCGGGCCCCAGAAGCAGCTCTTCCGATGATGAAGTCCACCGCCGACGACGAACGCGCGCTCGTGAAGCGTTCGGAACTGTCCCAGCTCTTTCATCAGTCGGAGAAGCCCCGGGAAGCATTCCGGATCGGCGGGGAGGCTGAGAAGATCGGCGTCCACGCCCCCGGAGGGACGCCCCTCGCGTACGAGGGGTCGAAGGGCGTCGAGCGCTTGTTCTCCTACCTCGTCTCCGAGCGTGGCTGGCATCCGGAGCGGGAGACGGAAAGCGGGCCGATCATCGCGCTGACTCGCGGCGCGGCTTCCATCACCCTCGAGCCCGGGGCGCAGTTCGAGCTGTCCGGCGCCCCTCACGAAGACGTCCACGCCGTGGATCGGGAGATGCGCGAGCACCTCGTGGAGCTCCAGGAAGTCTCGCGGGAGATCGGGCTCACGTGGCTCGGCGTCGGTTTCCATCCGATCGCGACGCAGGCCGATCTGCCCTGGGTCCCGAAGAGACGGTACTCGGTGATGAAGCGCTACCTGCCGGAGCGCGGAGCCCGAGGGCTGGACATGATGCGTCGCACCGCGACGGTCCAGGCGAACTTCGACTACTCGAGCGAGGCCGACGCGATGAAGAAGGTCGTCGTGCTGTCGAAGCTCGCGCCGATCATCCACGCGATGACCGCGAACTCGCCGTTCTACGAGGGTCGCGTCTCCGAGCGGAAGAGCGAACGGGGAGACGTGTGGCTCCACATGGACCCTTCGAGGTCCGGGCTCGTCCCCGCGGTCGCGGGCAAGAAGAACCCGACGTACGAGGACTACGTCGAGTGGGCGCTCGACGCGGGGATGTTCCTCTTTCGCCGGGGGGACACGTTCGTCCTGAACACGGGGCAGACGTTCCGGGACTTCCTCGCGAACGGGTTCGAGGGCCACCGCGCGACGTTCTCGGACTGGCAGCTCCACGTGAACACGCTGTTCCCGGAGGCGCGCCTCAAGCGAACGATCGAGATGCGCGCGTGCGACATGCTCCCGGAGCGCCTCCTCGGCTCCGTCCCCGCGCTCCTCACGGGCATCGTCTACGACGAGACGAGTCTGGATCTCGCCGCCGAACTCGCCGAGACGCTGTCCGTCGCGGATCTCGAGGCGGCACGGCCGTCGCTCGTCACGCGCGGCCTTCGTGCGAACGTCGGGAGCACGTCCGCGCAGAGCCTCGCCCTTCGCGTCCTCGAGATCGCGGAAGCCGGCCTCCGCCGCCGCGCGAAGACGGACGCGAGCGGCCGCGACGAAACCGTCTTCCTCGCGCCCCTCGCCGAGATCGTCCAACGCGGCGAGTGTCCCGCCGACGAACTGACGCGCGGCCTGTCCCCCGGCGCGCGGGTCCCGGCCGACGACCTGATCCGTCGAACGCACATCTAGCCGCCTGATCGGTCACGGTGCCGTGGGGGGATACTCCTCACTGGATGGTTTGCATACAAACCAAAGTGACGAGACCCGCGATTCACCGTCAGCGAGCGAAGCTCGCTCGCCCTCCGCTCGCGCCGTCGCCCTCCGCTCGCGCCGTCGCCCTCCGCTCGCGCCGTCGCCCTCCGCTCGCGCCGTCGCCCTCCGCTCGCGCCGTCGCCCTCCGCTCGCGCCGTCGCCCTCCGCTCGCGCCGTCGCCGTGCGCTCGCGCGGGTGATAGCGGTATTCCCTCGTCTTTCCGACGTTTCCCGCGATGGATTGGCCGGTCCAATTATTTCGTGTACGAATATTCGCTGCCCAAAGCACCCGGGCGGAGAGCCCCGGACGGCGCCTCCGACCCGCACAGGGAGAGTCGAGTCATGTGGAACCCGTACACCGAAGAGCACCAGGCGTTTCGAGAGACGGTCCGTAAGTTCGCGGAGAACGATCTCTTTCCGTACGCGGACGAGTGGGAAGAAGCGAAGGACTTTCCGAACCACGTGTTCAAGCGCGCGGGCGAGCTCGGGATCCTCGGCGCGCACTACAAGGAGGAGTTCGGCGGCTCGGGCGGGGACTACTGGTTCTCCGTCGCCAAGGCGGAGGAGCTCCCCCGCGGTGGAAGCGGCGGCGTCGCGATGGCGCTCCTCGTTCAGAGCGACATGGCGACTCCCGTCATCGGCGATCTCGGCACGAAGGAGCAGATCGCGGAGTTTCTGACGCCCGCGATCAAGGGCGAAAAGATCGCCGCACTCGGCGTCTCGGAGCCCGGCGCCGGCAGCGACGTCGCCGGCATCCGCACCGTGGCGCGGAAGGACGGGGGCGACTGGGTCATCAACGGTCAGAAGACGTTCATCACGAACGGCGCGCGCGCCGACTTCGTGACGCTCCTCGCGAAGACGGACCTCAGCGGCGGGGCCCACGGTTGCTCCTTCTTCCTGGTTCCGACGAAGACGAAGGGCTTCAACGTCAGCAAGAAGCTGAAGAAGATCGGAAATCACGCCTCCGATACCGCGGAACTCTTCTTCGAGGACATGCGGATCCCGGGGAGCTACCTCCTCGGCGAGGAGAACATGGGGTTCATGTACCTGATGCAGAACTTCCAGTCGGAGCGGCTCATCGCGTGCGCGAGCTCCATCGCCGGCGCTGAGTACGCGCTCGCGATCGCCAGGAACTACGGCGAACAGCGCGTCGCCTTCGGCAAACCGATCATCAAGCGCGAGCTCTGGCAGCACAAGTTCGTCGACCTCTACACGAAGGTCGAGATGGCGAAGGCGTTCGTCTACAAGGTCGTCGACGCCTACAACGAGGACAAGTACGTGAAGGGCGGCCAGCTCTCCATGGAGACGGTGAAGCTCATCAGCATGACCAAGGTCGCCGTCGGGGACATCGTCTCCGAGGTGATGGACACGTGTCTCCAGTTCCACGGCGGCTGGGGCTACATCGAGGAGTACCGCATCGCCCGTGCGTGGCGGGACTCGCGCCTCTTCCGCATCGGCGGCGGCACGACGGAGACGATGCGGTACTACATCGCGAAGCTCATGGGCATGTGAGCGTTCGGCGCCCGCGCAGGATCGGGTTGCCACGGTTGCCCGAGCCTCGATCGGTGCCACACCGACCCTGCACGGCGGCTCGTCACGACCGATGCTCTGGAGGGGGACGCTGGGCCCCGGGTCCGTCGCCCGGATCTTGACTATCGATCTTCCGGGGAGAGGGACGCTACGAGAGGAGTCTACGTTCCACGTCGGGGGACCTCATGTGGCGCTTCTTCTTGGATTCCTGGCACAGCGTCTGGGATGGCTCTGCCCCGCTCGGGGATCGCGTGCGCGGCATCACGTTCGTGCTGCTCGTCCTCTCGCTGCTCGCGTTCTTCGTCGGTGGAATCGCGGACCGCGCGCGGGACTGGAACCCCGAGGAAGAGCGGCGCGACGGCGCGAGCGAGTGGAAGGTCCGGCTTCTCCGGGTGCAGCACCTGCTCCGCGGCGCGGCCGTCCCGTTTTTTCCGCTGGCGGAGTATCTCCCGGTCACGTCGGGCGCGTCGGTCATCGCCTCGCTCTTGCTCGGTCTTCTCGCGCTCGACCGGGAGCTCCGATGGGCGGCCGCGGCGGCGGCCGTGCCAGCGCTGCTCGTCCTGCTCCAGTACGTCTACCTGTGGGCGCACATACCTGGAGAAGAGGAGGAGCCGAAGAGCACCCACGCCTCCGACGACATCAAGGACCCGGACATCCAGGCTGCGCGGGCCCGCAAGGCCGTCGAAGCAGCCTACGGAGCGCGGACCCTCTTCATCCGCTACGGATTTCCCGCGATCGTGCTCCTCATCGAGGGCCTCGTGCTCGTCTTCGCACTGGTGAGACCGACGAGCTTCCTCGGTTTCAAGCGCTGGGAGGTCGCGTACGGCGCTCAGTTCGGCGCGCTCGGCGCGTACGTGTGGGCCACGCTCGAGCTCGGTCGCCGAAGCTTTCGTCGGGACGTGACGAGCGGGATCGCTCTCTGGTGCGTCGTCACGCTCGCCGTCGGACCGCTGCTCGCCGCGTCCCTCGCGCTGTTCTTCACGCCCAAGCCGAAGGACGGGGACGCGTGGCAGCTCGCAGTCGTCTTCTTCTATGCCGGGTACGCGCCACGCACGGTGCTCGCCGCCATCACGTCGGCAGCCTCCCAGCTCCTTCGCGTGGGAACGCCCGCGGCCGTGGAGATGCGGACGACCCCACTCACCAAGATCCGCGGCATCAATCTCCAGATTCAGGACCGCCTCGCGGAGGAAGGCGTCGACAACGTCGAGACGCTCGCGACGGTCGAGCCCATCCGCCTCCACCGGGATACGAGCTTCGACCTTCGCACCATCCTCTGGTGGATCGACGAAGCGCTTCTCGTGATGTACGTGCCCCAGCGCTTCCAGTTGCTGGAAGAACAAGGCATCACGGGCGCGATCGACCTAGCGGACCTGGCTTCACCGACCGGGCCCACCAATGCGATCGATGCGATCGCGAAGCACGCGAACATGACCAGCGAGGAGTTCCAGGCGCTCGCTCGCCGCGTACGCATGGACCGCCACGTCAACTACGTCTGGTGGCTCTACAATCGGTACGGAGCGAACGGTTCCCGTCCGTCGGGCGACGGCGCCGCGAGCCGGGCTCCGAGAGACGGCGGTTCGTCCTGATTCCGGCCTCGCCGAGCCCGAATCGTCGAAGAAGTTCCGGCCCTCGAGCACGCCGTCGTGGTCCCGCGAAATCCTCGGCCCCCGCCGCGGCGCTCGGCCCCCGGAGCCGACGCCGCTCAGTCGGCGTCACCACGCCGTCGCGAGCCGGATCTTTTCGGCCTGCCCGACCCGGTAGAAGCGCCGGAGAAAAGCCAGCGCCTGGGCTCCGGGGGAGCGCGTGCGGAGTCGTCCCGCGACGCGCGCGGCGAGCGTCGCCGCGAGCCGGTAGCGGTGGCCGCGCTCCGTCTCCTCCGCGTGGAGATGCCGGACGTTTCCGTAGAGTGCGCGGGACG
Source organism: Polyangiaceae bacterium (assembly GCA_035545855.1). Lineage (GTDB taxonomy): Bacteria > Myxococcota_A > Polyangia > Polyangiales > Polyangiaceae > DASZVB01. The sequence continues at coordinate 30,657 of DASZXK010000157.1, forward strand.
CTTGGCGGGCTCTCGCGGCGTCGAGGCGCGTTCCCTCGAACGCCAGCACGACGAACTTGTCGACCTCGGCCTGGAGCTCCAGCTCGAGCTCCGTCGCGGGGAGCTCCACGCGCGCCCGCTCGGCGACGTACACGAAGTGGCTGACGCCCTCGACGAGCTGCGCGTGATGATCGAGACGCGCTGAAGCGTCGTTCACGGGCAAGAGGAGCGCGAGCTCGAGCGCGCCCTCGTTCTCGCGCACGAACAGCGTTTCCCGCTCGCCGGCCTCGGCGTCGCGGACGTACTCCGTCACGTCGGGGCCCGCCTCGAGCTCGTAGAAGGACTCGAGCCGCCGCTGGATTCGCCGTGCGCGCTCGTGCCTCGCGTCCATGGCGCTCAGTGGAGGGTCCCGCTCCCGCGGAGGGGGACGATTCCCCACCCGGCCAGCGCTTGCGCCAGCGCGGGCGTGCCGCGCCGGCTCCACCGCTCGTAGACGTCGAGCACGCTCTTCGGTGACGTCGCGCTCGTCGCGTAGAGCGCGTCCGCGACGTCTTCGAGGAGCTTCACGAGATCCGCGAAGTGCGTCGCGAGCTCGTCGAAGACGTGCGGGCCGCGGTTCTCTCCCGCCGCTCGCCGGAGCATCGCCGACGCGGCGTCGTATGCCGTCCTGCCCAGGTCCTGCACGAAGCGCCGTTCCACGCCGCGTCGCTCGAGGCTCTCGGCGAAGAACCCGCTCACGTACAGGGCGTGATCACCGAGCCCCCGGAGTCGCTCGAAGCGCGCCGGGCCGACGGTGTCGAGCGCGTCTCGGAGCTGCAGGCTCAGGGGCCTGTCGAGCGCGGCCTTCGAGAGCGCGCCTGGCTGCGCGTACCCGGCGAGGAGGCCGGCGACGTAGAGGGCGGTGGGTGCGTCCGGGTCGGCTCCTCGGGCCCGGGCGGCCTCTCTCACCCGGGTCTCGAAGAACGCGAGGACGGTTTCGTTGGAGTCGATCACGGGGCTGACCACTAAACAAAGGTACGGCGCCCCGCGTTTCTGCCAGAGTCTCCCGGGCCGATTTTCAGCACTCGGAGGCGGAGGCTGCCAGAACGGGCCTTGACACCCCTTGCCGGATGCCTAACCTCCAGCGCTGCTAGCACTCGGGGCTGTTGAGTGCCAACGGCCAGGAGCGCAGCAAAAACGGGGACTTGAGAGGACGTTCCTCCAGGGCATCACCCGAAATCATCGTCTCTCGCGGGCACCGCTTTCGGGAGCGAAGCGAGAGAAGCACCCCCCAACACTCGAAACACACGGAGAGTTTTCCATGAAGATCAGACCGCTGCAGGACCGCGTGCTCGTAAAGCGCGTGGAAGAAGAGCAGAAGACCAAGGGCGGAATCATCATCCCCGACTCGGCGAAGGAGAAGCCCATCGAGGGCGAGGTCATCGCCGTCGGCAACGGCAAGGTGCTGGAAGACGGCAAGGTCCGCGCCCTCGACATCAAGAAGGGCGATCGGATCCTCTTCGGCAAGTACGCCGGCACGGAAGTGAAGATCGAGAACGTCGAACACCTCATCCTGCGCGAGGAAGACATCCTCGGCGTCATCGAGAAGTGAGAAGGAGCTGACAGATGGCCGCCAAGGAAATCGTTTATCAGGAAATCGCGCGTAACCTCATCCTCTCCGGCGTGAACCAGCTCGCCGACGCGGTGAAGGTCACCCTCGGCCCGAAGGGCCGCAACGTCGTGCTGGAGAAGAGCTTCGGCTCCCCCACGATCACCAAGGACGGCGTGACCGTCGCCAAGGAAATCGAGCTCGAGAACAAGTTCGAGAACATGGGCGCTCAGATGGTGCGCGAGGTCGCGTCGAAGACCAGCGACGTGGCCGGTGACGGCACCACGACGGCGACCGTGCTCGCGCAGGCGATCTTCCGCGAGGGCTCGAAGCTCGTCGCGGCGGGCCACAACCCGATGGAGATCAAGCGCGGCATCGACAAGGCCGTCGAGACCTGCGTGGAAGCCCTGCAGAAGCTCGCGAAGCCCACCAAGGATCCGAACGAGATCGCCCAGGTCGGCACCATCAGCGCCAACGGCGACGAGACCATCGGCAAGCTCCTCAGCGAGGCGATGGAGAAGGTCGGCAAGGAAGGCGTCATCACCGTCGAGGAGGCCAAGAGCGCCGAGACGAGCCTCGACGTCGTCGAGGGCATGCAGTTCGATCGCGGCTACCTCTCCCCGTACTTCGTGACGGACCCGGAGCGGATGGAAGCCACGCTCGAGGACGCGTACATCCTCCTGAACGAGAAGAAGATCAGCAACATGAAGGACCTGCTCCCGGTCCTCGAAGCGATCGCGCGTCAGCAGAAGCCGCTCCTCATCATCGCCGAGGACATCGAGGGTGAGGCGCTCGCGACGCTCGTCGTGAACAAGCTCCGTGGCACGCTCCAGTGCGCCGCGGTGAAGGCGCCGGGCTTCGGTGATCGCAGGAAGGAGATGCTGAAGGACATCGCCATCCTCTCCGGTGGTCAGGTCATCGCGGAGGAGCTCGGGCTCAAGCTCGAGAACGTCACGATCAGCGACCTCGGCCGCGCGAAGACGGTCAAGATCGACAAGGACAACACGACGATCGTCGACGGCGCGGGCAAGAAGGACAAGATCAAGGCCCGTCAGCAGGAGATCCGCACCCAGATCGAGAACACGACGAGCGACTACGACCGCGAGAAGCTCCAGGAGCGCCTCGCGAAGCTCGTGGGCGGCGTCGCCGTGATCAAGGTCGGCGCGGCGACGGAGACCGAGATGAAGGAGAAGAAGGCGCGCGTCGAGGACGCCCTCCACGCGACCCGCGCGGCCGTGGAAGAGGGCATCGTCCCCGGCGGCGGCGTGGCGCTCCTTCGCGTCCAGAAGTCGCTCGAGAAGCTCGAGGTCGCGGACGAGCAGAAGTTCGGCGTGTCGATCATCCGCCGTGCGCTCGAAGAACCGCTCCGTCAGATCTCCGCGAACGCGGGCGAAGAAGGCTCGATCATCGTCCAGAAGGTGAAGGAAGGTAAGGGCGCGTTCGGCTACAACGCCGCGACGGGCAAGTACACCGACCTCATCGCGGACGGGGTCATCGACCCGGCCAAGGTGGTGCGCTCGGCGCTCCAGAACGCGGCGAGCGTCGCCGGCCTCCTCCTCACGACGGAGGCTCTCGTCGCCGAGAAGCCGAAGGAGAAGGAAGCGGCTCCCGGCGGCGGCGGCCACGGCCACCCCGAGTTCTGAGAGCACGCTGGCGCGACCGCGCGGCCCGTCCGGGCTGCACGGTCCCGACGAAAGGCCGATTCCGCGCGGGCGGAGTCGGCCTTCGTCGTTCATCCAGACTGTATCGATCGTTCTCGGCCGCGGATCGCTCGACTTGGCGGCGAACGCTTGTAGAGTCCCCCCCTCGGAGGGCTTCCTTTCTTGTTCGCCCCTCGTCTGTCCCGGATCTTGCTGCTCTCGGCGCTGCTCGCGCCGTCGTGCGCGAAGAAGCACGCGCCGACGATCGTGTGTCCTCGCGCAGAGCCCGCGTTCCGGCTGCAGGTATCGGCGATCGCGGCGGCGGTCCCCGACGGTACCCGCATCGAGGTGACCGGGTATCAGGGGAACCAGTCGGAGACGTTCGTCGCCGGCGAACCGGGACGCCACGTGGACGTGTGTTGCCAGTTCGGCCCTCGCGTCACCGGCGCTCTCCCGCACGTCGTCTGTCCGACGGGGAGCACGACGTCCTCGGTCGGCACCGTGCGAGCACACCTGGACGAAGACGGTTCGGTCGTGCTGGACGGGAGCGCGCCGGTGGACGCTTCCGTTCGATTCGAGGGAGGCGCCGGCGGCGAACGGGACGGCGGCACGCGCGATTCGGGCGCTCCGCCCCCTCCCGATGGAGGCAACCCCGATCGCGCCCTTCAGTGCGAGCTCTGGACGAACGGCTCCGCCACGCTTCACGTCGCCGCGCCGCACTTCGCGCCCGTGACGGAAGATCTCGTCTCGAAGCTCCGGGACGACGGGTGCGGCGTCCGCACCGTGGACACGGAGCTCGTGCTCGTGCACGTCGACGGCGGCTGACCACGACGCGAATCGACCGAGACCGCCGTTCGTCCCCGGAGCTCGCGAGGCGGCGAGTCCTCGCCTCTCAGTGCGAGGGGGGGCGGCCCGGCGGGGGCGCGTCCTCGTCGCTCGTCGTCGTCGTGACGGAATCGCCGGTCGCGATGTCCACCCGTGGCCCGAAGGAGCGGAGGACGGCGGTCTCCCGCTCGTGACCGGAGTCGCTCGCCGCCTCGGCGTCGATCTCCACGAGTCCGACGTGAGGACAGAGGGTCGTCGTGACGACGCGCTGGAGTCCCGGTTCGCCCGTCTCCTCCACGGTCTTCAGACACCCCTGGAACTGCCCGGCAGGCACCGTGACGGCCTCGTCCACCGCGTCGAGTCGGACGACACCCGTCTTGCTGCGCCACGTGCGACCCTTCTGGATCGGGCCCTGCAGGAGATAGCCGCCCTCGACGTAGGCGACGCCGTCGGGCAAGATCTCGAGACGCTCCGTCTTCGCGCTCATCTTCAGATCCACTCGCCCCTCGCGCGGTCGGAAGATCTGGACGATGAGCACTCCACGGGCTCCCGTCGACTCCCGGGTGGTGTCGTAGGAGAACACCGTCCCGTCTTCGAGCGGCAGGTACTTCTCGATCTCGGTGGTGGACACGGCAGGAGCCGCGGCGGGGGCGACCTCGGGCGGGGGCGTGGAATGGCACGCGGCGGCGAGGAACGAGCACAGTGCGGCGAAGAGGCGACGGCGCATTCCTTCGAGGAGTAGCGGACCTCGGGCGGGAGGGGTAGCGCGGAGCGCCGGGGTCGGGCGCGCTGCGTGCGCCGTGCCGTGCGCCGTCGGGCTACGGGTGCACGTGGTACGCCCACGCCGCGAGGATCGCGAGGAGGACGGCCGAAACGACGAGCAGGTACTTCGCGAGCGGGTCCGGCTCGATCCGCCGGAGGAGCTCCTCCGCGGCCGCGCGGACCTCCGCGCGGTCCGTCTCTCGAGCGAGCTTCGGCGCGTCCGCCCGGACGAGCGCGTAGTTGCCGACCTCGAACGCGGCGACGAGCCGGTCGAGCGCCGGGTCTGCCGGAAAATCGAGGACGAAGCGGGGGCGGTCCATGCCGTCCTTCGTGAGCGTGCGCGGCTCCGGCTTGCCCGCTGGAGGCGGCTCGGCCGCTGCGGCAGCGCTCCGGGCATTCTCCGGCTCCGTCATCAGAACTGAAAGTACACGAAGGGGACGACCTCGGCGCTCTCCATTTCGCGGATGAAAGCGGCGGCGAGCACGAGACACGCGCCCTGCGCCACGGCGGGGAGGCCAGCGAAGCCGCTCCGGCTCCGCGCGTACCAGGCTTCGGGGACGAAATGAGAGCCGAGGCCGAGCGCGAGCACGCCGAGCACGGGCAAGGGCAGATTCGGATGGAACGTCGTGCCCGTCGCGAGCGTGGCGAGCACGGCGCGCGCGCCCCGGAACGTGTCCGCCCGGAAGAAGATCCACGCGAAGCAGACGAAGTGGAAGGTGAGCACGCCGTAGAGGAGCCGTGCCGCGACGGAGGACGTCTCCGCGATGCCGAGTCGCTCCCTCCGGCGCGAGAGCGCCCGCGTGACGGCGAGCGCTCCGCCGTGGAGGCCGCCCCAGACGACGAACGTCCAGTTCGCTCCGTGCCAGAGGCCGCCGAGGAGCATCGTGAGGAGGAGGTTCACGTACGTCCGCGCCGGGCCCTTCCGGTTCCCGCCGAGCGGAACGTAGAGGTAATCCCTGAGCCACGTGGAGAGCGAGATGTGCCAGCGGCGCCAGAAGTCCTGGACGTTCACGGCCTTGTACGGCGCGTCGAAGTTCTTCGGGAAGCGGACGCCGAGGAGCCGCGCCGAGCCGATGGCGATGTCCGTGTAGCCGGAGAAATCGCAGTAGATCTGCACGGCGTAGCCGAGGACGGCCGCGTAACACTCGAGCGCCGAGTACTGCGCCGGTGCGTCGAAGACGCGATCGACGAGGTTTACGGCGAGGTAGTCGCCGATGGCGATCTTCTTCACGAGCCCGAGGGCGACGAGGAAGAGGGCTTCGGAGGCGGCATCCTCCTCGAAGCGCGCCGGGGCCGCGAGCTGCGGGAGGAGATCCCGCGGGCGGACGATCGGCCCGGCGACGAGGTGCGGGAAGAACGCGACGAACGTCAGGTACTCGAGGTAGCTCGCGTGAGGTTCGATGTCCTTCCGGTACACGTCGATGACGTAGCTCATCGACTCGAACGTGAAGAAGCTGATGCCCACCGGCAGCGCGACGTGCAGCGCGAGCGCGGGCGGGTGGAAACCGAACGCCGAGAGGACCGAGCGCGCCGTCTCGAGACCGAAGTCCAGGTACTTGAAGACGGCGAGGACGCCGAGGTTCGTGACGACCGTGACGGAGAGCCATCGCTTGCGGCTCGCATCGGTGGGCGCGCGGGCGATGCGATTGCCGAGCAGCCAGTCGATCGTCGACGAGGCGAAGACGAGCGGCAGGAATTTCACGCTGAAGTGCGCGTAGAACGCGTAGCTCGCCCCGAGCAGGAAGAGGATCCGCACCTTCCGGTACCTCGCGAGGAGCCACGACACCGTGAACGCGACGGCGAAGAACTTGGCGTAGGCGAGGGTGTTGAACAGCACGGCGAAACGGAACGCAGGGCTTCCCAGTATGGAACAGCCGCGGGCGCCGCGAGGGACTTTCCCCGGCGGGCGTCTCGTGTGAGGCTCCGGCCGCCATGTGGATGCGGCTCGTGTTCGCGCTCGTGAAGGGCGGCCTCGGCGGATTCGTCGGCGCGGCGGTCGCCGCCGTGCTCGGCGGAAAGGTGCCGGCCGCGGCCTACGCGGGCGCCGCGTTCACGGGCGTCGTCACGGGTCTCCTCGCCGGACGGCCCGTCTGGGCGGAGGGAGGCCGAAGGGAGGCCGCCGTGAAGGTTCCCGCGGGCGTGTTCCTCGCCCTGGCGACGCTCTTCGGCTTCCGGAAATGGCTCTCCGCCGTCACGGTGGGCGCTTCCGTCCCGCTCGGCGACGCGCCGTTCGTCGCGCTTCCGCTGCTCGCCGTCGCGATCGCCCTCGTGCTCGAAGTCGACGACGAGTTCGGCGCGGACGCGTTCGTCGCGGGGCCGCGCGCCGAGGCTCCCGGCACGACGCCCGCTGCCGACCCGGGCGCCCCGGTCGCGCCGTCCGGGAAGAACCCGAACGCCGACGGGAACTGAGCGCCCGCTCGGGAGGAACGGGGTGCCTCCGGGACGAGTTCTCCTCTGGGTCGCGAGCATCGGCGGGATCGCGCTCGCCGTCCGCTCGGTCGTGGTCGGGCCCGTGCCCCCCACGGTCGTGTCCGTGTCCGTGCTCGTCTACTTCGGGCTCGTCCTCGCCGGCGTCCTCGTCCCGGGTCTCTCGATGTTCGGCGACGTCGTGTCGGAGGGCGACCGGGAATCGTCCCTCGTCGCGCTCACCTTCGACGACGGTCCGCACCCCGAGACGACGCGACGGGTCCTCGAGCTCCTCGCCGCCGCGGGCGCGCGCGCGACGTTCTTCGTCCTCGGGGAGAAAGCCGCGGCTCATCCCGACGTCGTGCGCGAGATCGCACAGGCGGGCCACGCGATCGGCGTCCACGGATTCCGTCACGATCGCCTCTACGCGCTGAAGCCGCCGCGAGCCGTGGAAGAGGACGTCGAGCGGGCGGTCTCCGTCGTCCGCGACATCGCGGGAATCGCGCCGCGATGGTTCCGGCCTCCGGTGGGACAGGTGAGCCCTCGCACCGCGGCGGGTGCCGAGCGCGCCGGCGTCACGCTGGTCGGGTGGACCGTGCGCGGCCTCGACGGGTTCGCGGGCGCCGACCCGGAGCGCGTGGCGGCGCGAGTCGCTCGCGGTCTCCGTGGCGGCGCGATCGTGCTCCTCCACGACGCGGCGGAGCGAGACGACCACTCCCCCGCGGCGCTCGCCGCGCTGCCGCGCGTGCTCGAGGCCATCGCTCGCCGGAACCTCCGCGCGGTGACGCTGGACGAGCTCCTGTCGCCGTAGAGCGCGGTCCGGGCGTCCCGGGAGAAACGGGAAGCGCCCTCACGGCGCCGCCGGCAGCGTGAGCCAGGCCACCGCGTCCTCGATCTTCCGGACGAGGTACGGCCCGTATTCGTGTCCGGAGCGAAGGTCGACGAGCACGCGCGTTTCGGCCCCGGCCCGGTGCAGGAGGCGCGCCGACGTCGGGGCCTCCTCGGCGCATTTTTTCGTTCCGCAGACGAACGCGACGCGGGTGCCCCCGCCGTGGACGAATTCCTCCGCCCGCGCGGCGGTCCATTCGCCGAACCCGCCTTCGACGAAGAGCGCCTTCGGGAACTGCCTCGCGTGCGACGGCAAGACGAGCGCGCCCATCGTCGCGCCCTGGGAGTAGCCGACGTACACGGCAGGGACGTCGTACGCGGCGGAGCTCGGCGCTCCGCCGGGAGGAGCACCGTACGCGTCGAGGAACGACGTGCGCGTCGCGATCAGGATCTTCTCCAGGGTCGGGTGATCCGGAAAGTAGCGAGGCTCGGCCTTCACGTCGGCGCGCGGCCCCACGAGGCAGACGACCGTCCCCCGATTGCCGAGCGCCGACCGGAAGACGGCGCATTGCGCGCCCGGGAGGTCCTTCGCGCCGTGTGCCACGAAGAGCAGGGGAAGCGGACTCGCCGTCTCCGGGGGAAAGGAGACCAGCGCCGCGTCCCACCCGGCGACGGGGAGCGGATGCTCGCCCTCGCTCCGTGACGCTCGGTCGGCCCTGCCCGTGGAAGTCCCGGGCGGTGGGGGCTCGGTCCCGCGTGCACCGCCCCGGTCGGTCGATGCCGCGTCTTCGGCGCCCGCCGGTCCCGCGCCGCTGGCCTGCGCCGCGGACGCCTGCCCTCCGTTCCGCGGCGGAGCGTTCCCGCACGACGCTGCGAGCACCGCCACGCCGATCGCGGAGCCTGCGGAGCGAACGGGGTGCCTCATTCCGAGCGCTCCGCCGTTTCCGACCGGTCCCTCGCCCGCGGGAGATCGACGACGAAGCAGGCACCGCGAGGCCGCGTCGCGTCCAGCGCGATCGTGCCTCCCGCGCTCTCCACCAGGCCGCGACAGACCGCGAGGCCGAGCCCCGTGCCCTTTCCGACCTCCTTGGTGGTCACGAACGGCTCGAACAGACGACTCACGACTTCCGGCGAGACGCCCGGTCCGTCGTCCTCGACCTGGAGGCGGACTCCGAGCGCAGACGGAGCCGCCACGACCCGGACCCGCCCGGCGCCGCCGCACGCGTCCGCGGCGTTCAGGAGGAGGTTCAAGAGCACCTGCACGAGCTGCTCTCGCGAGAGGGTCACGAGCGGCAGTCCGGGCGCGACGTCCAGCGCGAGGTCGACGTCGCGCATCGACTTCTGGGGCACGAGGAGCTGCGCCGTGTCCTGCACGGCCGCCTCCACGTCGCCCGGCGTGACGGGAGCGCCGGTCGCCGCGGCGGCGGGGCGCGCGAAATCCAGCAGGTTTCGCACGATGACGTGGATGCGCTCCGTCTCCCGCCGGATGCGCGCCACGAAGTCCCGCTGCTCGGTCTCGTCGAGGCCTCCCGCGAGGAGGAGATCTTCCAGCCCGAGGAGCGCCGCAATCGGGTTTCCGACCTCGTGCGCGAGCCCCGCGGCGAGGCGCCCGACGGAGGCGAGCCGCTCCGAGCGCACGAGTCGATCCTGAGCCTCACGGAGGCTCGCGGTCGCGCGTTCGACCTCGTCGATCTTGTTCCGGAGCGCTTGCTCCTCGCTGAGGAGACGTTCCGTCATCGTGCGGAAGCTGTCGCCCAGCTCCTCGAGCTCGCGCGCGCCCGACTTCGGGACGTCCAGACGCCGTGCGCCCCCGGCGACGCGCTCCGCCGCGCGCGAGAGCTCGTCCAGCGGCGTCACGATGAACCGCGTCAGCGCGAGGTACGACACGACGAGGAGCGACAGCGCGACGAGCCCCATGTAGAGCGCGGAGAACCGCATGACGGGAGCGACGCGAGCCGCCTCCGCGTCCGTCCGGAGCACCGCGACCACCGCGCCCTCCGCGTCGGGCACGACGACGGCGATGGCCGCCCCGTGGCTCGTCACCACGCGACGAACGGCTTCTCGATGAGCGTCCACGGGGCCGAGCGAGCCGAGCGCGGACGCTTCGCCGACCTGCTTCGTCACGCGGCCTTCCCGGTCGAGCAACGCGAGCGCGAGCACGCCCGTGTCCCCCACGTTCGCGGCGAGGAGCGGGCCGAGGTCCTCCCCGGGACGCCTCGTCTGGGCCTCGGCGACCTCCCCGGCGATGACCCGCCCGAGCGCCCGAGCGCTCGTTTCGCGCACTTCCTGAAGTGTGAAGCGCGCGTACGTCGCGACCGCGAAGTAGAGCGGCAGAAACGCCGCGAGGAGCAGGCCCCCGAGGAGCAGCAGGATCTGGAGCCTGAGTCCGGGGCGGGCCACGGTCTTCCCCTCATAGTGCCGTAATTTCCGGAAAGTGGGCCCCTTTACGGGCGGTCTGTTACGGCCCGGGTTCCCGATGGACCCGCTCGTCCGCGCCGCACTGTCCGTTCAGGAGCTCGCGCGACGCGGGCTCGGAACGGCCGTCGCCGCGCTCTTCGGGGCGATGCTGGTGCTCCACGCGGGCGGCGCGCTCCCCCCGAGCGTCGCCGTGGTCGTCGCGGGAGCGTATGGGGCGTCCCTCGGGTTCCGTGCATACCGGCGGCTCCGGCGGATCGCCCCGAGGAAGACGGCCGTCCTCGACGCCGACCTCTTCTCGCACCTCGCGGTCCTCGTATTCCTCGTGATTCTCCACGCGCCGGGCGGCCTCGACGGGCCGTACTACCCGGCCGTCTACGCCTTCGTGATGCTGACGGCGGCCTTCGCTCGCCCGGTCGCGACCGTCGTGACGGCGTGCTTCGCCGTGCTGCTCGAGGCGGGTCTCGGCGAGTTCGCGTTCGGCCGTGCGGCGAAGGACGTGCTTCCGCACGCGGTCCTCGTGGCCGCCTTCTCCGTCTTGAACCTGCTCGTCTTCCGCGCCGAGATCACGCGGGTCCGGCGGCTCTCGCGGGCGCGCCTCGACGGCGAGCTCGAGCGGATGCGCGAGGACGCGCGCTCGTACCGTCTCATCGGCGCGCCGACCTCGGCGGTCGATCCCACGTCGAGCCCGTTTCATCCGGCGCCCAAGGGCGATCCCGAGCGGCTGCTCCGATCCAGCGTCGACCACATTCACCAGACGCTCGAGTTCTCGCTCCGGCTCCTCCGGAGGTCCCTCGGGCTCCGGACGGCCGCCCTCCTCTGGGCGACCGACGGCGGGTCCGTCCTGACGCTCCGCGCGATCAGCACGGACGACCCCGACGTCTACCGGGGCCCGTTCCGCGCGGAGGAGGGGCTCTTCGGGGCCGCGTCGCGGAGCGGCGAACCCATCGCGCTCGCCGACTCTCGTGCGCGCCGTCACGTGCCCTTCTACAAGACCCCGCCGCCCATCGAGTCCGTGTGCGTGGTGCCGGTGCGCGACCACGGGAGCCACCGCGGCCTCCTCGTCGTCGACCGCACGGAGCGCTCGCCGTTCTCACCGGCGGACCTCGCGCTCCTCTCCGGCGTGTCGGATTTCGTCGTCCGCGCGATCGAGAACGAGCGCGTCTTCGTGCAGCTCGAGCGAGCGAAGGTCGAGCAGGGAAAGCTCTACCGCGCCGTCGACTGCCTCGCCGCTGCGACGACGGAGGCCCAGGTCATCGAGGCCGGAGTCTCGAGCGCGCGCGAGCTCGCGTCGTTCGATTTCGCAGTCGTCACGCTCTTTCACCGCAACGGGCGCGAAGGGGTCCACGAGATCTGCGCGGCGAGCGGAGAAGGCACCGCCGAGCTCGTCGGGCAGACGTTCCGCCACAACGGCGGGCTCGTCTCCATGGTCGTCACGAACAAGCATCCGCTTCCCTTTCGGGGCGACTACGACGGCGAGAAGCAGATGGTGTTCACGAAGCGGCTGAAGCCGCCCGCGGTCCCGTCGCTCGTGGTGCTCCCGCTCTCCGTGCACGACAACGTCCTCGGGACGCTCGTGCTCGGCGCGAGCCAGAAGGGCGCGTTCGGCGACTCCGTTCGCACGACGCTCGAGGTGCTCTCGCGGCACATTGCCGTCTCGCTCGCGAACGCCCGCATGGTGAAGCGCCTCGAGGACCTCGCGACGACCGACGGGCTCACCGGGCTCTACAACAAGCGGACGCTCCTCGAGCTCGGTAAGCAGAAGATCCGGGCGGCCGCGCGCTTCGACCACCCGCTCAGCGTGCTCGTCTGCGACATCGATCATTTCAAGAAGGTGAACGACACGCACGGCCACGACGTCGGAGACGTCGTCATCAAGGGCTTCGCCGACGTGCTCCGGCGGACGAAGCGCGACACGGACGCCGTGGGTCGCTTCGGCGGCGAGGAGTTCGTGCTCGTGTGCGAGGAGACGGACGGAGAAGGGGCGAAGCTCCTCGGCGAACGCATCCGGCAGGAGCTCGAGGCGACCACCTTCCACGTGAAGGACGGCCCGCTCCAGGTCACCTGCTCCGTCGGCATCGCGACGTTCCCCGAGGCCGGCACGGACTGGGAGCAGCTCTTCAAGGCGACCGACGAAGCGCTCTACGCCTCGAAGCGCGGCGGACGGAACCGGGTCACGGTGCACGCGCCGGGGAAGAAGAAGGGCGCCGCGGCGTGACGCTCTCCTCCCCGCAGTTCGGCGAGATCATCGTGCTTCGAGCTCACGCGATCCGCCGGAACGCCATCTTCGCCGCCCGTGCGGCGGCGCCGTCGGCGTCCTCGCGGTCCCCGATGACGAGACTCCGCTCCGGGGCGACGCCGAGGCGCTCCGCCGCGAGGAGATACCCGGCGGGATCCGGCTTGAGCCGCGGGGGACCGCCCGGTTCTCCACTCGCCACGACCTCATCGAACAGGTCCGCGACGCCGGCGGCCGCGAGTTTCTTGCGCGCGGGGTAGTCGCTCACGAGCGCGGTCTTTCCGCCCCGCTCCCGGAAGCTCCGGATCTCCGCGAGGAGCGATCGCCGGAGGAACCTCTTGATCCACGGTCCGGGTCGCTCGTGCATCCATTCCGTCACGAGCCGCGAGACCTCGTCCGGACTCCTGCCGAGATCTCGCGCGGTGAGCTCGATCTGGGCGCGATACGGATCTTCACCCGCGACGCCGTCCGCGCGGAGCTCCTCGTGGGCGTGCCGGAACCGCCGGAGGATCCGGACGGCGCTCGCGCCGAAGAGCAAGAGCTCCGCGGCCATCGCCGCCTTCACGGGGAGCGGGCGATAGAGGGTGCCGTCGAGGTCGACGAGCCAGGCCTCGTGCTCCATGATGCAGACCTTCCTACCACCAAACCGTGGTCCGACGGAGGAGCTCGCGCGATGGGCAAAGTTCAGGAAACGATCGACCTCGGCATGCGCGAGCTCATCCTCGCGCAGAAGATGTTCTTCGTCGCGTCCGCACCCTCCGGGCCGGGCGGCCACGTGAACCTCTCGCCGAAGGGGCTGGACACGTTCCGCATCCTGGACGACCGCACCGTCGCTTACCTGGACTTCGTGGGGAGCGGCGTCGAGACGATCGCGCATCTCCGGGAAAACGGACGCGTGGTGCTCATGTTCTGCGCCTTCGAGGGGCCGCCCAAGATCGTGAGGCTCCACGGTCGCGGGGAGGCGCTCGAGCCGGGGACCGCGGAGTTCGAGCGCCTCCGCCCGACCTTCCCGGACGCCGTCGGTGTGCGCTCGATCATCGTCGTTCACGTCGCGCGCGCGAGCGATTCGTGCGGCTTCGCCGTCCCCCTCTACGAGTACAAGGGAGACCGGCAGGTGCTCGGCGCCTGGGCCGAGAAGAAGGGTGAAGAAGGCCTCGCGGACTACCAGCGGAAGAAGAACGCCGAGAGCATCGACGGGCTCCCCGGGCTCCGCTGGACCTCCGACGCGGAGTGACGCTCAGCGGGGCGGCCTCGGCGCGTTGGTCTTGCACCCGTAGGAGACGTCGAGCTTCGCCCCCGCGCCGGCGCCGGTCACCGTGTCGCACGTCGCCTTGCAGAGGCGGATCGTCTTCGGCGCGGCGGGGTCGTCGTAGTACCAGCCGCCCGTCGTGGCGTCGCACGCGTTCTCGCTCGCGACGCCCGTGATCTGGGTGCTCTCGGTCGCGCTGGTGGAGTAGACGAGGTTCACGAGCGCCGGATCGAACTGCTTGTTCTCCGGGGGCGGCGGGAGCTTGTACTCGCAGGGGATGACGGTGGAGAGCTGGATCTGCTTCAGTGCCTCGGCGATCGCGGACCCATCGCCGCCGCCGACGCTCCAGTAGTGGCACGTCGGCTCGCCCGCGCAGAAATCGGGCCCGTGCTCGAATCCGCCGCCCGCGACGGCGAGCTGTTCGAGGTTCGCCGGCGTCGCGCCGGTCATGCCGATGATGTACGTCTTGATGCCCGTCGCGGTCAGGTGATCGGAGAGGATCTTCGCGAGCGTCGGGATGTCCCCGCTGCAGCCGTTGGGGTCTCCGTCCGTGATGAGGACGCCGATCATCACGCGGCCCGGGGTGACGTTGTCCGCGGTGAAATCCGCGATGCCGTGGAGCGCGGACTCGATGTGCGTGCCGAGTCCACCCGCCGGCGTATCCGCTTCGAGCGCCGCGACGAGCGGATCCGTCACCTGGACGGGGAGGAGCGTGAGGGGCACCACCGGAGTCGCTTCCGAGTTGTCGGGGCCTCCGGTGCAGACGTCGTTCTCGGACGTCATGAACTGGAGCGCCGCGCGATTCCCCTTGGACGCCTGCGACGTGAAGTACGACGCGAGGGCGTTCGTCGCGAAGCACCACTTGTCGGCCACCTGGGGCGGCTGGGAGAGATCGATCGGGCAGTCGGGCGCGCCGGGCCCGGTGTTCACGTTCGCGCCGGTGCCGTTCTGCCCCATGCTCGCGGTGTGATCCTGGATCACGTACATGTCGAGCTGGATCGCTTCGACGCCCGACTCGGTGCCGGCGCACTGCTGGAAGCCGCCGTCCGGGAGCCGGTCGCCGCCGTCGAGAGTTCCGCCGACCAGGCCGCCGCCCGTGAAGATGCCGCCGCCTTCGCCATTTCCGGTGCCGCCCGCGCCGTCGCTGCTCGCGCCTCCCGCTCCTGGAACGCCGGAGTCCGCTCCTCCGGGACGCGTCGCGGGGCCCGCGGCGGCGCCGCTGCTCCCGCCGCCACACGCCGCTGCCCAGGCGAGTGCGGGGACCGCTCCGAGTAGTGAAACGAGGCGCGCGCGACGAAGGCCGGACGAAGAGGAGATCTGCATGGCTGAGCTTCCTGACGTCGTCCACCGCCGACGTCGAGCGGCCAATCGTACACCTCGGGCGCGCTCGGGTGACCTTTGCTCCGCGACGAAACGCGTTTACGAAGGCCGAGTTCACGAGGAATTCACCCGCGCACGCCTACATCGACCGACGTCCGCCTCCACGGGAACGCGAGCCGGTCAGTCTCGATTCTCGTCCGAGAGCACGAGCCCGACGGGCAGCGATTCGCCGAAGAACTCGCTCGAGTCGGACGCGACGAGCGGCACGACTTCGCGGAGCGACAGGATCCACTCCGCGGGCGAATGGGTCGCTTCGAGTCGTTTCGCGACCTGTTCCCGGAGCGAATCGGACACGTCGCGCGTCCGGTCCCCGGTGAAGCGCGCGATGGTCGCCGCCGCGCGACCGGCGGTCGGCACCTCGTTCCATTTCTCGCGGAGCAAGTGGTCGAGCCATCGAGACGCTTCCGGCGCCGGAACGACGTGATGCGCGCTCGCATAGGTGGGCATCCTCGCTCCGACGTGCGCGAGCGCCGTCCAGAGTCGCGGATCGCGGTCCGTCCAGGTTCGTTCGAGGATCCATCGGCCGAGCGCGGCGCGGCGTTCGGGCGGGAGGCGTTCGAGAGCCGCCGCGAGCGAGAGCATCTCGTCCCGGGCGAGCGGCTTGAACCCCTTCTTCTTCTTGCCCGTGTCGGTGTCCGTCGAGAGAAACGGGTCCAGCAGGTCGCGCACGCGGGTCTGGGCCGGCTCGAGCAGGCCCCCGGAGACGCGCCGGAACGCGATGAAGAATTGCTGCTGGTTCCGCGCCTCGTCGCCGAACTGGAGGAGCTCCGGGAAGAGCGGGACGAGCTTGCCGACCCGATCGCCGTCCTTCGGGTGGCCGTAGCCGGGGCGAAGACAGAACCCCGCGAGCATCCAGAACACGCGTTCGTGATCGGCCGACCGCTTCCGGGCTCGCGGCTCCTTCGCGAGCACGTCGAACAGCGCGCGCGTCGTCTCGGTCGTCCAGGTCGCGCGCTCGCCCAGGATGCGCTCGAGCTCTCGGACCAGGTGCTTTGCGGTCCGTGGATCCGCGTCGGCGCGCCCTGGCCCGAAGGCGCTCTCCACGAGGGCCTCGGCCTGGACGAGCTTCGGATCCTTCGGACGCGTGGAGGGCAGGGGACGCACGGACGGCCGGGCGGTCGGCGCCCGGAGATCGAACGCGAGGCGATGGCGCGCGCGTGCTCCGTCCTCCCGCGGCGCGGTCTCGACGCAGGCGAGGTCGAGCGTACCGACCGAACCGAGCTCTCCTTCGAGCTCCACCGGGACGCGGCTCCCGCGCCGCTGGTCCCCCGCGTCGAAGCTCGCGACGAGCGACGGGAGCGAGTCCAGCGAATCGTCCACCGTCACGACGTCGCCCGGCGCGTGCGCGCCGCGATCGGCCGAGAGCAGATCGAACCGAACGGGCTCGCCGACGACGAGCGAGAGCCCCGGAACCACGACGACGTGCCGGTCCCCCTCGAGCGACCCTCGCGGTACGACGCACACCGCGCGCGCCCGGTCCTTCTCCGGGGAGAGGCCGATGAAGTAGCTCCGCGGCGAACCGCCGCCGATGCGCACGCCGTGGCCGTGGAGGGCGAGGCCGTACGCGACGGCGCCGCGGGCGACCGCGACGTCCGGATCCGTGGCGCGCAGGTGGACGGGCCTCCTGCCGTAAGCCCGCGAGAACCAGTCGAAGAGGCGCTCGACGATCGCTTCCGCGTGAAAGACGCCGCCGTTCAGGAGCACGGCGTCGGGCCCCCGACCCTCCGCCACGTGCGTCGAGACGAACTCCGCGACGTGCCTCGTGATCGCCGGATCTCTTTCGTAGCGGAGGCCGAACGCGACGAGGCCCGAGCGTTTCCGCGCGGGGCGTTCGTCGCGCCCGACGTCGGGGAAGAAGCCGTCGAGGACGAGCGAAAGCACCTCGTCCCGCTCGAACGTGGTCCGGAGGACCGAGCCGACGAGCGCAGAGCCCCGCGGTAGCAATCGCACCTCGGCGGACTCGGGCGCGTCTCGCGCGAGCAAGCGCTCCTTCGCCGCGCGCGCCGCCTGCACGAGCTCGGCGAACTGCGCCGCCGGGAGCCGGTCGCCCGGCGACAGCCGCGACTCGGCGATGTGCGCGAGGGAAAGGTCCATGTTGTCCCCGCCGAGGAGGACGTGTCGGCCGACCGCGACGCGGTCGAAGGCGAGCTCCGAGCCCGGCCGGCGCACCCGGACGAGCGTCAGATCCGTCGTGCCGCCGCCGACGTCGACGACGAGGATGCGGGCCTCGTTCCGGCCGGTCCCGTCGAGGAGCGCTCCGAGCGTTTCCGTCCCGCGTTGCGCGAGGAAATCGTGAAACGCGGCGAGCGGCTCTTCGAGCAGGCGCACCGATAGGCCCGCCTCGCGCGCGGCCCGGAGCGTGAGCTCGCGCGCGACCTGGTCGAACGAGGCGGGGACGGTGAGCACGATCTCCTGCTCCCGGAGGTCCCCGAGGGAGCCTCGGGCGGCGCTCACGACGTGCGCGAGGATCCGCCGGCTCGCGTCGACCGGCGAGACGCGAAACGCGGCCGGCAGCTCCGGGTCGGCGCCCCACGGCAGGATCGGACTCAGCCGGTCGACTTCCGCGTGGCAGAGCCAGCTCTTGGCGGACACGACGGCGCGACCCGCCGTGGCCTCGCCGCGGCGCCGCGCGAGCTTTCCGACGACGAACGGCGCGTCGCCCCACGGATCGTCTTCCGTCTCGCCCTCGGGCGGAGCGAACAGCACCGACGGGAGCAGGCGTTCTTCCGCGACCTGCCCGCGATCGACGAGCTGCGCGAGGGGGACGACGCGGGGCACCGCCCCGGCGCGGATCTCGGCGGTCGCGAGGACGGTGTTCGTCGTGCCGAGATCGATTCCGACGAGGCATCGCCCGGACATCTGCCGCGCGGATCATCCACGAGCCGGCGGGCGGCGCAACCTCGGGGGAAGGATCTCTCGGCTCGGTGCCGTCGCCGTCGCCCGGAGCGGCGAGCGACGGCACCGAGCCCTCGGACGTGGCCGACGAGAAAGCGCGCCAAGCAAAGGAAGCAGCCGGACGTCCGCCGCATGCAAAGCACGGCGCGTACCAGGGCGCGGGACCGGGAGCCTCGTCCGGAAAATCGAAGCACTGTCGCGTCGATCTCGACGCCGCGGGTCGTCGCCGGCGCGCGTGCCTCTGTGCCTCGGGGACCTGCTCCGTGATCGCGGTGTCACGGCGGCGCGCGCCCCCAGGTGCGAACGGTGCGTCGCACCGGGAAGTTCAACCGGGCGATTCGCGTACGGAGAGCTCCATCTTCCAGCGCTCGTCGGGCTTCTTCGGGTTGAGGGGCACCGCTTCGAGGAGCAGCGTCCCGACCGGGGTGACCTGCGATTCGAGGCGCACCGCGACGACCTCGCCGTCCGCGCGGCCCTCGGCGGGGAGCGCGATCTCGATCGGCGTCAGCTCCGAGAGCTCCGCCGGGCGGATCCGCTCGAGCTCGGTACCGGCCACGTCGTCTCGTCTCACCGTGGAGCCGAAGAAACGGAAGCGCACTGGCTCTCCCACGACGAGGCCGAGCTCGTGAGGCGGCATGTCCGCGCGGGTTCCCTCCTCCATGCCGAAGGGCGCGACGCAGAGGGCCGTGAGCGGCGGCTCGACCCCCGGGACGGCGGGCGCGGCGCCCTCGATGCCGACGTAGTAGGCGCGCGCCGTCCCGCCGCGGATGCGAAGCCCGCGGCCGCGACGCACCTGTCCGTAGTAGGCGGCACCCCGCGCGACGGCGAGGTCGAGGTCGTACGCCGGCAAGATCCGCGGCGCGACGCCGCCGTCCGTTTCGATCCAGGACGCGAGGGTCGTCGTCAGCCGAT
Organism: Polyangiaceae bacterium; assembly: GCA_035545855.1. Lineage (GTDB taxonomy): Bacteria > Myxococcota_A > Polyangia > Polyangiales > Polyangiaceae > DASZVB01. Next base: position 49,772 of record DASZXK010000157.1, read on the forward strand.
CGCGGATCGCCTGGGACTTGAACACCCCACCGTTGAAGAGGAGCGCGGTGGGCCGGAGCATCGTCCCGCCGGCGTCTGCGGAGGCTCCCGCCTGACGCCGGAGGAAATGCGACAGATGCCGCGTGATCGCCGGGTCCGCCGCGTAGGGAAGCCCGAGCTCCCGGAGCCCGCCCCGCGCCCGCTTCACCGGCTCGTCCGAGGGGGTCGTGACGGGGAAGAAGCCGTCGAGGACCGTCTCTACTACGTCGGCTCGTGTGAGCGCCGCGCGGATCGTCCCTCCGAGCAGCGCAGAGCCCCGAGACGCGAGGACGACGGGCGCCTCCGCCAGGTCCGAGCCGAGCAGCGATTCCTTCGCGGCCCGACACGCGTGGGCGAGCGCGGAAAACTGCCGCGAATCGAGCTCCGTGCCGTTTTCTTCGAGGCGAGCCCGTACCCGGTGGGCGAGCGCGAGGTCCATGTTGTCCCCGCCGAGGAGGATGTGATCGCCGACGGCGATGCGCCGGAGCTCGAGCGCGCCGTCGTTCTCTCCGACCTGCACGGCCGAGAAATCCGTCGTGCCGCCTCCGACGTCGACGATGAGCACGACGTCTCCCGGGCGAAGATGCTTCCGGAAATCGTCGCCTACCGCGTCTATCCACGCATAGAGGGCGGCCTGCGGCTCCTCGAGGAGCGTCACGTCTTCCATCCCGGCGGCGTAGGCGGCCTCGACCGTGAGATCGCGCGCGGCGGCGTCGAACGACGCGGGCACGGCGAGGACGACGGCCTGCTCCGCGAGAGGCGCGTCGCCTCCGAGCACGTGCTTCCAGGCTTCGCCGAGGTGATCGAGGTAGCGAAAGGAGGCCTCGACCGGAGAAATCTTCTCGACGTCCTCCGGCGCGGCGGCGGGCAGGATCGGTCCGCGGCGATCGACCGTCGGGTGGCAGAGCCAGCTCTTCGCGCTCGCGACGACGCGCCCCGGCGTTTCCGCGGCCCGCGTGCGCGCGTAGTCCCCGACGGCGAACCTCCGCTTCTCGTCCCAGGGGAGCGCGAGCGGCTCCTCGCTCTCCGTCGCGAAGTAGAGGAAGGAGGGAAGGAGCGTCCGGCTCTCCACGGACGACCGGGTGACGAGCTCCGGAACGGCGAGCACCCTGGGCCGCTCCGCCGCGCGCTCCAGGGACGAATAGGCGAGCGCGGAGTGCGTCGTGCCGAGATCGATGCCGACGGCGAAGCGCGCCGTCACAGCTCCACCTCCGCCGGGAAGAGGAGCCGCTCGTCGTGTCCGGGCGTCCCTTCCGGCAGCGTCACGCTCGTCGCGCGCCATCCGGAGTGCCGGAGAGTGCCGCGGTACGGCGCCTCCCCGCGCACGTTCCCGGTGAGGTTCACGGCGCGCACGTCCGCAGCCTCCACCGTGACGGTGCTACCCTCGGCTTCCTTCCTCACGCGCTCGACCGGGACGTGAGCGCGGAGCGCCTTCCGGCAGCCGGCGTGGACGACGCGCGCCGCGGCGCCGATGTCCGCGTCCGGGAACGCTTCCACGTCCTGTTCGAGGAAGTCGACGAGGCGTCCTTCTCGCTGGAATGCGGCGAGGAGCGCGAGGGCCGGAGAGTCGTCCTTCTCGGGGACCGCGGGCGGTTCCGGGGTTTGCGGCTCCGAAGGGGACGCCGCGGGCTCTCCGGCGCTCGCCAGCTTCAGCACTCGCGCCGCGAATCCGGGATCGAAGAGGAGCCGGAAGAAGCAGGAGAGCGCGAGCACGACGCGCGAGAAGAACGACGGCGGAGGCGGTTCCACGGACCGGGAGAGTACCCGGAGTCGCCCGCCTTGGGAGGCGACGGATGCTCAGCCCGACTTCGGGGCGAGGTTCGAGATGCCCTCTCGAACGGCGGACTGGGTCATCGGATCCGCGGCTGCGCGCTGGACGAGCTCCACGCCCGAGGGTCCGTCCAGAGCGACGAGGATCTTCGCGGCGTCGATGACCGCCGCGATGAGGTCTTCTTCGTCCGCGGTGGCGCGGTAGAGGGAGAAGAAGGTTCGCACGGCGGGGAGCTCGTCCCCCGTCGCGAGCGTCACGAGGGCGTGGGCGGCGTGGCGGACGTCGTTCGGCGAGTCCGCCGGGTCGTTCAGGTGCGCGGCGAGGAGCGGCGCGGCCTTCTTTTCGCCCACGGCGGCGAGCGCGTCGGCGAGAGGGCCCACGGGCGGCGGCCGGAGCACGTCCGACAGGTAGTCGTAGTGGCGCGAGAGGGCGTCCAGCATGTACTCCACGCCGTTCCGCCGCGAGGAGAGCAGGTTCTTCGCTTCGTCGAGCACGTCGGGCTGGGTGCGGGCGTCGCTCGCGAGATCGAGGAGCGTCTTCGTGATGGCCGGGTCTTCCCCCGTGCCGAGCTCCCGCAGCAGGAAGCGCTGGATCATGGCCATCTGCGTCTCCCGCAGGTTGATCGCCTCGGCGATCTGTTCGGCGAGGGTTCCGGAGTCCTTCCCCGGCTTCACCTGGTACGAGCCCGCGCGGACGACGCAGGAACGGAGCGGCTCTCCGAGCGCGACGGAGCCCGAATCCCCGCCGGCCCTCGCGTCCGCGAGCCACACCTTGCCGGACTCGTCGCAGAAGACGAACCCGGCCGTCGCCGCGTCCCCGCCGATGATCTCGTCGGGGAAGGTGCGCGCCCAGCGGAGCGTGCCGTCGTGCGCGTTGAACGCCACCACGACCCGGAAGTACGTCGCCGCGAAGCGATCGGAGTCGATGCCGAGTTTTCCGTTCGTCTCGGCCGGTCGCGCGTAAAAGCGGATGCTGTCCGGAGCGCCGGCGGTCACCGGGAGCACGGCCTCTCCGCTCGGGAACCAGAAGGGCTTCCCGGGGAGCTCCCGGTCCGGGAGCTTCACCGTGTGGCCGCCGTTCGCGGGCGCCTTCCCGATCTCGTCGTCGAAGCGGAGGAGCGCGTGCTCACCGAAGTAGATCGAGCCTCCCGAGACGACCGCGCGGCTCATGACGAGCCGTCCGAGGAGACGCCCCTCTTCCTTCCCGCTCGAGACGTCGAGCGCCGACACGTACTGGTTCCCCCACGGCGCGAACACGAAACCGCTCGCGACCGCGGGGACGCCGACCTCCACGTCCGGCGTCCATCTGCGGACGACGGAGCCGTTCCGATCCACCGTGACGAGGAGCGTCCCGCCGCCGGAGCCGCCGCCGAGGCTCGCGACCGTGAGCCGTCCGTCGTCGCCGGCGCCGCGGAGGCGTTTCTCTCCGACGCTCGTCTTCCAGAGCTCCTTGCCGGTGTTCGCGTCGAGCGCGACGAGGCTTCCGGCCGACGTGAAGACCACGACGTCTCCGGCGATCGCCGGCCGCGAGTCCACGCGACCGGGGTGCTTCCAGTGATGCGCGCCGTCGAGTGAGGACGCGACGAGCCCGGAGTCCGTGACGCCCACGGCGAGTCCGCCGCCGTCGGGGAGCGACGGCTTTCCGACCTTCGCCGCGACGGCGGCGATCGATTTCCCTCCGTCGCTCTGCCAGTCCGTCGCGAACGCGGCCGTCTGCACGGCGCCTCCGCCGCAGGCCGCCGTGAGGAGAGACACGACGCTCGCGACGAGCGCTGCCCGGCTCATTTCTTCCCCCCGCCGACCGCGTGGGCGGCGTTGTCGATCGCCTGCTTCACCTTCTTGCTCCATTCCTTCGGCCATCGGTCCGCCACGTCCGCGAGGTACTTCCCGACCTCGCCCGTCCCGAGCTCGCGCATGCGCCCGACGAGCCGGATCTTCGCTTCGTCCGGGATGTCCGCGGGCGGACGGAAGAGCACCTGATCGAACCCCGTCACCATGACGTCGAACGGCACCTTGCCCGTGCGCTCGGCGAACTGCTCGCACTCCTCCGGCTTGCAGAGCTGGCCGATGGCCGCCCCCGCTTCGCCGACGCCGTGGTCGAACGCCTTGAAGAGATCCTGGATGGCCTCGCGCGCGCCGAGCGCGCCGAGGCCCGTCGCGGCCGTCCCGCGCACCATGGCGTCCGAGCTCCGGAGCGCGACGCGGAGCGCGTCGACCGCGGCGACGCCCTTCGTCTTCAGGAGTGCGCGCACCGCCGCGTGGCGGAGGTCCGGCGCGCGGTGCTGCACGTACGGCGCGACCGCGGGGCTCAGCGACTCCGCCTTGAGCTTCCCGGCCGTCTTCAGCGCCTCTTCGAGGACCTTCTGCGAGCTTCCCCGCTGGAGGAGCGCGCCGACGAGTGGAGCCGCCGAAACGTTCCCGGAGTCCCCGATCTCCTGCAGCGCCGCGATCGCGTCGTCTTCGTCACCGGCCAGACGCTTCTCGAGCGCGGAGTCGACGGCGGGGGCCTGCTTCTCGGTCTTGTCCTTCGCTTTCTCGGAGCCCGATTTTCCGGCGGCCTCGGCGTTCGGCGCGAGGACCGCGAGGAACGCGACGAGGGCCGACGAGGCGCCCAGGGTGACGAGGCGAACGGGGCCGGCGGGGCGAACGGGTGAGGAGCGACGGTTCATCGGCTTTTTCCCCTTATTTCCGCCATCGGATGTACCCTGCCGGTGCCGTCCGTGGCAAGCGAAGGCCCGATACCGAAGATGTCCGAAGGCGACGAGTTCATCGGGCTCCCACGCATCCGTCTCGAGCAGGTCCGCGACCTGTCACCCGACAGCGGGGAGGGGTTCCTCCGGCTCGTCCGCCGCGAGCTCGTGGCGCACTACCCCGACGGGTCCCGGAGCGAGCCGTTCGTCTACGACGAGGTGGACCGGCGCGCCATCGACGCCACGGTGATTGCGGCCCATTTCGTGCGAAATGGCGAGCGGCGAGTCTATCTCCGGAGCGCCATCCGTCCCCCGCTCTACTTCCGGGACCCGGGCCGCGCCCCGGTTCCGGTTCCCGCTCGCGGAGGCGGGCTCTGGGAGCTCCCGGCCGGGCTCGTCGAGGTCTCCGAGCAGTCCCCCGAGGGGCTCCGGGCGAGTGCGGCGCGCGAGCTCGCCGAGGAAGCCGGGTTTTCGCTGCCGCCCGACCGGATGCTCCCCCTCGGCCCGAGCATGTACCCGTGCCCCGGGGTCCTCTCGGAGCGCCATTTCTACTTCGAGGCGCTCGTGGACCCGGCTGCGCAGGAGAGTCCGTCGCTCGACGGCTCGGCGCTCGAGAAGGACGGGCGGGTCATCGACGTGTCGCTCGCGGCGGCGCTCGAGATGTGCCGCACCGGAGAGATCGAGGACGCGAAGACGGAGATCTGCCTCCGCCGTCTCGCGGAGCGCTACCCGTGACGGCGCCGCGCGTCGTCGTCGTCGTGAAGCGGACGCTCTACGCGCGCTTCGTGGAGGACGAGAACGATCCGGTCGTCCGGCGGCTCCTCAGACGGAACGATCCGAGCGTCGCCCGGTGGCGGACCGCGCATCGCGAGCACCTCGGCACGCTCCACGAGGTGGAGCGGGCGCTCGATCGACTCTCTGCCCGTGTCTGGGTCGTGCACGGCCCTCGCGTCGTGTTCGACGCGAGCGACGCGGCGCTCGTCGTCACCGTCGGCGGTGATGGGACGCTCCTCGCCGCGTCCCACCACGTCGGTGCGGTGCCGATCCTCGGCGTGAACAGCTCCCCGAACTCGAGCGTCGGGTTCTTCTGCGGCTCCCGGAAGGAGAACGTCGCGGCGAAGCTCGAGAAGGCCCTCGACGGCGAGCTGCCCTCCGTCCGTCTTTCCCGCATGCGCGTCGCCGTGAACGGCCGCATCGTCTCCAGGCGCGTCCTGAACGAGGCCCTCTTCTCCCACACGATACCGGCGGCCGCGTCCCGGTATCTCCTCCGGCACGGGCGCCGCATGGAAGAGCAGGTCTCGAGCGGGTTCTGGATCAGCACCGCCGCGGGCTCGACGGGCGCGCTCCACTCGGCGGGCGGCAAGGTCATGCCCCTCGGCTCGAAGCGGCTCGAGGTCGTCGTCCGCGAGCCGCTCGCGCGCCACCGCTACAAGATGACGAACTTCTTCGTCGAGCCCGGGAGCGAGCTCACCGCGATCAACAAGATGCGGGACGCGCGACTCTTCCTGGACGGCCCGTTCCGGACGGTGAACGTGCACCTCGGGGATCAGGTGTCCTTCGCCGCGTCCGAGGAGCCCGTCCGGGTCCTCGGGCTCACGTCGAGACGCGGACGGCGCTGAAGGAAGCGGGGCTCAGGCCCGCGCTTCGCTTCGGGGCTGGGGACGCGTGTGCTCGCCGCGCTCGTACTCGGCGAAGAGCCGCCCCCACTGCGTGTCCCTCCGCCAGCGCTCGAAGGTCTCCCGGTCCTTCCGCGGCCACCGGTAATAGTCGTGATAGGCCTCGCTCCCGAAGATGAAGATGTTCACGAGGGGCGTGTGGAAGAACAGCTTCTGGAAGCGCTTCATCGGGCCGAACCACATGATGTCCCCGACGGTGCTCGCGGCGTTGTCCCCGACCGAAAATCCCCAGCTCTCGTTCGAGATGTCCGCGCCGACGATCTCGATGTCCCGCGGGTCCCCCACGCCGAGCTTGTCGTCGTGCGCGACCTTGATGAACTCGAGGCTCATCGGGTCGAAGCCCATCATCTTCGCGGCGACGGCGTCGATCGCCACCTGGTCCGCGCTCGCGAGCATGTAGTCCTTGACGACCGGGAACATCGTGCGGGGGCCGGGGCCGTTGCCGCACGTGGTGCCGTCCATCAGGGCGAAGAGTCCGGAGTGGATCTCCTTCTGGATCGCGAGCAAGTCCACGAGCGTCCGGTGGATCCACGAGTGCGTGTAGTGCCGCTTCGTGCTGAGGAGGCCGCCGAAGGCGTTCTTCATGGCGCCCGTCGTGGTCGTGTAGATGTGGCACTTCACGGTCGGGAGATGAACGATGTTCTTCCCGAAGAAGTAGTCCGGGATCTTCACGCCCTCCGGGAAGATGTTCTGCAGCACGTGGAGGCGCGCCTTCGGGCGGAAATCCACCCACTTCATGTCCTCGTCGCGGAAGTTGTAGAGCACGGGGATCTTCTCGCTCTCGAAGATCGGCACGTACTTGTTCATGTCCTCGCCCTTGAAGGCGTTGGTCACGACCGTCTTGTTCTGGACGCAGACGACGTCCTGGTATCCCGCGTTCCGGAGCGCGCGCGTCACACCCTGGAGCTGCCACGGCGTCGTGTTCGCGCCGGGGAAGGGGTAGTGCCAGGAGATGTTGTCCTTCAGGATCGTCGTCGACTTCGGGTCGAGCGCCTGCTTCATCCCCGCTAGCTCACAGACGCGTTCGATGTCCGAGAGGATCGTTTCGGGCTTGACCTTGATGACGGCGACTTTGCTCTTGGCCATGGTTTCTTGCTGGTGCTCCTCTACGCGGGGCCGCGACTTATAGCATCTAGGCCGGTTTCCGTGGGTGGAGCGGGGAGTGTCGATGGAGGTTTCGAGGAGAGCAAGAACGGCAAAGGCGGGCGTTCCGCGGCGCGCGACGGCCCAGCGGGAGCGGCGTCGGCCGCGGAGCCTCGTGCTACTTTTCGACAATCCCCATGAAAAGCCTCCTTCCTCGGGTCGTCCTCGTGTGCCTCGCCGCCGCGGCGTGCAGTGAATCCCCGAAGGCTCGCCCGGTCGGCCCCGGGGGCGTCGGCTCGGGCGGAGCCGGCGGCGACTCGGTCGACGCGGGGACCTTCGAGACGGGCGGAGACGTCGGAAGCGGCGGACGCCGCCACCGGGACGCCGGGTCCAGCGGCGGATCGATCGCGGAGGACGGCGGCGCCCAGAACGGCGGAAGCGGCGCCGTGGACGCCTCGACGCCCGAGGACGCCGAGGCGCCGGTCGGAGACGTCCACGTTCCGCCGCCGGACGCGACGCCTCGGGTCTGTGCCCCCGTCCGGAACGTCACGGTATCCGGCACGCCGTGCCACGCCATGGCGGAGGCGATCTGCAGGCGACAGGAAGCGTGTCACCCGACGTACCTCTCGCTCGCGTCGGGCGATCTCGCGAGCTGCATCGAGCTCACCGCGCGCACGACGTGCGCGAAGTGGGACGTCGTGGGTCAGGTGTCTCCGAGCGCGAGCGACGTGAGCACGTGCGCCGCCGCGTACGCGAACGCGCCCTGCGACTGCACGCTGCTGGAGACGTGCCCCGCGTTCGGCCCCGTGCCGGGCACGCTGGCCGACGGCGCGTCGTGCTCGGTCGGGACGCAGTGCCAGGGCGGGCTCTGCTCCATCGGAGCGGCGGGTGGCTGCGGCCAGTGCGTCGCGGGGGCCGGGGAGGGAGACCCCTGCGTGTCCAGCTCGGCGTGCCGCGTCGGTCTCACGTGCAGCACCGACAAGCGCTGCGCCGTGCCCGCGGCTCGCGCGCACGTCTGCGCGAGCACGCGCGACTGCGCGGAGGGCCTCGTCTGTCGAACGGGCTACTGCCTGCCGCCGGTCGGAGAGCCCCTGGACTGCTCGAAGGATCCGGCCGTGTGCGATCTGGAGTCCGGCTACGCTTGCGTCGCGGGGAAGTGTTCCGCGGTCGTCGTGGCGGATCCCGGCGGCGGAGATTCCTCCTGCGGATTCGCAGGCGGCGCCGTGCATCTCTGTCCGGCGACGCACTACTGCGACGGCAGCGGCGTGTGTCAGCTCCGGGGGGACGTCGGTTCGACCTGCACGCCGGGCGGCGATCCCACCTGCAAGGGGACGCTCGCGTGCGATGGCGCCTCGAGCGAGTGCGCCGCCGTTCCGTCGCTCGATTGCAACCCGGGCTGACCGGAGCGTTCGGCCGTCAGCTCTTCGGCGCGCCCGGCTCGAAGCGTCCCATCACGCGGAAGAGCGCGAGCGCCGCGGCGAAGATCACGACCGCGGTCGCGCTCGCGGTCCGGTTCGTCTCCGGAACGAGGAGCGCGAAGCAGACGAGGAACCCCGCGAGCGCCGACAGGAGCGAGAGCGCGGCGGAGACGGTCGCGCCCTTCCGCCACGCGAACACGGCGGCCGCGAGCCCGAGTCCCGTCATGGCGCCCACGGCCCCGGCGAGCCCGCGATCCGAGGAGCCCGCACCCGCCTTCGGGGCCGCCGTCGACGGCGCGGTGCCGTCCGTCGTGATCTTCGTCGCGCTGCCCGCGGGACGGAGTCCGGGGCGCGGCTTGAACGTCGCGAGCTCTGCCGGTTCGAGGACCCGCGCGTGCGTCACCTCGATCCGGCGGAGCGGCCGCTTTCCTTCGTCCGCCGGCGCGTGCTCGATGAGCGAGACGACGTCCTTCCCGGTCTCCACTTCTCCGAACACCGTGTATTGCCCGTCGAGGTGAGGGGCGTCCACCGTGAGGACGGAGAAGGACGTCTCCCCGGCGTTCGGATCCTCGTTCGGGTGCGCGAGCGAGACCGAGTAGCGGCGATGCCGCACGGTCGGGCTCGCCTCGAGCGCGAGCTTGTGGATGAGCTTCCGCTGGTCCTCGGAGAGCGCCGTGGCGCGATCTTCGGCGGAAGAGAGCTGGATCACGAAGCCGGGCTCGACCCGGACGAAATGCGTGCCGTCGTAGACGCCGCCCCGCACGAGCTTCTCGATCTGCTCCACGGTGTGCGGCGCGACGTCGGGGTAGAGTGCGAGGACCAGATCGCCCGCCGTCGTCTCGAGGACGACGCGCTCGGGGGCCTTTCGCGGGCCGTCGTCGGCGGCGACCGCGCCCGCGGCCGTGAGCGTCGCGGCGAGGACGACCGCGCCCGGGCGCCTCATTCCGCAGGCTCCGCCGCGCGCGGCCCCAAGAGATTTCCGAGGGTGGTCATGAGGGGGCTCGAGACGCCCGGATTCTTCAGCTTCCAGATCACGCCGTCGACGAAGAAGTGATGAATCTGCACCGCCGCGAAGAGCACGCCCGTCGCGAACGGCAGGGCGACGCCGGCCGCGTCGGCCGCCAGGCGAGGCGTCGCCCAGAACAGCGCGATGCCGCCCGCCACGTTCTTGACCCACCAGCCGAGCGTCTCTCCGAAGAGCCGCGAGCGCGTGAGCCTCTCGCCGCGCGCCGTCTCCGCCATCTGCATCGCCCAGGCGATGAGCAGGTACTGGAGCGAGTGGAAGAACGGGACGAACTCCGCGAAGCTCTGGCGCGAGGGCCCCGCGACGAACCAGACGTACTGGCTCACCGCCGGGAGGAGCACGATCGGCGGGATCTTCCGCTTCTCTTTCCGCGCGTAGAGGGTGAGGAGCACGGCGAGGGCGATGCCGGAGAGCACGAGCAGCACCGTCACTCCCGTGACCGCCCACTCGGGGACACCGAGCGTGTCGTACGCGACGCCCCAGAAGTTCGCCTTCTGCCCCGCGCCCTCCGCGCGGATCGTCTGCATCACGAACGTGCCGTAGACGAAGGTGACGAGCGCGCGCCGCTCCCACGTGCCGATCGGCAGGCCCGCGCGTCGTGCGTAGAGGAGCGAGACGCCGACGGTCTGACCGCTGAAGTGATACGGCGACCACAGCATGAAGAGATGCACGAACGCGGGCGCCAAGATCTTCGGCGAGACGAGCGCCATGCTGGTGAGGCCGAGCACCGCGACGGGCACGGCGAACGCCGTGAGCGGGTAGGAGCGAACGCCGGTCGTGCCTTGGTAGAGGCGATAGCTCGTCGCCGAGAAGTGCGGCCAGTTCACGACCCACATCAGCGCGGCTGCGGTGGAGATCACCGTGTCGGTGCGCTCCCCGCCGTGGAAGAGCCACAGCACCGCGAAGAGCAGGAGGGACGCGCCGCCGACGAAGAACGCGTCCACGGGCCCGCTCACGAAATAGAGTCCCCCGTTCCGCTTCGCGGCGAAGGCTTCTGGCGCGGACGGAACGTCGGAGGAAGGCACTCGAGAGCAGCTTACCGCTCGCCGCCCGGGCTCGCGTCGCGGAAGGCCGGAGGCGGCGAGCTCACGCCGAACGGAGGACACGCCGCAACCGTTGCAAACGTCGGAAACTTTTTGCGTGCCTGTGCCGAGCGCGCCTACACTGTCTCCGCCGGTTTTTCTGCGGCGTTCGGAGCCGGGTGCGCGCCGGGCCGTCGGGTGGCGCCTGGTAGGCTTCTTGCGATAAGCTCGATCGGATTTCCCTCGGCCTCGCGGCCCGACTCGGCCGCAGGGGTCCCCAGTACAGCATGCGAACCCCCCCGGCGTTGCTCGGCGTCCTTCAAGCGGCGCTGCTCTCCATCCTCGTCTTCCTGGGGGCGGTGGGGTGCGAGGAGTCGGGGACCGGGGTCTCCCAGCTCGGCGGTCCGGGTCCTGCCGCGTGCATCGACGCGGACGGGGACGGCTTCGGCATCGGGTGCCCCGCGGGCGCCGACTGCAACGATCAGGACCCGAGCGTCAAGGACGGCTGCTACCGGTGCGTGACCCCGGATGACGGCTGCCCGTGCACCGACGAAGGGCAGATGATCCCGTGCGGCGACGTGAGCGCCGTCACGGGCGATCAGGTGAGCTGCGTGACCGGTCGGAGGAGCTGCGTCTCCGGCAAGTGGGGCGCGTGCTCCGCCGACACGATGAGCACGCTCACGCTCACGCCGGACGAGCTCCGGCGCATGACGGTCGACACGAACCCGATCCCTTGTGTCTCGAACCCGTGCGACCCGTTCTGCAAGCACTTCCTCAAGCCGCCGATGCCCGACGTGCCGCCCTCTACGGGGCTCATCGTCGGGGGCGACGGCGGCGTCGTCACGATCCGGAACCCGTACGTCGGGAGCGGCACGAAGAACCCCGGGGACGCCTGCACGGACGGCTGGGAATGCACGACCGGGGTCTGCACCTCGGGCACGTGCCAGGCGAGCACCTGCACCGACGGCGTCCAGAACGGCACGGAGACGGCCATCGACTGCGGCGGCGCCTCCTGCACGTCGTGCGCGGACGGCGCGACGTGCCTCGCCGCGAGCGACTGCTTCAGCCAGATGTGCACGGGCGGCATCTGCCAGACCCCGACGTGCGTCGACGGCATCCGGAACGGCAACGAGGGTGACGTCGACTGCGGCGGGTCGAGCTGCGGCAAGTGTGGGGACACGAAGACCTGCTACGCGGACACGGATTGCGTCTCCACGTTCTGCAAGACGGGCATCTGCACCCAGCCAATCTGCGCCGACGGTGCCAAGAACGGGCCGGAGACGGACATCGACTGCGGCGGCGGGACGTGCCCGAAGTGCACGGACGGCCTCGGCTGCGCCTCCCTCACGGACTGCGTGAGCGGCGTCTGCACGGGCTCGGTCTGCCAGGTGCCGACGTGCGCGGACGGCGTGAAGAACGCGACGGAAGGCGACGTCGACTGCGGCGGCGCGTGCCCCACCAAGTGCGGCAACGGGAAGACGTGTGCCGCCGGCACGGACTGCTCGTCCGGTTTCTGCGGCGGCACGGGGACCTGCGCCGCGGCGACCTGCGGGGACGGCTTCCTGAACGGGACGGAGACGGCCGTCGACTGCGGCGGCGCCTCGTGCCCGAAATGCGGCAACAACGGCTCCTGCCTCGCGAACTCGGACTGCTGGAGCGGCGTCTGCTTCGCCGGCGTCTGCCAGGCGCCGACCTGCGCCGACGGCGTGAAGAACAGCATCGAGGGCGACGTCGACTGCGGCGGCTCGTGTCCCGGCGCCTGTCTCCTCGGCCAGGCTTGCTTCACGAACACGGACTGTGGGACCGGCTACTGCAAGGCGGGCATCTGCACGAACGCCGCCTGCAACGACGGCGCGAAGAACGGAACGGAAACGGGCGTCGACTGCGGCGGCGGCGGTTGCGGTACCTGCCCGAACGGCGAGGGCTGCCTCGCTTCCTCGGACTGCTGGAGCGGGGTCTGCACCGCGAACGTCTGCGCCGCGCCCACGTGCAGCGATGGCGTCGCGAACGGCACCGAAGGCGACGTCGACTGCGGTGGGACGTGCGCGAAGTGCGGCAACGCGAAGAGCTGCCACGCGAACGCCGACTGCACGAGCGGCGTGTGCGGAGCGGGCACGTGCGTGCCGCCGGGCTGCGCCAACGGCTACCTGGACGGCCTCGAGACCGCCGTCGACTGCGGCGGCGGCACCTGCCCCGCGTGCGGGACGGGCGGCGCCTGCCTCGCGAACACGGACTGCTACAGCAAGAAGTGCACGGGAGGCTTCTGCGCCGCCTCGGCTTGCAACGACGGCATCCAGAACGGCTCCGAGGGCGACATCGATTGTGGCGGGTCCTGCGCCACCAAGTGCGCCGTCGGAAAGGCGTGCACGTCGAACGCGGACTGCTCCACGGCGGTCTGCAAGTCCGGGGTCTGCGTCACGGCCGGGTGCGCGAACGGCGCCATCGACGGCACGGAGACGGCCGTCGACTGCGGCGGCGGGTCGTGCCCCGCATGCGGCAATGGCGGGACGTGCGTCGCGGCGAGCGACTGCTGGAGCTCGGTGTGCTCGGGTTCGCCCGCGACGTGCCAGGTTCCGACCTGCGCCGACGGCGTCAAGAACGGCACGGAGGGGGACCAGGACTGCGGCGGCGCCTGCGGCACGAAGTGCACGAACGGCAAGACCTGCTACGTGAACGCGGACTGCGCGTCCGGGTTCTGCGGTGCCGGCATCTGCAGCGTGCCCGGCTGCAACGACGGCTTCAAGAACGGGACGGAGACCGGCGTCGACTGCGGCGGCGGTTCTTGCCCCGTGTGCGGCACCGGCGGCGGTTGCACGGCAGCGTCCGACTGCTGGAGCCAGATCTGCACGGCCGGAGCTTGCGCCGCGCCGAGCTGCACGGACACGAAGCGGAACGGCACCGAAGGGGACGTCGACTGCGGCGGGACGTGCGCCGGCAAGTGCGCCACCGGCAAGACCTGTTACGTGAACGCCGACTGCACGTCCGGCCTCTGCGGCTCGGGCGTCTGCACGAACACCGGCTGCTCGAACCTCTTCAAGGACGGGACGGAGACGGACGTCGACTGCGGCGGCGCGAGCTGCCCGAAGTGCGGCACGAACGGAGCCTGCACGGCCGCGAGCGACTGCTACTCGGGCGTCTGCCTCGCGAACAAGTGCCAGGCGCCGACGTGTTCGGACACGAAGAAGAACGGGACGGAGGGTGACGTCGACTGCGGCGGCACTTGCTCCAAGTGCGCGAACGGCAAGGGCTGCTACGCGAACGCGGATTGCACGTCCGGCTTCTGCAAGACGGGCGTCTGCACCGCGCCCGCGTGCAACGACGGCGCGAAGAACGGCACGGAGACGGACGTCGACTGCGGCGGTGCGAGCTGCTCGAAGTGCGGCACCGGCGCCGTCTGCACGGCGGCGAGCGACTGCGTGAGCGGCGTCTGCACGGGCGGACTCTGCAAGGCGCCGCTCTGCACGGACGGCATCAAGAACGGCACCGAGACCGCCGTCGACTGCGGCGGCGGCACCTGCAACAAGTGCGGGACCGGCGTCGCCTGCACGAGCGCGGGGGACTGCACGAGTGGCTACTGCTCCGGCGGCGTCTGCCAGGCGACGTGCGGGAGCGGCGCCGCGGCGCAACCGGTCCTCGGCATGCTCACGATGATGCAGATGTCGTCGGGGACCGACCTCGCGAACATCCGCACGGGCATGACGACGTTCTTCTCCGGGACGAACGTCAGCGGCGTGTACGCCGGTTTCGACTCCGGACCGTGCTCCGGGTGCAGCGACCCGAACAACCCGCCCGCTTGCCCGAGCAACACGTACGAGTGCTGCTCGTCGAACTACGACAACGTCACGCCGTCGAACGCCTCGCAGAACCTCTCGGTCAACTACGGCATCCTCCCCGGCGCGGGCAACGCCCAGCGGACGGCGGTGAACAACGCGATCAACGCCGTCGGGTCGACCGCGGACGCGCCGCTCGCCCCCATGCTCCAGGGCGCCATCGACGCGGCGCAGTACTGGGAGTTCCAGCACCCGGGCGCGAAGGCCGCGGTCGTCCTCGTCGTCGACAAGTTGCCGAACGTCTGCGGCCACTGCGGCAAGAAGGCGTTCAAGTCGAAGGGCCAGACGGCTTCCTGCCAGGTGCAGGAGGTCGCGCAGATCGCGGAGTCCGCCTACTACGACGCGAACTACCCGGTGACGACGTACGTCGTCGGCGTGAAGCACGGGCAGCCGGACTACATCAAGTACTTCGACGTCATCGCCCGCGCCGGCAGCGGCAACAAGTACGACACCATCGTCGCCGATCTCTCGGCCGGCACGAACGCCCAGAAGCAGACGGCGATGACCAACGCGATGACGACCGCGTTGAACGGCTCGCTCACGTGCCAGTACAAGGTGCCGACGCCGCCGACGGGAAGCGTCATCGATCCGAGCCAGCTCACCTCGACGTACAAGGCCGTCAACTACACGCGCGTGAACTCGCTCGGCTCCTGCGGCGCGGGCAACGGCTTCTACTACGACACGGCCAGTAACCAGGCCACGTACTGCCCGACGACCTGCAACACGGTCCACTCGGACCTCACGACGAATCCGAGCTTCACGTTCCAGTGCCAGTCCGGCTGCAGCAGCGGCACGGCGACGGGGACGCCCGCACCGCTCGACATCCTGTTCCTCGTGGACCGCAACGGCTCGATGAGCCAGTCGTGCAGCGTCTTCGGCGGCGTGGACTCGGCCACCGCCGGGATGGACGTCGGGATCGACACGACCACCGACGTCACGATCTGGGAAGCGGCGCAGTCGCAGATCTACGGATTCGTCCGCGATCCGCGGAACGCCGGCATGCAGGTCGGCCTCACGTACTTCCCCGCGCCGGCGGTGAACACGTGCGCGACGTGCGGGTTCATCGGCTACGGGCTCTTCTGCATCAACAGCGGCTGGACGAGCGCGCCCTTCCCCGGCTGCTACCAGACGAAGGGCAGCGGGGACGGCGTCCCGAGCGGCGTCCCCGCCGGCACGTACGGCAACTGCGCGCTCGCGACGGGCTCGGCGCTCGGCGGCAACGCCTACGGCTTCTACACGTATCACACCGGCGCCGTCACCGACGCCGCCGCCTGCACGTTCGACTACGCCCCGACGAACGCGAACACGACGGGCGTCCCCTTCGGGACGATCCCCGGCAGCGGCGGGTCGCCTCAGTGGCAGCTCATCCAGAACTCCCTGAAGCAGACCGCGCCGATCGGCGTGAACCAGCTCACGGTCGTGCCCGCGCTCGGCAGCGCGATCAACTACGCGAAGGCGCACCAGACTGCGACCGGCCGGAAGACGGTCGTCGCGCTCATCACGGGTGACCCCATTCCGGCCGCGAACGCCGGCAACTGCGCCAGCCCGGCGAGCGGCACGTGTCTGAACTGCGCGAACCCGCTCGCGGGTGCGATCACCACGGCGACGAGCGGCCACTCGAGCGGCGTCGACACCTTCGTCGTCGGCATCGGCCCGAACGCGACCGCCGCGGCTGCGATGACGGGCCTGAACCAGATCCAGTCCGCCGGTACCGGCGCGACGTTCCCGTCCGCGCAGTACATCCCGGATTCGTCCGATCCTGCCGCGCTCTCCGACGCGCTCCGCACGATCCGCCAGAACGCGACGAGCTGTTCGTTCGGACTTCCGACGCCTCCGGCCGGCGGCACCCTGGCCCTCACCGGCGCGAACCAGCCGAAGGTCTACCTGACCGCCGTCAGCGCCGGGTCCGGCGTGCAGCTCACGAAGTCCGCGACCGGTTGCGGCACGGGCACGTCGTGGGGCTACGACAACGACACGACGCCCGCGGCGATCAATCTCTGCGACAGCACCGCGACCGGCGCCTGCGGCGAGTTCAAGGCCGACCCCGACGCGCGCGTGGACATCGTCTACCAGTGCGTTCCGCCGCCTCCGCCGCCTCCGCCCCCGCCGCCTCCGCCGCCGCCTCCGCCCCCGGCGAAGACCTACATCGTCTTCTTCGACTTCGATAAGTCGGACCTGACGGCGGAAGCGCAGTCGACCGTGACCCAGGCCGTGGCTGCCGCCAAGCAGCTAGGCTCGGTGCGCATCATGGTCACCGGCCACACCGACACGGTGGGTTCGGACCGCTACAACCAGGCGCTTTCGATCCGCCGCGCCACCTCGGTGAAGAGCGAGATGGTGCGCCAGGGCCTGACCGCCGACAGCATCGCGATCGAGGGCAAGTCCTTCCACGATCCGATGGTGCCGACTGGGCCGAATGTCCGCGAGCCGAAGAACCGCCGCGCGGTCATTGACCTCGGCGGCTGACAAGGCCACCGGTTGAAAATGAAAAAGGGCCGGTCTCGCGACCGGCCCTTTTGTTTGGGCATCATGGCGGCCAGGCAAACACCGCCGCCTATTCAGACCACGTTACGGAAAAAGACCCGGGCTTGACGGGTCGCCCGGCATCGAAGGCCGCGGCGTGGGTGTGATCGGCGGGCCGACCGCGACGCCTTGTAGGCTCGCACCGACCTTGATTTCGCAGGTGTCCACCGGGATCGCCTCTTCCACCGGCACGCCGGCGACGAAATCCTCCAGCACCGGCTTGTCCGGGGCGAGGGCCGCGGCGAAGACAATGTCGGCCGCCTTGCAGAAATTCTCCGCGGCACCCGGCACGGTGCGGCGCTGTTCGGCATGGGCAATGGCGCGGGTCTTGTAGGCGTCATAGGCGGCATTGCCCCGGACGGTCCCCTGCAGCCGCTTGAACATCGCCAGCATCAACGCATCCGAGCGGCGAAGCTCCTTGTTGAAAGCCGTCTGGAAACGGTTGAAGAGCTGGGTTTCCTTCTCGCCGCAGGCCAGGGCGGCATCGGTGAGTTCCTGCTGCACCGCCGAAACCTGGATCGCGGCGATTTCGGCCGGCGTGGCGCAAGCTCTTTGCAGCTCCGCCGCCTGGCCGACGCCGTGAAAGGCCAGAATGATGGCGCAGGCGCCCGCCTGGACTCTTATGGCCTGGATTTTTCCGGTCATCGAAATTCCCGCTTTCGACAATCGAAGCCACTCTAACCCGCTTTTGCACCCCGGTGGCAATGGCCGGCGATAGTCCAGCCCCTCTTGCGATCTGGGATTGCAACTTCGCGACCGACAGGGAGTTTTCATAGCGACGAAGTTCAGGTTCCCAATGCCGCAGCATTTGGCGAAAATTGTCCTGGTCGCGGCCCTGATGGCGGCAAATTCTGCCCTGACCCCTGCCCTGGCCCGCATGCCTTTCGGTGCCGGCCGGATGCCTTCGCCCACCGACTATCCCGGCGCGCCCAGGCCGGTTTATCCGGACGAGGTCAAGCTGCCCTACGCGATGAATTATGCCGATGAGGCGGTCGAAAGTCTGGGCTTTAAAAACGGCCATATGGACCTTTTTTCCACCAAACCGTCCAAAACCAACCCCTATCTGCCGACTTTCAGCGGCGGGCTGGGCGGCGACGGCGCCATGCTGAAACTGCAGTGGCATCCGGGCGAATAAGCCTCTTCCGGTCACCCCTTTCTTTTAGTATCTGTCCGCCCGTTCCGGGCCATCGGCCCTGCAAGAAGGAAAGAACAAGCAGTGTCTTTTAAAGTCGCAGTGGTCGGCGCGACCGGCAATGTCGGACGCGAGATGCTTTCGGTGCTGGCGGAGCGTCAGTTTCCGGTGAGCGAAGTGGTGGCCCTGGCTTCCACGCGTTCGGTGGGGACCGACATTTCGTTTGGCGACAAGACACTCAAGGTCAAGGCACTCGACTATTACGATTTCAAAGGCACGGATATCGCCCTGATGTCGGCGGGCGGCGCCATCTCCAAGGAATGGGCGCCCAAGATCGCCGCTCAAGGCTGCCTGGTGATCGACAATTCCAGCGCCTGGCGCATGGACCGTGAGGTGCCGCTGGTGGTGCCGGAGGTCAATGCCGACGCACTGCACCAGATCAAGAAGGGCATCATCGCCAATCCCAATTGCTCGACGGCACAATTGGTGGTCGTGCTGAAGCCGCTGCATGACCTGGCCAAGATCAAACGCGTGGTGGTGGCGACCTATCAATCGGTCTCCGGCGCGGGCAAGGAAGCCATGGATGTGCTGTTCCGACAGACCCGCGCGGTCTTCGTGGCCGACCCGATCGAAGTGGAGAAATTCACCAAGCAGATCGCCTTCAACGTGATTCCGCATATCGATGTGTTCCTGGACTCCGGCTACACCAAGGAAGAATGGAAGATGTCGGTCGAAACCCAGAAGATCCTGGATCCCGACATCCAGCTGGTCGCCACCTGCGTGCGTGTGCCGGTGTTCATTGCCCATAGCGAGGCG
>DASZXK010000158.1:0-26797 GCA_035545855.1 Polyangiaceae bacterium
GGAGCTCGTGCTCGGCCTCGAGGATCCGGTGGGCTGGGAAGCCGCCGTGCTGGACCACTTCACCGTCGTCGTCCGGACGATCGTGAGCAAGCTCGCGAGAGAGACTCGGGCGCGGCTCTCCGACGAGAGCGGTGGGAGCACGTATCACTTCACGATCTACCGCGGCCACCCCCACGAGCAGGAAGTGCTCGGGGAGCTGTCGCGCTTCCGGCAGCGAATGAGCACGCTCCGCGATCGCGTCAATCGCTACAACGCGGACAACGGTCTTCCAGGAACGACGCTTCGAGTGGACGCTTACTATGGACAGCAGGTGGTGGAGGAATCCCATGGGGAATCTGAGTCGGAAATTGGCTTCTGACGGGTGCGTGATCCTGGCGGTCGGACTGCTCGGGTGCGCGAGCAACACGGGGACGAGCGGGGAAACCCACTTTCTCTGCGGAAACACGGACGAGTGCCGGGCGCATGGTTCGAACCTCGTATGCGCGCAGGGTGAGTGCGTGGACGAGCGGTCGATCGGCGCCGGCGGGAGCGGCGGCGGAACCGCGACGTCCCTCGAGGGCGTCTGGGACGTGGTCGGCTCCACGGTGGGATATCCTTCGACCAGCATGGTGGTCACGTTGTCGCCGACGAGCCTCCTGATCGACAACGAGGGTGGGTTCCTCCACGCGACCCGGCAGGGGGAGCTGTGGGCAGTCGACTCCAGCTACACGATTCGCAGCCGCGTCAGTGACCTCTTGGGTCGCGCCGATCGACACTTCCCGGCGACGCGCACGTCGCCCGTCGACGCGGACCTCGGGGTCATCCCGCTGCCGCTCCTCGGTGACTGGACGATCGGCAACGAGCAGGATTGCACGGGCACCTTCGGGGACGGGTCCATCTCGGGAGGCTGCGGCCCCGTGGGCCCGGGACCCGAGTGGGCTCCCGATCTCGACGAGGGCTCCGTCACGGCCACGCGAATGGAGACGCGCTCCTCGGTCTTCGGCACGCTGGGTGGGGCGTGGACCGTCACGTCGACGAAGGGCGTTGCCTGTCAGGTGACGATCCACGATGCGACGATCATGGGGACGTGCGGGAGCGCTTCGAGGTTCGCCGGCGCATTCACGCTCCAGTACGACCAGGACGTCGTCCACGGTTCCACGAGCAACGGCCTCGAGTTCACCGCGCAGCGACGTTGACGGCGGAGCACACCATGAAGGCACCCGGAACGGCGGCGATCCCGCGACGTGGCGTCCTCGGGCTTCTCGCCCTCGGAACCGTCGCGGCCGCCGCTCGGTCGGCGTACCCCGTTGCCCGCGCGCGGCCCGATCCGGACGGGCCGCGGCTCAGGATCACGAACGGGGCCGCGCCGGTGCGCACGGAAGCCCTTCCGGCGCTCTGGCTCGCGCTCGCATCGACGCCGCCGGAACGTCGGGCTGCGTTCCTGGACGATCTGGAAGCCGCATTCGTCTCTGCCGCGGCCCGAGCGAACCCGCTCCTCGTCGACGTGCTCGATCTGGACCCGGAAGCGGTGCTCGACGAGGCGCGTCCGTGGCTCCTGCCTCTGTGCACGGCGGCGAGCTCGCTCCTCGCGCCGACGCACGTGTCCGCCGACGGATTCGCGGTGGAGGTGCTCTCTCCGTCCACGACGCCGTCGCCGGACGACGTTCCGGCGTGGAGCGCGGACGACGCGGGACCGGCTCGGCGCGCCCGGTTCCTCGCCTGGCCGGTCGCGCGCGCTCTCGTCGTTCGCGGACCGGCGAACGGGCTGCTCGGATCGCTCGACGACGCGCTCGGGCGGTCGTCGCTGGATCCTGGCGGAAGCGTGGCTCTCGTCCTCTCGGCGCCGGCCCTTCGCGGAAACGGCGACCCGCGAATCGCGACGGTTCTCCGGCGTCTCTCGGACGGCGCGTCCCGGATGCACGCAACGGGCGACGTCCTCCGCGCCGCTTCGATACCGGAACGCGGAGGAGACCTCGTCCCCTGGATCGCCCTCGCCGAGAACGAGCGGCTCGTCGTGCCGAAGCTCGGAGCGATCGCCCCGCGCGCTCGATTTCCGGACGAGGTCCGGCGCATCGCGAGCGCGCACGGCGCCGCCATCGTCGGCGGCGCCGGCTGACGTCGCTCAGTGTCCGGAGCGACGCGCACGCCGGCGCGCCAGGAGCAGCGAAAGCCCGACCGCTCCAAGCACTCCGACACGACCGGCGTCGCCTCCGGCTCGCGACTCCACGCGGCAACCGCACCCGCCGCTGTCCTTGGCCGCGGGCGCAGCCGTGCCGCCGTCCGCAGAGTTCTCGCCGGAGCTTCCGCCGTTCGTGGAGCCTCCGCCGGAGGTGGTTCCGCCGGTCCCGCTCGACGCGCCGCCCCCGGTCGCGCCGCCCGAACCGCGGCCGCCTTCGCCGACGGGACTCCCCGCCGGGACGTCGGTGCCGTCGGTGACGGTGCATCCGTCGGCGGACGTCGCGACGGTGAACATCAGCGGGTGACCCGCGAGGCCGTCCCCCGCGGTGATGGAGAGCAGGCACCGATCGCCCTGGGCCGTCGCCGTCACCTTGGACTTTCCGTTCGCGTCCTCGGGGGCGTCGAAGACGATGTGCCGTCCCGCGGCGCCGCCGGGAACGCCGTACGTCATCGTCGTCGGGGAGGCGCCGTCGACGGCGCTCGACGCGAGCACGTACGTCACCTTCGACGCGCGCTGCACGACGGCCCCGATGACGCCGTCGTTCTGCTTCGGCGCCGGATCGAACCGGTCTTCGCCGATGGATCCCACGTCCGCCTGCGCCTCGCCGGAGGCGAGGCCGTCGATCACGTGGATCGCGACGGCGTTCGGCCCGGGCACCGCGACGGAATACTCGTCCACGGGGAAGCGCGCCGTGTCGCACAGGCC
Organism: Polyangiaceae bacterium; assembly: GCA_035545855.1. GTDB lineage: Bacteria > Myxococcota_A > Polyangia > Polyangiales > Polyangiaceae > DASZVB01. The sequence continues at coordinate 2,864 of DASZXK010000158.1, forward strand.
GCAGGGGTAGCTGCACGAGATCTTGCAGTCACCGACGTCGGGCGTCGAGACCGCGGGCGTGCCCCCGGAAAGAGACACCGCATGGATCGCGAGCGCCGACCCTCCGACGGTGCCGGACGCGACTGAGCCGGACAACGTGAGGCCGCCCCCGCCCGTGTTCGTGTGGAACTGGACGTGCATCGCGTGCGCGGCATCCTTCGTGTGGATTCGATCGATGGTGACGATCTCGCCCTCGGGGAGCATGGCCCACTCGCGGTGCGCGTAGGGGATGTCGCTCGGCGTGTCGGAGAAGATGAACGCCTTCGCGAAGTCGCTCCGCGCGGCATACGCGCCGTCGGACGTCCCTCGGGCCCAGAGGAGCTCCGCCTCGCTCCACGGGGTCTGCGTCCCGCCGTAGTCTCCTTGCGCGACCGTCGAATCCGCCGTCGGGGCGTTGGTCGCGAACGTGTCGTACTCGCCGTAGTTCGAAGGATCCACGACGAGGTGATCGGCGCCGCGCGTGAACACGAAATTCCCGGCGCTGAAGTGCTCGTGATCGGAGACGACGGCGGGTGCCGAGCTGAAGACGCTCCAGAACGCGGACTCGTCCCAGGACGTTCGCACGTACATCGCGCGCGTGCCGCGGGCGAGGTACCAGAGCGGGGGAGCAGGAGTCCGCGCGCGGTAGTCGGCCGGTGTCACGTCCCGGAGCTCGCCGAGCGCGTTGTAGAAGTAGTCTCCGGCGCCTCGCCCCTTCTTCTCGAACGCGGCCCAGGAGGCCGCCTCCGCGCTCGACGGCCCCGCGAGCACGGCGTCGAGCTGATTCAGTGCCGGCGACTGGTACGGACTGTCGGAGTCGAAGTCCCCTCCGACCCACTGTCCGTCCTTCGTGGGCACCATCCCGTGGATGAGCCGGACGCCGATGCTGTCCGTCCAGGCGTCCATCTCCGGGAGGGCCACCCCATTTTCCTCGAGGGCCCGCGTCGCGACGGCGTACTCGAGCACGCTGAGCGGGCCGTATTGCCATCCCTCGGCCCAGTCCCCGCCGACGAGAGCGCCGGCTTTCTCCCCGACCTTGCCGTCCATGCCGGCGAGCCCCTGACCGACGAGAAGCTTCGGAAAGAGATCCGTCGTGGTCTCCGTCCACAGATGACCGTCGGCGCCGCCGTCGTTTCCGATCGCGATCGCGGCGAGCGTCTTCCCGATCACGTAGCCCGCGTTGTAGTTCGCGCCCGCCTCGTCGTGGTGGTACCCGCGATCGGTGTAGTAATCGATCCACGCGCCGAGACACGTCCGCGTCTGCGCGCGGAGTGCGTCGTCCACGCCGGGCGCGTCGTAGAGCCAGTCGTAGACGAGCGAGACGTACGGCCCGTACCAGCGCATCGGGTACCCCGTGTCGTGCGTCACCGTGATGATGACGGGCGGCGCGGGCGGAGAGCCGTCCCACCCGGAAAAGTCCGTGCTGACTCCCGGGACGCAGCCGAGCTTGTCCCCGAGGTCCTGGTCGTCCTCGAGCGCGGCCTTCCAGTACTTCAGCGCGGGCGCCAGGTACTTCGCGTCCCCGGTCGCGCGGTAGGCGAAGGCGCAGCGCATCGCCGTGCCGGGCCACGTGTCCCCGTCCGCCCCGCCGCGCGTGGTGCGATCGTTCGGCGAAGAGAGCGCCTCGTCGCAGTCCTGGACGAGGTTCGCGGCGGCCGTGCTCCCGGCGCTCGCGTTCTTCCCGAACGCGGTGACGTTGCCGGCGCTCATGAAGAGCCGAGGGTGCGCACCGGACGGAACCGGCGCCGCGGATACCCCGGCGGCCTGACAGAGGACGAACGCGGCGGCGAGGGATCGAACGGGGAGCGTGGCTCTGAGCTTCATGGTTCTCCGTGCTGTCCGGGCGCCCACGGCGCCGATGTCGTTCCAGGCCCCACCCGGGCGGGTCGCCGGACGGGCACTTTTCCGTAATGGGCGTCCCCCCCCGGCACGGATCTCGGAATCGACGGGGGTCGCCTAGTCGGAGAGCGTCCCGAAGCGGTCGTTCGTCCCCCCGCCGCCGACCGCGCCGATGGACGATCCGGGGCCGTCCGCCGGATCGCCGGCGTTCACGAGGGCGTTTACGGGGACGTAGGCGGCGCGGATCGCGGAGAGGATCTGGAACACCGTCACGCGGCGCCCGATGATGTCCGCATCGTCCCAGGGAAAGCAGCCGGGAACCCCGAGCGGGCCCGGATCCACCTGCTCGTCGACCGGTCCGCCGGCGTGAGCGTCGTGTGCGCCGAACCCGTCGTCGACGCGCTCCGTCTTGCCCGCGACCGCCACGCCGTAGTTGTGCGGCGGCACGGCATCCGGATCGAAGAATGCGTTGTAGTCGGCGTACCCGAGCCGGACCGGCCGCGGCGACGTCCCCTCGAGGACCCCCGGGCGAATGGCCGCGGTCCCACCGTCGTTCCGACGAAGCGGAAACCCGACGAACAGGTCACTCCGGAGACTCGAGACGAACGAGCCGCTCTCGATCGCCACCGGCGGCCCGGAAAACGCCATCGCGGGGCCGCCGCCATCGAACGTATTCTCGTAGATCTCGATGCCCACGGCGCGCTGGTTCACGAGGTTCACCCCGGCCTCGATCTCCACCTCCGGCGTCTCGCACAGGAAGAAGACGCTGTGGTGAATGCGGGTGTTCTCGAACGGCTGGTTCAGCCACGCGGAGGAACGAACGTCGAGGACGGCGTCGTAGCGGAACTCGCCGCCGAAACCGCGCACGACCCAGCTCCCGCCGCGGAGGACGTTGTGCTCCGCGAGCGCGTCGGTCGTGTCGTAGAGGGTGGAGAGCGCCGCTTCGTCCCCGGCGCCGTCGTAGTGGAGGACGTGCACGTAGTTCCCCTGGACGCGCATCCCCGTACCGGAGAGGACGATCCCGCCGCGGACGCCCGCGATCACGTTCCCTTCCCCCGCCGAGAGCCCCCCGATCTGCCAGCCGTTCGATTGGAACCACGCGTTCGAGCGGAGCACGGTATTTCCCTGGAAATACTTCGGCGCCTCGCTCGAACCGATGGCGTAGAACGCGGGTGTGGAGGCGTCCACGGAAGGGTCGAGGGCGACGAGCGAGTCCGCTCCGATGGTGTTGTGCGAGAACGTCGTCGTGGAGTCGTCCTGGTTCGTGACGCGCACCCCGCCGCTCCGGACGAACGTCGAGTTCTGCACGTTCAGCGAGCCCGAACCCCACGTGACGAGATCCATCGCAGGCGCCGCGGCCGTCCCGAGGCCGTCGAGCGTGCAGCCGTCTATGGCGACGTGACCCGTCCACTGTCCGTCGGAGACGATGGCGTGCCCGTTTCCGAGCACGCGGCAGGTCCCCGTGCCGCGCGACGACCAGTCGAGCGTGTCGGCGTCGCGAAGCACGATGTCACCGTCGAGGACGTGATCGAAGTGCCCGCCGTCGGCCCCCGGGGAACCCGCGCCGCCGGCTCCGGTCGCCTGCCCGCGCGCCCCGCCGATCCAGTAGTCGCCTCCGCACCCGGCGAGGGACAGGGCGACGATCCACGCCGTCGCGCGCGAGGCCGGACGCATCGTCCGATCCTTTCCGGAAGGCCGCCCAGATGCAACATGCGCCCGTGACACGGCGACTTCCGTGGGGGGCCCTGTTCGCGGCGGCCACCGGGTTCGTCCTCGCGCCACGCACCGGGCACGCGGAGGAGAGCGTCGCGCTCCGGCTCGCATACTCCGCGCCCGAGGGCTGTCCGAGCCCCGCGGACTTCCTCGACGAGGTTCACGCACGGACGGCCCGCTATCGCCCCGCGTCGGGCGAGGAGAGCGCGACCGCTCTGACGGTGACCATCCGCGAAGTCAGGGGCGGCAATCAGGGAACGCTCTCCCTCGCATCGCCGGACGGTGCTCGCACGGCGCGGCGAGTCACGGCCGGCGATTGCACGCAGGTCGTCTCGGCCCTCGCGCTGATGACCGCGCTCGCGATCGACCCGGATGCATCGACGGAGCCCGTCCGGAAGCGTGCCGAAACCACGCCCCAGGCGACCCCTCCACCGGTGATCGCCCGGGCGGCGACGAAGCCTTCGCGAAGGTCCGCGCCCCCGGTCGAGCGTGCACGGCTCCGCCCCGGCGTCGGGATGCTCGCCGAGGGCCTCGCCGGAGTCGCGCCCGAGCCGATGGTGCTCCTTCGCCCGATGGCGGAGCTCGGCTGGACCGGCCCGGGCCCGGAGCCCGCGTTCCGCCTGTCGGGCGCGATCGGCCGCCGCGCGACGACGGGGAGCGACGGCGGGGGCGAGTTCTCGCTCGCGAGCGTCCGGGTCGAAGGGTGTCCGGTGCGGCTCGACGTGACCGGCCGGGTGCGCGTTTCGCCGTGCGTCGCGATGGATGGCGGACGTCTCCAGGTGGCGGGCCTGGGCGTCACGCCGAGCGAACGGGTGTCCCGGCCGTGGATCGCGGGCGGCATCGTGGCCCGGCTAGAATGGGAAATCGTGAACGTTCTCGTGCTGGAGGTCGCGGCGGAAGGGTTCGTTCCGTTCCTACGAGATCGCTTCTTCGTCGGGGACGGAGCCACCGTGCACCGCACCGCGATGCTCCTGCCGGGCGGCACCGCGGGGCTCGGAGTGCGCTTTCCGTGATCCGCGACGGCGCGCCGCCCCATCACGAAGGGATGGACGCGAGTCTGCCCGACCTCGCCCTGCCGAAGGTAGGGAACCTCGCGCGAGCCGAGGACCGGCCGGAGGACGGGCACGGACGCATCACGGCCATCGTCCGCGCCGAGCACGACTTCGTGTGGCGACTCCTCCGGCGCCTGGGCATCCCCGACGCGAGCGCGGACGACGCCACTCAGCAGGTGTTCGTCGTGGCGGCGCGCCGCGTGAACGAGATCGCCCGCGGCAGCGAGCGCTCTTACCTGTTCGGCGTCGCTCTCCGGGTCGCGTCCGATCACCGGCGGAGCCGCGAGGCGCGGCAGCGTCGGGACACGGAGTCCGTGGGCGAGAGCGCGGACACGGCGCCCGGGCCCGAAGAGCTCACGGAGCGGAGCGAACGGCGACGGATCCTGGACGACGTCCTCGCCGCCCTGCCGATGGAACTCCGCGCCGTGATCGTCCTGTTCGAGCTCGAGCAGATGACGAAGACGGAAGTCGCGACGTTGCTCGGCATCCCCGTCGGGACCGCCGTGTCGCGCCTTCGACGCGCTCGCGAAGAGTTCAAGGTGCAGGCGGCGAAGCGTCTCCGCGCTCGCCCCGAGAAGAAGACGCCATGACCGACCTCGACGACGAATCCCTCCCGGAATGGACCGACGAAGAGCTCGCCGTCCTTCGCTCGGCGGACGGCGACGCTCCCGGCGCCCGCTCGCTCGCGGCGACGCTCGCCGCCGTCGGAACCGGGACGGCGGTCGCCTCGGGCGCGGCAGCGGCGAAGGCCGGGGCAGGCACCGGAACCGTCGCGTCGGCGAAGTGGGGAAGCGGCGCGGTCCTCGTGAAATGGCTCGGCGGCCTCCTCGTCGCGGGTGCGGCGGTCGCGGGCGGCGCCGCGTGGGTCCGATCCCATCGGGCGCCCGTCGCGGAAGTCCGCACCGAAGCGACGGTGGCGACGACCGAGGCGCCCGAAGCGCCACCCGTTCCGCAGCCGATCGCGGCGGCGGAATCGGCGGTCGTACCGGCGGCGGCGGAAGCGCCCGCGGCTCCGACGTCCGAACCGGCGACGCCGTCCCACGGAGCCGTCGAAACGCGAAAGCCCGCGTCGCAACCCGACATCTCGCAGGAGATCGCGTCACTGGACGCCGCGCGGGGCGCGCTCCGGAGCGGTCGTGCGACGGAAGCGCTCGCGGCGCTCGATCGCTACGATCGCGCTTTCGCGCGAACGGGGAGCCTCCGCGTCGAGGCCACCGCGCTCCGCATCGAGGCGCTGGAACGGAGCGGCAGCCATGCGCGCGCCGTGAGCCTCGCGAACGGGTTCCTGGCCCGGAATCCGAAGAGCCCCTACGCCGCGCGCGTCCGTTCGCTCGTGCTCGGGGATTCCGCGCAGAAGTGACGCCGGGCAAGGGCGCCTCGCGGACCCTGATACCCTGAGGAGCGTGTCGGCCTTCCTCCTGAGCGCGCTCGCGGCAGCCGTCGTCGGCGCGGTCGTCGCGTGGCGGATCCGCGCGAGCGTCGAACGGGGACGGAAGTTCCGGCGCGGGCGCCTCCTCGCGATGGTCGCCGGGCTCGTGTACGGCGTGCTCGGCCGATTGCTGTTCGGCCTCTCCTACGCGCACTGGGACGTGCCGATTCCGGACTCCGTGACGTCGGCGCTCGGGGTCATGACGGGCTCCTTCCTGTTCGTGCTCCCGGTCGCCATCGGGTACCTGGACCAGAGCGTCGCGGACGAGCTCTCGGATGCGCCGTACCACTGGGTCCTCGCGTTCTTCGTTCCGATGCAATCCGTGCTCCTCATGCTCGGCCTGATGGCGCTCCTCAGCATCGAGGGCACGATCTGCATCGCCATGGCGTCCCCCGCGTTCCTCCTGCTCGCAGGCCTCGGCGGTCTCGTCGGGCACGCCGTGCGGAGGCACACGAACGAAAGGACGCGCACGGGCCTGCTCTCCGTCGCGCTCCTGATGCCGTACGTCGCGTGTCCCATCGAGCAGCGCTTCACCGTCCCGGAGGAGCGACGCGAGGTCGAAAACGCCGTGAAGATCCGGGCTCCGCCAGGCATCGTCTGGGAAGAGATCGCCTCCGTCCCGGCCATCTCGCGATCGGAGCTGCCGTTCCGCGTGGCGCACCTGATCGGGCTCCCGCGGCCCGTCGAGGCGACGCTCTCGGAGCACCGAACCGGCGGCGTACGCATCGCGACTTTCGAGCGCGGGCTGTCGTTCCGCGAGACCGTGACGCGCTGGGAGCCCGCGCGCGCTCTCTCCTTCTCCATCCACGTCGAGGACGCGCCGAGCGCCGCCCTGGACGAGCACGTGGCCGTCGGCGGTCCGTTCTTCGACGTCCTCGACGGCACGTACGAGCTCGAAGCGACGCCGGACGGCGGCACGCTCCTTCGCCTCACGAGCCACCAGCGGCTCTCGACTCGATTCAACTTCTACGCGCGGCTCTGGACGGACTTCGTCATGTCGGATCTTCAATCGGCGATCATGAGCGTGGTCCGGGAACGGAGCGAGCGCGCGTCCGCTCAGCGCGCGGGAACGTAGGTCGAGACGATCGTGCCGTTTCCGAACGCCCGCGTCTTCGCGAGCCTGAGCGGGAAACGCTGCTGCACGCCCTCGAACAGGTTTTTTCCCCGACCGAGCACGAGTGGATGCACCGCGAGCGTGAGCTCGTCGATGAGCGAGAGTGCCGCGAGCTGGGCCACGAGACTCCCGCTGCCGAGGATCGCCACGTCCATGTCGCTGCTCTTCAGCCTGCGGATCTCGGTCGCGAGCTCCCCGGCGAGTACCTGCGTGTTTTCCCAGGGTGCCGTCCCGAGCGTGCGGGAGACCACGAACTTCCGTGAGCGGTTCATCTTGTCCGCGACGACCGGCATCTGCTTCCGCGCCATGTCCGTCGGCCAGAAGCTCGCCATCATCTCGTAGGTCTTTCGTCCGAAGAGGAGCGCCCCGCCGCCGCTCGCGTTCTTCTCCGTGAAGGCAGTCCACTCCGGGTCTTGCTCGTGGAAGAAGCCCATCTCGCCGTCTCGATCGGCGAAGTAGCCGTCCAGCGTGACGTTGGTGAACGAGTTGAGTTTGGCCATGATCTCCTTCCTTTCCGGTCAAGCGCTCTTCGGGAACAACGGACGGAGAGTGCTGCCCGTCCGCAGGATACCGTCGTCGTTCACGTCCCCGAGGACGGCGGGGAAGGTCTCCCGGAACATCCTCTTCCAGCCGGGGGCCATGAAGAGCGTCGCGAAGACGAACCCCTTCACGCCCACGAAGCCGGAGTGCACGAACGTGACTCGAGTGCCCGTCCCTCGTGGTTCGAGCCGGAACGAGACTTCGGTCGATTCCTGGCCCTCGTTCCCGATCCACGAATACCGGAGGAGACGGGGTGCCACGGCTTCCAGCATTCGGCACTCGACGAAGCCGCGCCACTTCTCGTTGGGCACGCCGTAGAGGCGGAACTCCGTCCCGACTTCCGTGGAAAACCCTTCCGGCCGCATGCCCCAGAGCAGGATGAGCTCGGGATCCGTCAGAACGCGCCACACCTTCTTCGGCGAGTGCGGATAGTCCCGCACGATGCGAACGGTTCTCATCTCCGGCCTCCGGGATGCCGTCGCGACGCGCGTGGCGTGACCGGCCGAGCCGGCCGAGCCCTGCGACGATCGGCGGCCTCCTCCGGAAGATCGGGCAGAGAATCCAGCACGGCGCCGAGGGTGTCCAGCCGCGCTTCCATCACGGCGCGGTAGCGCGCCATCCACAGATCGATCTCGCCGAGCGGCTCCGCGCGGAGGCTGTAGTAGCGGAACCGACCGTCCGAACGTTCCCCGACGAGGCCCGCGCTCTTCAGGACCGCGAGCTGCTGGCTCACGGCGGATTGCGTCACGCTCACGCGAGCGACGAGCTCAGAGACGTTCGCTTCCCCGCGCGTCAGCGCATCCAGGATCGCGCGGCGCGTGGGGCTCGCCACGGCCTGGAACACGGTGTCGTCGCTCGCCGTTCGAGGCATGTGCAAATCATATTAGCGTTTCCTAATATGTCAAGCGGGCAGGATTCCTGCGAGAAATTGCGGGACGCTCTAGAGTCGGGGCCGCCGATGACCCACGACCTCCGAGTGCACCTCGCTGACCTCGACGACCCCGCGGACCAGGGCGCGATCCTCGCGCTCACCCAGGCCTACGCGCACGACCCGATGGGAAACGACGGCCCGCTGCCGGACGCCGTGATCGGACGCCTCATCGACGGGCTCCGGGCGCACCCGACGACGCTCGTGTTCCTCGCGCGGGACGGAGGCGAGCCCGTCGGCATCGCGACGTGCTTCGTCGGGTTCTCGACGTTCGCGGCGAAGCCACTGGTCAACATCCACGACCTCGCCGTCGTCCCATCGCACCGGCGCGGCGGCGTCGGGCGCGCGCTCCTCCGGGCGGTCGAGGACGAAGCCCGGGCGCGCGGCTGCTGCAAGCTCACGCTCGAAGTCCTCTCGAACAACGAACCGGCGCTCCGCGCCTACGAGACGTTCGGGTTCTCGCAGGCGCGGTACGCGGAAGCGGCGGGAGCCGCGCTGTTCTACGCGAAGGCGCTCTAGGCTCGACTCACAGGCACACGAGCAGCCCGCACGTGCACGTCTTCTGGGCCGTGCAGCACGGAGCTTGCCCGAGGAGGAGACAGGAGCAGTCGTCGTTCTTCAGGCAGCCGACGCACGTGCGGCTCGCCGGGTCGCAAATGTTCTTGGCGCCCTTGGAGCAGTTCGTGTCGGAGAGACAGGCGACGCACACGTTGTTCGTGGTGTCACAGTACGGCTGCGGATCCGCGCAATCGGCGCTCGTGCTGCACACGAACTTGCACGTGAAGTCCTTCGGGCTGCAGCTCTGGCCGTCGGGGCAGTGCTTGTCCGCGAGGCAAGCGACGCACTTTCCGCCGACCGTGTCGCAGAAGCGGGTCGGCGCCGAGCAATCGCCGTCGCTCGTGCAGGGGTTTCCTCCCGCCTGACCCGAGTCCATGCCGGCGTCGCTGGACGTCGACCGAGCGCCGCCCGAGCTCGTCTCTGCGCCGCCCGCACCCGTCTCTGCGCCCCCCGAAGCCGTTTGCTCGCCACCGGAGCCCGTTGCGCCGCCGCTTCCCGTATCGGCGCCCGCCGAACCGCCGGTGCCCGCGGACTGGTCGCCCCCCGTTCCGGACGTCCCCTGGCCACCCGAGCCCGTGGAGGCATCGACGCTCTGCGCGGCACGGCCCTTCGCGACGTCGGAGGTACTGCCGCACGCGGCGAGGAGCAGGGCGTTCGAGAGGACGAAGGAAGCGGCGATCGATCGATGCATGGGGTTCTCTTTCGTGAAAGCGTGGCGCCGGTCTCCGCGCGCCGAGGCACGAACGGAGCGCCGCCGATCGGACAGCCCGCGGACGCCAGAATCGGGAGGCGTCACGCGCGCTGTCGGTCCGTAGGGTTAATGCCGGGTGGCGATCGATCCGTCACCGCCGGCCGGCATTTTCGTCCGACCGTGTCGTTTTCGAGCGCGCGGCGAACGCTTCCTCCGGCGCGCGCGGACCGAGAACGGAATCCTGCACGAAGCCAGTCCGGATTTCTTCAGCGAGCGCGGAAAGCGAAGTGCTTTCGTCCGACGTCGTGCGACGACAGCGCGTGATTCGGCGGTACGCTCGCGTGATGAGGCGGAGCGAAGCAGGCGTGCGCCCGGACGCGGGACGCCCGACATCGACTCGCGGGCGAACCATTTCGACCGTCCCGTGGCTCGGGGCGACGCTCCTTGCCGCCTGTCTCGGCGCCTGCTCGTCGAACGGCAGCGACGGAACGAAAACCGGCGCGACCGGAGACGCCGGAACCGGAGCCACGGGAGGCACGTCGAGCGGAGCCGGCGGAGCGAACTCGACCGGCGGAACCAGCGGGGCCGCGAGCGGCGGAACGTCGAACGGCGGAACGTCGAGCGGAGGCAGCTCCGGCTCGGGTGCCGGCGGGGTCGCGGCGGGCGGCGCAGCGAACGTCCCCGACGGCGGCGACGCGTTCCCCGGAGACACGTTCCTGCCCTGGTTCGGCGGCCCTTCGTACTACCACTGGTCCAAGGGGCCTCCCTCGGATCCGGACTTCTTCCCCATCGCGGTGTGGCTCCAGACGCCGTCGAACGCGAGTCGCTACGCGGCCGTCGGCGTGAACCTCTTCGTCGGCCTCTGGGAGGGCCCCGACGAAAACCAGCTCTCGACCCTCGCAGCCGCGAAGATGCCCGTCTTCTGCGATCAGGGCGGCGTGTGGAACGCCCACCTGGACGACGGAACCATCCTCGGCTGGCTCCAGCCCGACGAACCCGACAACGCGCAGCCGAAGGCCGGCGGTGGCTACGACCCCTGCATCGACCCCCAGACGATCATCGCGGGGTACGACACCATGGTCGGAAACGACCCGAATCGTCCCGTGTGGCTCGGCCTCGGTCGCGGCGTGAGCGACACGCAGTGGGTCGGCCGCGGCACGTGCACCGGCAACACGGACATGTACGAGGAATACCAGAAGGGCGGAGACATCCTCTCGTTCGACATCTACCCGGCGAACGGCAGCATCGGTCTCGAGGCCGTGCCCGCCGGCGTGGAGAACCTCCGGCGGTGGTCCGGCGACGCGAAGCCCGTCGTCGCGGACATCGAAGGCTCCATGATCGACGACGGAAATCCGCGTCCCACCCCCGCCCAGATCGAGAGCGAGATCTGGATGGCGATCGTCCACGGCGCCGCCGGCATCCAGTACTTCTGTCACCGGTTCACGCCGACGTTCAGCGAGACGGACTGCATCGACACGACGGAGCGCGCCGACGCGCTCACCGCCATCGACGCGAAGGTGACGGGCCTCGCCCCGGTGCTCAACACGCGGTCCGTCGGAAACGGCGTCACCGCGCGATCGTCCGTCGCCGACAAACCGATCGACACGATGCTGAAGCGGTACGCCGGAAAGACGTACCTGTTCGCGACGGAGATGCGCTCCGGCACGACGCACGGAACGTTCACGCTACGGGACTTCCCGGCCTCCGCGACGGCGATCGTCGTCGGAGAGAACCGGAGCATCCCCGTCACCGGGGGCGTCTTCGAAGACGATTTCGCCGACTACGGCGTGCACGTGTACGAGATCGGCATTCAGTGATCTCGATGCGCGGTCGGTCCGGGGCGCGCTGCGGGAGCTTCCGCGCCGGCGAGGGCGAGCACGCGCGAGAGACCGCTGAGGTCCATCACGCCGTCCACCCAGGTCGTCTCGAGCACCGCGAGCGGTGAGACGGCGCTCTCGGCCGTCTTCGGATCTTGCACGAACACCTTGCCTCCGGCGCGCTTCACGGCACGAGCTCCGTCCGCTCCGTCCCGATTCGAGCCGGTGAGGAAGAAACCGAGCGACCGCGAGCCGTACGAGTCCGCGAGCGATTCGAAGAAGACGTCGACGGACGGTCTCGCGAAGCTCACGGGGGCCTCCAGCGAGAGCGAGAAGAACCCGTAGTCGGCGAGGAGATGGTAGTTCGGCGGGGCGATGTACACGTGGCCCGGCAGGATCGGGTCCTTGTCCTCCGGCTCGCACACCGGAAGCGGGCAGTAACCCTGCACGAGCTCCACGAGGAGCCCCTCGGCGTGCGGCATCCGGTGCTGGATGAGGACGATGGGGCACGGGAAGTCCGACCGGAGGAGCGAGAACAGCACGCCGACGGCCTCGAGGCCGCCGAGTGAGGCGCCGATGCCCACGACGGGTGTACCCTTCATCGAATCCTTCGGTAGATCTTCGAGCCCGGGGAGAGCTCCTGATACCGATCCTCCACGTTCGTGAATCGGATCGACTCGCGCTTCCCCAAGACTAGCAGGCCGAAGGTGGACAGGCTCCTGTGGAGGAGGTCGTGGACGCGCGACCGGAGCTCGGGGTCGAAGTAGATGAGCACGTTGCGGCAGAGCACGAGCTGGAACTCGTTGAACGGTCCGTCGCAGACCAGGTTGTGCTGCGAGAAGGTCATGTTCTTTCGGAGGGACTGCCGGAACACGACGTTCGACGAATCGGCCGTGTAATAGGACGAGAAATCCAGCATTCCCCCCGCAGCCTGGTATGCCGCCGTGTTGTCCCGCATGGTCCGGAGGGGAAATATCCCCTTCTTCGCGCGGTCGAGCACGCCATCACTGAGGTCCGTCGCATAGATCCGGCATCGATCGTAGATGCCCTCCTCCTGCAGCAGGATGGCGAGCGAGTAGACCTCTTCGCCGCTCGAGCATCCGGCGTGCCAGATCCGGACGAACGGATACGTTCGAAGGATCGGGATGACCTCGGTACGGAGCGCCCGGTACACCGCCGGGTCCCGGAACATGGACGTCGTGTGGACGGAAATGGCCTGGATGAGGCGTCCCATGCCGACGGGGTCGTGGAGGACCCGCGCCTGCAGCGCCGAGACGTTCGAGAGTCCCTCGTCTCGCATGAACTTCCGCACCCGGCGAGCGAGCGACGCCTTCGCGTAGTGACGGAAGTCGTACCCGTACCGCTCCGAGATGCCGGAGAGGAGGAGCTCGATCTCGAGGGCCTCGACGCTTCGCTCCGAGTTCGGGGGTGCGGACGCGTCCGTCACCGATAGAGCCATACGCGGAGGAGCGACACGAGCTGATCGGCGTCGACGGGCTTCGTGATGTAGTCGGAGGCGCCCGCCTGGATGCACTTTTCACGGTCGCTCTGCATCGCCTTGGCCGTGAGAGCGATGACCGGAAGGTTCTCGAACTCCTGGTGCGCGCGGATCTTCCGCGTCGCCTCGTAGCCGTCCATCTCCGGCATCATGATGTCCATGAGGACGATGTCGATGCCAGCCTCCGACTCGAGCTTCTCGAGGGCCTGCTGGCCGTTCTCCGCGTATACGACCTTCATCTCGTGCTGCTCGAGGATGGTCGTGATCGCGAAGAGGTTCCGCGCGTCGTCGTCGACGAGGAGCACCTTCTTGCCGACGAGCGCCGGATCCGTCTCCGTGAGACGCCTGAGGATCTCGCGCGAAGGCCCCGGGAGCTTGGACTCCACTCGGTGGAGGAAGAGCGCCGTCTCGTCGAGGAGCCGCTCGGGGGAACGGACGTCCTTGACGATGATGGTCTCCGACAGCCGCCGGAGCTCCGTCTCTTCCTCGCGCGAGAGCTCCTTGCCGGTGTAGACGATGATGGGCATCCGCTGGGAGGAGACCCGCTCCTTCACCTTCTTGATGAGCTCGGCGCCGGAGATGCCGGGGAGGTTCAAGTCCAGGACCATGCAGTCGAAGGCCTGCTGATCCAGGGCCTCGATGGCCTCTTCCGCGCTCCCCACGCCGGTCGTGACGACGTCCCCATTTCCGATGAGCGTGGCGATGCTCTTTCTCTGCACCTCGTCGTCCTCGACTACGAGCAGGTGCTTCACGCGCTTCTCGATGAAGTCCCGGATGCCGGAGAGAGCGGCCTCCAGCTGCTCCGCGGACACCGGCTTCTGGATGAACGCGATGGCCCCGCACTCCAGGCCGCGACGGGCCTCGCTCGTCGCGGAGATGAGGTTCACCGGAATGTGCCGCGTCTCCGGATCGTGCTTCAGCTGATCCAGGACGACCCAGCCGTCCATGTCCGGGAGCCGGAGGTCGAGCGTGATGGCGTCCGGCTTCAGGAGGCGAGCTAGCTCGAGCGCCTGCGTACCGTTGGAAGCCACGACGCCGCGGAACCCGTGCTCGCGCACGAACTCGAGGAGCGTCCGACCGAAGGTCTCGTCGTCCTCCACCACGAGGATCACGCGATCTCCCGGACGGATCGCGCGCCGATCGTCCGAGAGGACCTGCGGCGCGGGCGCCACCGGGCTCTCCTCGACGACGACGGAGCCATCGGCCGTGACCCGCTCGACGACCTGGCTCGGCTGACGCGGCGACAGGTTCGCCGGGAGGCGGGGCGCCGCCGCGGGACGCACCCGCTCGACGAACTCCACGGGCAAGAACAGCGTGAACGTGCTGCCTCGCCCCGGTTCGCTCGCGAGGTGGAGCTCGCCGCCGAGCAGGGTCGCGATCTCGCGGCTGATGGAGAGCCCGAGGCCCGTCCCTCCGTACTTCCGGCTCGTTCCGCCGTCGGCCTGCTGGAAGGCCTCGAACACGATCTTCTGCTTGTCCTTCGGGATGCCGATGCCCGTGTCGCTCACGGAGAACCCGATGACCGCGGACGCGCGGTTCAGGGTCTCGTTGTCGACGCTCCACTCGGGCTTCTCGACCCTGAAGATGCGGAGGCGCACGGTGCCCTTCTCCGTGAACTTGAGGGCGTTCGAAAGGAGGTTCCGGACGACCTGCCGGAGCCGTCCCTCGTCCGTGCGGATCGCCTCGGGAACGCCGGAATCCGTGTCGATCCGGAACTCGAGGTGCTTCTCGTCCGCCACGTGACGGAAGGTGCGATCGACGTAATCGACGAGGTCCAGCATCGTCACGGGGACGATGTCCACGGCCATGGTGCCGGACTCGATCTTCGCGAGGTCCAGGACCTCGTTGATGAGCGCGAGGAGGTCCGAGCCGGATTGGTAGATCGTCTGGGCGAATTCGACCTGCTTCTCGCTCAGGTTCTTGTTCCGGTTGTCGGCGAGCTGCTTGGAGAGGATGAGCAGGCTGTTGAGCGGCGTTCGGAGCTCGTGCGACATGTTCGCGAGGAACTGCGACTTGTATCGGGACGTGATCGTGAGCTGCTCGGCCTTCTCCTCGAGCTCTTGCTTGGCGAGCTCCACCTCTCGGTTCTTCCGCTCGACCTCGCCCTTCTGCGCGGATAGCTGCGAGGCCTTCTCCTCGAGCTCCTCGTTCGTCTGCTGCAGCTCCTCCTGCTGGACCTGGAGCTCGTCGGCCATGCTCTGCGATTTCCGGAGGAGCTCGTCCGTGCGCATCGTGGCCTCGATCGTCGCGATCACGATGCCGAGGCTCTCCACGAGCTGCTCGAGGAACGCAAGCTGGATCGCCGTGAAGCGCTGGAAGGACGCGAGCTCGAGCACGCCCTTGATCTCTCCCTCGAACGTGATCGGGACGACGACGATGTTGAGCGGAGCCGCCTCCCCGAGGGACGAATTGATGTGGATGTAGTCGTCCGGCACCTCCGTGACGAGGATGCGCTTCTTCTCGCGCGCCGCCTGCCCGACGAGGCCCTCCCCGAGCTCGAAGACGTTCGCGACCGTCTTCCGCTCCTTGTACGCGTAGGAGGCGAAGAGCTTCAGCGCGAGCTTCGTCTCGAGCACCTCCGACATGAAGAACGAACCGTGCTGCGCGTTCACGACGGCGGCGAGCTCGGAGAGCACCTGATCGGCCACGGTGAGGAGGTCACGCTGCCCCTGGAGCATCCTCGTGAATCGGGCGAGGTTGGTCTTCAGCCAGTCCTGCTCCTGGTTCACGCGCGTCGTCTCACCGAGCGTGAGGATCATCTGGTTCACGTTGTCCTTCAGGAGCGCGACCTCGCCGCGGGCGTCGACCGTGATGGACTGGGTGAGGTCGCCCTTCGTCACCGCCGTCGCGACGTCGCCGATCGCGCGCACCTGGCGCGTGAGGTTGCCGGCGAGCTCGTTCACGTTGTTCGTCAGATCTCGCCACACGCCGGCCGCACCGGGCACGTCCGCCTGACCTCCGAGGCGACCTTCGACGCCGACGTCGCGCGCGACGCCGGTCACCTGCTCCGCGAACGTCGAGAGCGTCACCGTCATGCCGTTGATCGTCTCCACGAGCGTCGCGATCTCTCCCTTGGCTTCCAGGGTGAGCTTCTGATCGAGGTCGCCGTTCGCGACGGCGGTGACGACGCGCGCGATGCCGCGGACCTGCTGCGTCAGGTTCCGCGCCATGAGGTTCACGTTGTCCGTCAGGTCACGCCACACGCCGGACACGCCGCGCACCTCGGCCTCGCCGCCGAGGACGCCTTCGGTGCCGACCTCGCGCGCGACGCGGGTCACTTCCGCCGCGAACGCGTTCAGCTGGTCCACCATCGTGTTGATGGTGTTCTTCAGCTCGAGGAGCTCGCCCTTCACGTCGACGGTGATCTTCCGGGTGAGATCGCCGTTCGCGACGGCGGTCGTCACCGTGGCGATGTCCCGGACCTGGCCGGTGAGGTTCGACGCCATGAGGTTCACGTTGTCCGTGAGCTCCTTCCACACGCCGAGCACGCCTCGGACCTCCGCTTGACCGCCGAGACGTCCTTCGACGCCGACCTCGCGCGCGACGCGCGTCACCTGGTCGGCGAAGGCCGAGAGCTGGTCGACCATGGTGTTGATGACGTTCTTGAGGTCCAGCAGCTCTCCGCGGACCTCGACGGCGATCTTCCGGCTGAGGTCGCCCTGCGCGATCGCCGTCGCGACCTGCGAGATGTCGCGAACCTGGTTCGTCAGGTTCGAGCCCATCAGGTTCACGTTGTCCGTGAGCTCCTTCCAGACGCCCCGGACGCCCTCTATCGACGCCTGGCCGCCGAGCTTGCCCTCCGTGCCGACCTCCCGCGCGACGCGCGTCACCTGCTCCGCGAACGCGGAGAGCTGATCGACCATGGTGTTGATGGTGTTCTTCAGCTCGAGGATCTCCCCCTTCGCGTCGACGATGATCTTCTTCTGGAGGTCGCCCTGCGCGATGGCCGTCGCGACCTGGGAGATGTTCCGGACCTGATCCGTCAGGTTCGTCGCCATGCTGTTCACGGCGTCCGTCAGGTGCCTCCACGTGCCGGAGACGCCGCGGACGTCGGCCTGGCCGCCGAGCTTGCCTTCCGTGCCGACCTCCGTCGCGAGGCGCGTCACCTGGTCGGCGAACGCCCCGAGCTGGTCGACCATCGTGTTGATGGTGCTCTTCAGCTCGAGGAACTCTCCCTTCGCGTCGACGAGGATCTTTCGCGTGAGGTCGCCCTTCGCGACGGCCGTCGTCACCGTCGCGATGTCGCGAACCTGGTTCGTCAGGTTCGAGCCCATGAGGTTCACGTTGTCCGTGAGCTCCTTCCACACACCGCGGACGCCCGCGACGTCGGCCTGGCCGCCGAGCCGCCCTTCGACGCCGACCTCGCGGGCGACGCGCGTCACCTCGGCGGAGAACGCGTTCAGCTGATCGACCATCGCGTTCAAGATCGTCTTCAGCTCCAGGACTTCGCCGCGGGCGCTCACGGTGATCTTCTTGGAGAGATCCCCTGCGGCGACGGCGCGCGCGACTTCCGCGATGTTCCGCACCTGGTTCGTCAGGTTGGACGCCATCGAGTTCACGTTCTGGGTCAGCTCCAGCCAGATGCCGGAGACGTCCCGGACGACGGCCTGACCGCCGAGGACGCCCTCGGTGCCGACCTCGCGCGCCATGCGCGTGACCTCGGAGGCGAACGACCCGAGCGAGTCGACCATGGCGTTGATCGTGTTCTTCAGCTCGAGGAGCTCTCCCTTCACCTCCACGGTGATCTTCTTGGAGAGGTCCCCGTTCGCGACGGAGGTCGTCACGGTCGCGATGTCGCGAACCTGGTCCGTGAGGTTGCGGCCCATGAGGTTCACGTTGTCCGTGAGCTCCTTCCACACGCCGGAGACGTCCTTCACGTCGGCCTGCACGCCGAGCGTGCCTTCCGTGCCGACGAGGCGCGCCATGCGGTTCACTTCCGCGGAGAACCGGTTCAGCTTGTCGACGGTCGCGTTGATGGTGTTCTTCAGCGTGAGGATCTCGCCCTTCGCGTCGACCGTGATCTTGTGACGGAGGTCCCCTTGCGCGATCGCCGTGATCACCTCGGCGATGTTCCGGACCTGGCTCGTCAGGTTCGACGCCATCGAGTTCACGTTCTCCGTGAGCTCGCGCCACACGCCGCTCCCGGCCGCGACCTTCGCCTGACCGCCGAGGACGCCCTCGGTGCCGACCTCGCGAGACACGCGGGTCACCTCGGATGCGAACGCGCCGAGCTGATCGACCATCGTGTTGATGGTGTTCTTCAGCTCGAGGAGCTCGCCCTTCACATCGACGGTGATCTTCTTCGAGAGGTCGCCCGCGGCGATGGCCGTCGCGACCTCGGCGATGTTGCGCACCTGAGTCGTGAGGTTGTTCGCCATGGAGTTCACGTTCTGCGTGAGCTCCCGCCAGACGCCGGACACGCCGCGCACCTGAGCCTGACCGCCGAGGACGCCTTCGGTGCCGACCTCTCGAGCGACGCGGGTCACCTCGGACGAGAAGGAGCCGAGCTGATCGACCATCGTGTTGATGGTGTTCTTCAGCTCGAGGATCTCGCCCTTGGCCTCGATGTTCACGGTCTTGCCGAGGTCGCCGCTCGCGACGGCCGTCGTGACCCGGGCGATCTCGCGGACCTGGTCCGTGAGGTTCGAGGCCATGAGATTCACGCTGTCCGTCAGCTCCTTCCACACGCCGGAGACGCCACGGATGCGCGCCTGGGCGCCGAGCTTCCCCTCGACGCCGACTTCCTGCGCGACGCGGGTCACCTCGGAGGAGAAGGACGCGAGCTGATCGACCATGCCGTTCACGAGCCGCGCGTGCTTCAGGAAGTCCCCCTTCAGGGAGACGTCCTTCCCGTCGAGGTCGATCGTCTGACCGAGGTCGCCCTTCGCCACGGCGGTGAGGACGCGCGCGACGTCGGACGTGTGCGCCGTGACGTCGTCGAGCACCTCGTTCACGCCCTGGACGTAGTCCGCCCAGCCGCCACGCGCCGCGGCGCGTCCGAGCCGCCGGTGAGTCCGCCCTTCGCGCCCGACGCTCTGCCGGAGCTCGATCACCTCCGAGCGGAGGGATTCGACGAAGAGCGCGAGCTCGTTGAAGGTCTCGCAGATCTGGCCGTCCGTCCCGCTGAGGTCGTCCGGGAGTCGAACGTCGAACTCCCCTCGACGGAACGCTCTCAGGACGCCCAGGATCCTGCGATTGTCGAGCGCCGCGTGACCGTTCGTCGCGGTGGGCTTCCTGGCGTGGCCGTTTCCGTTCGTGCGCTTCTGCTGATCCGTCACTGCCGCCATCGGAGTTCTTCCTAGGTTCTGAGCACCCGCTTCAGAGAATCCACGTCCACCGGTTTCACGAGGTGCACGTCGAAGCCCGCTTCCCGCGCGAGCCGTTTGTCCGTGTCCCGTCCGAATCCCGTCATCGCGACGAGCCTCACTGCGCCGTCGCCGAGCGTCTTCCGCACGGACGTCGCGACGTCGTAGCCGTCCATGTCGGGGAGGCCGATGTCGACGAGGGCGACGTCGGGCTTCAGCCGAACGATGAGCTCGATGCCCGCGCCGCCGGTCGGGGCGGCTTCGACCCGATGCCCCCACGCGCCGAGGAGCTCCTGCAGGAGGTCGCGGATGTCGGAGTTGTCGTCGACGAGGGCGACGACGAGAGGTCGCCCCTCGGTGTCTTCCGGGGGCGTGGCGGGGAGCGGCGTGGGCTCCGAGAGCCACTCATCGACTGGAATGCGGATCACGAAGCGACTCCCCCTTCCGGCGCCGTCGCTGAACGCCTCGATCGTGCCCGCGTGGAGCTTCACGAGCTCGGCCGCGACGGTGAGGCCGAGACCGAGGCCTCCACCGGCCGCGTCCCGTTCCTGGACGAACTTTTCGAAGATGCGCGGCAAGAATTCCGGAGCGATGCCTCGCCCGGTGTCGGCCACCGCGATCTCGACCGTGGGGCCGTCGGCCCGGCAATCGATCGTGATCCTCCCGCCCGGGTCCGTGTACCGAGCGGCGTTGTTCAGCAGGTTCGCGACCGCCTGCACGAGCCGCACGCCGTCGCAGCGGAACCTGAGCCGCTCCTCCGGCAGGCGAACCTCGAGCACGTGCCCGCGCGAGTCGATGAGCGGCCGGCTCGTCGCGACGGCTTGCTCGATGATGTCCTGCAGCGCGACGACGGACCGCCTGAGCTCGACTTTTCCCGTGCTGATTCGCGAGACGTCCAGGAGATCGTCCACGAGCCTCGTGAGGTGGCGCGCCTGGCGTTGCATCACGACGCACGTGCGAACGAGCGCGGCGTCCGTCCGTTCCGCCGCGGCGAGCTTCTTCCGGAGTAGTTCGAGCCCCGTGACGATGGGTGCGAGCGGGTTCCGGAGCTCGTGACCGAGGAGCGCGAGGAACTCGTCCTTGTGCCGATCGGCGGCTTCGAGCTCATCCATCTGACGCCGGAGCGACTCGGCTTCCCAGCGCCGTCGCTCCGACTCGAGCGTGCGCTCGTGTTCTCTTCGCTCGTGCTCGCGGAGGAGCTCCGCCTGCCGTTTCATCTCCGCGGCGCGCCGATCGAGCTCGATGAAGACCGAGACCTTCGCCTGGAGAACTTCCGCCACGAGAGGTTTGAACAGGAAGTCGACCGCGCCGAGCTCGTAACCCTGAAGGACCTCTCGATCGTCCCGGCCGTGCGCCGTGATGAAGATGATCGGCGTATGCCTGGAGCGTTTCCTCGCGCGAATCATGCGCGCGGTCTCGAGCCCGTCCATCGACGGCATCTTCACGTCGAGGAGGATCACGGCGAAGTCCTGGATGAGCAGCTGACCCAGGGCTTCCTTCCCCGATTGTGCCCTGACCACGCGTCCGGCGAAGGTGCCGAGCGCGGCCTGGATGGCGATCAGATTGGCCGGGTTGTCGTCGACGACCAGAATGCCGACCGCTTCCCCGGAGAGGGGAGCGACACCCGCGTCCATGTCGATTGGAGAGGCCACGACCATCGAGAGCTCGTTTGTGGAGGAGAGCCGAGGGAAGTCGAGCGACGCGCTCCCGCGTGCGTTCGACACCGCTCCATTCTCGTCGACTTGGTCGATACTGACCACTGCAGAAGCCTGCGTTTCTCGAACACAAGGTCGCCACAGGAACGCCGCCGTGTGGCGCTTGTGCGACGAGCTCTCGCGCGAGCGCGCGAGTGGAATCCGGACGCTCGGGCGAGACGCCGGGTTCGCCCCGGACGTGGCGGCACGCCGCATGCTCCGACAACTCGAGATGTCGAAACGATCCGCCGGAACTGCCTGATTTCTCGCGGAAACGCGCCGATCGGGAAGTGCGATTCATCCGCCGGCACGACTCTTGGACTGCGGGGCTTCGTTCCGCGCCGAGCGGCGCGAGAGAGGGAAATGTGAACCATGCCCAGGCACTTCTTCAGAAACGTTCGTTCTCTGTTCACCGCGCTCGCGCTGACCGCGGCCGTCCCCGCGTGCACCGCGGACGTTCACGACAACACGTTGAACGTGGAAGATCCGAAGGTCTCGTTCGACACGAGCGTGGACGTGAACGACGTCCGGGCGGGTGAGAGCATCCCGCTCTCGCTGCACGCGGAGAACGTGTTCCTCGTGGACCCCACGAAGACCCCGCCGCCCGAGCACGAGAAAGACGCAGGCCACTTCCAGATTTACCTGGACGACGTGAACACGACGCCGCTCCTCGTGACGATCCAGGAACAGGTCTCGATCCAGATCCCCGAGAACATCCAGAAGGGCGACCACAAGCTCATCTGCCGGGTCCACCACCACGACGGCACGCCGACCGCGGCGACGTTCGAGCTCGACTTCAAGGTGACGGTCAGCGGCAGCGTGACGGTCTCCTCGTCGCAGGACGCCGGCGGCTGACCGGGATCCGGCGCGGCTGGAACGGGGCGGGAGGGGCACCTGGCACGCCGGGTGCTCCACTCGCTCCAGTCACACGAGGTGATTCTCAGATGGCCCCCTCGAACATCGTCTCGAACGCGCCCCTGCCGCTCTTGCGCACTCCGTCGCCGCCGACCGACCGCGAGGCCGTCGCCCCTTCAGCCGATGAAGTTCCACTCGCCACCGTGCTGGACGGCCGCTACGTCGTCGGTCCGGTGCTCGCTGCGGGTGGGATGGGCGTGATCCATTCGGGCCGTCACGTCGAGCTGGGACAGGACGTCGCCATCAAGTTCCTGCGCCCGGAAATCTTCGATCGTCCGAGCATCGCGCAGCGCTTCCTCAACGAAGCGAGAGCCGCGGCGTCTCTGCGTAGCGAAAATGTCATCCGTGTCTTCGATGTCGGAGAGCTGGATTCCGGCATCCCCTACCTCGTGATGGAACGCCTGGAGGGAACCGATCTCGATCGCATCCTCGAAGCGGAGGGACCTCTCGAGGTCGCCCGCGCGCTCGACTACGCGCTGCAGGTTTGCGCCGCGCTGTCGGAGGCGCACCAGCGCGGAGTGGTCCATCGCGACATCAAGCCCGAGAACCTGTTCATCACGCGCGGCGCGGACGGGCGGGAGATCGTCAAGGTGGTCGACTTCGGGCTCGCGAAGCGCGTCGACGAGGCGAAGAACCTGGGGCTCACCGGGCCGAACGACAGCATGGGCTCGCCCTACTACATGTCGCCCGAGCAGGTCGCGCAGCCGCAGCTGGTGGACGAGCGCACGGACCTCTGGTCCCTCGGAGTCGTCCTGTATCGCCTCCTCACGAACCGAGTCCCGTTCGAAGGGGACACCGTGATGGAAGTCTACGCGCGGATCTTGAACGCCCCCGTCCGCTCGATGCGCGACTACCGCCCGTCGCTCGGAAGGGACCTGGACGCGATCGTCGCCAGGTGCCTCGAGAAGGACCCCGAGCGCCGTTTCCGGAGCGCCGGCGCGCTCGCGGACGCGATCCGTGAGCATCAGGAGGGTTTCCACCGACTCCACGAGACGCCGGGCTCGATGGCCCCGCCGGTGTTCGTGGACGACACTCCCATCCAGATCCCGGGCGTGCGCTCGCGATGGCCGTCGCTGGCTGCGCTCGCCGTGCTCCTGCTCGGAGGCGCGCTTCTGTACGAGGCGGACCGTACGGGCCACCTCGACCTCCGGAGCACGGGCGAAGCGGCGTGGGAACGGGTGACCCAGAGCAGCGCGTTCCGGGGCACCGAGGCGCTCGCGACCGACGCCTCCAACGCCGTCGTTCGTGCCGTGAATCACGCTCGCGGCGTTCCGGAGCTGGGGCCCACCGTCGTCCCGGCCGTGCCTCCGCCGACGAGAAGCTGGATGGTCCCCGCGGCGGGCGTCGTCACGGACAGTCCCGCCTTCGACTCCTCCGGCGTGACGCTCGGCGCCGAGCGCGAGCGCGAGCGACCGGAGGACTCCGTCTCCGTCATCGACTCGCTCGTGGACCCGCCGTTCGCGGTGCCGCCGGGTGTTCCGCCCCACGGCGACTCCCCGGCGCAGGGCGAGGAGTGAAGGAAGAGGCCGCCCCACGCGGCCCTCGTGTTCCGAGCGGCCGGCGCGACTAAGTGACCGATCGCGATTCGGCGACAGCCGGATCGAAACGCAGGAGAAGTCGAGGCGGATGAGCTGCCCCCCAGCGCGCGCGCAACATTCGTCACATCGTTCCGGTCGAATCCGCCGGATGAGGTCGTTCCGGCGTCGCGCCCGAAAGACGTGGCGACGAGCGTCAGCTCGTATCGGGCGCGATGCTTCCGGCAGAGTGATACCGGCGCGTTCGGTATTCGTGGAAGGAACGACGGAGCGCCGCCCCGCGCCGGC
>DASZXK010000159.1:0-33315 GCA_035545855.1 Polyangiaceae bacterium
TTCGGGAGGACGAGGAACTCGGGGGACTTCACTTCGCCAGCTTCGCAAAGAGCTCTCGGTGTCGCGCGACGACCTTCTTCGTCGACGTCGCGACGCGGCGCTGGTGCTCATCCCGTTCCGCCTTGGAACGGATCGGCTCGACGATGATGCGCTTGCCGTCCGTGACGACCTCGAGCTCGGTGTCCTTCGTGATGTTCAGAAGCTCGAGGATGGGCTTCTCAATCACGAGGCCGAGGCTGTTAGCGATGGTGGAGAGGTGCTTCCGCATGGCGTTATTACTAATGTATAACCGGGTGCGCCGCTCTCGGTAAGTGCGCCGCACTACGTGACCAGGTCGAGCCGGAGCCGCGCGCATTCTGGCCGGGAGAGGTCTTCCGGATCGAACGTGGCTGATGTCGGTGTGAGTCAGGACTAACGGGACCTCTTGGTCTGCCTCGCGGACGTTGGTCCGGGTTCTTGCTCGTCGGTGGATGGGCGCTCGCGCTTCACGGTCATGGCCGACGCACGGACCCCCGGTGTTCTTGGTCGAGCGCACACGGCAGAGGCCCCGCTCGCGGAGCGGAGCGGGCTGAACGTCTCGGACCAGGTTCGTGCTAAGATTGAAATAATGTTCGTCGTCTGCCGGGCGGCGCTCCTCGTGACGACGGTGGTGGTTCTCGGTCCGTGCGCTTGTGGTCGCATCGGGTTCGAGCTCAGGGACGTCGGGGGGACTCGCGACGGTGGAAGTCGGGCCGACGCGGAGGCCGGAGGGGCCACGGGCGCGACTCCCGAGGCGGGGGCGACGGGTGGCTCTCCAGGGCAAACGGCGGAGGCCGGCTCGCCGCGTCCGGGCGATGCAGCCGCGGACTCCTCCGTTCTCGGGGACGCGGCGCCGGGGGACGCGCGGGCGGACGCGGACGGATGCGTGCCCGTCGGCCCCGCGCCGGAGTACTGCTCGACCATCCCGGCGCTCCGTGCGCCTCCCGTGATCGACGGCGCGCTCGACTGCGGGCTTTCGCTGCGCCCGCTGGTTGCGCAGGGATGGACCGCGCCCTCGCCGGTACCGTCGGAGGTGTCGGCGACGTACGCCGTCGGATATCGTCCTGACGGGCTGTATTTCTATGTCGTCGTGGTGGACCCGACGCGCATTCCGCCCATCGCTGGCGACGAAGCGTGGCGCGGTGACGGCGTCGAGCTGTACGTGGACGCCGACGGCGTCTTCACGGCTCCCCCCGACTTCGACGACCCCGGGACGCGTCAGGTCGAGATCGCCGCGCCGGTGGACGCGGTCACGCCATCGGCGCGCGCCCAGCTGTACGTGTGGATGGGCGCGCGGAGCGACTGGACGTCCTCCAACTTCATCGCCCTACCTACTTCCACCGGCTACGTCGTCGAGGCATTCGTCGGGGCCGCGGAGCTCGGCGTCTCGACCTGGAAGCTGTCGCCAGGGGCTCGCGTCGGGATGGATCTCGCCATCAACGTGTCCGATCCGACGACGTCGGCGTACGACGCGAACGACGGCTATCGGCTCGGGCAGTACTTCCTGCGCGTGACGACCGGGAGCAACCCGCCGCCGTTCTCCAACGTGGACGCCTTCTGCTTGCCCACGCTGGGACCGTGAGCCCCCGAGTTCGCACCGGGCGAGAGGACGGAGCGCCGGGGGCGGATCCGGCGCGTCATCGGCGTTCCCCCGTACGTCGACGGCATCGCTGGGCTTCGTGCGGCGTCGCTCCGTGGCCCGGACGGCCCCCTCACTGCTTCGCGTCCTCCTTCGTGTAGTCGAAGGGCAGCGGATCGGGATGTTCGCGGTCCCGCACGCGGACGAAGACGCCCTCGTTCGGGGGGACCTCGATCTCGCTCCAGCCGTCGGGCACCTTCGGGTCGACCCACTCGAAGATGAAGGCGGCATCCTTCGGCGACACGTTCACGCAGCCGTGGCTCAGGATGCCCCCGAAGCCGTCGTGCCAGTACACGCCGTGGATGAAGAGCCCGCTCCGGAAGCGGACCGCCCACGGGACGGCCGAGACCTCGTAGCGGTCCGGGACGTCCGGATCTCCGGCCATGGAGGTGGTCGCTGCCTTGGCCCGGACGCGATAGAGGCCGAGCGGCGTTTCGTGGTGCAGCTTGCCGGTCGACACCAGAGTCGCAAACACCGGGTGCGCACCCTCGTAGGCCACGAGGACCTGCTCGTCGCGATCGACGTCGATCCACCGCGCTCCCTCGGCGAGCCCGGCGGGGAGGGGAGACAGCGCGGCGACGCGGAGCTGCTTTCGCGGGATCCATTCGCCGTCGCCGATGCGCACGTGGCCGTTCTGCTCCTCGAGGACGCGGACGACCTCGCGGCGCTCCGCGCGGCGGACGACGGGCGCCTGCTCGTCCGGTGCGCTCAGGACGGCCGGCTTGCGCGCGCCGCGGGGCGCGTAGACCCACGCGAAGGGCCAGTCGGTCGCCGCGCGGCCTCGCACGTCGAGTCCGGCGAAATCGGAGGGCCAGTACCTTCCGAGGCGCGCGGTCTCGACGAGGCCGTGGTCCGTCTTCGTGTACTCCGTGCCGTCGACGTCGACGATGCCGCTGCCGACGACCATCACCTTGGTGGAGAGCTGCTTCTCGACGATGCCGCCACGGACGTCTTCCGCCGTCTTGTAGACGTTCGTTTCGTTCTCGTTGATGCGGAAGTAGTCGAAGGGGATGAGCTTGCCGTGCGGCACGAGCGGGAGGTGATCTCCGCTCGGCTCCTCCTTCGCGGGCGCGAGGAGCTTCTCGCACAGAAACCCCATCGGCTCGATCTCCACCCAGGTCGAGCAGCGCGGCGGCTTCCCGCGCGCGGGCCTCGCGTCGTCCGCCGCGGCCACGACGCGCTTCCACGCGACGCGCGTTCCGCGCGTGATCTTGCCGATGTACCGTGAGTGATCGTCGGGCGCGCTCCGAACGTGGGCCTGATCGAGGACACGCAGGGAACGCGTCCCCTCGGGGAATGGGGCGGGTTGCGGCGGCTCCTCGCTCCCGACCTCGCGGGTGGCCACGCTCTCCGGCGGTGCCGGACGCGGCGCCGCGGCGTCCTCGCCTGCGGTGCCCGCGTCCTCCGCCGTGCGCGCCTCCGTGCTCGCCGCCGAGTATCCGGGCGGCTGCCCCGTCCAGTGGGAGGCGCAGGCGAGCGTCACCGCGCAAGCCACGGTGGACACGACCACACGAACCGACCTCGACGACGGGCGCACGCGACGGATCCTGATAGCACAGCGCGCCGAGCGCTCTCGGTGCGCTGCTCGCCTCGAGTCGAGGGAAGGGGGGAGCCGTTCCCGGCGTATGCAGCCGGAAGCGAAAGTGTATGCTCGTCGGGCACGCGGGAGTCGGCGCGGGGCTTTCTCGGAGGAAATGGGTCATGTGGAAAGGGATGGTCGGGGTCGTGGGGCTCGGTGCGTCGCTGGCGGCGTGCAGCGCGGACGGCGCCGGTAGCTCGTTCTCCGGTGGTGGCGGGAACTCCGGCGGCAGCTCGGGCTCCGGCGGACTGGCGAGTCAGGGAAACGGTGGCGCGGCCTCCGGCGGCACTCCCGGCGCGAGCGGCGGCAGCCCTGGAGGCGTCGGAAATGGAGGCGTGCAGACCGGGGACGGTGGCCCGTCCGCGGGCGGGGGAGGCGGGGCCACGGCGGTCGGTGGCGCGACCGGCGCGGGGGGCGCGATCCCGAAGCCCTACTGCAATGGCCAGTCCGCAGATCTCGGCAACGACATGTACAACTGCGGAGAGTGCGGGAACATCTGCCAGCCCGAGATCGTCGCGTACGGGCTCGAGGCGCCGAGTTCCATCGTCGCGGACTCGACCTCCCTGTACTGGGCGGAGCGCACCCAGAACGGGCGCGTGTTCCAGCTTCCGCTCGGCAGCTCGAACGTGCAAAATCCCCCGGCGATCGCGACTAACCAGAAGAACCCGCATTCGCTCGCGCTGAGCGCGACGAACGTCTACTGGATCGCGGACGACGCCGTGTGGACACGGCCGAAGGCGAGCGGCATCGCCACGTCGATCGCGACGGACCCCGCGGGGCGGGGTTTCGGGGACGTCGCGGTGGATCAGACGAGCGTCTACTTCACCACCCACAGCGACTCTGCGGGGCGCTACGCGGCCGTCAAGAAGATCCCTCTCGGCGGCGGTGCAGCCTCCGAAATCGCGACGCTCGACGTGACGGATTTCGGCGCCATCGCCGTCAACGACGCGAAGGTCTTCTTCGTGCACACGGAGTACTACGGCTCCATCACCTCCGGGAACCACGACGAGATCGTCTATACGGTGCCGCTCGACGGCGGAACGCCGGTCGAGCTCACCCGGTTTTCGCCGCACGTGAGCATCCTGCAGCTCAGGGCAACCTCGCAGTATCTGTACATCGGGATCAACGAGAGACAGCCGGGCATTCCTCCCACCGTCTACCTCGAGTCCCGGGTGATGCGCGTGCCGGTCGCGGGCGGCGATCCGGAGTGGATCGTCGGCACGATCGACGAGACGTTCTCGGCGTTCGACGTCAACTCACAGGGTACGTTCCTCGCGTCCAGCAACGGGACGGTCGTCGGCGGCAGCATCCATTCGACGCCGAACGGCATCGGCATGTCGATGGCGCTCGCGCTCCCCACGCACCCGACGGCGCTCGCCGTGACGGAAACCCACCTCTACTACGGCGAATGGGAGGACAACGGGCTCGGCAACGGGCAGCTCTTTCGGAACGGGCTGTGCGTCGGCAGTGTCTGTCAGTGAGGCCCAGACGCCACCCCGTCTGCGGAGTCAGCCGTCCGCGTAGAGTCCGCGGCGCTCTGACCTGTCGATTCAGTCGGGGACTTTACGTCGCCCGACGGCCAGCCCACTGTGGCGGCGATGACGACGCTCGCGGAAAAGATCCTCACGAAATCGCCGGGGGTCTGCCTCTACGGCATCACTCCGCCGAAGCGCGCCATCTCGGACGAGGCGCTCCGGACGGTCGTCGAGGCGCAACTGGCACGCATTTCCGGGCTCGGGGCGGACGGGCTCGTCGTCTACGACATCGAGGACGAATCGTCTCGCACCGACGTGCCCCGCCCGTTCCCGTTCCTGCCGACGATCGACGCGGCGACGTATGCGGACTCCATGCTGAGCGATCTCGGAATTCCGAAGATCATCTACCGCCCCGTGGCTCGATTCGACCGCGCTACCTTCGAATCGACCCTGCGTGCGGAAGCGAAGCGGCCGGACGAGCGCTTCACGGTCCTCGTCGGAGCGCCGAGTCGCGCCGCGGCTGCGGCAGGGATTTCCCTCGGGGACGCATGCCGCGCGGCGAGGGACCTCGCGCCGTCCCTGGTCGTCGGCGGCATCGCCATCGCCGAGCGGCACGGTCGAGGCTTCGCCGAGCACGACCGGATCATCGCGAAGATGGATCAGGGGTGCCGCTTCTTCGTCACGCAGGCCGTGTACGACGTCACGGCGACGAAGTCGCTGATCTCCGATCTCGCGATCCGGCTCGAGCGCGACCACCGGGAGCCGGTTCCCGTGGTCGTGACCTTCTCGCCCTGCGGGTCGGTGAAGACGCTCGACTTCATGCAGTGGCTCGGCATCGCCTTCCCCCGATGGCTCGAGAACGACCTCCGTCGATCGCGCGACATCCTCGAGGCGTCCGTGGCTCTCGCGATCCGGATCGGCGAGGAGCTCTTCGAGTACGCGCGCGAGCACGGGATCCCGCTCGGGATCAACGTCGAGAGCGTGTCGGTCCGGAAAGCCGAAATCGACGCGTCCGTCGCGCTGTTCGGGGCTCTCGCCAGAAGCCTGAGGGCGTCCCCGCCGCCTCCATGAGCTCGAGAGGGCCGGGGCGTCCCGCGGCCTTTCACGGGGGGTCGGTTCACCGGCGCTCGTGGTGAACCGAGTCGACTGGACGGGGATCGGGGCGCGCTGTATTTTCCACGGGTGGATACCAGCGGACCTTCGTGGCCTCGGCCCCTGGACGAGGCAAGCGTCGATTCGCTCGGCGTCGTGTTCGGCACCGTGTTTCACGGCGTACCGGATCCCTACTTGCTGCTCTCGCCGGGTTTCCAGATTCTGGCGGCGAGCGACGCCTATCTGCGCGCGACGATGACGGAGCGCCGAGAGATCCTCGGCAAGGACATCTTCGACGTCTTTCCGGACGATCCGGCGGACGACGGCGCGGACGGGGTCGCGAATCTACGCGCCTCTCTCAAGCGGGTGCTCCTGGAGAAGCGGCCACATGCCATGTCGGTCCAGCGGTATCCGGTGCGGCGACCGACCTCGATGGGCGGGGAGTTCGAGGAGAGGTACTGGCGGCCCCTGAATTGTCCGATTTGCGACCACGACGGTGGGGTCGCTTACGTCCTTCACCGGGTGGAAGACGTGACGGAGGTGGTGCGGTTGAAGCAGGAGATGCTTCGGCAAGGCCACACTCTGGACGAGGTCGCCGCGCGGTCGGACCGCGTCTCGAAGCTCCTGGACAGCGCTCCCGACGCCTTGGTCGTCGTCGGCGAGGACGGACGGATTCAGCTCGTGAACGTCCAGACGGAGACGCTCTTCGGCTACGGCCGGGACGAGCTCGTCGGGCAGCCGCTCGAGCTGCTCATCCCGGAACGGTTCCGGCGTTCGCACTCCGGCCAGATGAGCCGGTATTTCGCGGGGCCGGCGGCTCGCCCCATGGGCTCCGGTCTCGAGCTGTTCGGTCGCCGGAAGGACGCGAGCGAGGTTCCGATCGAGGTCAGCCTGAGCCCCCAGAGGAGCGCTCGCGGCACGACCGTCTCCGCATCCATCCGGGACATCACGGAGCGGAAGAAGCTGGAGGCGTCGACACGCGTCATCGCGGATCGGCTCGCGAGCGCCGTCGAGAGCATCCAGGACGCCTTCGCGCTGTTCGACGCCGAGGACCGGCTCATCCTGTGCAACAGCGTGTACCGGCGCCTGCTCCACGAGAGCGCCACGGGCAATCTCGTCGGCAAGTCTTACGGGGAGCTCCTGGAGAAGTGGCTGGACGACATCGACTTTCCCGACGACGCCGAGCGCGAGCAGTTCCGGAGAGAGCGCCTTACTCGCCGAGCTCTGGAACCGACCAGCTCGTTCGACGTCCGCCTCCGGGACGGGCGGACCTTGCGCGTCACGGACCGCCGGACCGCGGAGGGCGGCATCGTCAAGTTGATCTGGGATCTGACGGAGGACGAACGCCGTTCGAAGGAGCTCCAGGAGGCGCGAGCGGCGGCTGAAGCCGCGAGCGCGGCGAAGAGCGACTTCCTCTCGTCGATGAGCCACGAGCTTCGCACGCCGCTCAACGCGATTCTCGGCTTTGCCCAGCTCCTCGAGCGCGACCGGCGCGATCCCCTCTCCGAGCGACACAAGGAGCGCGTCGGACAGATTCTCCGCGGCGGCGAGCACCTGCTCCGCATCATCAACGACATCCTCGACCTGTCACGCATCGAGTCGGGCAGCGTCGCTCTTTCCCCGGAAGCGGTGGACGTGCCGGCGGTGATCGAAGAAGTGCGACAGACGCTCGACCCCATCGCCGCGCGCCAGAGCATTCGTCTCGAGGTCTCTGCCATCCCGCACGCGCTCCCCTGCGTGCGCGCCGATCGGACGCGATTTGCCCAGATTGATGAACTTCGGTTCGAACGCCATCAAGTACAACCGACCGGGCGGAAAGGTTTCCTTCTCCGTGTCGGTGCCGGAGCCGGGACGTGTCCGGGTCGGGGTCGCGGACGACGGCATCGGCATCCCCGCGGACAAGCAGGCGAAGCTCTTCCAGCCGTTCCAGCGCGCGGGCCAGGAAACCGGGCCGATCGAGGGGACCGGGATCGGTCTCGTCATCACGAAGCGGCTGGTCCAGCTGATGGAGGGGTCGATCGGCTTCCGCAGCGTCGCGGGGGAAGGCTCGGAGTTCTGGGTCGACATGCCCGCCATCGAGGCCGCTTCGGACGGGGTCGTTTCGGAGCCCGTGCCGGCCGAGCCGGCGCCGAGACGCGCCGATCGAACGCAGCGCCTCGTCCTCTACGTCGAAGACAATCCGGCGAACGTCGCCTTCATGCGGGACATGATGAGCACCTTCGAGGACGTCGATCTCGTCACCCTGCCCACCGCGGAGCTCGGCGTCGAGTTCGCCAGGGCGCGTCATCCCGAGTTCGTCATCATGGACATCAATTTGCCCGGCATGAGCGGCCTGGACGCGCTACGCGCCCTGCGGGCGGCTCCCGAGACGAAGTCCATTCCCGTCGTGGCGCTCACCGCGGCGGCTTCCGAACGGGAGCAACGCCGGGGCCGCCACGCCGGCTTTCACCGCTACCTGACCAAGCCGTTGAACGTCGCCGAGTTCATCGAGGTCATGGAATCGCTGCTCGGCGCGAGCGCGTGAGAACGCTTCCATCCGCGCCCCGATCGGGCACCATTCCGGGCCCAGGTGCCGGCATGGAGATGGCGCATCGAGAGCAGTGGGCGGCGGAGATCGCGGAGATGCGGCGCGTGCTCGCCGGCCTTCCGCTGAAAAAGGAGCGCAAGTGGGGCAAGCCCACGTACACGGTGGATGGGAAGAACGTCGTCATCCTGCAGGAGTTCAAGGAGTACTTCGCGCTCGGCTTCTTTCAGGGCGCGCTCCTGAAGGATCCGAAGAAGCTCCTCGTACGGCTCGGCCAGGTGCAGGCCGGGCGGGTGATGAAGTTCGCGAACGCGAAGGAAATCGCCGCGAAGCGGAGGACGATCCAGGCGTACGTGCGTGAGGCCATCGCGGTCGAGAAGGCCGGGCTGCGGATCGAGCCGAGGAAGACCTCGGATTTTCCGGTGCCCGAGGAGCTGACGGAGCGGTTCCGAAAGGACCCGCGCTTCGAACGGGCGTTCCAGGCGCTGACGCCGGGACGACAGAGGGGCTATCTCCACCACTTCGGCGCCGCCAAGCAGCCGGCGACCCGGCGCTCTCGAATCGAGAAAGCGATGCCCGCGATCTTCGAGGGGAGAGGGTTTCTGGAGCGCGCGGAGCGCGGAGCTCGACGAAAGCGGTCCTGAGCTCGCCGGGTGCGGATGCCGCCGGAGCGTCGCGCTCAGTACAGCACTCCGCCGAATCGATCCCCCGGTTTTCCGGACGCAATCGTGAGCTCGTTCGGTACGGAAGTAGCGGCGACCGGACCGCGATAGACGAGCACCGCGCCGGTGCCCGAGCGATCGGGCCAGGAAATGACGAGGTCGTCGACTCCGTCGCCGTCGAAATCGCCGGGCGACTGCACCGCTTGCCCGAAATTCGGATCGGTTCCCGAGAGCGGACGAAGGTCGAACGCGAGGGTGAGAGGCTGCACGCCCGAAAACACGGAGACCCGGCCGGTGCTGATGGGGTACCGCGGGGGCACGCCAACGGCGATCGCCAGCACGTCGGACTGCGCCAGGAACCGGCCACTCGTGGCGTCCGCTCCGAAAGCGTCCCCCGTGGTGGTGTTCGTCCAGGTCGTGTCGGCAGTGGACCCGTAATACGTCGTCGTTCCGAAGAAGCCGAGGAGCGCGCCGTCGAGCGCGTCCGCCGTTTCGGGGTAGGCGAGGAGGACGTCCGCTCGGATATCTTCGGTGAAGAGACCGGCGACCATCGCCACGGTTTCGCTCGTGGTCCGTGCGAGGCCCGGAATGGTGGCGACGGGTGCGTTCACGAGACCGCCGCCGTGCCCGGCGAGGACGGTCACGCCTTGGAATGCTCCGGTCACTGCGACGAGATCGTTCAGCGCGTCCAGCGTGACGTCGGCCGCTTGCATCCGGGTCAAGTCGACGGAGTAACCCTTCCGCGGATTGGGCACGACGTAGCTGCGCGTCGTCGGGGGCCCCGCGCTGGCGCCGGCGAAGACGGACGCCATCTCGGCGACGTCGGCCGAGGAGGTCACGACGTCGTCGTAGCCGTCGCCGTCGAAGTCACCGCCCGCGAAGACCGAAGGCGGAAGGCCACTGCTCACGATGCCGAGCGTGGCGTCGGGCACCGTCGCGAGGCCGTTCTTCGATCCGTAGAAGACGTAGATCTGGCCCAGGTTGCCGCCGACCAGGTCCGCGAAGCCGTCTCCGTTCAGATCACCCGTCGAGCCGCGCACGGCGGGCGAAGCGATCGCCGTCGGCGAGCCTCGGAGGCCGCTCCCGCCTCCATAGTAGACGTGGATGCCTTGCTCGGAGTCGGAGCCCGCGGCGAGATCCGTGAAGCCGTCTCCGTCGTAGTCGTGTTTCGCTCTGCCGACGTCGACGTATCGGACCGGCGACCACGCCGAGCACGTCGGTCCACGGCAGGCGCGCACGCGCCAGAAATACCGGGTTCCGACGGGCGGAGTGGCGCTCAGGGGCAGGCTCGAGGTCGGCTGATAGGGGGACGCCGGCAAGTCCTTCGCGTCGATCTCCGGACTCGGGAACGTGCAGCCTTCCAGAGCGCCGTTCGTGCACGAGTCGTCGATCTGGATGTCGTAGGTGGGGAGGGCACACGCGTCGATCGTTTCGGTCCATCGGAACGTGGGCAGAGCGCCGGGTCTGCCCGTGATCGTGCCACTCGCGGGCGAGGTGGGGACGGGGACGGCGGGAGCGACGGGGGTGTTCCCGCTGCAACCGCCGTTCGAGTCGCAAACGAAGTCCTGGAAGCAGTCGCCGATACCCTGACAGCTCGTGCCGATGCGCGGCGACCAGCCTGCCGCTGCCGCGGAATCGCACGCGAGGCACGGATTCGTCGACGACACGGTCCCGTCCGCGACGCACGCGCCGTCGACGCGACAAGAACCGGGGTTCAGCGTGCACGTCGCCGCGGCGGCGTCGCAGGTCTCGCATGGCAGACACCGCGGTAGGCGATTGCAGGTGCCGCCCACGCACGGGCCCGCGAGAGTGCAGAAATCGACGGCACTGCAGAATGTCCCGTCGGCGGCCGTCGTGTCCTCACACCGTCCGTCGAGCGGGTTGCACACCGACACGTGGCACGCGGCGGCGCCACCCGGGTCGCAGTGGACGACCGTGGCCGGATTCACGACGCACGCACCCGAAGCACACGTCAGGGTGCCGTTGCACAGGTCGCCGTCCTCCAGCGCGGCGCAGTCCGCGTCGGACTGGCACTCGACGGGCGCTGCTCCGCCCGTGCCTTCCGGTGCGCCGCTCAGGCCACCCGCACCCGCGACGGTGGACGCACCGCCGCTTCCAGGGCCAGCAGCCGCTCCCCCGCTACCGTGTGGCGGCTCGACGCTCGGCGCGCCTCCTCCGCCGGGGGTCTCGGACGTCCCGTCCGACGCGCTACACGCACACGACAGGACCAAAGCGACAGTTCCCACCCCGAATCCACGCCCATCCACCGGAGAAGGATGCCACAGAACGGCGGACGGCGGTCTTTCAGCGTTGCGTCGCCGGGTCCCAGCCGGTGACGAGGTTCTCCTCGAGGCCGTCCAAACGCGCCATCTGCGCGTCGGAGAGCGTGAAGTCGAAGAGGCCCGCATTCTCCGAAATGCGGGCGGGCGTGACGGATTTCGGGAGGACGACGGCGCCCTTCTGGATCCCCCAGCGGAGGAGGACCTGGGCCGCCGTGCGCCCGACCTCGCGAGCGATCGAGCCGACCGTGGGATCCCCGAGGCGCTGGCCGCGCGTGAGCGGGCTGTACGCCTCGACGGCGATGCCGTGTTCCTTGCAGAAGGCGCGCGTCTCCGAGCGCTGCAGGAACGGCGTCAGTTCGATCTGGTTCACGGCGGGGACGACCGTCGCGGCGTCGAGCAGTTCCCGGAGGTGAGGGACCAGGTAGTTGCTCACTCCGATGGCGCGCGCGAGGCCGCCCTGGAAGAGACGCTCGAGGGCGCGCCACGAATCGAGTCGCTTTCGCGCCACGGGCCAGTGGATGAGATAGAGGTCCACGTACTCGAGATCGAGGCGCTCGAGGCTCGCGTCGAACGCGCGGAGCGCCGAGTCGTAGCCCTGATCCTCGTTCCAGAGCTTCGTCGTCACGAAGACGTCGGCGCGCGGGATGCCGGAGGCGCGGATGGCCGCGCCGACGTCCTTCTCGTTCCCGTAGATGCGCGCCGTGTCCACGTGCCGGTAGCCGACCTCGAGCGCCGCGCGGACCGCACGCCGCGTGTATTCGCCCGCGCCGGCCTGCCAGACGCCGAGCCCGACCTGCGGGATCTTCGCCCCGGTGTTGAGAGTGACGGTCGTCGTTGCGACGTCGTTCGCCATTCCCGGTACATGACGAAGGTGGGGCGGCGCGTCCAGCGGCCACCAACCCGGATGCGCGATCGTGCCGGAGCCCAAAACGGAGACACGCGGGCGATTCCAGGGACTTCACCGTCTGTCCCAAAGTTGCACAGTCCGACGGTGCGCTCTCCCCGGGTTTCGGAGGACGCAAATGGCCACCATTTCGCAGGCAAACGGCCGCCGGGACGCCTGATTTCGGCGTATGGTCCGCGCCATGCGCTGGAAGGCTCTGGGTGTGGGGTGTGTTCTCTCCGGGCTCGTGGGTTGCGGCGCGACGCCGAGCGACGCGCCGGACGATCCGGAAGCGGGGAACGTCGCGCAGAGTGCGACGGCACCGACCCCGTGCCCCGCGTACACCGCGACGCTCCAGGATCACGTGATCGCCGGGCGAGCCGTTCGCTTCGATTCGACGTTCCTGTTCTTCAATTTCACGACGTACGACACGGCGGGCCTGAACCCCGAGCAGATCGGATCGTTCCCGACGCAGGTCGTGACGCTCTACCCGAAGCCGGACGGCTACACGGCGAACGCCGCGCTCTGCCAGAAGGCGACGTGCGGCAACGGCGTCCTCGAGGCGCCGACGGAGCAATGCGACGGAAACCAGTTCTCGGGCGGGGCTGGGAGCACGCCTTCCAGCTCCCTGAACTGCAACGCCTTCGGCGCGGACCCGCCGTGGGCGGCCGGCTACGACGTCGGCTGCACGGCGGACTGCAAGTACGACTTCTCGACGTGCAAGGCCGTCGTTTGCGGCGACGGCATCATCGACGGGAACGAGCAGTGCGACGGCACGAACCTCGGCTCCATCAGGACGTGCCAGCAATACGCGGAGGGCGGCGTCTTCACGGGCGGCACGCTCGAGTGCGCGAAGAACTGCACGTTCGATACCTCCGCGTGCACCTCCCTGTGCGGGAACGGCGTCATCGACCCGGGAGAGGACTGCGACGGAACGCGTTTCTCGGCGCAGTATGCGGGGAAGACGTGCTCGGACTTCACCGTGCCCTATCGCACGTGGCCGTTCGGTCTTTCGACGCCGTATTCCCCCGGTCCGATCACGTGCGACAAGTTCTGCAAGGTGAACCTGACGAGCGTCTGCGTCCCGCCGCCCGCCTGTTACTACGTGGTCGTCGGGGGCGGCCAGCCGTCCGCGGGCGTGCGCTGCTTCTGACGGACGGGGAAGCGCGGCGTCTCAGCAGGCGTCGTCGCAGACGAGCTTCCGCCCGCCGCAGTCCGTCGCGGCGACGTCGTTCGTGCAGCTCATCGTGCACGTCGACGAGACGCCGCACGTGAACGTGCAGTGACCGCCGGTGCAGGTCACGTAGGTGTGCGCCGAGTCCTTCGTGCTGAAGGTGCAGCCGCCGTCGGGGCAGGTGAAATTGCACGTTCCGCTGGTGCCGCAGACGAGGTTGCAGCCGCCGCCGACGCAGTTCCGCGTGCACGTCTTCGAGGTGCCGCATTCGCACGTCTGTCCCTCGGCGCAGTCGTTCGCACCGAGCGCGCCCCCGGCTCCCGTCGCGCCGCCGCTGCTCGAAGCGCCTCCGGCTCCCGTCGCGCCGCCGCTGCTCGACGTGCCGCCGGATGCCGTCGCGCCGCCGCTCCCGGGCGTGCCGCCCGTTCCGGTCGTGCCGCCGGTGCTCGATGCGCCGCCCGTATCGGAAGCGCCGCCGGTGTTCGTGGTGCCGCCGGTGTTCGACGCGCCGCCGGTGTTCGCGCCGCCGGTGTTCGACGCGCCGCCGGTGCTCGCGCCGCCGCCGTTGCCGTCGCTTTGCCCGCCGTTCGCGACGACGCCGCCGCTTCCAGACGAGCCGGCTACGCTGCTCGAGCCCCCGGATTCCGGTCCGGGTGCGCCACCGTTGCCGTCACCCGCGTCGCAGGTGACGCAGAGAGCGCCGGAGCCGTCCGCGAGGTCCTGACCCGTGGCGCACGCGGGCGCGAGGGCGACGCACCAAGAAAGGAGCAGCCCGGCGCGGAGCACGGGCGGTAGGGGAAGCCGCATGATCCGTCATCAATACCGAGAGCACGCAAAACACACTTGAACGAACTGGTTTTCGTCGGCGTGCGTCATCCGCCGCAGGACAGGACACGCGCGGGCTCGAACCGCGCCGTCCGCGTGCCGTCTCCCAGCTGACCACCGGAGTTGCTTCCCCAGCACCACACCGTTCCGTCGCTCTCGAGGGCACACGTCGAGTCGTAGCCCGCCGTGATGGCGGTCACGGGCGACGGAAGCCCAGTGACCATCGATGGCGTCGGGTTCGCGCATCGGCCTCCGTCGCAAGATGCGGGGAACCCGAGAGAGCCGGAGAGGTTCGTGCCCCAGCACCACACCGTGCCGTCGCTCGCGAGGGCACACGTGTGCGCGTACCCTGCGGCGACCGCTTTCACCGGGAGGTCGAGCTCGACGCGCGACGGAGTCAGTCGCTCCGCGGTCGTGCCGTCACCGACGGTGCCCGTCGAGTTGTGCCCCCAGCACCACACGCTGCCGTCGGTCTTCACCGCGCACGTGTCGCTGCCGCCGACCGAGACACTCGCCACGCCGGACGACATGCCCGAGACCGGTGTCGGCAATCGTCGCGTCTCCGTCGTGCCGTCGCCGAGCTCACCGGCGTAGTTCCAGCCCCAGCACCAAAGCGCGCCGTCCAGCGTCAGTGCGCAGGTGTCGTCGTGACCAGCGGCGATCGCGGCGACGCGCGAGCTCAGCCCGACGACGGGAAGGGCGTGCGAGCGGTCGGCTTCCGTCCCGTCCCCGAGCTGTCCGTTCGTGTTCGTTCCCCAGCACCACGCGGACCCATCCTCGGCGACGGCGCAGGCATGGTCGGAGCCGGATGCGATCATCGAGAGCCGCGTCGGTAGGCCGGCGGGCCTCGTCACGGCAGATCCCGAGGAACACGAGGGAGCGACCGAGGGGAGAGGGGAGCCCCAGCAGACGCCCGATCGGCTGCTGTCGACCGCGCATGTCGTCGTCCATCCGACGGAGACGGACTCGAAGCGGCTGCCTGCGTCAGGAGGCGCGGCGGGGATAGGAGCGGTCATGAACGGAGGGGCCGAAGCGCCGAGCTGGCCGCATCCGTTCTCACCCCAACACCAGACGGCTCCGTCCCCTTTCACCACACAGAATGAGTTCCCCTGCGAGCTGTTCGCGAGCTGCACCGCCCCCGAACAGAACTCCCCGGACGCGACGCCCGCATCGCCGCCGTTGTCGACGACGCGGCTCGCGTCCGTCGCATCCCCGTCGCAGCCGGTCGCGAGGGCGACCGCGACGAGCGTGACGGTCATCCCCCGCATGGCAGGCAGCGTACTCGAAACGCGCTCGCCAGCCATCTTCCACGGGCCGAGCCCCCTTCACCTCGGAAACACGAGCTCCGCCGCCCACCAATTCATCGCGACGGGGAACGGGTGACGCCACCTCCGGCAGCCGCACCTGTCGAGCAGCGCGATGGCCTCTTCGGCGTCCATGTGGGCTCCGAAGACGTAGCCGTACTGAGTGCCGAGTGGGTTTCGAGAAACGGCCATGTCGACGGCGGTGCGGCCGTCGGCGGAACGCGCGGCGCACGGCTCGGTCGTGACCTTCAACGCCGGATCGTAGTCGAGCCCTTCGGGCAGCTCGGCGGACGCGCAACCGGATGCCGGAAACCGTTTCCCGGGAGAAGGCAGGAAACGGACGACACGTTCGACGGCTCGCTCCCATCGACTGCTGCTCGCGCGGAACTTCTCCGCGGACACGGGACGCCGGGCTTCGGTCTCCGCCACGGTCTCCATCAGACGGAACACTGTCCCTTCTGCGAAGGAGGGCCGTAGCCGTTCGAACCGTCCGGCGACGTCCACCAGGGCGGACTCGGCGGGGACCCACGGGGAGCACACGAGCGGGTCGCAGCACCCCGCACCGCATCCGGGGGTGCCCGCCGAGGGACTCAGGATCTCCACCCCGGGAAGGCCCTCGAGCCCGATGGACGCCCGACAGCTATTGCAGCAGTTGTCGGGCTCGCCTCCAGGTTTCGCGACGCAGAGCATCAGAGTCTGTTCCACGCCGCCGCGCTTCCACCGTGTCCCGGTGACCACGACCGGGACGTCGAGGAATTCGTCGACCGTCGCGTGTGGACCGCCGGGCGGCGCCGCGATCTGGGCGGCGGTCGCGACGCGAGCACAGACGCGTCGTGGGGCCCCCTCGCGCACCTCTTCGAGGCAGCGTGTTCCGTCCGCGCACTCGGCGCAGTCGGCGACGGTCGCGCCCGCGGAGGCACGCACGGGCGCGGGCAGGCTGGAGGCCAGGAGCGGCGTGTATTTCTTCGGTGGGTCCGAACGCGAACAGGCGGCAAGTACGGTTGCCGCGAGAACCCCCGCCGTGAACCGGCCCATGAACTACCCAGGATAGCACCGCCACGGGGACGTTTCCGCTCCGGCTACGTTCGCGCTCGCCGCTTCATCGACCACACCGTGTACGGCGCGCCGCCCGGCGGCTCGAGCGTTCGCTCGTCCGTCAGCTCGAACCCCGCGCGTTCGTAGAACACGATGTTCTCCCGGAGGTGAGTCGTGAGCACGGTCTGCGCCGGCGTTCGCGCGTCCGCCGTCTCTCGAAGCATCCGTTCGAGGAGTCGCGAGCCGAGCCCGCGCCCCTGCCGGTCGGGACGGACGGCCATCATGTGCACGTACCAGTGGGGGCGTCCCCCGGCCGCCTCGGCCTCGAGCGCGTCGTACGTGTCCTTGAGCCAGAGGAGGCGTTTCACCGCGGACGGGCCGTGCGCGAACGCGAACGGAAGGAGGCCGTGCCGGATCATCGTGAGCGTCGAGATGGGGACGCCGCCCGGCGGACGGAGCGTCACCGTCGCGGAAGGGCCGTGCTCGTCGAGCGAGACGCGAGTGCAGGCGTGCGGCAGGTGGGTGCGGAGGTTCCCGGCGAAGAAGGCGGTCAATCCGGCCAGGCGAGTGGACGGATCCGGCATCAGGTAGCGGTACGCCGCGTCGACCTCGAAGGCGCGGGCCAGCATCGGCGCAAGCGCCGGGATGTCTCGAGCGCGAACGGGGGTCGCGTCTTCCAGAGTGCCTTCGAGCATCGGGCGCGACTCTAGTCGTTCGCTCGTCGCCTCCGTTGCTCGACGACGCAGGAATTTCGCGGAACTGGTCAGGCCACCCTGCCGGCGCAACTGGCGCTACCATCGCCTCCGTGCGTCGGTTCGGGCTTCGTGACTGGTCAATCCTGTTCGCGCTTCTGCTGGTCGGATGCGAGCGCCCTGGGACTCCCGGATCGTCGGCGAGTGCGAGCGCGGCCCCCGCTGCTCTCTCCAGCGCCGGCGCAGTGACCGCGCTCGACGCGCGGAAGGCCCGGGCCGTCGCCTCGCTGCCCGCGGCCGAGGTCGCTCGCCTCGAACGGACGGCGCAGTCCTTCTTCGACGCCCGCGTGGCGGACGAGATCGATCGATCGCGGCCGGAGCGCGTCGCGGTCGAGGCTCGCGAACGCGCGACGCTCGACGACGCCTACGTGTCGGCGCTGGAGCAGGTCCGAAATCCGTCGTTCCCCCCGGGGGACCAAGACCCGAAGACCGCGGAATCGGAGCTCGATCGCGTCTTCCTGCGGCTCATGAACTGCTCGAACGTCCCCGAAACCGAGGGTGCGACCTCCGGCGCGATTTCACGCGCGAACATCCGCAACACCGAGCGGCTCTGGCGGGAGTACCGGGACGCCTGGGCGGAACTGGGCGTCGCGGTTCGTTCCGACGGGGGGAGCGGACGCTGGCGAGCATGGGCGGCGCGGGAACGGACGCGGATGCTCGCGGGACTCGCGGACGGCCGTTGCCCGTAGATCGGCTTGCGTGTTCGTCGCCCCCGTGCGGAAGTCCGCCGCGCGCCCATGGGTAGCTTCCTCCGTCTCACCGCCGGCCTCGCGTGCATCGGCGTGCTCGTGGTGGCGATGCTCCCGCTGCTCGTGCTGTTCCTGCCGTCGCGGGTCGCCCGGATTCGCGTCGCGAACGCGTTCGGGACGGCGATCGGTCGCTCGGTGATGTGGTGCAGCGGGTGCCGCGTCTCCGTGTCCGGCAGGGAGCACGTTCGAGCCGACAGGCCGGCGATCTACGCCTGCAATCACACGTCGATCCTCGACGCCTTCACGACGATCTGGCTCACGCCGATGGGCACCGTCGGCGTCGCGAAGCGAGAGGTGATCTACTACCCGTTCTACGGGCAGGCATGGTGGCTCGCGGGGCACGTGTTCCTCGACCGCGCGCGGACGGAACGGGCCAAGGAAGCGCTCCGGCGCACGGGCGAGTTCATTCGCCGCAAGAAGCTCCACGTGTGCATCCTGCCGGAGGGGACGCGCTCCGATTCCGGACGGCTCCTCCCGTTCAAGAAAGGGATGTTCCACCTCGCTCTCGCGACGGGACTTCCCATCGTGCCGATGGTGACGACGGGGCTCGCGCCGGTCTGGAGGCGAGATTCGCTCTCGCTCCGGCCGGCGGACGTGAAGATCCAGTTTCTGCCGCCCATCTCCACGGAAGGGTGGAGCGAAGAGCGGCTGGAAGATCACGTCGCCGAAGTGCGGGCGGCCTTCCTCGCCGCGCTTCCCCCGGATCAGCAGCCGGCGTGACTCAGAACTGGATGCTGCAGGCGATCCGATCGAGAGGCATGAATCGCTTCGGAACCCGGCCGTCGCACTCCCGTAGCGCGACGGCGAAGTCCGCCGCGGCGTCCCTCAGCGCCGTCGTCTCGAAGCCGTAGTCGACCTCGAGGATCGAGCGGACGGTGTGCGCCTCGTAGAACATGCGGCGCGCCATCTCCTGCCGGAACACGTCCGTGGAACGCACCCACTGATCCGTCGGGATGGGCACGTCGTTTCCGGTCGGGGCCGGGATCCGGAGGCGCTGAGGCACGACGCGCACGGGGAGCTCGCCGTAGACGTGGTGCTCGGCGGAGTGCCAGACGGAGCCCGTGTGCACGAAGCCGGCGAGCGCGCGGGCGAGCACTTCGCGATCGGCGAGCGCCGCGGACGACGGGAACCCGGGCAGGAACCCGTGGAGCGCCGCGGCCCATCGCTCGAGAGCGGGGTCCGTCGGATCGACGTTTTCCGCCACCCGGCGGCAGAACGCGAGCACGACGTCGTAGTAGGCGCGGAGGAATTCGCAGTACGGCCCCGGGAAGGCCGGCGGTTCGAGCGGAAACCGGTACGGCGGGTAGGCGCTGTTTCCTTCGAGACCCGCGTGGTAGTCGGCGAATCCTCGGAAGTTGCCTTCTCCGGGAGTCGGGAACGGCGTGTAGATCTCGGCCTGGTTGTTGGCGGCGACGGAGCGCGGATTCCAGCGGACGCCATAGTCCAGCGGAAGCTCGAGGTACGCGTGGGCCTCGACGACTCGCGCGACGGGGTGCGTTCCGGGGAGGACCTCGCGCGTCACGCCGATGACCGAGTCCATCGGGAAGTGCAGCGTGCTGTGAATCCCGGCGACGAGCGCGAGCGAGCAGCCCTGGAGGAGAAAGTAGCGTGCGCGCGCCCAGGACTCGCCGTCCTCGGGACGGAACGTCCGGCCCGCGACGGCGATCGCGACCACCCGAAGGCCGTCGTCCCGCACGGCGAAGAGCGCCACCGTCGGCGCCATCGTGACGTCCGGGAGCGGCGTCTGCCGGGACAGATGACTGACGTCGAGCTTGTGCGGTCTTCCCAGAGCCTCGGCCTCCGCGACGGCGCTCCCGAAGCGCGTGACGTCGACCGGGTCGAGTGTCGGGACGAGGAGCCGGCTGAACGGCGTCTCCCAGACGATGCGCGCGAGCTCGCGATCGTCCATGGGCGCGACGGCGTGACGGGTCGCGACGCGGAGGGCGTGCGGTACGCCGAGAGTCAGCGAACGGATGTACCGATTGAGGATCTTCGACGAGAACTCGCGGTACTCGTCCTCGGGAACGGCGAACACGGCGGGCGGCATCTCGCCCGGGTGACGGGGACACGGGCGCGGCCACATCGTGTTCGCATCCGCGGGAACGAGGTGCGCGTGCTCGAACGTGGACGCGAGCCGTTCCAGGAGGAGCTCCCGCATCACGCTGAGACCGGGGAGACCCCCCGCGGCAGGTCGTGAGCGAATGCTCGGAGCGCCGCTCACTTCGTCCTCTGCCTCGAGCGTCGACTCGAGCCAACCGATCATCCGCTTCTCTTCCGAACCGACGGCGCCGAGGCCGAGCACGCCGCCGTCCGCCGCCGCGACGTCCCGAGCCCAGCCGACGACCTTCTCGAGGAGCTCGGGATCGCCGTCCTTCGCGTCGAGGAGGGCGCGGAGCTCCGTCAGCGTCTCCTTGATCTCGTGATCGGGCGGCGGCGCCGCGAGCCAGCGGTGGACCTTCGCCATTGCGGCGGCGTCCGCCGTGAGCCCTTCTCGCTCCGCGAGCTCGAGAATGAGGCGCCGCTCGCGCTCCTGCACCGTACCGTCCGCCCAGGCGACCTGAATGGCGGGGAGGATCGTCAGGAGAACGAGGTGCGTGGACGCCTCGTGGAGCGGCTCGAGTTGCTGCTCGAGCTCCGTCGGGGCCGCGAGCTTCGCGCGGGAGGCGGGCGGGGCGTCGACGGCGGCGCCTGGCGGGTGGCCCGGGATCATGAAGCAGATACTACCGCCCCCCGAGCCGGCGTTGCGGGCGCCGCCCTTCGACCCAAAACGGCCCGGGATCGCCCCCGATTTTTCACTCCGTGCTACCGCGGCGGAGGTCTCGTTGTACCATCCCCGATCGGCTGGAGGCTCGGGCGCCTCCCGGCTCGTTCGCCGTGTCGATCTTCGATCTGACCCCTCCGTTCCAGACGACCCGCTCCGGGGGGAGCGCGGCGACGACGCTCGTCGAGGGGCAGGCTCCGTCGGACGCGCTGACGGATCCGATCGAGCCC
Source organism: Polyangiaceae bacterium (assembly GCA_035545855.1). Classification (GTDB taxonomy): domain Bacteria; phylum Myxococcota_A; class Polyangia; order Polyangiales; family Polyangiaceae; genus DASZVB01. The sequence goes on from DASZXK010000159.1 coordinate 20,985, forward strand.
GTCCGGCAATCGAGCATCGTCACGGCCTCGCCCGGCAGGGCCGTCCAGACCATGCACTCGGCGGGCACGAAAGCCGAGCTCCCCGCGTCGTTCCTCCCCGCGGCCTCCCCGGAGCGGATCCGTCCGCTCTCCCAGGTGGGAGAAGGCGGAATGGGAGTCGTGCACTCGGCGGTGGACTCGGTCCTGCTCCGCCGCTTCGCACAGAAGATGATGCGCGAGCCGGCCGTCGAGGACCCGGCGTCCACGCTCCGGTTCGTCGAGGAGGCGCAGATCACCGCGCAGCTCGACCACCCGAACATCGTCCCGGTACACGACCTCGCGCTCGAGGCCGAGAGCGGGAAGCTCTTTTTCACGATGAAGCTCGTCGACGGGGACACGCTGGCCTCCGTGTTCGGAAGGCTCCACGCGGCGCCGCTCTCCGGGGTGCACCTCGAGCGCGTGCTCGGGATCTTCCTCAAGGTGTGCGACGCGGTGTCGTTCGCGCACAGTCGCGGCGTCGTGCACCGGGACCTGAAGCCCGAGAACGTGATGGTCGGATCGCACGGCCAGGTCTACGTGATGGACTGGGGCGTCGCGCTCCTGCTCGCGGACCAGGGAACGAAGGCGGACCAGCCGGACTCGGGCGAGCTTCCCGCCGAGAGCGTGTCGGTGTTCCCGGCGCAGAAGGAGGAGACCCCGGGGACGATGGTGGGGACCGTCGCGTACATGGCGCCCGAGCAGGCGCACGGGCTGGTGGAAGAGCAGGGGATCGCGACCGACGTGTTCGGTCTCGGGGCGATCCTCTACACGCTCCTCACCGGCAGCGGCCCGAACGTGGACACGACGTTCACCGCGACGCTTCTCCGCGCGAAGAGCGGAAACATCCCCGATCCGACGACTCGCCCGGCCTGGCCGGAGCTCCCGCCGGGCCTCTGCCGGATCACGATGAAGGCGCTCTCTTCACTGCCCCGGGATCGGTACGAGTCGGTGGACGCGCTGAAGCGAGACGTGGAGGAGTTCCTTCGAGGCGGCGGCTGGTTTCAGACCCGCCGCTACGACGCAGGCGAGCTCGTCGTGCGCGAGGGCGAGGACGCGGACGCGGCGTTCATCGTCACGGACGGGGCGTGCGAGGTATACCGAGGCGACGGCGACTCGCGCGAATTCGTCCGTCGGGTCGGAAAGGGCGAGATCTTCGGGGAAATGGGCCTTCTCACCCGGAGCCCCCGGGTGGCGAGCGTCGTCGCGCTCACCGAGACGCGGGTCATTCTCATCACCCCCGAGGCGCTCGCCCGGGAGCTCGACCGGTGCGCCTGGATGAAGATCTTGGTCGAGGCGCTCGCCGGTCGCTTCCGCGAGGCGGACCAGGCCCTGAGCGGCAGGCCGAGCCCCGCGTCGTCGTCACGCTGACCGACGGAGAGGTGCGGAGGACAGGCAGAGGGGCGGGAGCGGCAGTGGCGAAAACCGCCGCCGCGAGACGGAAGTAGCGAGGAAGCGAAAGGGCTTCTACTCTGGCACGATGGAGAAGAATCCCGTCGTCGCCGTGCTCGGTGGAGGAGTCGCGGGGCTGAGCGCAGCCCATGAGCTCGTGGAGAGGGGCTTCACGGTGCACGTGTACGAGCACCGGGACGTCGTGGGCGGCAAGGCCCGGAGCGTCGAGGTGGAGCAGGCGGACACGGGCGAGAACCTGCCCCCCGGCAAGAACGGGCACTACCTCCCCGGCGAACACGGGTTCCGCTTCTTCCCGAGCTTCTACCGTCACGTGACGGACACGATGAAGCGCATCCCGTTCGGGAACAACGCCGAGGGGTGCTACGACAACCTCGTCGAGACGACGCGCCTCGAGATGACCGTGAGCGGCAGCCGGGAATTCACCGGGCTCGATCATTTTCCGCGCACGATCGAGGAGTTCAAGACGTGCCTCACGGAGTTCCTCGTGGATCCGAAGGAGCTCGGGCTGACGGAGGACGATCTCGACTACTTCGTCGCCCGGTACTGGCAGATCCTGACGAGCTCGACGGAGCGACGCTGGGCCGACTACGAGAAGCTCGGCTGGTGGGACTACGTCGGCGCGACCGGACGCTCCGCCGTCTATCAGCAGCTCCTCGCGCAGGGGATGACCCGGTCGCTCGTCGCCGCGAACGCCCGGCTCGCGAACACGAAGAGCGAGGGTGACATCGGACTCCAGCTCATCCTCGACATGTTCTCGCCGTGGGTTCCGACGACGGACCGCGTCCTGAACGGGCCGACGAGCGACGTGTGGATCCACCCCTGGTACGAGTACCTGAAGGGCCGGGGGGTTCAGTTCCACCTGAAATCGACGCTGAAATCCCTGGTCTGTCGCCGCGGGCGCGTCGATCGCGCGATCGTCGATCACGACGGGACGGAAGAGGACGTGCGCGCCGACTACTACCTCGTCGCGACGCCCGTGGAGCAGTTCGCGAAGATCCTCCAGGCGCCGCCGAGCGACGAATCCGGCACGACGACGGTCCTCGCCGCGGATCCGACGCTCGCCGGAGTCGTCGAGCTCGGCAAGCGGTGCGTCGCGTCGATGAACGGGATCCAGTTCTACCTGTACCGGGACGTGCCGGTCGTCCACGGGCACATCGTCATCGAGCAATCCCCGTGGGCGCTCACGGCCATCTCCCAGCCGCAGTTCTGGCCCCACTACGATCTCCGCGATCGCGGGGACGGCAAGGTGAGGGGCATCATCTCCGTGGACATCTCGGACTGGGCGGCGAAGGGGAAGTTCCTGCCGTGGCCCGCGAGGGGCTGCACGAAGCCGGAGATCGCGTACGAGGTCTGGTACGAGCTCGTCGCGGCCATCGTCGACGAACACGGCAAGCCGCTCCTCCGTCACGAGGATCTCCACTCCTGGTACCTCGACTCGGACGTGCATCTCGTGCAGGGCGTTCCCATGCAGCCTCCGACGCGGGACGACCCGAACGACATCGTCGAATACAAGAACGACGAGCCGCTCTTCATCTCGACGGTGAACACGTGGTCGCTCCGCCCGGAGGCGTACACCCGCATCCCGAACCTCTTCCTCGCGGCGGACTACGTGCGCACCTTCACGCAGCTCGCGACGATGGAGGCGGCGAACGAGGCGGCGCGGCGCGCGGTGAACGCGATCGTCGATCGGTCGGGCGTGAAGGCGCCCCTGTGCGAGCTCTGGGATCTCCAGGAGCCGAGCATCACGTTCGTCCTTCGCCTCATCGACAAGCTCAGGTACCGCCGCGGACTTCCGTGGAAGGAAGAAGTGCCGTTCCTCGGGAAGCTCGCGCACCGCGTCTGGGTGTGGCTTCACGAGAAGCAGAAGCGTTGAGGGGTCAGGGTCGCCGTTCGCGCCGGGCGAGCGCGGCCTCGTGAAGCATCCCGAGCTCGGAGGCCGTCCGGAGCGCTCGGTCGAGCGTCCGCGCGGCGCGCCCGGAGTGCCCCGAGAGACGGAGGAAACGGGCTTCGTGGATCAGCGCGCGCGGCTTTCCGATGGGGAACACGGCGCCGTACCGGGCGAGGGCGCGACACGCCGCCTTCGCACGGCTTCGGAGCGTCGCGTCGGACGGGCGCTGCTCCCAGAGGCCGAGGAAGGTCGCGGCGATCGCGGCGTGGCCGTCGAGCGTGTGGGGCGACGCCGCGCGGTGCTTTTCGGCGAGCGCGAGACCGCGCGTCGCCGAGGCGAGCGCGCCCGTGGTATCGCCCCTGCCGAGCCGGACCAGACCTCCGAGCCCGTGCGCACGGAGCTCCTCCATGGGGCCGAGGTTCGACTCGAAGAGGCCCTCCACCGCCTCGATTCGAGCGAGCGCCGCTCCGAGATCGGAAGGGTCCGCTCTTCGGAGCTCGACCTCCACCTGACCGAGGAGACCCCACGAGAGCGTGTGCGGATCTTCCCGCGCCGTCGCGGACGCATGGAGGCGATTCACGAGCGCGTCCGCCTCGGCGAGCGTCCCCGAGTGGAGCACCGACGGACACTCGACCGCGAGCGTCTCTTCCCACTGCCGGCGATCGCCGAGCGCCTCGAACAGCGCCCGCGCACGGCCGACGCGCTCCCGGGCGAGGGCCCAGCGCCCGACCCCGACGTCGTAGACCGCGACCGTGACGAGCACGCGAGCGAGCGCCGCGGGATCGCCGGTCGACTCGGCAGTGTCCACCGCGAGACGTCCGTACATCTCGGCGACGGCCGGGAGCGGGATCACGCCGGCCACGACCGCGTTCGCGGAGTACGCGAGGGAGAGCTCCGGCGACGGCCCGGCGCGCTCGGCGACGTTCATGGCCCGGAGGGAGGCATCGACGAGGTTCGGGCCCTCGTTCAGATAGAAGTGGACCTTCGCGAGGCCGAGCTCCACGCGCGCCGCTTCCAGGATCTCGGCGCGCGCGTGCGCGTCTCGACCGAGGAACCGCGAGGGAAACCGGCGATGGAGGAGCTGGGACCACACGCCCCGTCCGAGGCTCGCGGCGAGACCCCGGGGCGTCTCGGCCGCGGGCCGGTCGAGCTCCGCCGCGCTCGCCCGGAGGCGCTGTCTTCCCTCGGCGAGCCGCCCGAGGTCGAGCAGCGCCTCGCCCATCTGCCGGAGGAAGCGCGCGCGGAGCACGCGCGTGACGTCGGGGACTCGCTTGCCGAGCTCGAGCGCGTCCCCGAGGTGTCGCACGGCCTCGCGGTTCGCGTACACGCGGCGGGCCTGATCCGCCGCGAGCTCCAGGTACCGGACGGCCTTCTCCGGGACGTCCGCCCGGGTGAAATGGTGCGCGAGGAGCGGATATCTGCGGCCCCGATCACTCTCGGGCCGCTCCTCGAGCAGGCGGCCCACGCCGAGGTGGAGGGCGCGCCGTTCGGCGCCGGGCAGAAGGCCGTAGATCACCTCCTGCGTGATCGCCTGGAGGAAGGCGTACCCGTCCGGTCCTCGCCGACCGAGGATCCCCATCTCGGTGGCCACGCCGAGGAGCGCCTCGAGGCGCGCGCGATCCTCGGCGACCGGGTGCACGCGCCGGACGTCCTCCACCGAGAACTCGCGGCCGACCACGCTCGCGACCTTGAGAGCGAGCTGTTCGCCCGGGCGGAGGCCGTCGACGCGCGCGGTGATGGCCTCCTCGACGTTGTCGAAGAGCTCGCCGGCGTCGAGCGTGTCCGTGTCGCCTTTCAGGCGGCAGCGGTCCCCGTCGACCGAGAGCGTTCCGCGCTCCCGGAGGGCCACGGCGAGCTCCTGGCTGAAGAGCGGGTGCCCGCCCGCCTTCTCGGAGACGAGCCGCGCGACGGGCCCGGGCAGCGCCGCGACGCCGAGCCGCGAGCAAGCGAGGGTCACGGCGTCCTCCGCGGAGAGCGGCCCGAGGTGCAGGCGTTCGACCTCGCGCCCGCGGAGGAACTGCGCGAGCGTCTCCCAGCGGCCATCCGGGTCCGTGCGCGGCGGCGGCCGCGTCGAGATCACGACGAGGAGGTCCGGAACGCGCCGCCGGACGTGCTGCAGCACGCTCCACGATGCCGAGTCGATCCAGTGGGTGTCCTCGATGACGAGCACGATCCGGCGGCTCCGGCGGGCCCCGAGGAACAGCGCGGACACGAGCTCGGCGGTGCCGTCCGCGCGAGCCGGTCCCGTCATCTGGGCGGTCTTTTCGTTCTCCGCCGTGGCGAGCGGAATCACCGCGGAGAGGAGAGGAAGTAGCTCTCGCTCGGCGGACCCCTCGAGCAACCGGGCCGCACGCGCTTCCGTGGCCTCCGGGTCGCCTGCCTCGAGGAGGCTCGCGAGCGGCGCCCGGAACGCGAGGTACGGCGTGCCCTGCTCGATGGAGTCCCCGGCACCGACGTGAACGGCGAGTCCGAGCGCGCCGGCTTGCTCGCGGAGATCCTCGAGGAGACGCGTCTTGCCGATGCCGACGTCGCCCTCGACGACGATGGTGCCGCCGTGGCCCCGCTCCGCGAACGCGCGGAGGCGCCCGGCGATGCGAGCCCGCTCCGCGTCCCGGCCGAGGAAGGCGGGGGACCCCGTCGCCGTGCGCTCGGACGCTCGCGGCGCACGCGCTCTCCCCACGAGGGCGAAGACGGTCACGGGGTCCGCGCGACCCTTCAACGCGACGGCGCCCCGGTCCCGGAACTCGAAGTCGGGGCATGCGTCCCGGACGCGCGGAGTCACGAGGGCCTCCCCCGGTGCGGCGAGCTGCATGAGCCTCGCCGCGATGTTCGCCTCCGTCCCGACGACGTCGTACGCGCGCCGACGCTCGGTGCCGAATGCACCCGTGAGCATCCGCCCGTGGCTCACTCCGACGCGGACGGCGTGCACGAGACCATTGGCCGCATCCAGCGCCGCGAGCTCCATCGCCGCCGAGACGGCCTGGCGGATGCCGTCGTCCTGCGCGACGGGGGCCCCGAAGATCCCGAGCAGGTAGCTTCCCTTGTCGCCGGCGGTGAACTTGACGAGGTGCCCTCCGCGACGAGCGAGGACGGCCTGCACCTCGGTGACGAGCGCGTCCATGCGTTCCACGACGCGCTCGCCGTGGTCGTAGTCGACGCCGTCGAACCCGACGAACAGGGCCGTCACGCGCCGGAACTCGGCGAGGAAGTCCCCCTGACCCGATACGAGCCGGTCGTACACGGGCGGAAGCAGGAACGGCCGGGCGAGCGCGGCGTCGAGGAACGGGCGCGGGCCGGCCTGGCGAGAATCGAGCGGCGGACGTTCCCCGAGGGGACGGAGCGCCGCGAACCCGGCCGCGGGAATGCTCGCGACGATGGCGTCTTCTCCAGCGGCTTCCAGGACCTCGGAGGCGACGACGACCTCGCCGTCCCGCGCGTACCGCTCGGCGCGTGCCATCCGGTCCATGGTCGAGCCGGCGAGCACGTCGAGCCGCTGGACGTCCGGCGCGCCCGCCGAGAACCGGAGGACCTTGCCGGCCGCGATGGCGATCTTCACGGGGAGGCCGCCGCCCGAGGAGAGCCGGGCCTGCATCGTGTGGGCCGCGCGCGTGGCCGCTCTGCCGCCGTCCCCGGGAAAGAAGCACGTCACGGCGTCTCCGTTGAATCCGACGACCGCCCCGCCGTGTTCCTCGACTACGGGGAGAAGGGTTGCATAGATGCGGCTGAGCTCCGCCGCGACCCGTTCGGCCCCTTCCCGCTCACCGAGCTCCGAGAGCAGGCGCTCGCCGTACGCGGTGAACCCGCAGACGTCGGCGAAGAGGGCGGCGCCTTCCTGTCGTTCCGGGAACGTCTCGCCGCGATCGAGCGCCCCGAGGCGATCCGGTGCGACGTAGGGCTCGAACACCGACACGGCGGGCGAGGGTAACGCAGGCGTCCGTTTCCCGCGACGCTCGTCTGCCAGCGTGGCTCGGGATCCCGGGAACGGGTGACGGACGGCGCGGCCCGGTCACGCGGCCTGCGAATCGCTCGGGCGCGCGCCGCGCGGGGAGGGGGACGTGGCGACGCCGACCAGGCGCTCCTCCCGGGCGATCTCGAGGATCTCGATCGCGATGCGCACGAACAGAGGTCCGAGGAGCAAGCCCGCGGGCCCGAACGCGACGATGCCGCTCAGCATCGTCACGAAGACGAGCACCGGGGGCAGCCGGAGGCGCGCCCGCGTGGAGAGGACGGGCTTCACGAAGTTGTCGACCGAGCCGATGAGGAGCACCCCGCTCAGGGCCACGATGACGCCCTTTGCGGGGTGGCCGCCGACGGCGAGGAGCGCGGCGACGGGACCCCAGACGACGAGCGTGCCGATGCCCGGGATGAGCGCGCCCACGGTCGTGAGAAGGCCGAGCGCGAGGCCGCGGGGAATGCCGACGAGGACGTAGGTGAGCGTCGCGAGCGCGCCCTGGATGAGCGCCGTCGCTCCCACGCCGATGACGAGGCCCCGCCCGGTCTCGACGTAGGCGTCCGCCATGCGATCGAAGTGCGCCGGCGAGAGGGGAGCGTGCGCCCGGAGCCAGGCGACGACGCGGTCCCCGTTCGTGGAGAGGGAGAAGAGCCCGACGACGAACATCGCGAGACCGAAGAGGGCGGTCGCCGAGATCCCGAGCACGGTGGAGGCCAATTCCCAGGCGCTCGAGGCGTGCGCGCGGACGATCTGCACGAGGTTCACCTGGCGCTGGCCGTCTCCGATGACGCTCTCGGCGACGTCTCGCCACTGCTGAGAGTTGGAGACGTCCCGCGCGAGCTGCGCCGCCGACAGCACCACGGGCACGAGGGCCACCACGATGGGGCCGAGAACGGCGAGGACGACCGTGGACGTGACGACGGCGGCCGCGGAGGTCTTTCCGCGGAACCGCCGGGCCAGCCGGAGCATCCAGGGCCTCGCCAGGAGCGCGACCCACGACGCGACGATCAACGAGATGACGCAGGGAAGGAAGACGGCGAACGCGGCGAGGGCGCCGACCACGGCGAGGAGGGCGATCGTCCGCCGATCTGCCGGGACCGCGCCGGCGTTTCTGGACTCGGGGGGCACGACGGAGATCCGAGCAGTCTCCGTGCCACCCCGAACCGCCGGCAAAATCGCTGGTCCTGCAGGAGAGATATGCCCCAGCGATTCATTTCCGACACGCCGCGCCATGCGAACCGGGCGGACATTCGGCGTCCCTCCTGGCAAGCTGACTGGTCATGGTCCGCCCCTCGACCCTCGTCGCGGTGTCCATCGCGCTCGCCGGCTGCGGAAGCAGCGACGGCTCGCTCTTCGGTGCGGGAAGCGGGAGTCCGGGTGGCGCCGACGCCGGAGCGAACGGCGGCGCTTCGCACGGTGCGGACGGCGGCGGTACGGGGATCTCCGGAGCATCGAACGGCGGACGGACGGGATCGGGAGGCGCGGCGACGGGCGGTGCGGCCTCTCCGACCGGTGGCGCCGGAGGCTCGGAGAACGACTCCGGCGGCGCGGGAGGAACCCTCGTCGACGCGGGCGGCGACGCGGAGACGTCGGGCGCGGGCGGCACGAGCGCTTCGGGCGGTGTGGGCGGGTCGGGCACGGGTGGCCAGGGCGGCGGAGCTTCGGGCGGGAAGGCCGGCACCGGCGGGAAAGCCGGCACCGGCGGCACGAGCGTCGATTCCGGCGTGCCCGTCGGTATCGCGACGCCGATGTCGATCTCGTGCGGCACCACGTCCTGCGCGATCTCGAGCGGGCTCACGGACGTGTGCTGCGCGCTCCCGCTCGCGTTTCCGCCGTTCCCGACGGGATGCTATCCGTCCTTCCCCGGCTGCGTGACGACGGGCGTCCCGTTCGCGTGCGACGACGCCGCGGACTGCGCGAGCGGCGGAGACGTCTGCTGTGGCTCGACGAGCGGGACGTCCTGCGCGAAGACCTGCAGCGGCAGCAAAGTACAGTTCTGCCGGACGGACGACGAGTGCAAGACGGGGCACTGCCGCCCGTGGGCGACGGCGGCCGAGTACGGCGTCTGTCAGTGACGCGCCGAGCGGGCGCGCTTCGCGAAGAAAAAATCGTCGGCTCCGCCGCGAGTTAGCGCGCGGAGGCCGCGGGCGGACGCGATTGTCCTTGACCAAGGTATACGTGTTGTTTACCATCTGGTCTGGGAGGCATGACATGCGAGCTCCGCGCTTCACGGAAAGACTGCGTGCGTTTCGAACGGGGATGCTCCTCGTCGCGTTCTCGGGCCTGCTCGCGGCGTGCGCCGGGGCCGACGATCCGGAGCCCGGCGAAGGAGCGACTCCCGCCACGGCGTCCGGGGGGGCCGCAGGAGGCGCGCTCGAGACGGGCGGCTCCACGGGCTCGGGCGATACGGGAAACGGCGGGGACTCGCCCGACGGAAGCGGCGGTGCCGCAAACGGCGGCGCTCCGACGACCGGGAGCGGCGGAAGCGGAGCGGGCGCGGTCGGGAGCGCGGGCGGCGCCTCGACGAGCTCGGGCGGTACCGTCGGCGCGGGGTCGGGCGGTGCCGCGAGCCCTGGCTCCGGCGGAATGCCCGCCGCGAACGTCACCTGCAACCCGATCGGCAACGGGACGACCACGCTCGTCGCGAACGGCGTCACGCGCACCTTCTCGGTGCAGATGCCCGCGGACACGTCGAAGATGGCGCTCCTCTTCCTCTGGCACGGCTGGATGCAGGTGCCGTCCGACTTCGCGAACACGATCGTCTACGACGTTCCGAAGGGGAAATGGGTGCCGTTCGATCCGAACGCGTTCCCGATGCCGCTCATGATCGTCACGCCGACGGACACGAAGCTGATTCCGCCGCTCGGGCTCGACTGGGACATCGTGAGCGGAGAGAAGGACTTCCCGTTCTTCGAGGGCATGCTGAACTGCATCGAGCAGCAGTATTCCATCGACACGACGCGCATCTACTCGTTCGGGTTCTCGGCGGGAGCGGTCTTCACCGACCTCCTCTCGGCGAAATACCCGCACCTCTTCGCCGCGACGATCAGCGAGTCCGGAGCGTGGTTCAACGACCAGTCGGAGTGGTCGGACGTGTCGATCCCCATCATCCAGTGGAACTGGCCTGCCTTCGATCCGGCCGATCGCGGGAACGTTCTTCTCACCCACGGCGGATCCGGCGACTACGCGACCGTGATCAGCCTGGAGAGCACCAACACGAAGGCGCTCCCGTACCTTCATTCGAACGGCCGCACCGTCGTGGAGTGCGCCCACACGTTCGGTCACACGCTGGATCCCGACCTCACCCAGGGCATGTACTACGACTACATGTGGGCGCATCAGCTCGGCGGCTCGCCCCTCGCGGGTCCGGTCCCGAGCTTCCCGACGCAGGCGCACCCAGTCGGCGCGACGTCCTGCACGTTCCATCCGTACCCTTGAGATTTCGTCCGGGAGCCGGCAGAGGGCCTTCATTCCGGCCCGAGTACGGCCGTACGGACGAGGGTGAGCTCCGTCGATCGAATCGTGCACCGCCTCTCTGCGGCCGTCGGAGACGGGCCGCAGACGCCGGACACGTTCTTCAAGTCGGTCCGCGACGCGTTCCAGGAGAACGAAGACCACGCGGGCACGGTCGGGCAGGCTCTCCTCGCGGTCGCGCTCGTCGGCCTCCTCGTCGGGCTGATGCTCCCGACGCTCCGGCGCCGGCGTGACCGGTCGTTGCAGGAGCGAGCGTTCGCGCGCCTCGTCCGTGAGAAGCGCCTCGGCGCGGAGGACGTGGCGCTCGTGGAGACGCTCGCGCGACACGCCGGGACGCTACCGATCGTCGTCGCGACTCACCTCGACGTGTTCGAGCGAGCGACCGCCGCGGAGCTCCGGGGACTTCCGCCGAAGCTCCGCGTCCGGGACGGCGATCTCGCGGCGCGGGTGCATCACCTCCGGGGCCGTTTCGGCTTCGCGAATCGCGGACCCGAAGAGCCGCTCCTGACGACGCGCGAGCTCTCTCCGGGCACGGCGCTCGAGGTGCTCGGGCTGAAGACGGCGGTCGCGACGGTGACGGAGGCGTTCTACACGGTGAAGTTGCGCGAGCGCCCGAACGCGGAGACGGGGAGGAAGGTCCCCGTGACGGTGCTCTCCGAGCACGGCGCGAGTCACTCCGTCGCGAGCCCGCTCCTCGCCGTCGAGCCGTTCGAGGACCACTTCACGCTGTACTTCGCTCACGACGAGGCTCCGGAACGGCAGCAGCACCGGAGCTTCGTGCGCGTCCCCGCGACGGGCCTCGTCCGCCTCGAGCTCCTCGGCGAGAGCGGATCCCGCTGGCTCCCGGGGGAACTCTCCGACGTCAGTCTCCACGGCGCGGCGGTCGTCCTCGAAGAGAAGCTCGCGGTGAGGGACCGGCTCCGCGCAAGCTTCGTGTTCCGCGACGAGCGCTTCACCGCGGTGGAAGCGCAGGTCCTCGCATGCGAGGGCCCGCCCGGAGGCCCATATCGCGTTCGACTCGAGTTCCTGAGTCTGGCGGCAGCCGAAGATCGACGGCTCGCGGCGGCCATCGCCGGCGCAACGACGCGGCGGAGCAGCGTGCCCGAGTCCCTCCGACCAGGCGGGCGGTCGGTTTCGCCCTGAAGCCCGGGCGTCGGAGGCATCGGTTGACGCTTCGGAGCGGCTCGGATACCTGGCGCATGATGCGATTCTTCCATGCGTTCACCGCCGCGGCGTTCCTGACCACGCTCGCTTCCCATGCGCTCGCGGACCTCGCGCCGCCCGGGGGCTACGTCGAGAGCTGCACCCTGGAGAAGCAGGCGGCGGCGGGCCTCGAGTGTCTCTCGTGTCGCGCGTTCTACGGCAATCACGATCACTGCTCGAAGTCGCTCGCGTCCTACGGGTTCTCGCAGAAGTGCCGCGCTCGCGGCGCCTCGAGCTGGTCGGAGGTCTGGTGTCGGGCCGCGAGTCCGAAGGCGGCGAAGGTTCCGGCCGCGGTCGTCGACATGCTTCCGTATCCGAACGGCAAGCCGCCGCCCGGCGAGGAGACTCCCGCGGCGAGCGCGGCGAGCGCGGCGAGCGCCGACCCC
>DASZXK010000160.1:0-11104 GCA_035545855.1 Polyangiaceae bacterium
TCGGTCATTTAGGCGGTCACGCGAGGCGCGCCGCGTCTCGCACGACGAGCACCGAGCGGGCTGCGTGGTTCACGACCTTCGCGGCCGTCGTCCCGAGCACGCGATCGAGCGTGCCGTAGCCGTGCGAGCCCACGACGATCAGGTCCACGTCGGCCTCCGTGGCGGCTTGCTCGATGGCCTGCCAGGGCGTACCGATGAGGACGAGGACGCCCCCGCGGAGCTCCCCCGGCACCGAGCTCTCGAGGGCGACGAGCGCCTTCTCCGCGTGTTGCTGGAGGAGGACCGGCACCTGTTCCATCGCCATCGAGAGGGCTTCCGCGGGCAGCTCGCTCGGCACGCCGACGCTCCGGAAGAGCACGAGCTTCGCGGACGTGGGCTTCGCGAGCCCGATCGCAGCATCGAGGACGCCCTTCTGTCTTGGGGAACCGTCGAGGCAGACGAGGATCTTCTTCATTCGAGTCTCTGGCGGGCTGGAGGGAGGGGAAGAGGAGGAGAGAAGCGTCGACGCCCCGGGAGAACTCTATCCCCCGCGGGTCGCCCCGTGGCTAGATTGTTGTTTCGGGCCACGGCGCGTCGGCGCCGTCCCGTTTCGAGGACCCTTGAATCATACGACCGGCCAGAACGGCGCGCAGCGCCGCCCGTGCGATTGCTCCGCCCCCCACACCCCACGTCTCGTCGTCCTCACCGGCGGCCCCGGCGCCGGAAAGACCGCCGTCCTCGAGATGGTTCGGCGGCACTTCTGCGAGCACGTCGTCGTCCTCCAGGAATCGGCGAGCATCCTGTTCGGCGGAGGCTTCCCGCGACTCGCCGTCGCCGCTGCCGAGCGCGCCGCCCAGCGGGCCATCTTCCACGTCCAGCACGAGCTCGAGGCCGTCGCGCTCGCCGATCCCCGCGCCGCGGTGATCCTCTGCGACCGCGGCACGCTGGACGGGCTCGCTTACTGGCCGGGCGAACCGGCGACCTTCTTCAGCGATCTCGGGACCACGCACGAGGCCGAGCTCCGCCGCTACGCCGCCGTGATCCACCTCCACACGCCGACCGTGAGCGGCGGCTACGACCACACCAACCCCCTCCGCGTCGAGTCCGCGAGGCTGGCTCACTCCATCGATCTCAAGATCGGCAACGTCTGGAAAACGCACCCGCACTACCGCACGGTCGGGAACGCCTCGGACTTCGTGACGAAGGCGCACCGGGCCATCGAGGCTATCGCGGCGGAGGTCCCGGAGTGCTGTCGTGTGAAGGAGACCTGACGGGCGGTCCGTCGTCGTCGCAGAGGATCCGGAGCGCGGGCGTCTCGAGGTCGTCCATCTGACCCGAGCGGGCCGCCCAGAGGAACGCGATCACGAAGGAGGCGCCCGAGAGGAGCGCGAGGGGGATCAGCACGTAGAGGATGGTCATGGAGTGTTCCTCCTGAAGGAGCGTCCGCGGTAGGAGCTCGTCACGACGGAGATGGAGCTCACGGGCATGAGCACGGCCGCCGCGAGCGGTCCCACGATGCCGGTCGCGGCGAGCGCGCCGACCGCGAGGTTGTAGACGAGCGAGCGGGCGAGGCCGCTCCGGATGAGGCGCCGTGTCTCCCGCGCGCCGTCGAAGACCTCCACGACGGGACGAAGGCCGCCCTCCGTGCAGAAGACGTCGCTCGCGGCGAGGCTCGCCTCCGCGCCGCCGCGCACGGCGATGCCGACCGTCGCGACGGAGAGCGCCGACGCGTCGTTCACGCCGTCGCCGACCATGAAGACCGGGCCGACGGCCGCGCGAGCTTCCACGAAGCGGACCTTTTCCTCCGGGCTCGCGCCGCCGATCACCGTCTCGAACGGGACGCCGATCTGCGCCGCCACCAGGCCGACGACCTTCGGTTGATCGCCGGAGAGGACGGCGAGTCGATGGCCGAGCGCCGCGAGCGCTTCGAGGCTCGCTCGGGCATCGGGGCGGATTCGATCGCCGATGCCGACGACGGCGAGCGCCTCGCCGTCGACCGCGACGACGACGGGCGTGAGGGCTTCGGCGGCGACCGCCTCGGCGTCCTTCCGGAGCGCGTCCGACAGGGTCGCACGGCTCTCGACGAACGGGACCGAGCCGGCCACGACGGCCTTTCCGCCGACGACCGCCGCCACGCCGTGTCCGAAGGTCTCCTTCGTGGACTCCGCCGTGAGCGCCGACTTGCCGAACGCGGCGACGAGCGCGCGCGCGATGGGATGCGCCGAGCCGGCCTCCGCCGCGGACGCGAACGCCTTCGCGTCTTCGCTCCCGGCGAAGCGGACGACCGAGAGCTTGCCCTCGGTCAGGGTGCCGGTCTTGTCGAAGACGACCAGGCCCGGCCGAGCGAGCGCTTCGAGCGCCGTCCCGCCCTTGATCATGATCCCGCGGCGCGCCGCGCGTCCGAGCGCCGCGCTGACGGCGAGCGGCGTCGCGAGCCCGAGCGCGCACGGGCACGTCACGACGAGGAGCGCGACGGCGCGCGAGAGCGCGACCTCCGGGCCGCGGTGCCAGAGGACGAGCGCGGTGAGCGCTGCCGCGACGAGCACGATCACGACGAAGTATCCCGCGAGGCGGTTCGCGAGGACGACGACCGGCGCGCGCCGTCCGGCCGCTTCCCGCATCGCCTCGACCAGTCGCGAGAGCCGCGTCTCCACCCCCGTTCGGTCGGCGCGCACGACGATCCTGCCCGAGACGTTGACGCAGCCCGCGTGGACGCTCGCGTTCGGGCCGACCTCGGCCGGCAGCGATTCTCCGGTGAGGAGCGACACGTCCACGCTGGACGTTCCCTCGACGACCGTGCCGTCCACGGGGACGTGATCGCCGGACCGGATCTCCACGAGCGCCCCGCGCGGGACGGCGTCCACGGGGACCTCGCGGACGTCCGTGCCTTCGACGAGACGGGCCGTCTTCGGCGTGAGCGCCTGGAGGAACTCGGACGCGCCGTCCGCCCGGCGCTGCTCCCGCTGCTGGAGGAAGCGCCCGACCAGCAGGAGGAACACGAGCATCGTGAGGGTGTCGAAGAAGATCTCGCCCTCGCCTCTCCAGGTGTGGAAGAGGCCGCTCGCGGTACCGACGAGTACGCCGATGCTCACCGGGAGGTCCATGTGGGGCGTCCGCGTGCGGATCGCGGACAGCGCGCCGCGGTGGAACACGCTCGCGCACCAGAACACGGACGGGATCGCGACCACGGCGCTCCCGATCCGGAACAGGCTCACGTACTCCGGATCCATGCCGGAGAAGGCGCCGCTGTAGAGGGCAGCCGCGAAGAGCATCGCGTTCCCTGCGGCGGCGCCCGCGACGCCGAGCTTCATCAGGAGGGCGCGGTCTTCCTTCCGGCGGACCGCGCTCCGGTCGAGGCCCGCGAGCGGGTGCGACGGATAGCCGAGCGAGTCGAGCGTCCGCCCGACGGCGGAGAGCTTCGCCTCGAGGGGGTTCCACGTGATCCGGAGCGTCGCGCGGGGGAGGTCGAGGCGCGCTTCGGTCACGCCGGGGACCAGGTCTCCGACCTTTTCCACGAGCCACACGCAGGCCGCGCAGTGCACGTTCTCGAGGAAGAGCTCGGTCCGGAGCCGCCCGTCCGGGAGCGCCGTCGCGTGCAGCGCCTGGAACTCCGGCGCATCGAGGCTCTCGTAGCCGCGTCCGGAAGGGGCTGCGGCCCGCTTCTCCGCGCCGACGGCTTCGCGCTTGTCGTAGTAGGCGGACAGGCCGGACCCGTGGAGGATCGAGTAGACGGTCCGGCAGCCCGCGCAGCAAAACCGCGGACCCGTATCCAGCCCATCGGCCCTGACCGGCTGACCGCAGTGAGCGCACACGCCGACGGCGGTCTCGAGCGGTGCGAGGACGTCAGCGAGCATGGGTGACGATCCCGGCCTTCGGCGGCCCGAGGTGCGTCCACGGGGGCGTCCAGCGATCGAACAGGTTCGAGAGTCCGAGGAAGACGAGGACGAGCGCACCGACGAGCGAGGCGTGCTTCCGGAGCGGCCCGAGCAGCGCACCGACGCCGAGCCCGAGCGACACGAGGGACGGCAACGTACCGAGCCAGAAGGCAGCCATCACCAGGGCGCCTTCCGCCGCGCTCCCGGTCCCCGCGGCGCCGACGAGAAAGGCGTGGAGGAAGCCGCACGGCAGGAGCGCCGTGCAGCCGCCGATGATCGCGGACCGGACGACCGCGGGGCGCGACGCGGCCCGCCTGGCGAGCCGCTCCACGGGGACGAAGGCCGCCCCGGAGGCGCGGGCTCGGTCGAGCGCGCCGGTGAGTCGGGCGATGCCCCAGCCGATCATCACGATCGAGGCGACCACGCCGGCGCCGCGGCTGAGACCGATCCGGAGGCCAGCGTCGTCCAGCGTGGAGCCGAGCGCGCCGGCGACCGTGCCGAGCGCGACGTACCCGAGCCCGCGGGCGACGTTGTAGGCGCCGAGCGCCGATGCTCGCGCCGCCCAGCGGTTCTCCGTCCCTGCGGCGCCGAACGCGGCGAGCCCGCTGCACATTGCGGTGCAGTGGAGGCTGCCGACGACGCTCGCGGCGACGATGGAAGAGACGACGGCGATCATTTGCCGAAGGGGACGACGTTCCGGCGCTCGGTCTGCGTGAACCGATCGCCCCCGCGCGTGGCGTCGACGTCGATCTCCGTCCAACCGTCACGGCGGAGGGGGATCCGAACCCGGTACTCACCGGGAGCGCTCTCCACGAGCACACCGCGGGACACGTAGCGGGAGAGGGCGACGGGGAACGCCGTGACGTCCACGTGGGTGCCCGTGACGGGCTTTCCGGCGCGGTCCGTCAGGCGGACGACGACTTCGACGTCTCCCTCCGGCATCCGCGTCGCGTGCACTTCGCCCTTCCATCCGAGCGCGGCGCTCCGTGTCCGTGCCGCGACCTGCTCGTCCCACGAGAGAGCGCGGGCGTAGTAGCCGTCCGTGACGGCGAACGACGGGTCGGAGACCGCGACGTAGGCCATGCCCATCACGATCGTGACGAGTCCGCCGAGGAGCACCGCGGGAAAGGCGGCCCAGAAGGTTCCGGGTGAGAGGGTGCGTGCGGTCATGGTCAATCTCCCGTCTTCGGGCCGAGGAGCTCGTAGCGCGTCACTTTCTGGAAGCCGTGGCTCGAAACGACTCGCACGCGCACGTGCCGTTCGCCCTGCGTGAAGCTCCGCCTGGCCGCCACGACGAACAGGCTCGTCGTCTCCTGCTTGCCGGCGGCGACGTGCATCGGGTTCTCGGGCGCGACGAGAGTCGCGTCCGGCGCGTCCACGAGGGACAGCGTGTAGGCTTCGTCCCGGTCGGAGCGGTTTCTTATCTTCACCCGGAGCTGGTTCCGGACGCCGTCCCCCTGCTCCACGAATGGCGCGCCGATGCCACGGAGCACCGAGACCTCGGCGTCTCCGCGGCTCGAGGCCGCGACCACGAGCGCGGTCGAGAGGGCGAGGAGGAGAACCGGGTAGATGATCACACGCGGCCGGATCAGAGACCTCAGCGAGAACTTCCGCGTCTCGAGCGCGTCGAGGGACGTGTAGCGGATGAGCCCGCGGCGGCGCCCGAGCTTGTCCATGATGCCGTCGCAGCCGTCGATGCACTGCGTGCAGCCGATGCATTCGAGCTGGAGCCCGTTCCGGATGTCGATCCCCGTCGGGCAGGCCTGGACGCACACGCCGCAGTCGACGCAGTCGCCCTGGGTCTTGCCCTTCTTGCCGCGGGGCTCGCCGCGCGTCGCGTCGTACGCGACGATGAGGGACTTCTTGTCGAGCAGCACGGACTGCAGCCGCGCGTACGGGCAGACAACGGTGCACATCTGCTCGCGGAAGTAGCCGAAGTCGAAGAACACGAGCCCGGTCGTGACGGCCATCACGAGGAAGCCCGTCCAGTGCTGGGTCGGGGCGTGAAGGACCCACCTCTCGAGCTCGTCCGTCCCGACGAAGTAGGCGAGGAACACGTTCGCGACGAACGCCGAGACCACGAGGTAGACGACGAATTTCAGGACACGGCGGAAGTTCGCGCCCTCCCGATCGAGTCTCGCCTGCTCCCGGTGATCGCCCTCGATGAGGCGCTCGAGCGGCCGGAAGAGGAACTCCATGTAGACGGTCTGCGGGCAGCCCCACCCGCACCAGACCCGCCCGAAGAGCGCCGTCGCGAGGATGATCGCGATGAACGTCGTGAGCAGGAGGAGCATCAAGAGCACGCCGTCCGTCGGCAGGAACGTGCGACCGAACAGGATGAACTGACGGTGCATCACGTCGAGGAGCAGCGCGGGCTTCCCGGAGATGCGGACGAACGGAAGTCCGATGAAGAGCCCCATGAGCCCCCACGCGACGGCGAAGCGCGCACGCTCGAACCGCCCCGAGAACCGCCGCGGACGAATCCAGCGGCGGGTCCCGTCGTTGTTCAGCGTCGGCAGGACGCGTTCCGGGGCCTGTAGCATCGCCATGCTCCGCTCAGCGGTTCGCCGCCGTGATCTGCGTGCCTTCCGGCGCCTTGCCCGGAAGGTGCTTGCCGCGAAGCGTACCGACGTAGGCCGCCGCCTTCGCGACCTCGATGGCGGAGAGCTGCTTGCCCCACTCGGGCATTCCCTTCGCGGGGACGCCGCCGTTCACGACGCCGTAGATGTCCATCAACGTGCCCTTGCCGTGGATCCAGAAGTCGTCCGTCAGGTTCGGGCCGATGAGCCCCTGGCCGTTCGCGGCATGGCACTGGACGCAGCGCTTCTGGAAGATGCCCTGGGCGTCCGCCATCATCGCCGGATCCTTCGTGAGCTTCTCGAGGGCCTCCTCCGTGACGTTCGCGCCGAGGGCCTTCTTCGCCATCTCCTCGCGATACGCGGTCATGTCCGCCGCGTAGTCCTCCTTCACGGAGCCCTTGAAGTAGACGTGGAACCACATGAAGTAGGAAAACGCGAAGTAGAAGCTCCCCCAGAAGATGAGCACCCACCACCGGGGCATGGGGTTGTCGTACTCCTGGATGCCGTCGTACTCGTGGTCGGTCAGATCGGCCTGCGTCTTCTGTGCTTCTTCAGACATCGCGCTTCGCCTCCGGCGTGCCTCTTGCCGTGATGATCTCGTCGTCCTGTCCGAACGGCAGCTGGCTCCGTTCGTCGAGTGCTTTCGTCTCGATCTTCCGCATCACCTGGATCGCCACCGCGACGAAGGCGGCGAAGAAGAGGATCAGCGCTGCTTCCGCGTAGACGGCGAGGCCGGCTCCACCGATTGCTTCCGTGAGGGACATTTCACCGGCCCCCTTCCGCGACCTTCGCGCCGCCCGGGCCTTCCTCCACCGGAGGCGCGGCCTTGATGTCCGTGCCCAGGCGCTGGAGGTACGCGACGAGTGCGACGATCTTCTTCGTCTCGAGGCCCTTCGGGCCGCCTTGCTCGGCTACGCCGGCGGCGATCTTCTTCGCCTGAGCGTGGGCCATGTCCACGGAGTGGTTCACCGCGTCCCCGTAGGGAACGCCGAGCATCGCCATCGCGTCGACCTTCCCCTGGATGGCCCCGAAGTCGAGGTCGTCGGAGAGCATCCAGGCGTACTTCGGCATGATCGAGCCGGGGGTCATCGAGGCCGGATCCTCCATGTGGCGGACGTGCCAGAGATCCGGGTACTTGCCGCCCACGCGGTGCAGATCCGGACCGATGCGGCGGGAGCCCCACTGGAACGGGTGGTCGTAGACGAACTCACCGGGCTTCGAGTACTCCCCGTAGCGTTCCGTCTCGGCGCGGATGGGGCGAACCATCTGCGAGTGGCAGTTGTAGCAACCCTCGCTCACGTAGATGTCGCGCCCCGCGAGCTCGAGCGGCGTGTACGGCTTCACGGAAGCGATCGACGGGACGTTCGAGCGGATGAGGAACGTCGGGATGATCTCGAAGAGCGACGCGATCGAGACGGACGCGACCACCCACAGCGTGAACTTCAGCGGCTTCCGCTCCCACACGCGGTGCCACGCGGCCTTGGTGAAGTACTGGATGTCGTACCCGAGCTCCATCATCGTCGGGTGCGCGGGATAGACGAGCTTCGGCTCTTCGCCCGCGTACTCCTTCTCGAGCGGAGGCGCCTCGTGGACGGGCTCCTCGTACTTCGCCGGGCGGTTCTTCCACGTCATGAGCACGTTCACGAGGCACATGACGACGCCCGAGACGAACATCAGGCCGCCGAGCGCGCGGACCCAGTACATCGGCGCGATGCGCACGACGGTCTCGACGAAGTCCGGGTACGCGAGGCGGCCCGTCTCGTCGAACGCGCGCCACATGAGGCCCTGCGTGACGCCCGCGGCGTAGATGGCGACGATGTAGAAGAGAATGCCGATCGTCCCGACCCAGAAGTGCACCTCGGCGAGCTTCTTGGACCAGAGCTTCGTCTGGAACAGGCGCGGAGCGAGCCAGTACAGCATGCCGAACGTCATGAAGCCGTTCCAGCCGAGCGCGCCGGAGTGCACGTGCGCGATCGTCCAGTCGGTGTAGTGGGAGAGCGCGTTCACGCTCTTGATCGAGAGCATCGGGCCCTCGAACGTCGCCATGCCGTAGAACGTGATGCCCACGACGAAGAACTTGAGGACCGGATCCTCGGCGACCTTGTTCCACGCTCCACGGAGCGTGAAGAGGCCGTTGATCATGCCGCCCCACGAGGGCATCCACAGCATCAGGCTGAAGACCATCCCGAGCGTCGAGGCCCACTCCGGGAGCGACGTGTAGTGGAGGTGGTGCGGACCCGCCCAGATGTAGATGAAGACCAGCGACCAGAAGTGCAGGATCGACAGCCGGTACGAGAACACCGGCCGGTTCGCTGCCTTGGGCAGGAAGTAGTACATGAGCCCGAGGAACGGCGTCGTCAGGAAGAACGCGACGGCGTTGTGGCCGTACCACCACTGCATCAGCGCATCCTGGATTCCGGCGTAGATCGAGTAGCTCTTCGTGAACGTGACCGGGAGCGCCAGGTTGTTGAAGATGTGGAGGATGGCGACGGTGACGATCGTCGCGATGTAGAACCAGATCGCGACGTACAGGTGCCGTTCACGTCGCGTCGCGATGGTGCCGAAGAAGTTGACCGCGAAGGCGACCCACACGACGGCGATGGCGATGTCTATGGGCCACTCGAGCTCCGCGTACTCCTTCGACTGGGTGATGCCGAAGGGCAGCGTGAGTGCCGCGGAGACGATGATCGCCTGCCAGCCCCAGAAGTGGAAATTCGAGAGCTTGTCGCTCCACATCCGCGCCTTCAGGAGGCGCTGACTCGAGTAGTAGATGGCGGCGAAGATCGCGTTGCCCGCGAACGCGAAGATGGCTGCATTCGTGTGCAGTGGGCGGAGCCGTCCGAAGGTGAGGAACGGCAGGCCGAAGCTCATCGAGGGAACGACGAGGTCGATGGCGAGGAGCAAGCCGACCAGGGTGGCGACGAGCCCCCACGAGATCGAGGCGATGGCGAATTTGCGGACTGATGCGTCGTCGTAGACGAAGCGCTCGGAGGTTCCAGACATGGCTGGCTCCGCCTTCGCAAGAAGCGTGCAAGCACGCTGGAGCGCTAAATCCGCGCTATTTCGTGCAGTCAGTACTTTGGCGGCGCGCGACTTGCGTCCGTTCGACGCACGGCTTGCGCTCGTCGGGGCCCCGATCCTCTGCTTTGCGTGGAATGTCCCGCGTGGCACGGCGCTTGATGGATGTGCGCGGACGATGGCCTCCACACCGCCCTTTTTTTCCGACGTGCTGGTCCCCGTGGACTTCTCGGAGGGCTCACGGCTCGCACTCGCCTATGCCGCGGAGCTCAGCCCGCCGAGCGGACGAGTTCACGTGCTGCACGCGTGGGAGATCCCGGTGTACCTCAGGCCCGACATCACGGCGTGGTCCGGCGACCTGGAGAAGACCCTCGAAGAGCAGGCCGAGTCCCACGCCCGGAGCGCCATGCGCGCGCTACTCGCCGATTCGGGCTTCGCCGGCGACCCGAGGGTCAGCTCCGAGATCCGTCACGGCGTGCCCTACCTGTGCATCCTGGACGCTGCGGCGCAGCGTCAATCGAACCTGATCATCGTTTCCACCCACGGCCGAACGGGCCTTTCGCATCTCCTTCTCGGCAGCGTGGCGGAGAAGATCGTGCAGCTCGCGAAATGCCCCGTTCTCACCGTCAGACCACGGCCGGCGGCGCCGTGAAGGCCGGCGTGGTATCGGAGGCAGCCATGAGGCGCGTCGTTCTGTTCGCCGGTTTCTGTCTCGTCGCCTGCGGGGGAAGCGGCGAGGCTCCGCCGAGGTCGCCGTCCACGGACTACGTGGAGCCTCAGGCGAGAACCTCGAACGGAGAAGTCGTGGGCGCCGATCGCGAGCCGCCGGGAGACAAGCTCGCGGAGAGCCCCCGCATCGGCTCCGGCGGAATCACCCCCGCGAGCACGCCGCCCCACGGCGAGCCGAACACCCCCACCCCGCCTCCACCTCCACCCAAGACGCCCCCGGGTCGTTGACGGGCGAACCGAACTCGGCGAAGCGCAGGCGGAGCCGCGGACCGCAGGCCGCGAGGCGAACGGCGTCCCGGGGGGTATCTCCTTCCTGGATAGTTTGTATACAAACCAAAGGAGGGGGGGTATCTCCTTCCTGGATAGTTTGTATACAAACCAAAGGAGGGGGTATCTCCTTCCTGGATAGTTTGTATACAAACCAACGGGACCGGAGCCCCAAGCCGTGGAGGTCACGAGACCGCAGCACCCGAGCGCCGGAGGTCACGTAGCCGCGGAGGTCACGTAACGGGACCGCAGCGCCCGAGCCGCGGAGGTCACGCAACGGGACCGCAACGCCCGAGCCGCGGAGGTCACGTAGTTTGTATACAAACTAAATGGATCGGAGCACCCGGCCCCCGCGGAGGTCACTTAGTTTGTATACAAACCAAAAGGATCGAAGCACCCGAGCCGCGGAGGTCGCCATCGTTCGTCGAGCTCAAACGCAGGCCGGCGAGCCCCGGCTTGGTCCAGCCAGTACACGTCCCCGCGGGGCGCGGCGAGGGCG
This sequence comes from Polyangiaceae bacterium, assembly GCA_035545855.1. Lineage (GTDB taxonomy): Bacteria > Myxococcota_A > Polyangia > Polyangiales > Polyangiaceae > DASZVB01. The sequence goes on from DASZXK010000160.1 coordinate 10,947, forward strand.
CCGCTCGGCGTCGTCTCACCGCCCCGCGCCTCCCGCTCACGAAGCCGGAACGCCCGCGTGAACGACGAGGACCGGACAGTACGCCGTCCGCACGAGTCGCTCGGCGACGCTGCCGATGAGCGCGCGCGACAAGCCGCGTCGTCCGTGGGTCCCGACGA
>DASZXK010000161.1:0-7655 GCA_035545855.1 Polyangiaceae bacterium
TCCGCGCGTTCCCGGAGCATCACGCCGCCCACGAGGGTGCCGTCCGTCGGCGACCCGACGCTGAGCGCCGCGGTGCCGCCCGACTCGCCCCGCGCCCGGGTCTCGCTGGAGGCGACGGCTCCGCAGGCCAGGGCGGCGCCCAGGGCGAGCTTGGAAAGGCGTCCGAGCGGCATCGGGTCCCCTCCGGCTACCCGATGCCGATCTCGGCGGCCAAGTTCGTACGGACGGCGGGGCGGCTTTTCGCGCTGGATTGAGGGCTCCCGCGGGCGAAATGCGGTATATGCGGGTCGTTACGGGGACTTCACGGTAGGCTCCTCGGGCGGCCCGAGTCGTTCGGGTCCATCCGGAAGCGCATCCCCGTCTTCAGAGCGGCATGAGATTCTCGAACGGTTCGACCGAGACAAACGAGGCAAAGTGGGCGACCTGAAGGCCACTCTGGAGCGTCTCTATGCCCGGGTCCCGCAGGGCGTGAAGCTCGGTCTGGACCGGGTCGAGGCGGCCTGCGAGAAGTTCGGCCACCCGGAGCGCGCCTTCGAGGTCGTGCACGTCGGTGGGACGAACGGCAAGGGCAGCGTCTGTGCGTTCAGCACGTCGATGCTGAGAGCGACCGGCAAGAAGGTCGGCCTCTACACGTCCCCTCACCTCTGCCGGTTCGCCGAGCGGATCCAGGTGGACGGCGTTCCCATCGAGAACGACGAGCTCGTCACCCGTCTGAACGAGGTGATGGACGCGGGGCCGGACCTCACCTTCTTCGAGGTCGCGACGATCGCGGCGTTTCTCGCCTTCCGCGAGGCGAAGGTGGACGTCGCGGTGCTGGAGGTCGGGCTCGGCGGTCGGCTGGACGCGACGAACGTCGTGCCGCCGCCGGTCGTCGCCGCGATCACCCGCGTCGCGTTCGATCACATGGTCGAGCTCGGGGACTCCCTCGCGAAGATCGGCGCCGAGAAGGCCGGCATCATCAAGAAGGGGACGAAGGTCGTCCTCGGCAAGCTCCATCCCGACGCGCTGGAGGTGATCCAGCGGCGCATCAACGAGGTGGGCGCGACGCAGGTCGAGCTCGGGAGCCCGGAGCCCTACGCCGGCGCGCAGCTCGCGTATCCCCGCATGGCGATGTTCGGGACGAACCTCGCCGTCGCGGCCACCATCGCCCGTGAAATGGGCGTCTCCCCGGAAGAGATGGCGAACGGCATCGAGGCCACCACGTGGCCCGGCCGGAACGAGCTCCTGCACCGGAACGGCCAGGAGCTCACCCTCCTCGATTGCGCGCACAATCCGGACGGCGCCGTGACGCTCTCCCACGTGATCGACGCGAGCCTCATGGGCGCCGTCGGTTCCCGGAGAGACGTCGCGCTCGTCTTCGGCGCCCTGAAGAAGAAGAGCTGGCGGGCGATGCTCGCGCGGCTGGACCACACGGCGGCGAACCACGTCTTCACCGCCCCGCCCGTCGCGGGCGCGGTCGACCCGAACGAGATGGCCGCCGCCGTCGGCGGAGAGGTCGTCCTGGACGTGAAAGAGGCGCTCGCACGCGCTCGCGCGATCGTCGGTCCTCGGGGGTTGGTCGTCGTCACGGGTTCCTCGCTCCTCGTCGGACCCGCGCGCGCGATCCTTCTCGGTCTCGAGATGGATCCCCCCGTGGATCTCTGACGCGCTCACCATGCCGTCCTTCGACGTCGTCTCCGAAGTTCCCTGGGCTGAGGTCGAAAATGCGCTGAACCAGGCGCAGAAGGAGCTCTCCCAGCGGTTCGATTTCCGCGGGACGGACGCCGCCGTCGAGCGCACCCCGGAAGGGCTCCTGATCACGGCCACGGAGGAAGACCGCGTGAAGGCGGCGCTCGACGTCCTCCAGGAGAAGCTCGTTCGGCGCAAGGTGAGCCTCCGTTACTTCGACCCTCAGAAGCCCGAGAAAGGGCCGAAGGGCACCTCCAAGATGCTCGTGAAGGTCCAGGAGGGCATCGAGAAGGACAAGGCGAAAGAGCTCGTCGCCTTCGTGAAAGACACGAAAGTGAAGGTCCAGGCCGCCATCCACGAGCAGAGCGTCCGCATCTCGGGGAAGAAGAAGGACGACCTCCAGACGGCCATCCAGGAGCTCCGGCGCGCCGATCTCGGCATCGAGCTCCAGTTCAAGAATTTCCGGGACTGATCTCCATGAACGGCAGGAAGCTCTTCGGCACCGACGGCATTCGCGGCAAGGCGAACGTGCCTCCCATGACCCCGGAGCTCGCGCTCCGTCTCGGCCGTGCCATTGCGCTCGTCGCCCGCCGCGGAAAGACGCGGCCGCCCCGCGTCGTCATCGGGAAGGACACGCGGCTCTCCGGGTACATGCTGGAGACGGCGCTCGCATCCGGCATCTGCGCGATGGGCGGGCACGTGCTCCTCTCGGGCCCGATCCCCACCCCCGCCGTCGCGAACCTGACGCAGAGCATGCGGGCGGACGCGGGCGTCGTCATCAGCGCGAGCCACAACCCGTTCGCCGACAACGGCATCAAGATCTTCGGCCCCGACGGCTTCAAGCTGCCGGACTCGGAAGAGGCCGAGATCGAGCGGCTCCTCGGCGACGGCGCGCTGGACGCCGGGAAGTTCACCGGCGCCCGCGTGGGCCGCGCCGAACGCGTGGAAGACGCGACGGGGCGGTACATCGTCTACGCGAAGAGCACGTTCCCGAAGGAGCTCACGCTGGACGGCCTCCACGTCGTCGTGGACGCGGCCCACGGCGCCGCCTACCGCGTCGCTCCCGACGTCTTCACGGAGCTCGGCGCGAAGGTGACGGCGCTCGGATGCCGCCCGAACGGCCGCAACATCAACCGCGACTGCGGCGCGCTCCACCCCGAGCACGTGCTGAAGGAAGTGAAGCGGCAGAAGGCCGCCCTCGGCATCGCGCTGGACGGGGACGCCGACCGGGTCATCATCGTGGACGACCACGGCGAGGTCGTGGACGGCGACGCCGTGATGGCCCTCTGCGCGACGCGGATGCTCCGGGAGGGAAAGCTCGCGAAGGGCACGCTCGTCGCGACGGTCATGAGTAACCTCGGCCTCGAGCGCGCCATGAAGGCGGCCAAGGGGAAGCTCCTCCGCACGGCCGTCGGCGACCGCTACGTCGTGGAGGAGATGCGCTCCGGCGGCTACACGCTCGGCGGCGAGCAATCCGGCCACCTGATCTTCCTCGACCACGCGACGACCGGGGACGGCGTGGTCGCGGCGCTCCAGGTCCTCGCCATCATGGTCCGCGAGGGAAAGCCGCTCTCCGAGCTCTCCAAGGTCATGGAGCGGATGCCGCAGGTCCTCGAGAGCGTCTCCTTCTCGAAGAGGAAGCCCCTCGAGGAGATGAGCGAGCTCGGCAAGCGCATGTCGCAAATCGAGCGGAAGCTCGGGGACACCGGCCGCCTCCTCGTCCGCTGGAGCGGCACCGAGCCGAAGCTCCGCGTCATGCTGGAGGGGCCGGACGTCGCGACGCTCTCCGAGCTCGCGAAGGATCTCCTGTCGGCCGCGCGCCGCGACCTCGAAGCGACGGGCTGAGGCAGAACGAGTGGCGGCCAGGGATCCGTCCGAGCTCGCCGGGGCGCTCCTCGTCGTCGGTTTCGACGGAACGACGCTCCCCCCTTCCCTCGCGCGGGATCTCGCCGAGAAGCGCCGCGCGGGCGTCATCCTGTTCAAGCGGAACGTCGCCTCGGTGGAGGCCGTCCACGCGCTCTGCCGGCAGATCTTCGAGCTCGGCGTGGACCCGAGCCCCATCGTCTCCGTCGACCAGGAGGGCGGCCGCGTCGCGCGCCTCGGCGCGCCGGTCCTCGCGCTCCCGCCGATGCGCGAGCTCGGGGACATCGGAGATCCGACGCTCGCCCGTCGCGTGGGCGTCGCCCTCGGGCGCGAGCTCGCCGCGCTCGGGTTCAACCTGGATTTCGCTCCCGTGCTGGACGTGGACTCGAACCCGCTGAATCCCGTGATCGGGGATCGCTCGTTCTCCCGGGATCCGGAGGTGGTCGCGGCTCTCGGCGCCGCGTTCGCGGAGGGGCTCGAGAGCGCCGGCGTCGCCGCCTGCGGCAAGCATTTCCCGGGTCACGGCGACACGGACAAGGACAGCCACCTGGACCTTCCCTTCGTCGCGCACGATCGCGCGCGGCTCGACGGCACCGAGCTCCTGCCGTTCCGGCGCGCGGGCCACGCCGTCGCGACGCTGATGACGGCCCACGTCGTCTTCGACGCGCTCGACCCCGGCGTTCCCGCGACGTGCTCGCGGAAGATCGTGACGGAGCTCCTCCGCGGCGAGCTCGGCTACCGCGGCGTCGTCTTCTCGGACGACCTCGAGATGCGGGCGCTCGCGGCGAACCTGCCCGTCGAGGAGTCCGCGGTGAAGGCCGTCCGCGCCGGGTGCGACCTCGTCCTCGTGTGCAAGGAGACGGCCCTCGCGGAGCGCGCCTACGCGGCGCTCGCCCGCGAGTGCGAGCGAGATCCGGCGTTCCGCCTCCGCGCCGAGGAAGCCGTGGAGCGGAGTTTCGCGCTCCGCCAGCGGTTCCCGCTCAGTCCGGCGAAGGACTGGGCGAGCGTGGTGCGCGTCCTGGAAAGCCCCGAGGCGGCGCGGCTCGTCGCGGAGATCGTCGTCGCGCCGTCGTCGGTTCGCGGGGTGCGCGCGCCGTAAGCCGACGTCGCGGTCCGGCGCTCATTCCATCTTCGTCTGGCTCGACGAAGCTGCCAAGCAGATGGCGCTCCCGGGCCAGCCGGCGATCTGCTCGGGGAACCAATCAAGCCGCAGCCGCGTGCGATTCGGCGTACGGAAGGTGCTGCGCAACGATTCCAAGAAATCTCGTCGCGCTCGTGTCCTGAGAGTACTCGCGGGCTCCGAATTCGCGTCGCGGGCGCGGCGCGCCAGTGGACCCGAGGAATCCGTACGCGGAGACCGGTGGTTTGCCGAGTGCGCGACAGATGTCGCTGAGCGATTGCCCGCTCCTTCATCGGTGCCATCGCTCTAATCTTGCTCTGTCGTCGGGCCGCGTTGCTCCCATCCCGCATAGCCGCCCTGCATGCTCGCCGTAGACCGCGCCCTCGATGCCGTGGAAAAGTCCTTGGCTGAGGCAGCGTTAGCAGAGGTCGTCGAAATCGAGCGTGACGTCGATTGGGGGGCTACTGAACGTCTTCGAGATGACTTCCTTCGTGTCGGCCCGAAAACGAAGATCGTGCTGAGCCACGGGGGACGCGCCGGTCCTCGCGGCTCTACTCACCGTCAATGCGCCTCCGATCGGAACTAGCACCGGATTCACACCGGTTCCGTCGTCCACGATCGAAGGCAAATTTCCGCCAACGACGAGGTTCGAATCCGCACCTCCTGCGAAGTACAAGCCTTGGCCCGTGTTCCCGTCGGCCCACAACGCTCCCAAGACGGACCGTACAGACGTCGAACCGTTCAGGTCCCCTTCGATCTGGAACCCGTTGCTGCCGTTGCTTCTTGCCCGGCAACCGTGAAGCTGGACACCATTCCCGCTGCACTGAACTCGGAATCCGTACGTCGAATTCGACTGAGCCACACAGTTTACGAACAGAACATTTCCTTGAGCGCCGGTGCCCCCGCCGGACGATAAATAGAACCCTTCCGCCCCGCAGGAGACAGCCTCACAGTTCTCGACCAGCATATGATAGGTATATGGCGTGCTGTCTGCGACCTGGGGATCTGCCACGTACCCGCGCCAATAGAGATTCCAGTAGAATCCCGCCTGGCTCGTCGCGCGAACGCGACACTGCTCGATGATGGCGCGGTGAGAGTGCTGGAAAACGATGCCGTGGCCGACTTTGTTCGAACTGCCCCAGAATTGGATCCCGGTGATCCGGCAGTGCGGGCTCGAGACACGCAAGATTGACGAACTATCATCCGTGGTTCCGGTCCACTTTAGGATCGTGTTCGATGGACCCTCCCCGCGCAGCCAGCCGCCCACCTTCCCCGCGCCGAACGCTTCGGCGTGGAGGTCAGGCCCGTACTCCGTGGCGCAGTTGTAGCCGAAATACAGCTCCTGACTGATCTTGTAAGTACCCGCCGGGATGACCCCGACGCTCGCGCGCGCCGCCAGGAGGAACGCTTGCATCGCCGCGGTGCTGTCCGAGGTGCCCGTTGGGTCACACCCAAAATCGGTGGCGTAGTACATCGATGCCCTCCTTCATCAGAGTCCACAGGGCAGGTCGGCGAAATCGAGAACCTCGTTCGTCGCGCTGCCTTCCAGATCGACCCATATGATCTTCCTGTCCTCGGGGCGAAACCGGAATTCCCTCCCGGCCTTTGTCCGCGAACTCGCGTCAGCCTGTCCAGGCACCAGGACGCGAGCGCCGACGTCGCCGTAGAGCACCACGTTGTGCAGGCCGTCAGAAGTCCCGATGAAGTCTCCGTCCAGAAAATGTCCCGTGCCGCCTACGATCAGATTTCCGTCCGCGTTGTCGAAGTAAACGCCGTAGAGCTTTTCCCCCGCCGGCATTGCGAGCGTCGCATTGGCGATGTTGCCTTCCACATGAACTCCGTATATCGAGCACCCGCTGCTGCGAGGAACGCCGGGCCCGCCGATCCCGATGCGGACACCGTGGCCCCCGTTACCCTCGGTCTTGCAGGAGTACATCGCCAGGCCGGTTCCGAAAAGATGGAACCCGTGGAAGCCGTTGCCAAGAGCCACGCAAACCCTGAACGTCGTCGAGTCTGCGAGGCCATTCCGTGCGACGAAATAACCTTTCCAGCAGCCGCCCGCCTCGCAGCAGGTCAGACGCATGGCCTCGTTCGAGGCCGGACCGGTCGCCCCGTGCCACGTGGTATCCCACAGGAAGCCGGCACGCCCATCAGTGAGATCCGTCAGAGAACCGTCCGCCGTCGCACGAACCCAGACCTGATCCAGCGTCGCCCTTTCCGCATCTTGAAACACGATGCCCGTCGAGGCTTGCGGCGCGTTGCCGGCTACCTTGGCGCGAGCGAATAGCTGAATGCCGCTGATGTGACACCGAGGGTTCGAAACACGGAGAATGGCGGATCCATCGTTGTCGGCGCCCGCCCACCGGATGATGGTGTTGGCCATGCCGGCACCGCAGAGCCGTCCGCCCAGGGAGTTCCGATCCGGCTGGGCGCCGGCGTCGACGCCGGGCGAGCAGTCATAGCCATAGTAGAGCTCTTCGTCGACGTAGTACACTCCAGGCGGGAGATAGCCCTCGCCGCCGCGCACGGCATTCAAGAACGCCTGCATCTGCTGCGTGCAAGGCGTTGGCGAGGAGGGCGTGTTGTTGGGATCGTACGGGATGCAGCCGAAATCAGTTGCAGAAAGCATGCGCACTCCTCCGATGCGGGAGCATCCTAGAGACTCTCGAAGTCCAGATCGATGACACCCGACCCCTGATTGGTCCACCGGATGATTCGAGAGTCGCCGTCCGCGGCAGTCCCGCCGGGGCAAAACTGAAATTCGAGACCGGGGGACGTACTAGTTCTCGGGAGTCGAGAAGAGAGCCCCGTCGCTGGATAGAGAACGACGTTTTGCAGATTATCGGCAGCGCCGATATAGTCACCACCCGGTGGGTTCGACGGTTCCAGGAACTGACCGGCACCGCCCACCATGATGTTGTACTGCGCGTTCTCGAAATAGACGATGTGCTTCCTCTCTTCGGAGGAGAGGCGGGTCGAGCTGGCCACGTCATCGAAGCGATTG
>DASZXK010000162.1:0-25386 GCA_035545855.1 Polyangiaceae bacterium
GCGCTCGCCGTGCTCGCGGGGCCGTGGAACGGCTGGACCAATCGCGGGGGCGGATAGTTTGTATACAAACTGTCCGGTGAGGAGCGACCCCCCACGGCGCCGTTCGCCGGGCGGCTCCTGGGGCCGCTTTGCCTGCGCTCCTCGGACCTCTCCTCCTGCCGCGTCCATCGGGCGCGCGCTCGCCGTGCTCGCGGGGTCGCGTATCGTCTAGACCAATCGCGAGAACTACTCTTCCGCGGTGAGGAAGCGTTCGGCTTCGAGCGCGGCCATGCAGCCGGTGCCGGCGGCGGTGACGGCCTGGCGGTACGTCCAATCCGCGACGTCTCCGGCGGCGAAGACGCCCGGGACGCTCGTCTGCGCGGTGCCGGGCGTGACCTTGACGTAGCCGTTGTCGTGGAGGGCGATCTGGCCCTTCACTAGGTCGGTCATCGGCGTGTGGCCGATCGCGACGAAGAGGGCAGCGCACGGGATGGTCTTCATGTCCCCGGACTTCAGATCCTTCACGCGCACGGCGGTGACCTTGTCCTCCTTCGGATCCAGGACTTCTTCCACGACGTGGCTTCGCATCACCTGGATCTTCGGGTTGTGCATCACCCGGTGCTGCATCGTCTTGGAGGCGCGGAATTCGTCCCGCCGGTGGAGGAGCGTCACGCTCTTGCAGAGGCCGGAAAGGTACGTCGCTTCTTCCATCGCGGTGTCCCCGCCGCCGACGACGACGACGTCCTGGTTCCGGAAGAGCGCGCCATCGCACACGGCGCAGGCGGAGACACCCTTGTTCTTGAGCTGGTCCTCGCTCTCGAGCCCGATGTAGTTCGCCTTGGCGCCCGTCGCGAGGATCACGGTGTCCGCGAGGTGAAGCTCGTTCTCGTCCTCTCCGACCCAGACCTTGAACGGACGCGACGAGAGGTCCACCTTCTGCACGTCCGCCGTCACGAGCTCCGCACCCTGGTGGACGGCTTGCTCGCGGAAGCGCTGCATCAGCTCCTGCCCGGAGACCTTTTCCGGAAACCCGGGGTAGTTCTCCACGTCGCTCGTGAACATGAGCTGGCCGCCGGGGATGAGCCCGCCCGCGTTGAACCCCTCCGCGCAGAACGGAGAGAGGTTCGCTCGCGCGGCGTAGATCGCCGCGGTGAGGCCGGCGGGGCCGGAGCCGATGATCAAGACCTTGTGCCTGCGGGGCTCGCTCATGGTCCGGTGTCTAGTGCCGCGCAGGCCCCGCGACAATCACGGACCGGCGGAGCACCTCAGTCCTTGATGGGACTCGCCTTCAGCGCGGCCTTGCCGTCCTTCACGTAGACGCTGAACTTCACGCGTTTCACGCCGTGGCGCTCCACGATGGCGTCGCGGTTCTTCTTCAGAGTGTTCTGGAACTTCTCGAACGTGAACCCGTCGAGCGATTCTCCGCACTGCTGTTTGGTGGCGGCGAATTCCTCGTAGACCGCTTTCCATTCCGCAATCTGTGCGTCGTCGCCCGACCCGCTCGGCGACGAAGGCGACGGCGGTCCACCGACGCGAGGGGGCGGCGCCGGGAGCCGGCGCTCCTTTTGCGTCGCGTCTCCGACGGAGGAGACCACGCCGTCGTCGCCGCTCGGCGCCGTCGCGCGCGGGGCGCTCGGAAGCGGCGCGTTCGGGACGGACTTCGGAACCGAGGGCTTCGGCTTGGGCGAGGCGCCCGTGTCCCCGGGGAAGCTGAACGCGCTCATCTGCGGCTCGGCGGGGAGATCCCCCAGGACCTGGGAGAGATCCGCCGCGCGGCGCGTGCCGCCGCCCTTGCCCGCCGCGACGTCGATGCCGTCGTTCAGGTCGGACGCGATCGTCCGGTAGAGGCCGCGGAATTTGGACGGCTGGAGCTGGTCTATCTGCCCCTTCGCGAGCCGGTGCGCCTCGTCGCGGAAGAGCGAGAGCGGCTTCGTGTACTCGATGAACGAGAAGAGCAGGCCGAGCCCCATCGCGAGGATCGCGATGCCGACGACGATCGGGATCTTCGCGCCGGACTTGTCCTTGTCGTCGGCCGCGGCGAAGAAGGCGAGCGGGTTCGCGACGGGGATCGCGTTCCTGCCGACGACGAAGCCCGCCCCGAGGTCCCACGCTTCGCCCGGGAGCCTGCCGTACACGACGGAGAGCGCCGCGTTGATGACGCGAACGGCGCTCCTTCCTTTCGTCTTGTAGTCCGGGTCCGCCTCGACGGCCTTGATGTCGTTCACGATCATGTCGAGCTGGCTTCGGTCGAAGCCCTCGGGAGCCCCGGATGCGACGCGCTGCCCGCCCGCGTAGAACGCGACCGCCGCGCCCGTCCGCGTCGAGAGGTCCCGCGCGAAGCGGTCGTCGATGATGCGCGCGCCGACGATGGCGCCGGCCGGGAGCGACCCGAGGTCGTATTCCACAGGACGCGCGACGACGCGGTACAGGCGATCGAGGACGAGCGTGTCGTCCCGGACGAAGCCGTGGAGCGCGTCCGCGACGACGGGATAGCCGCCGAGCTCGAAGTCCTCCATGCCGCTCGCCTGCTCGTACCCGAGGTGCGCCACGACGCGTCCGTGCTGGTCCACCGCGAAGACGGCGTCGAACGCCTGGTCCTTCGGGATCTTCGCCGCGACCTTCGTGAGGCCCTCCTGGACGCTCTGCCGGATCTTGTCCGTCAGCTTGCCCTCGGTGGCGCTCGCGTCCGCGAGCCCCTTCGGGATGCTCGCTTCGAGCGTGAACGAGATGAGGTGCGCGGACCGCTCCCGCGCGTCGTTCTTCAGGTACCAGGAGACGACCTGGGAATCCGACGACAGGCCTTCGGCCATCGCCCGGGACACCTGGCGGTTGTACATGCTCATCGAGATGTAGAGCACGAACACCAGGGCTCCGGTGACGAGGCCGAGGATCACGTACCAGAAGCGCGAGAGCAGCATGTCAGTTCGCCTTCTCGCCCTTCGGCGGATCCGCGACCTTGATCGGGGTCTTCGCGAGGTCCACGTCGCCCTTCACCTTCACGGGGATCTCGGGGCCGACCTTCTTGCCGGCGAAGAACGCCTGCACGCGGTAGTCCCCGTCCCCTTCCACGCCGAGCGCGAACTCGCCCTTCATCGACGGGTAGGCGATGCCCGCGAGCGTCGGGTCTCCGACGATCCACATCCGGAGGCTCGGGGCGGCTTCGTCCCGGACCTCGTAGGTCCCGGCGGCGGGGACGCTCCACGAGCGGACGCCCCCCTTCACCGTGTCCGACGCGGTGAACGTGCCGACACCCACGGCGTAGAGCCGGTGAGGGAACGGGTCCGTGTTCTGGAACTGGAGCTCCGTGCCGGGCGTCACGACGATCGTCACGGGCGTCGTGCGACCGCCGCCGACCCGGATCAGGATGGGCTTCTGGACGGGCTGCTTCTCCGCGGCGAACGCGGCAATGCAGAGCTCCTTCGGGATGTGCGGGAACAGCCGCCGGAACTCGCCGCGCACCGTCGGAACGGGTTCGCGGAACGAGTAGGCATGGCGGTCCGGATCTTTGCTTTCCTCCCAGACCGGATTCAGGAGGTTCTGGTAGCCGACGACGGAGCCCTTGATGCGCGCCGCTTCCGCGTCCGCCGAAGCGAAGGCGAGAGCGATGGTCGTCGCCGCCAGCGCCCAGGGCGCGGCGCGGCGCACCCCGACGCGTACCGATTCTCTCAACATTTTCGGAGAGTCACCCATCACGACCGGCGACCCTACCCTTTCGCCCGCCGCTTCGGAAGCGTCATCCGGGCGAGTGCCACGGCACCGAAAGAATCCGTGGAGGGTGAAAGCTAAGCTCCGTAGAACGGAGCGAAATTAACGGCTCCTTACCGCACGAGACGTGAGTCGATCGCCCAGCATGAACCCCTAGCATTGCTAGGTGGGCGACTTGCTCTGGTGTCAGGCTTCCCGGTGAAGATCTCCGGGCCTAGCTCATCGGCCAAAGGGCGTCTCCCTGGTTCAATGGCTTGTAAGGGATTCATTCTGGCGTACTACGCGCCTCCGCAGAGGGAGCCTTCTCTGATCCTATTTCTTGGCCCCCTCACCGTCAACGGGCGCCGGGCCGCAGATTTCTGCCAGTTATCCCCAGAATCTGGGCCCGGGTGAGGAAAATGCGGCAAGCGTCGGGGCATGTCCTGGGGCGCCGTATCTGGAGACCGCTGGGTCAGGGACGAACAGGTCCCGCCGAGCCGAGACGACAAAGACACCTTCGTGAGCGAGGCCTCCGCCGGAGGGCTCCTCCTCGTGGACGTGTCCCGGCCGAGGCACACCATCCGAGGACGCCTCGGGCTGCTCATCGACGGCGCCGTCGAGCGTGCGCTCGAGTCCCGTGGCGCGCCCCCGCCAGGCGCGGCTGCTCTGTCGAATCAAGCGGGGCAGCTCTCCGATCAGATCCGCCGCGCGGGGGTGACGGGCTCGACCGGGCTCGCGATCTGGCTCCCGTGTCTCACCGACCTCGCCGTGAACGGCGCGCTCGACGCGGCCGACAGCGAGAGTCTCCGGTTCTGGCTCCGCGCCGGAGAGGGCGTCTCGGTGCGCGTCGGGCTCGACTCCGAGAATCTCGGACTGTCCGTGTACCTGCCGCCCGTGACGCTCGCGTCCGTACTCGCCGCTGCGGCGTCCACCGACGACGTCGACTCGAGCGACGCCGGTGACGACTCGCGCCCGTCCCACACGGACCTCGTATCGGCCGAACGGCACGACGAGGACTCGGAATCGGCCCACGACGAGGACTCGGAGTTGGCGCCCGACCAAGACGTGGCGTCGGCGTCCGGGGACGCGGGCGCCCCCGTGGAGGCAGACGGATTGGACGACGCGCCGGCCGCCCACGCCGCGGCGGAGACCACGGACGACTTCACCGACGGCCACGCCGCCCCGGCAGCAGCGCCCGCGGACGATTCGCTCGCCGAGAGCGCCCGCGCGATGGCCCAGACGATCGAAGACGGCGGCGATACGGGCTGGCTCAAGGACGCCCTCATGGAGCTCTCGACGCCGCCGCCCCGCGCGACCGTCGAGGACGACGCCGACGACGCTCGCGTCTCGGCGCTGATGCCGCCCGTGCCGCTTCCGCCGCGGCCGCCTCGCCTGGATCTCCGCTTCGCCGCGGAGCCGGAGAGCGACGAGCCGCCGGTCGTCGTGGAGAAAACCCGCCCGAAGCTCGACGCCGAGACGCTCCGGAAGCTCGAGGGGTGCGCGCGCGAGCTCCGCGCTGCGAGCGGGCCGAAACCGCTCGCCGTCGTGGAGCGCCTGTTTGCGAACGCTTACGTGCCGATCCGCGCCGCGCTCGACCGCGGAGCGGAAGCGCCGTCGCTCGCCGAGACCGCGGACGAGTGGGCGAAGAGCTTCGAGAAGAGCTACACGGACGCCTTCGACGCGCTCCGCGTGCGCGCGAAGCGGCCGCCGATGGTCGTGGACGTGCCGGAGATCGCGCTTCGCGTGTCCCGTCTCCATGGCGCGCGTGCGACGCAGATGCTCCTCGTGGACGGGCTCCGCTACGACCTCGGCGACGCCGTCAACGAGCGGCTCCGCGCCCTCGTCGGCCAGCGCGCCGCGTGCGCGGAGCGGTTTCTGCTGTGGTCCGCTCTACCCACGACGACCGCTGTCCAGCTCGAGCTCATCGGCCGCGGCCCCCAGGGGCTCCGCGACCTGGCGAGCGAGGTGAACGAGGATCTGGTCGTCGCGCGCGGGCGCAAGGCGAGCATGATCCGTCGGCTGAAGACGGGGCACCGCGAGGTGCTGAAGCTCGACGCCGTCGAGGCGCACCTCGCCGAGCCGGGCGGCGCGGACGCGACGGGCTTCGACGCCGTCGCCGACGAGGTCGCTCAGCGGATCGCGGCCCACTTCGAGGGCCTGCAGCCCCGGACGCTCGTCATGGTGTTCGGCGACCACGGGTTTCAGCTCCAGAAGGACGGCGAGGGGCCGTGGAAGGCCCGCTCGGGCGGCGGTTCCCCGGAAGAGGTGCTCGTCCCCGCGTTCGCCTGGCTCGTCGGCGCGGTGCACTGACGGCGCTGGCGAGCATCGGAAACGGGAACGGGCTCGCGAGAGGCTGCCGAAACCGGATTCGCTAGCCGGCGTCCAGGGGGCGTCGCCCGGAGGCGTCGCTGGCGCTCCCATCGCCGGGTGCCGCGGCAGCGCCATCCTGCGTCGCGGACGCGTCAACGGGTGACGTGGGAGCTCCCGCGTCGGCTGCGACGTCAGGCGTGCCCCCCATGCCGTAGCCGGGCCACGGAGGAGAACCATAGGACCCGCCGGCGTTGTAGCCCTGGTTCCAGCCTCCGGCCGGCACGGCGGGATCGCCACTCCGCCCTCCCGCGCCGCTCCATCCCGCGTCGCTCGAACGGACCACACCGCCGCCGGATCCGGACTGCTCGTGCTCGGTTCGGTCCGTGACGGTCCCACCGCAGGCCGCGACGCCGATCCCGACCGCGGCAAACGCGACCAGCCGACTCCTCGTGAGACGCTCGACCGGCAGCGCCCGTTCCGGGGATCGCCGAAGCGCAAGAGGCACCACGCTGCGACAGAACGGGCACTGGCTCTCGGCGCGTCGAACGTGACGTGCGCAACCGGGGCAGACGATGAGCGTGGTCATGCGCGAGTCTCCTTGGCACCACCCGCGGAGCAAGTCGCATGCCGTCCGTTCGGTCCGGGAAACGACCCGAAACGATCACCTCCGGCACAACCTGGCACAGACGAGCCGCGCCAACCTGCGCCACATCGTCTCCTCCCGTGTGCCTCGTCCGGGTCGTGCGCGCATCGCTCGTCGGAGGGGTCCGGGGATCCGCTCGCTGCACTCCCTCCACCTACGCCTTGGCACGCCCGAAAGCCTCCTTGGCCCCGGCGTGCCCAGCTTCGACGGATAGTTTGTATACAAACTATCCCCCACGAGGGGTCACCCCGCTCGCTCGTAGGCCGAGGGACGTCGAGCGTCGCCGCGGCCGCAGACAGTGAGGCTACTCCGTCTCGGCCGCGCCGCCCCCGCTCGGGAGCGGGTTCTGTTCACGCTCGAGGTACCGGAAGATCGTGCGCGGATCGACGCCGAGGTCCCGCGCCGTCTGCGTGCGATTGCCGTTGTTGCGTTCCAGGACTTCCAGCACGTAGCGCCGCTGGAAGTCTTCCTTCGCCTTCTCGAGCGGGACGATCGGCGCTTGCGCCTCGGGGCCGAGGTCCATGTCCTCCGGACCGAGGAGCGTCTTGTCGCAGAGGACGAGGGCCTTCTTGATGCGATTTTCGAGCTGGCGGATGTTGCCGGGCCAGTCGAACTTGCGGATGGCGGCGAGGGCCGCGGGCGAAAACCCGCGCACCGGGCTTCCGAGCTCGTCGGCGTACTTGGAGAGGAGCGCCTTCGCGATGATGAACGTGTCGTCGCCGCGCTCGCGGAGCGGAGGGAGCCAGAGGTTCACGACGTTCAGTCGGTAGTAGAGATCTTCCCGGAACTCCTGCGACTTGATCATCGCGTCGAGGTTCCGGTTCGTCGCGGCGACGATGCGGATGTCGCAGCGCTCCGGCTTGCTGTCCCCGACGCGATAGACGACGCGCTCCTGGATCGCGCGGAGCAGCTTCACCTGGAGCGCCGGAGTGAGCTCTCCCACCTCGTCCAGGAACAGCGTGCCGCCGTTGGCCTGCTGGAATTTCCCGGGGCGGCTGGCGATGGCGCCCGTGAAGGCGCCCTTCACGTGGCCGAACATCTCGCTCTCGATGAGGTTCTCGGGAATCGCCCCGCAGTTCACCGTGATGAACGGCCCGCTCACGCGGTTGCTCCGGCGGTGGATCTCGCGAGCGATGAGCTCCTTGCCGGTGCCCGTCTCGCCCGTGATGAGCACGCTGATGTCCGTCCCGGCGACCTTCTGGAGCTTCCGGAAGACCTCCATCATGGACGGACAGGCGCCGATGATCTCGCCGAAGCGCTTGTCCGAGAGCTCCGCGGAGAGCTTCTCCTTGTCCGCCCGGAGCGCCGTGAGGAGCATCGCGTTCTGGAGGATGAGCGAGGCCTGGCTCGCGAAGATCACCAGCAGGTCGAGCTGCTGGCGGTCGAAGAGGTGCTTCACCTCGTCGTTGCCGACGTAGAGCGCGCCCACCACCTCTCCCTGGCTCATGAGCGGCGCGCACATCACGCTCGAGAGCTGGAGGGCGAGCACGCTCTCGCTCTTTCCGAACGTCGTGTCCGACAGCGCGTCGCTCACGATGATCGGACGCTTGGTCTCGATCACGTGCCGGACGATGCTGTCCGAGATCGCGCCGCTCGCGTCTTCCATCGTGGCGCGATTGACGTTCCGGGAGGCCCGCACCCGCGGGGTCCGCCGCTCCCCGTCCGCGGAGTCCACGAGGAGCACCACGCCGCGCGCCGCCCCGGTCACCTCGATGACGGCGTCGAGGAGCGTCTCCAGGAGCTCGTCCACCGAGGGCGTGCTGATGAGACGCTCGCTGAACTGGTAGAGCTTCCGGAGCCCGCCGAGTTCGCTCTGCGTCTGTTCGCCGCCACCGACCGACGACGGCAGGGCCGGCAGCTCGCTGAACATGCTGAACCCGAGCTGCGCGGTGCCGAGCGTCAGCCGGTCCCCGTCGACGAGCCGCGCCCTTCGCTTCTTCTTGCCGTTGATCGCGATTTCCGCGTCCCGGTCGAGCTCCTCCAGCTGGAAATCCCGCCCGTTGAAGACGATCTGCGCGTGGTGGTCCTTCACGCTCCGGTCGGGGACGTGGACGTCGTTCCCCGCGGCCCGCCCGATGGTCACGACCGGCTTGTGCACCGCGAAGAGGACGGGAGAGCCGTCCGCCGGGAAGTACCGGAGCATTGCCATGAGGTTCCGGGAGCGTAGCAGACCCGGAATCCGTCCAGGACGCGGGCGGCGGGCCGGCTCGGCCGGGCTCCGGATTCAGTACAGGACGCCGCTCACGGAGAGGCCGGCGCCCCCCGTCATGGGAACGGGCACGACGCTCGTGATCCGGGCGAATGCGGGCCGCGGAGAGTCGGAATCGGGCGTCGTCCGCGCCTCGGCGGCCCCGTCGCCCCCGGACGAGAAGACGGCGCCTGCGACGATGCCGAGCGTCATGGCCGTGCCCGTGAAGACGAGGCCGCGCTTGGCGGGAGGGGTGCTGCTCCCGGCGTAGAAGAGGAACACGGGCAGGGAGGCGGCACCGCCCACGCCCGCGCCGATCCACATGCCCTGGATCTGGTTCCAGCTCGGCACCACGGCGAGGGCGAGTCCCGCCGTCGCAGCGAGGCCGACGTTCATCCCGACGAGGCCGCCGATGGCGGCGCTGTCGTTCGCGTTGCCGTACCCGATTCCCTTGCCGGACGCGCCGTAGGCGATGCTCGAACCGACGAGCGTGCCCCAGAGCGCGCCGCTCGAGACGAGCGCGGAGAGCTTCGGCGAGGGCTCGAGCTGATCGCCGACGACGTAGCCGCCGATGCCGCCGAGGGTCGCACCGATGGCGACGGATCTCCCGAGCCCGCGAAAGCCCCAGGCATCCGACTTCTGCGCAGTCACGAACTGCGTCCCGGCGATCCCGAGCCCCTCCGCGGCGCCGATGGCGAGCCCCGCGGCGATGGCGGACGGCTTGCCCCGCGGCATGGACGGCTGGTCGAGGAAGTAGACGCCGACCGGCGCGGCGACGCCGAGGACGGCCGGTGCGATGAGGAGCGTCCCCGGATCGGTGATGCCGATCTCCGAGTCCAGCCAGACGCCGAGGCCGACGCCGTAGCCGACGGAGGTGCCGTAGAGCGTCCCGAGCTCGAACATCGAGGACTCCTTGGACGCGGGCGTCGTCGCCGGCGGGGCGCCCGGGGGGGCACCGGGCTGGGGGTACTGCTGCTGCGGGGGCGGGTACTGTTGGGGATACGGCTGCTGCGGCTGCGGGTACTGCTGAGGTTGCTGCGGCGGCTGTTGCTGCGGCTGCGGGTACTGCTGCTGCGGATAGGGCTGGGGTTGCGGATAGGGCTGCGGCGGGTACGGCTGAGGTTGGGGATAGGGGGCCTGAGCGCCCGCGACGCGCGCGACGAGCGCGAGGAACAGCGCCGCGCCGCCCGCGGCTCGAAAGCGACCCGCGCGCATCACCATTCCTTCTTCAGCGGACGGCGGAGCACGTCCTCGACGGCGCGGAGCGGGGGCTTCCCTTCGTAGAGCACGTTGTAGACCTCGTTGCAGATGGGGAGCTCGACGTCGAGCTGCTTCGCGAGGTCGTGAGCGCTCTTCGCCGTCCGCACGCCTTCCGCGACGTGACCGAGCTTCGCGAGCACCTCGGGGAGCTTCTTGCCGCGTCCCATCTCGAACCCCACGGTCCGGTTCCGGGAGAGCTCCCCGGTGCAGGTGAGCACGAGGTCCCCCATGCCGGCGAGGCCCGCGATGCTGAGGACGTTCCCGCCCTTGGCGAGGGCGATCCGCGCGATCTCCGCGAGACCCCGCGTGATGAGCGCCGCGCGGGTGTTGTGACCGAACCCGAGGCCGTCGCAGGCTCCCGCGGCGATCGCGATCACGTTCTTCAGCGCGCCGCCGACCTCCACGCCGATCGGGTCGTCGCTCGAGTAGACGCGCAGGCGCTCGGTGGCGAAGGCGTGCTGGACGCGCTGGGAGAGCGCCTCGTTCGAGGATGCGACCACGGCATTGGTCGGAACGCCGCCGGCGACCTCCTTGGCGAAGCTCGGGCCGGAGAGGATGGTGAGCCGGTCGTCCGTAGCGGGGCCGAGGACGTCCCGCGCGACGTCCGTCATGAGCATCAGCGTGTCGTTCTCGATGCCCTTCGTCGCGCTCACGAGGGTCGCCTCCGCCGGGAGGAGCGAGCGGGCGGAGACGAGCGTTTCCCGGAAGGCGTGCGACGGCACGACGAGGACGACCAGCGTCGAGCCTTCGAGGGCATGGGCGAGCGAGGCCGTGGGCTCGACCGTCTTCGGGAGCGGAAAACCCGGCAGGTAGCGGAAGTTCTGGCCGTCGTCCGCCATCGCCTTCGCGAGCTCGGCGCTCCGGCTGTGGAGCCGCACCGGAAACCCCTTGTCCCCGAGGACCTTGGCGAGAGCGGTGCCCCAGGCTCCCGCCCCGACGACGGCCACGTGTTCGCGAGTTGTCATCCAGCTACCGTTTCCTTTTTCCGAACCCGAGGGGCCGCGTCAACCTCGGCGTGAAAACGAGGCGAGGGTGGTAGGCTCGCGCTCATGCGCCCCCCGACGCTCGCCGCCCGCGCGGCTCGCCTGGTGCTCATCCTCACGGCCGTCCTCCTCGCCACCGGGTGCCCGAGCCGGGAAAAGATGGGGATCGGCGCCATGGGCATCCTCGGACCCGGCGTCATCAACGACCCGAAGAACAAGTCCCTCCGGTTCGATCTGCTCAAGTTCGGCCTGGACCAGTTCTGCAAGGAGATGAAGGAGCGCGGCGCGCCGCTGAAGCTGCGCGACGGCGAGCCGGTCCTCGGGCGCTTCTTCGCCGAGACGTGCAGCTCGCAGGTGATCGACGAGGAGAACCGGAAGAGCTTCATCGTCCAGTACACCGGGCGAGGCTACGGGTGGACGAACGTGACGCAGCGCCTCGGGTTCACGAGCTCCGGCCTCGTCGAGTACGCGCCCGATTTCCAGCTCCAGGACGGCGCGATGTACATCTACTTCCGCCCGCAGAACGTCGCGTCCGCGGCGTTCCAGACGCTCGTCGTGGAGTCCGCCCTCGCGCGCGGGGGGATCGCTCTCACCGGCGCGAACCCCGACCAGATCGGGCGGGACATCGTGGAAGGTCAGCTCCGGCGCGGTTTCACCGTGATCCGCAAGGGCGCGACGGGCGAGACGGACTTCGGGATGGGCTACATCCCCGCCGGAAAGACGCCGTTCCGTCCCTTCATCGTGGAGAGCGAGGACAAGATCGTGCTCGACGACGATCGAACCGAGGTCCACGGAAACCAGCAGGACTTCGTGGGCGGCCTGGTCGTCCCCAACGACGATCAGGCGCTCTACCTCACGGTCCAGGTGGACGGCGCTCCCGCCGTGGACGTGTTCCTCGTCAGGAAGGAAGACGGCGACGGCGTCATCGATCGCTACGTGCGCACCCCCGGCCCCACGCTGCTCGCCGCGCCGCCGCTCCTCGACGACACCGTCGCGGCGGGGACGGCCTGGAAGCGCGCCGTGCCCGTCCCGAAGGGCACGTACTACCTCGTCGTCGACAACAGCCCGGCGCTCGGGCGAAGTGCCCCGCCGCAGATCCTCGGGGACGACCGCGCTGCCCGGGTCGACTACGTCGTGACCCTCGGAGATCGCCCCTAGCGGCCTCGGGCCCCGTGGCGTCCTAGTTCCGCGGATCCACCGGGAGAAACCGTTGCCCGGGGGCCCCCTGGCGAGTAAGAGTGCGAGCCGCCCGGAACGAGGGCGGCTCACCTTGGCAGAGAACCCGAAGCTCGTCCGCCTGCTGTTCATCGGAGCGTGGTTCTTCGCTGCGCCCTTCCTGCTGTCCCTGATCGCCGTGAAGCTGCTCCGAGGCGGCCCGGACCTCGTCGCGACGGACGTCTTCGGGATGATCCGCGCGTTCGTCCGGGACCAGGAAGTGCCGGCGGGCATCGTCCTCTTCACCCTGTTCGAGATGTCGCTCTGGTCGTTCCGGCACGACCTCCCCTTCGCGAGTCGGCTCAGCGTGGCGGGCCGCCACGGCCTTCCGACGGACGTCCGGGACGACTTCGAGGCCGCCGCGCAGCTCCTCGAAGAAGTGGAACGGATCCTGGCGAGCCGGCAGAAGGCGGTGCACCGGGACGTTCCGAAGACGGCAAGAGAGGAGCTGGACACGGCCATCGCCGACCTTCGCTCCGCGATGCGCGCCGAACCGTTCGAGCCGGGGCTCTTCCACGAGACCCACGAGCGCCTCACGCGCCGGGCGCGCGTGCTGGATCCGTGGCGGAAGAGCGAGCTCCGGGAGTACGTCGAGTCGATCGGCGTCGCGGTGCTCGTCGCCGTGCTGCTCCGCGCCGTCGTGGTGGAAGCGTTCAAGATCCCGAGCGGGTCGATGCTGCCCACCTTGCAGATCGGCGATCACATCTTCGTGAACAAGTTCATCTACGGGCCGATGCTCCCGTTCACGAAGAGCCGGCTCTTCGAGCGAATGCCGCCTTCCCGCGGAGACGTGATCGTCTTCGAGAACCCCGATCACGGGCCTTCCGACGAGCGAGAGGACTACATCAAGCGGGTCATCGCCCTCCCGGGAGACATCCTCGAGGCGGACGGCGGCCACCCGATCATCAACGGCTTCCGCGTGCCGAGCTGTCACGTCGGGACGTACACGTTCTCCGAACAGGCGGGCGGACCGACGGACACCGGCGAGCTCTACGTCGAGTACCTCGGAGAGCGCTCGTACCTCACCTTCTACGAGGCGAGCCACGAGCGGCGGCACGAGGGCCCGTTCGTCGTCGGCGACGGCGAGATCTGGGTCTTCGGGGACAACCGGAACAACAGCCGGGACTCGCGCGCCTGGTTCGGCGGACGCGGCGGCGGCGTCCCTTACGACAACATCAAGGGGCGCGCGATGTTCGTGTGGCTCCCCGTGGACCGCTTTCTCGTGAACGTGATGGGAACGCCGCTGCTCCCGAACGGCGCGCCGTCCGACATGGTCCACGGCATCGAGAAGTGCCTCGCGAGCCGCCCGCCCGTCAGCGAGACGACTCCTCCTCCGCCGCCGAAGCGCTGACGTCCGCGCGGCGGACCTTCTCCTCCACGATGCGCCTGCCGGGGACGATGCCGAGCGCCGTCGCCCGCTTCCGAGCCGCGCGGGCGAGCAGGAACGTGTACGCCATGAAGCCGAGCCACACGACGAAGCAGAGCGCTCCACCCACGGCGAGCGGACGGAACGGAAGACGGTTCCGCATCGTGTAAAACCAGACGTTGCTCGCGGCGAACTTGATGAAGCACGCGTTGATCGCGACGTTCTTCGCCGAGAGGGCCGCCTGGTGCCACCCGTCGAAGTCCGCCCTCGGCACCGTCGGGAACGCCCTCGGGTCGGTGCCCCGGATCTCGATCCGCCGGATCGTGAGCAGCGCCATCGTGACGAGCGCGGCGATGTCGGTCGGGTCCACCATCGCGGGCGGCGCGCCCGGAGGAGCCGTCGGAGCTGCCGCGAGGAACGCCACCAGATCGAGAGCGGTCATGCCGCCGCCCCATTAGCACGAGGCTCGTTCGTCGGTCGCCGCGCGCGCCGCCGGAGGCGCGCGTGCCCTCGATTTCGGCCGAAAGAGGGCGACGGAACGCGCGCGGCGGAGAGTGGCTCGGCCGAAATCACTGACGCGGTGCGTAGGCACCCGATCGACCACCCTGCACCGAACAGTCCATGATTCGCGCCAATTTCCTGACGCAGACCCCACGAGTCGCAACGAGGGAACGCGGGCCCGCGAGCGGGCGAGCGGGCATGGAAAAGACGGCGAACGCGAATCGATTTGGCGAGAACCGGGAAAAATCTGTCGCTAAACTGGACTGTGAACGGTCCGGTCGGCTGACCCGGCGCTCGCCATCGCGCCTCATGGTCATGCGCGACAGGCAACATGAGCGGCGAGCCAGAGCGCGGAACAAGACTAGGGAGCTACGAGCTGCTCGTCCGGATCGGACGAGGCGGCATGGCCGGGGTCTGGGTCGCGCGCGGCCGCCCGAAGCCGTCGGAGCCGGAGCAGCTCGTCGCGGTGAAGGCGATGCTGCCGGATCTCGCGAGCAACATGGAGTTCCGGTCCATGTTCCTGGACGAAGGCCAGATCGTCCGCAGCATCGATCACCCGAACGTCGTTCGCGTCTACGACGTGGGAGAGAGCCAGGGCATTCTCTACATGGCGATGGAGTGGGTCGAGGGCGACTCCCTCCACACCCTCATCGCGGAGGCGAACAAGCGACGGCCGATCCCGCCGGAGGTCGCCGTGAGGCTCATCGCCGACACCGCCGCCGGGCTCCACGCCGCGCACGAGCTCCGCGGTTGGGACGGAAAGCTGAAGGAGATCGTCCACTGCGACGTCTCGCCGCACAACATCCTCATCGGCCTCGACGGCGTCGTGAAGCTCGTGGACTTCGGCGTCGCCGGAGCGATGAACCAGGTCTCGACCGACGACGAAGTGAAGATCCGCGGCAAGTTCGGGTACATGTCGCCGGAGCAGGCCCAGGCGAAGGCGCTGGATCGGCGGAGCGACATCTTCTCGCTCGGCATCGTGCTGTTCGAGCTCACGACGGGCTACCGCCTGTTCCGCGGCCGCGACGATCGGCACACGCTCGAGCTCGTGACGTGGGGGAAGATCCCGCGACCGTCCCAGGTGATCCCGAGCTACCCGGAGCAGCTCGAGGCGATCGTGATGCGCGCGCTCGAACGCGACCTCGACAAGCGGTATCAGACCGCCGAGGCGTTCCGGGACGCGCTCGAGACCTATCTCGTCGAGCAACGGATCCTCGTGCCCGCGGCCGGCGTGAAGGGCCTCCTCCGCAAGGTGCTCGGCTCGAAGATCGAGCAGCGCCGCGGCCAGATCCGCTCCGCGATCCGCGCGCTCGACGGCTCGCAGAACGCGCCGACTCTCGTCTCCGAGGAAGCGATCTTGACCGACGCGGACGCCGTCAGCGTCAGCGTGAGCCAGGCGGGCCCGCCCGACAGCGATCCGAGCGTCTCGCAATCTCGGAGCCTCGGCGCGGCGTTCCTCCCCGGCGATGGCTCGAGCGGCGTGCAGACCTTGAGCCAGCCGTCGCCCGCGCCACCTCCGCGCGCGAACAAGTTCCTGCTGATCGGGACGGCGCTCGGGGTGCTGATCTCCGGGGCGACGTTCCTGGTGCTCGGGCTCAATCGAAACCCGAGCGGGCCGACCCCCGCCCAGGAGACGTCGCCCGCGGCGACGAATGCGCCTGCTCCCGGACCGGGCACCGAACACCCCGCGGGGAAGATCACGCCCCAGGACCAGCTCCGTGGCGTGAACATCGACAGCCTGCCCGAGGTCGCGACGGCCGATGGCGTCCTCCCGACGGGCGTTCCGCGGGGACCCGCCGGCGCGCCGCCGCCGCAGGGAAGGCCGACGGAGGGTGACCTCGCGAACGCCGCGGCCGTCATGCGCGAGCCGAAGCCGGGGGAGGCCGCGAAGGTGACTCTCTCCGAGGACCAGCCGAGCGATCGGGTGAATGCGATCGCGAACTCCGTGAGCCTCGACGACCACGGGAACAGCACCTCGACCGGGCCCGCGCCGACGCCGGTCGATCTCGGGGGCGGGACGGGCGGGGTGGACCGGGCGACGCTCGCGTCCGCGCTCGGCCGCGCGGCGAACATGGTCGGCATGTGCCACCGCCCCGGCGGCGCTTCCGGGTCGGGCAAGGCCGTCGTGACGGTGGGCCCGAACGGTCACGTCCAGAACGTCGTGATCCTCGGGGCGCTCGCCGGTACTCCCGTCGGCGACTGCGTCGCGAACCAGTTCCGGAACGTCAAGGTGTCCGGATTTTCCGGCAACTCCGTCACGGTCTCGAAGGGCTTCGTCGTCCCGGAGTGAACCCGAGCGCCGCGCCCCGGCGAGCGCGGCGCCGGGAGCCGTGAATGCTCAGGGCGTTCCGGAGTCCTTCGGCGTCGTGGTGCAGCCCATGCCGAAATCCACGCCGCACGCGCCGCTCGAGGTGCAGCACGGGGAACCGCTTCCGGAGGCCGGGCAGAAGGACGGCTTGCAGCCGTTGCCCGAGCCAGAAGAACCACCGCCGCTGCCGGTGACCGCTCCACCATTGCCGGTGACCGCGCCACCGTTGCCGGTGACCGCTCCGCCGTTGCCGGTGACCGCTCCTCCGTTACCAGTGACCGCTCCGCCGTTGCCGGTGACGGCCCCGCCCGCGCCGAGGTCACCGCCGGTGCCCGTTCCACCCGCCTGCGAGAGCGCAGCGTCCGCCGAGCCACCGTTGAACGCCGTCTGCTCCGAGGCGCACCCCTGAGCGACGACGAACGAGAACGCGGCGATGGCCGACAGGGAAAGGATGCGTAGAGATGTCCGGTTCATCCGAAGGCCTCCAAGGCCGATGCCGGGGATCCTGGGTCGAATCCCACACGTGTCACCGACGCGCCGTCCGAAAGCATCTCGTACATTAGTCGATCCCACCGGCCGGGAAAAGGAGCGCGCCGTCTTACGCGCTGCAGCAACGGCTCCACCGCCGCGCCTTCACCGTTCACCCCCCTCCCCGCTCGCACCTGCTCGGAATTTTCCCGTCCCGCCCCGGTACTGAAAACATTCCGTCCGGCATGCTCCCGGTGCGTCGATGGCTCGAGCCGGCTCTCGCCCAGGTCGGCGGGGACGGAACGGGGCAAAGCGTCCACTCCGCGCTCCGCGACACGCTCGAGCGGCAGAAATCCCGTGCGATCTCCACGCGGGTCGTCGATCGCGCGACCGTCGTCCTCGACGACGGCACGGGCTCGCCGTGGACGGTGCGGTTCGCGGGGGGCGCGTTCGCGATGGAGCCCGGGCGTGCCCGTGACGCCGACACGACGATCTCGGGCGATCCGCTCACGCTGGTTTCCGTCGTCCGAGGTCACCGTGGCGGCCTCGACGCCTTTCTCCGCGGACGACTCCGGGTCCGCGGCAACCTCGCGCTCGCCATCGCGCTCGACGGCGTGTTCGATCGCCGGACGCGGCCGAGCGAGCGTCCCCGCGCCGCGCGGCTGAACGCGGGCGGCATCGACACGTTCTACGTCGAGGCCGGCACGGGCCCGACGGTCGTCGTCCTCCACGGACTCGGCGCGACGAACGCCTCGATGATGCCGACGGTCGCCGAGCTCTCGCGCACGCACCGCGTCCTCGCGCCGGATCTTCCCGGCTTCGGCGAATCGGAAAAGCCCGTCGCGACGTACGCCCCGGCGTTCTTCGCCCGATGGCTCTCGGCATTCCTCGACGCGACGGGCACGCCGCGCGCGTCGATCATCGGCAACTCCATGGGCGGCCGCATCGCGATCGAGACGGCGCTCACGGCGCCGGACCGCGTGGACAAGCTCGCCCTGCTCGCACCGTCGATGGCCTTCCGGAAGTTCCGGCAGGCGGCGCCCGTCGTGCGGTTCCTCTCGCCGGAGATGGGCGTCCTCCCCGTCCCCGTCCTCTCGCCGTACATCCACCGAGGGATCCGCCTCCTCTTCGCGAGACCGGAACGCCTGTCGGACGCCTGGTACGACGCCGCCGTGGACGAATTCCTCCGCGTGTTCCGGACGCCGCGCGGCCGCGTCGCGCTCTTCGCCGCGGCGCGCCAGATCTACCTCGAGCGCCCGTTCGGCCCGCGCGGCTTCTGGCCCCGTCTCGCGACGCTCCGGCACGAGACGCTGTTTCTCTGGGGAGACCGCGATCGCATGGTTCCGGCGGGGTTCGCGCGCCACGTCGAAGAGACCCTGCCGAACGCGCGCTCGATCGTGATGGAGAGCACGGGGCACGTCCCCCAGTTCGAGCACCCGGAGCGCACGCACGCCCTCGTCCGCGAGTTCCTGGGCGGGTAGCGGATCTCGAGGGAACGCGCGCGGCTTCGCTCGCTCGCCGGAGAGGCGCTCATCCGCTTCGCCGCGCGGTCACGAGCCGCACCCGGGCAGCGCCCGTCGCTCAGGCCGTGCGCGCCGCTGGACGCTGATGGTTCGGATACGAACCGTCGGATCGTGACCGATACCCCACGTCGCCAGCGACCGAGGGTCGAGATTGGTGCGCCGCGTCGCGGAATCGGACGCGCCGCGCCGACCGTTATCGCGGTGACACGCTACCGGATCCGTGGAAAGCATCGAGCGCCGCTCCGGGGAGTCCGCATGAATCTCGCCACGTTCGCCGACAGGAACCTCGCCGAGTACGGCGAGTACGACCGCCTCGTGTTCGAGGGGAAGACCTACACGAACCGGGAGCTCCACGAACGGAGCACGCGACTCGCGACGGCGCTCGGACGGCTCGGGCTCGTGCCGGGCGATAAAGTCGTGGTGCTCCTCCCGAACTGCCCGGAGGTGCTGATCACGTTCCCGGCCGTCTGGCGCGCCGGCATGACGGCGATCCCCGTCCTCTTCCTGCTCGAGGCGCACGAGCTCCGGTACATCCTCGAGAACTCGGAGGCGCGCGCGATCGTCACGTCGCCCGAGCTCCTCCACAAGGTGGAGAGCGCCCTGGCCGAGCTCGGACGGCAAGTGGAGGTGATCGTCGCCGGGCCGGATGCGCCGCCTGCGTACCACGGCTTCGACGCGCTCGTCGCCGGGAGCGAACCGCTCGCCGAGGCCGTGCCGCGGGAGAAGACGGATCTCGCGACGCTCCTCTACACGAGCGGCACGACCGGGAAACCGAAGGGCGTCATGCAGACGCACGGGAACCTCCACGCGAACGCGATGAACGCCTGGAACACGGCGACGAACCGGGAGCGGAACGAGACGACGCTCCTCGTCCTGCCGCTCGCGCACACGTTCGGGCTCTCCGTCGTCATCAGCGGCTACCTGTTCGGCGGAAAAGCCGTGCTCATGCGCTGGTTCGACCCGGAGGGCGCGCTCGCCCTCATCCAGGAGCACCGGGTGAAGGGCATGGCCGGCGTCCCGACGATGTTCGTGTACATGCTCGCGCACCCGAACGCGTCCCGGTACGACACGTCGTCCGTCACGCGCTGGCTCGTGGGCGCCGCGCCGATGCCGACGGAACGTCTTCGCGCATTCGAGGCGAAGTTCGGCGGCACGATGTACGTCGGCTACGGCCTCACCGAGTCCTGTCCCGGGATCGCCGTCGAGCGCGAGGGCTTGCCTCGGAAACCGGGCTCCACGGGGCCGATCATGGAGGGCGTCGAAGCGAAGATCGTGGACGACGACGCGCGAGAGCTGCCGCGTGGGCAGGTCGGGGAGATCATCGCCCGCGGCGAGAACGTGAGCCCCGGCTACTACCGGAATCCGGAAGCGACGAAAGAGGCGTTCCGCGACGGCTGGCTCTTCACCGGGGACGTGGGGTACCTGGACGAGGACGGCTACCTCTTCATCGTCGAGCGGAAGAAGGACCTCATCATCCGCGGTGGCCTGAACGTCTACCCGAAGGACGTGGAGGAGGTCCTCTACCGGCACCCGGCCGTGCAGGAAGCGGCGGTCGTCGGCGTGCCCGACACGAACATGGGCGAAGAGGTGTGTGCCTATGTAGTGAAGAAATCGGGGGCCGAGGTGACCGCGGAGGAGCTCATCGGTCACTCCCAGGCGAGCCTCGCGAAGTACAAGACTCCGCGCTGGGTGGAGTTCGTGTCCGCGATGCCGAAGACGACGATCGGGAAGATCCAGAAGAAAGAGCTCCGGAGGCTGGCGAGGGAAAAATTCGCGAGATAGGATCCTCGGATCCCCGTGATGCGTCGCACTTCGGCTCCGTTCGCGCTCGGCTCCTGCATCGCCCTCCTCGTCCTCCAGGCGTGCGGCTCCAATACGGACTCCGGCCTGTTCTCACCGAGCGGCGGCCTCGGCTCGGGCGGAGCGGCCGCGGGCGGAGACGGCTCGGGCTCGGGCGGTTCCTCGAACGGCGGGGGCTCGCCCTCCGGAGGTAGCGGCCAGGGCGGCGGAGCGAACGGCGGCTCCGACAACTCCGGTGGTCAATTCGGAAGCGGCGGGGACCAGACCGGGACGGGCGGCACCGAAGGCCCGGACGCGAGCGTCGGCAACGGCGGCGCCTCGAACGGCCCGGACGCCGGCGCGGGCGGCGCGAGCGGCCCGGACTCCGGCAGCGCGGGTGCCAGCGGCAGCGGCGGCGCCACGGGAGACGGCGGAAGCAACGGCTCCGGCGGCGCCACGGGAGACGGCGGAAGCAACGGCTCCGGCGGCGCTTCGGACGGCGGAAGCAACGGCTCCGGCGGCAGCGGCTCGGGCGGCAAGGGCACGGGCGGCGTCAACAATGGCGGCGCCGGCGGCGGCGTCGGCACGGGCGGCGCAGGCACCGGCGGCGCGGGCCCGAAGGATCCCGGGCTCGTCACGTGCGGGGACACGGCGTGCGACACGACGAAGGGCCAGGTGTGCTGCATCCGCACGGGCGCCGCGGGTCGCCCGACGGCGAGCTGCGTGAAGGATCCCACGATCTGCGGCCACGTCTTCGAGTGCGACAGTGACGACGACTGCTCGGACGGGAACACGTGCTGTCTCGCCTATCAGACGGGCCAGACGACCTTCACCCCGGACACCGCGTGTCAGAAGTCGTGCAAGACACCCTTCGAATGCAGCACGACGGCGGACTGCCCCGGACAGCTCTGCTGCGGCACCACCAGCTTCACGAGCATCTACGGCAGCGTCTACTCATCGCTGCTCTGCGCCGACTCGTGCCCCTCGGGCACCGCGTACATCCTCTGCTCCACGACCGCAGAGTGCCCCGCGAACACGACGTGCCTGGCGTCGAACTCGCTCCCGCCGGGTTACAAGGTCTGCAAGTAGGGTCAGCGCCGCTTCTTCCGCGGGGGCGGCAGGACGCGGCCGCCCTCGACGGCTTCGCGGAGCGAGCGCTCGATCTCCTGCGCGAAGACGAGACGTACGGCGTCCGAGCCGACGGATCGGAGCGCGCCGATGGAGCGGCTGACGTCGTCGGGGCCGTTCGCGGTCTCGGCGCGCTTCACGAAATAGGCGACGAGATCGTCCGCCGCGCGAGAGAGCTGCTTCCGGAGGATCTCGTGCGCGACGTGCGCGGTCTCGAGCTCCACGCCCGCACCTTCCAGGCGGAGCGCGATCTGGAGCATGGCGGGGCTCGCGACGAAGTACGTCGCGGGCGTCGTGTTCGTCTCGCGACGGAGGAGCCCCGTCCGGACGAGCTCCGTCACGAGGCCGGGACGCACGGGAGCGCCCGCGATCTGCGTGAGCTCCTCTTCGGTGCACACGCGCGGTCGATCGTCCGTCCATGGCGCCTGGAGCTGCTCACCGACGCCGAGCCACTGCGCGACGGAGACGTCCGCGCCTTCCGTCCGCTGGAACAGGTCCCGGATCGCGCGGAGGCTCAGCCCGCGATCTTGTAGATGAGCGACCGTGCGGAGCCGATCCGCGTGCGAGTCGTCGTAGTACGCGACACGCCCGCGGCGGACCGGCGGCCCGAGTGCGCCCTTCGCCTGATAGAAACGGATGGTGCGGCTCGGCACCGACGTCAGCGCGGCGAGCTCGTCGATGGTGTAGCTGCCCTGGGGACGCGGACCGTCCGCCTCCTCCGACACGGCCTTCGAGCCCGACTCTTCGGCGGAAATCATCGGGGGAAAGCTAACTGTAACAGCGAACGGTGTCAAGGTCCGAAGTGGCCGGAGCGGCCTCTTCCGGTTCGTGGTTCGAGAATTCTCGAAATTGTCACTGGGGTTCTTGCTTCGACTTCGTTAGAAGCAAGGCCGAACCGTGGCCTCGAAGCTGGACCGACACGCCGAGCAGCTGAGCGCGCTCGGGCATCCCATCCGCCTCTCCATCCTCCGGATCGTCGTGCAAGCGGGAGAGGAAGGGACCGCGGCGGGCGAGATCCAGCGGCACGTGGATCTGCCCGCGTCCACCCTGAGCCATCACCTGAAGCGCCTGGTCGACGCGGGGCTCCTGAAGAGCAGGAGCGAGGGCACCTTCCACTACTACTCGGCGGAGTACCCGTCGCTCCGGGCGCTGACGGACTACCTCTGGGAAGACTGCTGCAAGCGCGGAAAGCCGGGGTGCTGCTGAGATGCCCGCGGATCTCGGACGGCGCGCAGCCGCGGAAGCCCTCGGGACGGCGTTCCTGCTCGCCGTCGTCATCGGCTCCGGGATCATGGGAGAGCGTCTCTCCGGCGGGAACGTCGCGATCGCGCTCCTCGCGAACACGCTCGCGACGGGAGCGGGCCTCGTCGTCCTGATCCTCGTCTTCGGGCCGATCTCCGGGGCCCACTTCAACCCCGCGGTCTCGCTCGCGGACGCCGCTCAGGGCGGACTCGCCTGGCGGGAAGTCCCCGTGTACCTCCTCTCGCAGGTCGCGGGCGCGTTCGCGGGAGTCGCGGTCGCCCACGTGATGTTCGGCGAACCGGTCTTCTTCGCTTCCACGCATGTCCGGGAGGGTTCGGCGCAGCTCGTGAGCGAGTTCGTCGCGACGTTCGGGCTCCTCGCGACGATCTGGGGAACCGTCCGCACGCGGCCGTCCGTCGTTCCGTTCGCGGTCGGCGCGTACATCACCTCCGCGTACTGGTTCACGTCCTCCACGTCCTTCGCGAACCCGGCGGTGACGCTCGCCCGGGCCGCGAGCGACACCTTCGCCGGCATCCGCCCCGTGGACGTCCCCGGGTTCGTCGTCGCGCAGCTCCTCGGGAGCGCCGCGGCGACCGGGACGTTCGCGTGGCTCGTGCCGAAGGTCGCCCCGAAGCGCAGGGCGGCACCCGAAGAGACTCGCGAACGAAACGTCGCCTGAGCCGCCCGACGGCAGAACGAGGAAGAACCATGTCCACCACGATCCGCGTATTCGATCCTGCCCTCTGCTGCCCGACCGGAGTCTGCGGACCGAGCGTCGATCCCGAGCTCGCCCGCTTCGCGGCCGACGTCGACTGGCTCCGGAAGCAGGGCGTGAACGTGGAACGCTTCAACCTCTCCCAGCAGCCGGGCGCGTTCGCGGAAACTCCCGCGGTGAAACAGGCCCTCGCGCGAGGGACGGACGTGCTGCCGCTCGTGCTCGTCGGGGATCGGGTCGCGGTCGAAGGCGCCTACCCGACGCGCGAGACGCTCGCGGCGCTCGCGGGCGTGGTCGTGAAGAAGCTCGTGCCGGCGCCCACGTCGAGCTGCTGCGGTCCGAGCTCCAGCGCCTCGACGAAGACGAAGACGGGCTGCTGCTGACGAGAAGACGGATGGACTTCCCCGGCGGTCCTCCGCGTCACCTCTTCTTCACCGGAAAGGGCGGCGTGGGAAAGACGAGCGTCGCGTGCGCGACGGCGATCGATCTCGCCGATCGGGGCCGCAGCGTCTTGCTCGTGAGCACGGACCCGGCCTCCAACCTGGACGAGGTCCTCGTAACGAAGCTCGGGCCGTTGCCACGCCCCATCGCCTCCGTGCCGGGCCTCTCGGCGTGCAACCTCGATCCGGAGGCCGCCGCGGCGGCCTACCGGGAACGCGTCGTCGGGCCGTTCCGGGGCGTGCTTCCCGCCGCGTCCGTGGAGAGCATCGAGGAGCAACTGTCCGGAGCCTGCGCGGTCGAGATCGCGGCGTTCGACGAGTTCTCGAAGCTGCTCGGCGACGAGAGCAAGACGCGCGACTTCGACCACGTCGTCTACGACACGGCCCCGACGGGCCACACGCTCCGCCTGCTCGAGCTCCCCGCGGCGTGGTCGGGGTTCATCGAGTCGAGCGCGGGTGGAACGTCGTGCCTCGGCCCGCTCGCCGGCCTCGAAGGACAGGCGGCCCTGTACGCGGCGTCGCGAGACACGCTCGTCGACCCGGCGCGCACGGCCGTCGTCCTCGTCGCGCGGCCCGAACACGCGGCGCTCGGCGAAGCAGAGCGCACGCGACGGGAGCTCGCGGAGCTGTCCATCCATCCGGCAGCGTTCGTCCTGAACGGCGTCTTCGTGGCGGAGGACGCGCGGGACGAGCTCGCTCGCGCCCTGGAGCGCGTCGGCGCCGACGCGCTCCAGGCCGTGCCGTCCGGCCTCGCCGCCCTGAAACGAACCGAGATCCCTCTCCTCCCTGCGACTCCGGTCGGGGTCGCGGCTCTCCGGAAGTTCTCCTCGGAATGTCGGTCTCCGCGAGCGGCGCGAACCCGGAGCGCGGCCCTTCCGTCCGGCGCCTCGATCGCGCCGAGCCCGCCGGGGTTGTCGCGCCTCGTGTCCGCGCTGGAAGCGGACGGCGGCGGCGTCGTCCTCACGATGGGAAAGGGCGGCGTCGGCAAGACGACCGTCGCGGTGAGCATCGCCCGGGAGCTCGCTCGCCGCGGGCACGCCGTTCACCTGACCACGACCGATCCCGCCGCCCACGCGGAGGACGCACTCGGTGGAGGCGCTCCGGGGCTCCGGGTGAGCCGCGTGGATCCCGCGGCCGAGACGCGGAGCTACGCGGACGAGGTCCTCCGCGCCGCGGGCGCGACTCTGGACGCAGCCGGCCGCGCCCTCCTCGAAGAGGATCTCCGGAGCCCATGCACGGAGGAGATCGCAGTCTTCCGCGCGTTCGCCCGCATCGTCGACGAGGGCGAGCAGGGGTTCGTCGTCATCGACACGGCGCCCACGGGTCACACGCTCCGCCTGCTGGACGCGGCGGAGTCCCACCACCGTGAAGTCCTGCGGAAGCCCGGCGGCGCTCCGGACGCGGTTCGCCGTCTCTTGCCCCGGCTCCGGGACCCGCGGTTCACGAAGATCCTCCTCGTCACCCTTCCCGAGGCGACGCCCGTCCACGAAGCGGCGGCGCTCGAGTCGGATCTCCGGCGCGCCGGCATCCCGCCGTTCGCCTGGATCCTGAACCAGAGCCTCGTTCCGCACCGGCCGACGGACGCGCTGCTCCGTGCACGACGGGAAGCGCAGGCGACGTTCCACACCGAGGTCGAGCAACGGGCGGACCGCGT
>DASZXK010000163.1:0-48709 GCA_035545855.1 Polyangiaceae bacterium
AACGACGAGCGCGGCGCTTCCCGCCACTTCGTCGAGCGAGGAGCCAGGGCTCGTGATGGTCGGCGTACCGCACGCGAGCGCTTCGAGGACCGGCAGACCGAAGCCCTCGTAGCGCGACGGGAACACGTGGACGCGCGCCGAACGGTAGAGGGCGGGGACGAGCCGCTCGTCCACGTAGCCCGTGAGGTGCACGCGATCGGACACGCCGCGCGCCGCGGCGAGCTCACGGAGGCGCGCCGCCCGCTCCCCGATGTTGCCGGCCACGACGAGGTCGGTCTCCGTCCGTGCGCGGCTCACGGCGAACGCGCCGACGAGCGTGTCCAGGTCCTTTCGCGCGTCCCCCGCGCCGAGGTAGAGGACGTACGGCGCGGCGGTGCCGATGGCGGCGCGAACCCGCTGGGCCTCACCCGCCTTTGCTTCGGGCTGGAAGCGAGCGTGGTCGACGCCGTGCCAGACGACGTCCACCTCGCCCTCCGGCACCTTCGCGAACCGGCAGAGGTCCCGCTTCGTCGCGTGAGAGACGGCGAGGATACGGCGCGCCTTGCCGTACCGGACGCGCTCGATGGCGGCGTACAGCTTCTCCCAGTTCGGGATCTTCGGCAGATAGAGCTCGGGCAGCGCGAGCGAGATCAAGTCGTGGCACGTGATGGTGTAGCGGCGCCGCTCGAGCCAGGGGATACCCATCGGCTCCGACAGATGGATGATCGCGTCTTTCGGCGCTCTCAGCAGCGGGAGGGCGAGACTGACGAGCCAGGTGCGGCGATAGTTCGCGTACGGCACTGGCGGCACCGCGGGGAGCCGAGAGTACGCGAGCGCGTCGGGGTACGTGAATCGGCTCACCGCTCCGGTCGCGGAGAACCCGCGCACGGAGAGCCCGGACGACGCGCCGAAGTCGATCTCCGAAAGCCCGGAGACCAACCCGCGCACGTACCGGCCGATCCCGCGCTCCGTGGACTTCGTGACCAGCGGGGTGAGGTCGAGGAGGACGTGCTCGGTCACGGGGGCGTGCGGCACGGCGGAGCGCCCGAGCCGCCGGGAAGCTACCGCGCCGAGGTACCGATGTCACCGCCGCCGCCTATCGATGGGAGCACCTCGGAGTCCTGATTCCAGCCCGTTTTCGGGTGCGACGGTTCCCGAAAAACAACCTACCCCGCGCTTCGAGCGGCCTCAGGAGGCGCTACCGACCTGGGGGCCAGCCCGCTAAGCTACCCCCCGAGGGTCCCTCATGGCGCCGCAAACGAGCCCCGACGGAGCGCCCATGCCGAGGCTGGTCGGGGGGAAGTACCGGCCGCTCCGCGTTCTCGGGCGCGGCGGGATGAGCACGGTCTACGAGGTCGAGCACGTACTCACGCGCGACCACCTCGCGTTGAAGGTGCTGAAGGGCACGAAGGGGACTCTGGATGCGGTGAGCTGGGCCCGCTTCAAGCGCGAAGCGCGCATGTCCGCCCTGATGAAGAACGAGCACGTCGTCCGCGTCCTCGACGCGGACACGGCGGCAGAGCTGGACGGCGCGCCCTTCCTCGTCATGGATCTGCTGGATGGCGCGGATCTTTCGACGACGGTGGGGAAGACGCCCCAGGCGCCGGAGCGAGTCGTCGACTGGCTCAGGCAAGCCGCCCGGGCACTCGATCTCGCGCACGCGCACGGCATCGTTCACCGGGACCTCAAACCGGCGAACCTCTTCCTGGCAAACACGGCGGACGGCGGAACGCTCGTGAAGGTCCTCGACTTCGGCGTCGCGAGCATCCCGCAATTCGAGGATGGACAGGGTACGGCCACCGGCGCGTTCGTCGGCACGCCGCTCTTCATGGCGCCGGAGCAGGCGTCAGGTGCGGAGGTCGGTCCGCCGGCGGACATCTGGGCGATCGGGATTTCCGCGTTCCGGATGCTCTCCGGAGAGGACTACTGGGTCGCGTCCACCGTCTCGCTCCTGCTCGCGAAGATCGTCTACGAGGAGCCGGTCGCCCCGAGCCAGCGGGGGTTTTCCCTCGGGGCCGAGTTCGATGCTTGGTTCCTGAAGTCCTGCGCTCGTCGTCCGGACGCGCGGTGGAGAACCGTCGGGGAACAGGTGGAAGCCCTCGCGGAGGCGCTCGGACTGCCGAAAAGAGCGGTCTGGGTGCCTCCCCCCATCCGGTCCCCGCGGATCGCACCCCCCGTGTCCATCGACTACCCGGTGCTCGGCAGCGCCACGTTCGACGGGCGGGAGCGAACCGTCGGGGATTCGGTCATACAGCCCGGCGAACGCGGGGCTTCGCGACTCGTGACGATCGGAGCAACCGTCGCGTTCGCGATGGCGACCGCCGGCGTGGCACTGCTCTTCGTGCGTGGCACCGAGCGGAAGTCACCCCCGCCGCCGCTCCCGGCATTGGAACGCGTCGACACCCGATACTCCCCCGAGCAGGCGGCGCGATCGGCCGCGGCGCCCGCGGCCCCCGCCCCATCGACGGCTCCGTCGGCCGACGTGGCGACACCCGCGCGCCCGGCCAGCAACCGGAGCGTGCGCCGATCGGCGCCGAGCGCCGCGCGGGGCTCGGCGCCCCCCACGGTGACCTCGGCGTCCGCGGGGGAAACCGCGCTTCCCTCGACGACTCCGCAGCCCCGGCACACCGCCGATCCACTCGCCGATCCGGATTGAGAGCCCGTGACCGCGCCGCGAGCTCCCCGACGCCTGGAATCCTCGGGCGGTTTCGTCGACCGCGGGCGGTTCCACGTGACGTCGGCCGTCGTCGGAGCCGGTGCGGGCGCGTGCTGGAACCTCGCGCTCGCTCTCGACGACGGAGACCTGGCGCGGGCACCGAACGAACGCTGGGCCTCGGTCGCGCTCCTCCTCGCGTTCGCGCTGCTCGCCCTGCTCGGTTCCAGGCTGTCGCGCGCGCGGGCGGGAGGGCGTCGCCTCGACGTCGCCTGCACCGCGCTGTCTGGCGCGGCGTTCACCGCGTCGGCGGCTCGTCTCGGACCATACGCGATGTCGTTTTCCGCGGTTCCGGCGCTCCTCGTGCTCGCCCAGTCGGTTACGGGCGGACGGACGAGCGGATTCGTCGCGTGGGCGTCGACCGTCGTGACTCTCCTGTTGCTCGATAGGCTCGGAGCGGGCCACGCGTCGAGGGATCATGCGACCGTCCTTCTCTCGATGGCCACGAGCTCGACGATGGCGTACGGGCTCGGGCTCTCCATTCGCCGTGCGGTCCCCACGCGCTCGGTCCGATCACGGCGCAATCCGCTCGCTTCCAATGGCTACGAGGTCGAGCGTCTCCTCGGCGGCGGAAGCACGAGCCGCGTCTACGCGGCCTGGACGAAGAAGGGCGCGCGCGTCGTGGTGAAGGTCCTCCGAGGTCGGCTGACACGACGCGCGGGGATGCTCGATCGCATGCGGCGCGACGTGGAGACCGCCGCGCGCCTTCCGCCCAGTCGTACGGCGAGGATCCTGGACTTCGATCTCGAGGGACCACCGCCTCACTACGTCGTCACCGAACGCCTGGACGGCGAAGACCTCGCGACTCGCCTTCGCCGACTGGAGCGGCTTTCCTTGGACGAGACCGTCGAGCTCACGACCCAGCTCGCCGCCGTTCTCGATGCCGCGGCCGACGCCGGCCTGATCCACGGCGAAGTGAAGCCGAAGAAGGTGTTCCTCGTCGACGGCGAGCGACTCGACGCGAGGCTCCTGGACTTCGGGCTCCGCCGGGTCCGTAGCGAAGAGGAGACCGCAGAGAGCGCCGCGCCGCTCACCCTCGTCGGCTCAGCGGGCTACCTCGCGCCCGAGCTCGTCGCGCCGTCGTACGGAGAGCCGGGCGCACACACCGACGTGTTCGCCCTCGGGTGCCTGGTCTTCCGCGTCCTTTCGGGCGTTCCGCCTTTTCCCGCCCGCGACGCCGCCGGCGCAGCCTACGAAGCGATGCACCTTCACCCTCCCTCGATCCGCACTCTCCGGCCCGAGCTGCCGGAGGGAATCGATTGGGTCCTCGCGCTCGCTCTGGCGAAGGCCACCGCTCAGCGCTACGGGCGAGCCGGCGAGTTCGCGAGGGACCTCGACGCCGTGGTGCATGGTCGCCCCCCGCCGGAGCTCGCGCCTCGCGCCCTCGCCCTGCTCCGATCGCGACCGCCGGCCGATCAAACCCTGACGTCATGACCTTCCCTCGAACCGATTCAGTCACCGGTACGCTCTCACAGGAGGTCGGACCCGTCCTCGCACGAACGGTCGAGGCGCCGTTCCTCTTCGTCGTGATGGACGCCGATGACCCGACACGCCCCTCTTCGCGACATCGGCTGGACGGCGTCGACGAGGTTCAGCTCCGCCGCGGCGACGTACATCAGGCCGTCCGCGTCGGGCACGGGACTGCCCGCCGTCTCGTGCTGACGCTCCCCGATCGGTGGATGTCGAGCTCGCATGCCGCCATCCGTCGGACGGAGACGGGCTGGTCCGTCCTGGACGACGCGTCCAAGAACGGGACCTGGCTCGGCGACGAGCGGATCACGCGGGCCGATCTCGGGGACGGCGCCGTGCTCCAGGTGGGGCACTCGTTCCTGCACTTCCGGGCCTCGGTGCCCGCCAACCCCGCCTCGGCGCCCGACCACTTCGCGCCCCCTCTATCCGAGTGCGGTCCGCTCACGACGATGTCGCCCACGCTGGAGCGAACGTTCGCGCAGCTCCGGGACGTGGCGGGCGCCCGCGTTCCCGTGCTCGTCCGGGGCGAGACGGGGACCGGAAAAGAGCTGGTGTCGAAGGCCGTCCACGATCTCTCGGCGAGATCGGGGGCGTTCGTGGCCGTCAATTGCGGCGCGCTCCCCTCGACGCTGGTCGAAGCCGAACTCTTCGGCTTCCGCAAAGGCTCGTTCTCGGGCGCGACGGAAGACCGACCCGGACTGGTGCGCGCCGCGAACGGGGGTACTCTCTTCCTCGACGAAATCGGCGACCTCCCGTCGCCGGCTCAGGCGGCGCTTCTTCGCGTGCTCGAGGAACGCGCCGTCGTCGCGATCGGGACGGTCGCTCCGGTCGCCGTCGATTTCCGGCTGGTCTCCGCGACGCACCGCGATCTCTCCCGAGCCGTCAGTCACGGAACGTTCCGGGACGACCTCCTCGCGCGGCTCACCGGCTTCGAGGTCCGCCTTCCACCGCTTCGCGAGCGGGTCGAAGACGTCGGCGTCATCGTCTCGCAGCTACTCGCGCGCTCGGACGTCGACCCGCGCTCGGTCTCCTTCTCCCTCGAAGCCGTGCGGAGGCTCCTCACCCACCCTTGGCCGCAGAACGTCCGGGAGCTCGCGCGGCGGATCTCCGTGGCCGTGGTCCTCGCGAAGAGCGGGAAGCTCGGCACGGAGCACCTCTTCCACACGGAGCCCGCCGACGGCGGCGCGTCGAGCGCAGGCGCGCCGGGGGACGCCCAGCCGCTCCGCCCCGAGGATCTCGCACGAAAAGCCGAGCTGCTGTCCCTGCTCCGCGCTCACAACGGAAACGTCACGGCCGTCGCGCGCTCGATGGGGAAGGCCCGCGTGCAGATCCAGCGATGGATGCGCCGCTACGGCCTGACTCGGGACGAAGCATCGGATGGGTGAAGGACGCGGACGTCAGGGGGGAGGCCCGGCCGTCGTGTCCCAGGTGATCGGAGCGGGGGTCTTCTGGTCCTGCTGCGGATCCACCGACCCGTTCGCGACCCACTGTTCCTTGCCGTAGCACCAGATCTGCGTCGTCGTGTCGGTGACGACGACGCAGCCGTGGTCCTCCCCTCTCACGAGACCGGTCGCGCCCGCGGGAAGAACGACCGTGGGTTGCGGGTACTGGAACCTCACGAAGCCGTCCAGGTTGAGCGCCAGCTCGCCGTGGTCGTCTTTCCCCCAACACAGGTAGCTCGGGCTGGGGACGCCCTGGACCTCCGCGCACATGTCCGACCCGTCCGAGCGGGACATGTCGATGACGCCGGAGAACGGCACTCCGGGAGACGCCATCACCCGCGTCGGCGACGCGATGACCTTGTCCGTCGCGTCGATGCCGAGCTGACCGGCCCCGTTGTATCCCCAGGCGTACGCGGATCCGTCCGCCCCGACGGCGTAGGTGGATTCGTACCCCATGCCGATCGCAACGACCGGCACGCCAACGTCGACGGGAAGGGGCGTCGCGCTGTAGCTCTGATCGCCCGCTCCAGGACCGAGCTTGTGGACCACGTAGCCGCCGTCTTCCAGGTACAGGTTGCTGCCCCAGCAGACCATCGTCGGATCCTCCGAGCGGACGGCGCAGACGTGATTCTTCACGGTCTGGACGCTCTTCACGTGATCGAGCCCAGGGATCTTCGTGGGCCCGACCTCGAACGCCTGGGACGGATCCACGCCGCACTGCCCGGCGCTCGTGTTGCCCCAGCAGTACACCTCCTCGTCTCCGGTGATCCCGCACGTCTGACCTTGCCCGGCGATGATCGACGTGAAGGCGACCGGAGACGGGACCAGCATCGGTTCGAGGACGGGGTTCGTCGCCGAATCCGCCGACACTTGCCCTCCGGTGTTGTCCCCCCAGCAGTAGGCCTCGCCGGTGGTCATCAGCGCGCACGTGTGGGCGTAGCCCGCCGTCGCGCTCCGGACTTTCCCGCTCAAACCGCGGACGGGCACGGGCGTTCCGCGGTCTTGCTGGGTGCCGTCCCCGAGCTCGCCGCGACCGTTCCCGCCCCAGCACCAGAGCCGGCCTTCCGCATCGGTCAGACACGTATGCTGACGAATGGCCGTGAGCTGCACGTTCGGCCCGAGGCACGCATAGGCGGCGTTACAGGTCCCCTCTCCGCCGCCACACGAGGCGCCCTGGGCGGCTCGTGTCTCGCACGTCCCCGCATTGCAGACGGACTCCGCGCATGGCTGATCCGGCTGGGTACAGGCGACTTCGTGCGGCGCACCGCCGCTGTCGCACTCGAGCCGAGTCTTCTCGTCCACGCAGCCCGGCTTGCACGGCTTCGCCTCGCCGACGCCGTTCGACGAACAACCCGTTGCCACCGCGAGGATCGACACGACCAATCCGGCCTCGAAACTCCGACACCACTTGATCTTCATTGCTCCTCCATCCCACCGGTCGACCACACCACGGGCGCCGGAAAAATCTGATTGGAAGCGGGGTCGGTACTACCGTTCCCGACTTCGGAGTTGATCCCGTAACACCAAATCGCGGTGTTTTGCGTTCCGGGCGCATCGCCGGGCTCGCCGATGATGATGCACGCGTGGTCCTGACTGAGCGCCATTTGGGACGTCGTCCGTGGTGTGTTCGGGAGCGCCGTCGCCTCGTTTGCATAGGGTAGCGTCCGCCCGACCTGAGATTCCATCGCGAGCTCGCCGCGATCGTTCGCCCCCCAGCAGTAGTATCGGCCTCCGAGAGAGGAGTCCTGCAGACGCGTGCACTCTCCCGGACCACTCGTCCGCACCGGGTCTTCCACGCCGGGCAGGACGACTTTGTCGTCGATTTTGACTGCCTCCGGGTTGGGGTTGAAGAACGCCGAGCTCCCGGTTCCGAGTTGCCCGTGGTCGTTCAGGCCCCAGGCGTACGCCTTCCCGTCCACCGCGCGCACGTAGGTCGCGTCGGGACCGAGGGCCACACGAAGCACGGTGGCCGGCACGGGCACCGGCACCGGGGCCGCCGAAAACTCCCGTTCTCCGGCGGCCGGACCGAGCACGCCGTCGATGGACGTCCCTGCCGGGTTCTCCACGTACGCGTTGCTTCCCCAGCAGACGAGACTCGGCTCGACGGTTCGGACGGCGCAAGAATGATGTTTCACGGAGTCCAGCTGCTTCACGTGGTCCAGGTTCGCCACCAACGTCGGGCGCGCCGTATCTCCCTCGACCAGCGCGGGATCGACCCCGGCCTGACCTACTCCGGTGCTGCCCCAGCACCAGACCGTGCCCTGGTCGGTCAGCGCACAGGTATGTGCGCCTCCGGTGCTGACGCTCACGAACCGAACGCCCGGCACGTCGATCCGCGCCGGGGTCTTCACGATGAGCTCCGTCGAGGACGGATCGACCGCACGGGTCGCGTTGTTTCCCCAGCAGTAGACTTCTCCGGCTCGAGTCACGACGCAGGTCGACGAATCCCCCGCGCTGACGTCGACCGCGGGAGGCAGGTTCCGGACTCGGACGGGGTTCCCCCGAAACAGCGTGGTCCCATCACCGAGTTCCTGGCGCGCGTTCGACCCCCAGCACCAGACGTCCCCGTCATCCGTCACGGCACACGTGTAGTGCGTCCCTGACGTGAGGTGCGTGTCCGGCCCGAGGCAGGCGTACCCCTCGTTGCAGCGACCGAGTCCGCGGAATCCGCACGACGCGCCGACGGACGGCGACATACCGCACACCCCCTCGCTGCAGGAAGCGACGGCGCACGAGCCCTCGGGTATCGGACACGGCTCGGCGCGCGGATTCCCGTCCGCGTCACACAGAAGGCGCGTATCGGCATCCACGCAACCCGGCCGGCATTGCTTCTCGGCGATGCATCCGCCGGCGGTCCCGACGACGACGACGAGACCGAGGGGAAGGACGAAACGGCGCGGTCGACGCTTTGCCGTCCGGCTGTCTCCGGCGGCGCGAGGGCGGATGTCGAGACCGTGGGGCATCGCGGAACCCATCAGAACCGGACGACCGCCGCGTCCGTGGCGCCGTGGGCGGAACGCGACTTCCCGCCGAGGAGATACCAGGCGACGGACCCCGCCACGGTGATCGCCCCGGTGACGAACAGCGCCACGGAAACGCGTGCGTCGCTCGCAGCTTCTGCGCTGGTCGTGATGCCGAGCGGCTCGCAGTGGTCGTAGTTCGGGCAGAGGGTGTCGGCGGCGTGCTGACGCCGTGTCGCACGAACTGCGAGCATTCCCCCGGCGAACAGCGTGGCGGCGCCGAGCCCGCCGAGCGCCACGGCCCATGGCTGCGTGCCGGTCAGAAGCGGCTCTCGACGCTCCTTCGCGGAGACGGAGCCGCGCGCGACGATGGGAAGCTCCGGCGTCACGACTTCTCGGAGAATTCCGTCTTCGTCCAGATGCACGACGAGCCGAGCCGGACGCCGCCCGGGCGCGGACACTTCGACGATGACCTCTCCCGGGTCCACCACGTGAGCTTCCCCCCACTCGCTCTCCGTGAGGAGGACGCCGTTCCGCGCGATTCGAACGCCGGCGACACGGGTCGGCGCAGGCACCGTGATCCTGAGTCGAACCAGCCGCGGTGAGAGCTGCGCGATGTGGGTCTCCGCGAACTCTTGACGGTCCGCTCGACGGTCGCGGATGGCGAGCGCGCGAGCCTTGCGAAAGAGCGCCCACGCCGTACCCGTGTGACCGAGCATCTCGTTGCACAGGGCGAGGTTCAGCAGCGTCCCTCCGCCGCCCGAAGCGTCGAGACGATGGCTCTCGTCGAACTTGGCGCAGGCGCCCGCGTAGTCCTTCTCCGCCATGAGCCGCCGGCCCTCGTCGAAGAGCTCGTGAGCGAGGGCCGGGTCCGACCGCACTTCGTCGGCGGACGCCAGGCGAGGTCCGGCCGAGAGCAAGACCCCAGCCACCAGCACCGCCAACCCGTTCCTCATGAAGCGGGGCGCATCCTGCCGCGACCCGCCGACCGGTTTCAAGGACAAGGAGGGCGACGGCCGTTGTCCGAGTCTTCGACGATACCGGGGCTTCGCGCCACCGCAGCGCCATGGCGGCGCTACTGGGCGGGTGGGCTGGCCGATGGACGCCCGGGAGCTTGCGGGATCCCGGCCGTGCCCAGCGCGAAGGTTCGGTATGCGAGCACCAGCGCGAGCCCCCCGACGCACGCGGCGACCGCCGTCGGCAGGTCCCCGATCACGCGCATGGCCGTCCAGTAGCTCGTCCCCGCGAGCGTGAACTGCGCGAACAAAGAGAGGACGCGGTACGCCAGCACCGCGAGCACCACCCTCGGGAACGCGGGTAGCCGGCCCTCGCCCCACGCCGGAAGGAGCGCCGCCCCGGGAAGGAAGATCCCCGCCGCGTACTTGAAGGACAGCGCGGCGCCGATGACGTAAGCGGAGACGTGGGCGTCGTTGAAGGCGCCGGCGCCCCAGAACATCCCGCCGAAGTCGAGGCCGTCCTGGACGCCGATGCGGTAGGTGAAGCCGAGCCCGAAGAGAAACGTAGAGAGAACTAGGGTCGTCGCGAGGCGCGCTCCGGCTGCGGGGGCCTCGGCCTTGCCGAGACTGCGCCCCACCACCGTCGCGAGCACGACGGACGCAACGACCGGGATCGACTCGAACTGGCGCGAGACGAGCGCCACGGCGAAGAGGAGCGCGACGATTCCCTCGCCCGCACGGCGCTTTCGGAAGAGGAAGACCGCGGAAGCGACGAGGCCGAGCCACAGCGTCCTTCCGACGACCGGACCGAGCACCGGACGAACCCAGAGCACGCCCCCCGCCGCGAGCGCGACGACGAGGACCGTCCCGAGCGAACGCACGTGGGGACGGACGAGCCACGCCGCGCCGAGAGCGGCGACCGCCGTCGCGAGGGCGTCGCGCAGGGCGGTCGAGCCGAAGAGCGCGCTGTACGTGTCCCCCTCGCGAAGCACCGTGGGAACGAGCAGCGCGATCGCGGCGAAGAAAGCGACGCGATCCAGCGAGGAGAGCCGGGGCCCCGCGCCTCGGAGGAGGGTCCCTCCTCCGGGTATCAGCGGCCCGTATCCGACGAACACGAGCGCGAGGACGACGGCCGCGACGAACGCCTCGGGGCGCGCGTCGGCCGTGTAGCACCCGGCGAGCGCGCACGGCGCGAGCATCGGGAGGGCCCGCCCGAGCTGCG
This sequence comes from Polyangiaceae bacterium, assembly GCA_035545855.1. Classification (GTDB taxonomy): domain Bacteria; phylum Myxococcota_A; class Polyangia; order Polyangiales; family Polyangiaceae; genus DASZVB01. The sequence continues at coordinate 10,743 of DASZXK010000163.1, forward strand.
TGAAGAGGCGGGAGGTCCGGGACGGCGCGACGAGCAGCGCGAGGAACGGCACGTTGCCGAGCACGAAGAGCGGGATCCGGACGCCGTTGGGCCATGCCCCCGGCAGTCGCTCCACGTGGATGACGAGGAGCACCGTGACGACGAGCACCGACGCCGCACCGGCGAACGTCCACGGCGAGGCCTCCGGGAGGAGCACGATCGCGAGGAGCAGCACGATGAATGCGATCCCCGCGAGCCGGAGCGGAGCCGCCCCCGACGCGAGGCCGGTGTTTTCCGCGACGAGGGCGTCCGCGCCGCGAACGGCGCGCTCGCTCGCGTCGACGCGCGCGCCTCCGTCTCCCGAGCGAGCCAGGCCGTCGCGGAGCGCGTCCACGCGAGCGGGCTCCGCGACTGCCCGCGCGTACTGGAGGACACGCTCCGCGTTTCCACGCGCCAGGGCCGCTCGGGTCGTCTCCGGCACCGCGAGCCACTCGACGAGCACGTGACCGAGCCCGTGCGCCGGCGGAGAAACGCCGAGGAGCACCGGAAGCGTCGCGGAGAGGTCCAGCTGGTCGGCAGGGTGGGAGAGCTTTTGCCCCGGGACGATGCCCGGGCCGTAGGCGTAGATGGGCGAGCGTCGCTGGAGGGCCGTGTCGGAGCCGTGCGTCCCCGAGTCGGCCGCGCCGTGATCGCTCGTGACGACGACCGTCCAGTCCGGGCCCACCTCGCGGAGCAGCGCCGCGAGATCCTCGTCGAACCCGTGGATGTGGGCGGCGTATCTCGGTGAGCGAATGCCGTAGGCGTGCCCCTGGTGGTCGGGGGTCCCGAAATGGAAGACGAGCACGTCGGGGGACCGCGCGAGAAGCTCCCGGGCGGACCGGAACGTGATCGGATTGAAATCGACGTCGATCGCGACGCCCTCGGGGTCCAGCCGGTCCTCGGCGAGATCGGGGCCGTACATCTGAACCCACGCCGGGTCCCCGACGACGCCCACCCGGAGCCCCTGCTCCTTCGCGGCGGAGAACCACGTGTCGAACGGAGGACGGCCCGCGCTCACGTTGCGGACCACCTGCTCGAGCCGCCCGCGCTGGCCCGTGCCGATGGAAAGGACCGCGCTGGTGGTCATCGAGACCGGGCCCGCCCAGATTTCCCCGCTCGCGCGCGTCCGCATTTCCTCCGCGAAGTGCGGCATCTTCGCAGGGTCCGTCGCGACGTCGTAGCGAAGGCCGTCCACGATCACGAGGAGGAGCCGTCGCGTGAGCGCGGGAGCGAGCGGCGGCCCGCGATGGACGGAGGAAGGCGCGGGCGGCGGCGCGACGGCGGCGAGCGTCGCGGCGACCGTCGCGCCGGCGAGCAGGACCGTGAGCAACGCGGCCGCCCAGAGGCGAAGGGAAGACGACGGGGCCGCGAGCACCCGGGGACGACTCATGCCGCGACCCGGCGAGGGCGCGCCACGACGTCGCGGTACACGTCGAGCGTCAGCGCCGCGGAGCGATCCCAGCTGAAGGCCTTGGCGCGCTCGAGCCCGCGCTCGCGGAGCTCCCCGAGGAGCGTCGGCTCTTCCGCGAGCCGGCGGAGATTCCCGGCGAGGGCGCTCGCATCTCCGGGGGCCGAGAGGAGGCCCGAGCCGCCGAGCACCTCGCGGAGCGGCGGGATGTCGCTCGCCGCGACGGGACACCCCGACGCCATCGCCTCGAGCGCCGGAAGTCCGAACCCCTCCGCGAGCGACGGCTGCACGAGCGCATCGGCGGACTGATAGGCGGCGACGAGCCCCGAGAGCGGCAAGCTCGACGCGAACGAGACCCGGCGCTCGATGCCGAGCTCGCGAACGAGACGGTGGAGGCCGCGACCGGGCTCGAGTCGCTGCACGAGCACGAGACGGTGCCGGGAGAGCCCGGCCTCCGCGAACGCCCGGACGGCGACGTCGTGCGCCTTGGACGGCTGATTCTGGCCGACGACGAGGAAGTACGGCTCGTCGAACCCGAGCGCTCGCGCCGCCTCGCGTCTCGCGTCGTCCCGGGACTCCGGCGCTCGAAAGTGCGCCTCGCAGGCATTCGGCGTGACGACGACGCGCCCGTGCGCGCCCGGCTCGACGCGGACGATCGCGTCGGCCGACGCCTGCGACACCGTGAGGATTCTGTCCGCGAGGCGAAGGGCGCGGAGGATGCCCGTCGTGTAGTAGGCGCGGCTCACCGGGCGAAGATAGGGGCGCGGCTGACACCACTCGAGGTGCTCGAGCCACATGACGTCGTGCACCGTCACCACGGCCGGGCACGGCAGACCGAAGCCGAGGATGTTCGCGGGGCCGTGGAAGACGTCCTCCGGCGCGAGCGCGTCGAGGCGCGCCGGCCAGAGGAGCGTCGCGAGCCCTGCGGGCACGGCGCGAACGCGGACGTGCTCGGCGTTCGGCAGCGTGGCGATCGGCGCCGCGCGCGGCCTCACCCAGAACCGGAAGCGGTCGTCGGGAGAGAGCGCTGGAAGGCGGCTCCCGATGCCTCGCACGTAGTTCCCGATGCCGCTCGGCTCGGGGCCCCCGTAGCGAGCATCCACGACGAAGCGCATTGACCGCGAATCCTCGTCCCTAGTACGCCACGAGTCCAGCACCGATGCTCCCACGGAATTCGAAAAGCACCCGCTCCGTCGCCGCGACGGCGAAGGCGGTCTCCTTCGTTCCTTTCCTGCTCGGTCTGCTCGGCCTCGTCGCGGCGTGCAGCCGGAAGACGCCGGAACCCGAGTCCCGGCCCGAGGTTACCCGGACCGCGCCTTCGGCTCCGCCGGTCGCGTCCACTCCGCCGAAGCGGCTCGCGCCGAAGCTCGTGTGGCCGGACCCTCCGGGATGGACACGCGGCGAACCCGGACCGATGCGGGTCGCGACGTACCGGGTGCCCGGACCGAAGGAGCAAGACGCCGAAATGAGCGTCTCGCATTTTCCGGGAGGCTCGGGCGGCGGCATCGAGGCGAACTTCGACCGGTGGATCGGGCAGTTCGAGGGCAGGCACGCCGAGCCCGTGAAGTCGCAGCGCACCCAGGGAATCATGCCGGCGAACGTCCTCGAGATCGCGCACGGCACGTTCCGGCCCATGCAGGGTGAGCCGAAGCCCGGGCAGGCGCTCGTCGGCGCCATCGTGGAGGCCCCGGACGGCCCCTGGTTCTTCAAGCTCACCGGGCCCGAAAAGACGGTCGCGAAGGCGAAGCCCGCGTTCTTCGAGATGCTCGACGCGGTGGGCATGCAGGCGGAGTGAACGAGCGGCGTCCGGAGACTCACCCGATCGAGCCGAGCGCGAAGTTCAGGGCCGTCGTCAGGATGGCCGTGTTGTACGCGAACGAGAGAACGGCGTGCACGAGCGCGTCCCGCCGGATGGCGTGACTCGTGATGACGACGTCCGACACCTGGAAGCACATCCCGAGCGTGAACGAGAAATAGGCGAAATCGAGATCGTCCGGCGGCCGGTCGCCGGGAAACGTCAGGCCGCCTTCTCCCTCTTCGTCGTCCCGATAGTAGAGGTGCGCGTATCGGAGCGCGTACACCGTGTGCGTGAGGAGCCACGCGACGGCGACGGCCGTGAGGCTCAGCACCAGGAGCGCGGACGTCGCGTCCGGCGCGAGCTGGCTCGCGTGCTTGTGCACCACGGCGGACGCGAACAGGCTGAAGACGCACGCGACCGTCACCAGGAGGAACAGCAGCGTCCGGCCCGGATCCTCGGCCGCGGAGCGACGGCGCGTCTCCGCGGAGCCGGCTCGGAGGATGATCCACCAGATGAGGCCGAGGAGCACCGCCGCGGCCGCGTCCCAGGCGGCGACCAGACGGAACGCGAGCGGGAGACTCTCTCCGAGGCCGGCGGCCGTCGCGACGAACACGAGCGCCGTGACGACGAAGCGCCCCTGAGCAGCTCTGGGATCGTACCACGCGAACGCCCGGTCGTCGGTCGGCGCCACCCGGCGAGCGTACACGATCCGGCCGTGCGGCGACCGCCATGGCGAACCGCCCGCGCGCCGCGCGCTCGACCCGGACCTCTCGGCGTTTCTCGAGGTCCTCCGGGCGGCACGGGCGCTGCAGGGGATCGCCGCGAATGCCAGCCACCGTCACCACTCACGGAACGATCGCCGGAACTCCGCTCGGGCTCGCGACGGCCCAGACCTGCACCCTCGTCGGCCTCGAACCGCGCCCGATCCGTGTGGAGGCGTGCTCCACGCGCGGCCCCGCGTTCTTTCAGATGGTGGGGCTCGCGCATGCCGCCGTCCGGGAGTCTCGCGTGCGGGTCGCGAGCGCCCTCGCCCGCCTCGGCATCCTGCTGGACGAGTACGCCATCACGGTGAACCTCGCTCCGGCGGACCTGAAGAAGAGCGCCGCGGCGCTCGATCTCGCCCTCGCGGCGGCCGTGCTCGGGTCGATCGGGGCCGTGCCGTCCGGGCCGCTCGGAGACATCCTCCTGCTCGGAGAGCTCTCGCTCGACGGCACGCTCCGGCCCATCCGCGGGGTCCTCCCCCAGCTCGACGGCGCGCGCCGCCGCGGCATCCGGCGCGCCATCGTCCCCGTGGAGAACCGCGCGGAGGCGGGGCTCGTCGGGCAAGTGGCCACCCACGTGGCCACTTGTCTCGAAGACGTCGTGGCGCACCTCTCCGGCACCCGGACGCTCCCGCTCGCGTCGCGCCCGCCGTTTGCGCCCAGAGAGCAGACGGCCGAGGGCGATCTGTCGGACGTCCGGGGTCAGGCGATGGCGCGCCGTGCGCTCGAGATCGCCGCGGCCGGCGGGCACAACCTGCTCATGCTCGGGCCGCCCGGGGGCGGGAAGACGCTCCTCGCGAGGCTCCTGCCCTCCATCCTTCCGCCGCTCACCTACGCGGAAGCGATCGAGACGACCGCCGTCCACAGCGTCGTCGGCCTGGTCGAACCGGAGCGCGGCATCGTGCTCTCCCGGCCCTTTCGCGCGCCGCACCACTCGGTGAGCGAAGCCGGTCTCGTCGGCGGCGGAGAAATTCCACGCCCCGGAGAGGTCAGCCTCGCCCACAACGGCGTCCTCTTCCTGGACGAGCTCCCCGAGTTCCGGAGGGACGCGCTCGAAGCGCTCCGGAGCCCCCTGGAAGACGGGCGAGTCTGCATCGCGCGGGCAAAAGCGCGAGCGTGGTTTCCGGCCCGGCCTCTGGTCGTCGCGGCGATGAACCGCTGCCCGTGCGGGAACCTCGGCCACCCGACGCGCTCCTGCCGGTGCACGGAGAAGCAGCGGCGCGCGTACCTCGGGCGCCTCTCGGGGCCGCTCCTCGATCGGCTCGACGTCCACGTCTCGCTCCCGCCCGTGGACGTGGCGGCGCTCACGTCGGACGCGCGGGGAGAATCGTCCGCGACGGTTCGCGAACGGGTCCAGAGAGCGCGCGAGATCCAGACGAAGAGGCGAACCCTGGGGAAGACGTCCGTGGCGTGCAATGCCGTCCTCCGCGCGAAGGACCTCGAGGCCGTCGCGCCGCTCGACGGCCGGAGCAAGACGCTCCTCCAGGAAGCCGCGGAGCGGCTCGGACTCTCCGCGCGCGCGTTCGCCAAGGTGGTCCGCGTCGCGCGGACGATCGCCGACCTGGAGGGGAGCGACGCGGTCCGCGCGACGCACGTGGCGGAAGCCGTGCAGGCGCGGCTCGTGGACCGAGAGCTCCTCCCCTGAACGGCTCCACGGAAGGAGCGTGACGAGCCCGACACCGGCGCGCCCCGCGAACCGGGAGGTCACGGATTCTTGGTCAGGGTCACGAGCGCGTACCCGCCGCCGGACCGGTCGATGCCGTAGATGGCCGTACCCGGGACGATGAGGCCCTCGTACAGCGAGTCCGTGATCGCCGAGGCGCCCGAGTCGGGCGGCGTCGCGCCGATCCAGCCACGCGGCGGCTTCCGGAAGTGGAGCTCGTCGTCGAGCGAGCACACCTTGACCCGGGTGCCGAGCGTATAGCCGGCGGCGAGCTCCACGCCGCTCGCGGCGGGATCGACGCCGATGAACCCCTCGTACTCCTCGCAGGGGTACGGGACTGGAAGATGAGGGGAAGCCGGCGCGGTCGTGGCGTTCGAGGCCGGGTGCGTCACGAACACCATCTCTTTCCCGGCCGCGCCCTGGAAGAGGAGACCGAAGTCGTCGGTCTTCGGGCGGTACACCAGGCGAAGGATCTCGCCGGGCCCCACGCCCGCGTCCAGCGTCACGACCTGCGCGGGAAGCCCGCCGCCGGGGGCGTACCGGAGCAGTCGATTCGTGCCGGATTGGTCCGACGTCCAGATCTCCACGTTCGAGAGGGGCGCCGCCTTCGACCATCCCGCGAGCGGCACGATCGCGAGCGCGTTCCGGGGGTAGACGAGCTGCCCCGCGTCGCCCGCGACGTCGAGCGGAAGCGCGCTCCCGATCTGTGCGCACGTCGCGGTGTCGTACGCGAGGAGCTCGAACGGAGCGCCCGAAACGGACGACCGCTGGCGCGTGATGCCGATCACCCCCGAGCCGATCCAGCTCTTCCCGTATGCGGTGTAGACGTACGGGTTCACCCCGTCGCTCTCCGGATTCGGCGCGAGCGACGAGCAGGAGCCCTCCGCGTACTTGTAGTCGGGGACGAGCTCTTCGTCGGTCACGGAGAGCGCGTCGAGCTCGTCGCCGGGGTTCAGCCCGAGCCCCACCTCGTCGACGACGCGTTCGTTCGTGCCGGCGCCGGTCGACCGGAAGACGTCGCCCATCGCCTCGGTGGATGCCGCCTCCGCCTCCACCGCGCTCGCCGTCGCTCCGACGGATCCGGCGGTGACGGAGAACAGCACCTGCGCGGGCTGCCGTGATCCGTTCACCTCCAGCGCGTCGATCTCGTCGCCCGGGGCGAGGCCGATGCTCGCGCACGAGAACGCCTTCTCGTTCTTGCCGTCCAGGCTGCTCACGAAGACCGTGCACCCGCGCTCCGCCGCGGCCGTCGCCGCGACGGCGCTGCCCGCCGCGCCCGCCGCAGACTTCGCGACCGTGAAGTACACCTTCGTCGGCACGCCGGTGACGCCGAGCTCGAGACCGTCGACGTCGTCGACGCTACCGGGCGACGCGTCGCTCCCGGCGGTGGGCGTCGAGGAAAGGCCGATGCGCGCCTCGTCGATCGTGAGCGCGTTCGCTCCGGGACGACGGCCGCTCTCGCCGTCGAAGTGCTCACCGATCCCGTCCGAGACGAACACGTCACCGGGGACCCCTGCCTCCGTGCTCGAGCGGAACACGTCCGTGTGCGAGAAGCCCAGCGACGCGCCGTCCGCGACCGAGAAGTGATAGAGCGGATGCACCGGTACCGGCTTCAATACGGCGACGTCGCGGAGCTCGTCCGTCGGGAGGAGTCCGAGCAGAAGGGCGCTCACGCCCTCGATGTTCGTCCCGGCGACGTGCGACGGACCACTGCCGTTCGTCGCGAAGATCGCGCTTTCCGGATTCGGGTGCGTCTGGACGCCGCTGCCGGGAAGGCCGACGGCTCCCTTCTTCACCGAAAAGAACACGCCGCCCGAGAGCCCCGCCTCGGGGAGTGATCCGCCCGCGCCACCCCCGGCTCCGGCGTCTGCACCGCCGCTTCCCCCGGACGCGCCGCCCGCACCGCCACCCGGCGCGCCTCCGCCGCCTCCGCCGCCTTTGCCTCCGATCCCGCCCGACCCGCTCTCGTTCCCTGCCGCGCCGTCGGCACCCGCGTCGGCGTGCACCGCACGAGTCGAGCTCCCACCGCTGCAGGCGACCACGAGAAGCACGGCGCTCGGCACGAAGCCGACCGCGATCGATCGAGTACGCATAAGGAACCTCCACGAGGATGGTACCATCGCGCGCGTGTCGACGAAGCGAGCGATCGAACGACTCGGACTCTTCGCCGTCCCCGTCTTTCGCGGCGTGCTCGAATCCTTCGGCGAGAAGCGAGACGAACTGCTCGCGCTCGTGAACGGCGAGCGCGCGAAAACCGTTGGCCTTTCCGTGAGCAACCGGGGCGGCTACCGGTCGCACGACGCGCTCCATGCGGTGGATGCGCCGGGGGCCCAGTACCTCACCCGAGCGGTGCTCGAATTCGCGGTGCGCGCTCTTCGCGAGACCGGAATGACGTTCGCCGACACGGATCTCGTGCTCTCGAGCTCGTGGGCCAACGTCGACGGACCGGGATGCTTCCACAGCCCGCACAGTCACTATCCGGCGCACTGGTCCGGCGTCCTCTACGTCTCCGTGGCGGGGTGCGCGGCGGAGGATCCTTCCGTCCGGGACGGGAAGATCGAGCTCCTGAATCCGCTTCCCGCGCCGCAAGCGTTTCATGCGCCGACCGGGGTCACGTTCACTCCGAAGGACGGAATGATCCTTCTCTTCCCCGGGGTGCTCTCGCACCTGGTGCATCCCCATCGCGCTCAGGTCGAGCGCGTGAGCATCGCGTTCAATCTGGACGTTCTGCCGCGTCGTCGCTGAACCCGCTCAGGGCGTGCAGGTCTTCAAGCACTCGCCGCCGAGGATGGGGAGCGGGAAGCACCCGACTCCGAGACCCGCGCAGTCGGCATCGCGAGTGCACGATGGGGGGAGCGCCGAGTTCACCACGCAGAGCGGCGTGCTGGACGACCCGCTCGACGAGCACGTCATCCCGACGAGGCAGCCCGACGGCGCGACGGGGCAGCCGAGACACCCTCCGAGACGCCCGTCGATGCAGTTCGCAGTGCCGTCCGATCCGTCGGGGCACTTGCAGGTGCTCTGGAACCCTTCGCGGCACTCGGGGCACGCGCACGGTCCGAACACGCCGCCGTTGCAGGTCTCCGTCCCCGGGAACTTGGGACAGGCACATTCGCGCTGCTCGCCCTGCGTGCACGGGCCCGCGTCGACGCCGTCCGAGCCGCCGCTGGACGCGCCGCCGTCCCCCACGCCTCCCGCGCTCGCGCCACCGTCTCCGACGCGCCCGCCGGAGCTCCCGAGCGTTCCGCCAGCAGAGATCCCACCGCCGCTTCCCGACGATCCGCCGTTTCCGCCGGAGACGACTCCGCCCGAGCTCGAGTCGCCCGCGGAACCGCTCGAGCCGCTCGAACCCGAAGCGCCGGCGTGCGCGGCCGAACCCTGCGGGCCGCCGAAGAGACCCGACCCTTCCGAGCCGCCGCAGCCGACGGCGAGCACGAGCGCGGCGCACGACGAGAGACGTGGGGACACTGCTCTCGAGCGTACCACGACCGACCCGAACCCTAGAGACGGGCCGCTCGTCGATGTGACGTCCCGCTCTTACGCAGAGCAGCAAGCGGCCAGGGGGGTGGTCAGTTCTTCTGGTGCTGGTCCGGGGACTTGGGCGCGACCGGAGCGAGCGCACCGCCGCCCGGCCCCATCGGCGGCGGCGCGCCGTAGGCGGCGGCCGCGGACGACGCGGGCTGGCCGGTCTTCGACGACGGGGGCGGCATGGGGGCCTGCGGTACGGGCGGCCCGCCGTACGCGGGGGCGACGACGTTCGGGTCCATCCTTGCGGGCGGCGCCGTCGCCGGCGGGGCCGGCTCGGGCACGGGCGGAGCGCCGTACGCGGGGACGACGACCGGCTCCGGGGGCCGGGCCTCGGTCGACGTCGTGGACGGGGTGCACGCGGAGAGCGCGAGGGCGGCGAGCGCGGCGCGACCGAGTCGCTCCGTCGGGAGCGACCAGTCGACGACGGTGCGTGCGACGACGGCACCGCCGCAGAACGGACACGCCGTCTCTTCGGAGCGGACGTGCCGGGAGCAAGCGGAACACGGAACGAGCGTCGGCATGATCCAGTACCGTACGCCCTTTACCCGTTCAATGCGACGCCAAGTCGGCGAACGTCGCCTGCCCGGCCCAGGGAAGCGGCTTCATGAGCGACGCGCAAGCGCCCGCGTCCAGACACTCGTGGAAATCCCCCGTCCCGCTCGTGGGGGACAGGACCGACGGGTACCCGCAGGAGCCGAGGCCGTCGGGACCGCCGCTGTTCTGGGGCCAGAGCGCCCACGCGGTGTAGGAAATCCCGAACTCCCCCATGTAGTCGAGGAGCGTCTTCACGTAGCCCGAGCTGCAGTCGAACGAGCCGAACTCGGTCGCGATGAGCGGACCGTACGCGGTCATCGGGAAGGCGTACTTGGACCAGCCTCCGGCGCCCGGCGAGGATCGATCGACGGCCTCGCACTCGGATTGACTCTTCGGGTTGCAGAGCGCGCGATCGCCCGCGCAGAGGCCGAGCACGTGCGTCGCCGGATTTTGCGCCGTGGGGACCCAGGTGCAGGGGGGCATCTTCTTGTCCTGCGTCGCGGCGTATCCCGCGTTCGTGCAGCTCTTCCCGCCGGGAAGCGGCGCGCCGCTCGCGGCGCCCCAGCTCGTGCCGTCCGCGTAGAAGGAGCAGAAGCCGGACTCGTACGGGTCCGTGCTGCTCTCGTCCGTCCCGCTCGCGCCGATCCGACCGCAGCACGCGCCGTGCTGGTACGGGTGGAAGGCGTAGGCGACGTTCGGATACTTCGTGGCCCAGGGCAGGTACACGTCGGGGTGGGCGATGGGGCCGTACTCGGGACCGAAGTCGTAGCCCCAGTCGAGCCCGTTCACGAGCACGATGTTGGGCGCCCCGGCCCCGTCGCGGATCGCCTGGATCTGGGTCTGCATGTAGTCCCGCCAGAGATCCCACGGGTAGTCCGCTTCCTCGTCGTTTTCTCCCGCGCTCGGGTACGGAGTCACGGCCTTCCTCGAGTACGGCTCGTTGAAGAGCTCGAACCAGACGCCGCTGTCGCCCTTGTAGCGGGCCGCGACGTCCTGCCACATGGATGCGATCTGGGTCCGGTTCTTGTACCCGTTGTGGATCGTGACGCCGTCCGCGTTCGCGATCGCGCATTCCCAGGTGTTCGGGTCGTCCGTGTACCAGTCCTTCGGCGCGCAGCTGTTGGTGCCCGCGACCTGGTTCACGCCGGTGCAGCCGTCCTCGTATTCCGAGTACTGGTGCGTGACGCCGTTCGACGTGAACGACCCGCGGTCGACTCCGCCGCCGTTCCCCATCTTCGCGATGGCCCAGAGGTGGTTGTCGAGGATCACCACGGCTCCCGCCTGTCGCGCGCGTTGCACGGCGAGATCGACCCAGTCCTTGTAGGTCTTCACGGCGGCGTTGCCCCAGTCGTGGACCTGGTAGTTCTGCGTCCAGGCAGAACCGCAGATCGGCAGACGGACGACGGACGTCTCCCACTTCGAGACGAGCGTGTCGACGACGTTCCCGAGCACCGTGGGCGCGTTCGTCTGTTCCTGTCCCTGACCGGAGTTGAAGAGCCAGAAGCCGGCGCCAGATGCCGTCTCGCGAGTCCCCGTTTCGAGGCCCGTCATGGAGATGCCGCGCAGCACGGCGCCGCTGCCGTCCGGCGCGACGAACTCGAAGCGTCCGGTCTGCGTGTTCTTCCGCGTGCGCCAGCGCCCGTCCGTCGTGTCCACGGCGACGGGGCCGTCGAGCGAGCCGTGCCCGCCCGTGCCCTGCGGTAGACCGCCGTCGACGGACGGGTTGCCGGAACCGCCCGCTCCGCCGCTGCCCGACCCGCCCGACGTTCCACCGGGCGTGCCGCCGCTGCCGGCGTTCCCGGCGTTGCCTCCCCGTGCGGAGCCTCCGCCGGAGCCGGCACCCGACCCGCCGAAGCTCGACCCGCCCCCCGTCCCCCAGAAGGCCCCACCGGAGGCGCCAGGCGAACCGGAACTCGAGTCCGCATCGCTCGCACCGGAGCAGGCGAGGCAGGCCCCGAAGGCGGCGACGGCGAATGATTCGACCCGGACGAGGCGCTCGCACACGACAGGCGACATGCGCGGTAGTCGCGGGCCGCGCGCGCGACGGCTCAACGAACACTCGGCCGGAGGTCCCCCAGGTTCCGGTTCGATACACGGACGAAACACTGCGAAAAGATTCTCGCGGAACACTGGTGATCTCGATGAATCCTCCAGGCGCGGAGTCGGCGTTCGACGGCCCCCGGGCATCGCGCCCGCCGGGCCCCGGCGGCGCCTCCCCCGAGTCCTTGATTGCCGCGGCAGACATCGGTCGGGAGCTCTCCGCCGACGGTGAGCTCGAGCCGCGGCTTCGCGGGGCGCTCCGGGTGCTCGACCGGAGGCTCGGCGCAGGACGCTCCGTCCTCTACACGGTCGCGGAGGACCGAACCGGGCTCCGCATCGCGGCGGCTCACGGCGTCGACCCGGACGCCTTCACGGGCCGCCTCGGAAGCGGAGTCGCCGGGCGGGTAGCGGCCACGGGCCAGCCCATCGTGGTCCCGGTGCTCCGCCACGATCCGATGGCGCTGTCGGAGCTCCGGGATACGACGAAGTGGACGGATCCCGGCTGGAACCTCGTCGCGGTTCCGGTCTCCTCGCGGGGCGTCTCGACCGGCGTGCTCTGCGCCTACTTCCGCCACCGCGACCCCGGCGGATTCGGCGAGCGGCTCGCCGCGCTCGAGGTCGTCGCGGGGCTCGTGGAACGAGCGTCACGGCGAGACAGGAAGCGGGAAGGGCCCGATCCGCCCGAAGCGCCGGCGCCGCCGTCCGTCGACGCCCAGTTCGAGTACGCGAACATGGTCGGCGAGAGCGCCGTCATGCGGCAGATCTACGAACAGATCAGCCAGGTCGCGCGCACGAACGCGACGGCGCTCCTCCGCGGCGAGTCGGGAACCGGAAAGGAGCTCGTCGCGCGCGCCATCCACCAGAACTCGCCGCGCGCGTCCCATCCGTTCGTGAAGGTGAACTGCGCGGCTCTGCCCGAATCCCTGTTCGAATCCGAGCTCTTCGGCCACGAGCGCGGCGCGTTCACCGGCGCGCACTCGCGGAAGAAAGGCCGCTTCGAGCTCGCCCAGGGCGGCACGCTCTTCCTCGACGAAATGGGCGAGCTGCCCCTCACGACCCAGGCGAAGCTCCTCCGGGTGCTCCAGTTCCGCGAGTTCGAGCGGCTCGGCGGCACCGAGACGCTGAAGACGGACGTCCGGATCATCGCGGCGACGAACGCGGACATGGAGGGCGCGGTCGAGGCCGGAACGTTCCGCGAGGACCTCTACTACCGCATCAACATCTTCACCATCACGGTGCCCTCGCTCCGGGAGCGGCGAGCCGACATCCCTGCCCTCGCCGAGTACTTCATGCGGAAGTTCTCGAAGGAGCACGGGCGGAAGATCGTGCGGATTTCGAGCAGCGCGATGGATCTCCTCTGCCGGCAGCCGTGGGCCGGGAACGTGCGCGAGCTCGAGAACGTCATCGAGCGGGCGGTCGTCGTCTGCAACGGCGCGACGATCTCGGAGACGCATTTCCCGGAAGCGTTCCGGACGGCCTCGACCGGCCCCGAAAAGCTCACGCTCGCGCAGGCCGTCGAGCGGCTCGAGCGCCAGATGATCGAGGAGGCGCTGCAGGGGGAAGGCGGAAGCATGGCCGCCGCAGCGCGCGTCCTCGGAACGACGGAACGCGTCGTTCGCTACAAGATCCGGAAGCTCCGGATCGATCCGTCGCGGTTCCGCTGAATCGGTGTCGCGCTGCGCACCGTTCGCGCACCCGACGAGATTGTCGGTTTCGCCGGAGTGAACCGCCGGCGCCGTGTTTCGGCGCGGTAACACACCCAGAAAAGCACTGCGAAATGAGGGTGCCGCGAAACACGGCGAACACGCGAGATCGATCCGACGAAATTGTCGGCGCGGAGGGGCGGTATTCGACAATTTGGTCGGACGCGGCGCGTCGCTGGTTTTCGGACCCGTTTCTCGGACGCGGATCGCCCGTGAAAATCGCGGGTTCGTCGAACTGGCACGTCGGTTGCTCAATGGGCTTCTCGATGCCGCCGTCCTCCGCTCCCGTCGCGACCCACGAAACGGCCCGACCGACCGTCGTGCTGCTCGAAGCGCGCATGAAGAGCGAGCTCGCGCGCCTCGTGGAGAAGCACGGCGGCGCGCCGGTGTGCGTCCCCGCCGTTCGCGAAGCGACCCACGTCGAGGCGGAAGCCGTCGCGGGTCTGCTCGACGAGCTCGAAACGGGTCGTCACGAGGTCGTGATCTTCATGACGGGCGTCGCCGTGTCGCTCCTGTTCGAGCTCACCGAGCAGCTCGGGCGCCGGGCGGAGCTCGTGGCGGCGCTTCGTCGAGTGACGACGGTGTGCCGCGGCCCGAAGCCGACGGCCGCGCTGCGGGGCTTCGGCGTCCCGCCGACGGTGAGCGCGCGCGAGCCGTTCACCGCGGCCGAGCTCATCGACTCCCTGAGCGACCTCGAGATCTCGGGCCGCGGCGTGCTCCTCTTCAACTACGGGGAGCGCAGCGAGACGCTCTCCGAGACGCTCCTCGCGCGCCGCGCGGATCTTCGCGAGTTCTGGCTCTACCGCTGGCAGATGCCGGCCGACACGACGCCGCTCGAGCAGCTCGTCCGGCGCATCGTCGACCGCGACGTGAGCGCGCTCGCGATCACCTGTCAGATCCAGTTCCGGCACCTCTACCAGGTCGCCGAGCGGCTCGACCTCGGCCGCGAGCTCGTGGATGCGCTCCGGAGCGACGTCGTCGTCGCCGCCGTCGGCCCGACGTGCAAGGCGATCCTCGAGGTCCACGGCGTCCGCGTGCAGGTGATGCCCGAGCACCCGAAGATGGGCCCGCTCGTGATGTCCCTCATGCGCCACCTGAGCGAAAAGAGCAGCGCCCCGCCGCGCGCCCGCGTCTCGCGGCTCAGCCACTGAATCTTCCGAGGTCCCCCGCCCTCACTCCGCCCTCCTCCTCAACAACCCCACCGAAAGCTTTTCGAACATGCGCGCTCATCACGCGCGACGCACTCCCCTCGCGTCGCTCGGCCAGGACATCCTCGCCCTTTTTTCGCCCATCGCCCTGTCTCTCTTCACTTCCTCCGTCGCGTTCGCCCAGGAAAACCAGGAAACCCCGCCCGCGGCCGACGCACCCGCCGCTTCCCCGGCGCCCGCCCAAGACGAGTCCGGTCCCAAGGCGGACGAAGCCGCACCGCCTCCCCCGGCTCCCGCCGAAGCAGCAGCCGCGGACGCGCCGCCGGCAGCCGAGCCTGCGAAGCCGAAGCCGCCGCCGTACTCCCTTCCGTTCCAGCTCCGCCCGGCAGCGGCGGCGACCGCGGTGCGGCTCGACACCAGCATGGGTTTCTACAAGGACCCCGTCACCGGCAACTCGGCGTCGACCGTCGTTCCGATCCTCCTCGCATCCTACAAGGTGACGAAGGAGCTCGCGCCGCTCGTCCGAGTGGGCTTCGTGCAGAACTCGCCGCCGGATCCCCCCGCGGGCGCGGCGAAGACGGACTCGTCCTTCGGCCTGCTGAATCCTCTCCTCGGCGCGACGTACGCCATCCAGCCGAGCAAGGAGACGAAGCTCGCCTTCTTCCTCGGCGTCACGTTGCCGATCGGTTCGGGCGGCGGGGACTCGCCCGACAAGGCCGCCAAGGTGGCCCGGAGCGTCGGGCTCAATACCCGGAGCGCGTTCGACAACGCCCTCTTCGCGGTGAACGACCTCACGGTGATCCCGGGCGTGGACTTCGCCTACGTCGCGGGAGGCTTCACGGCGCAGGTGGAAGCGACGCTCTTCCAGCTCACGCGAGTGCGCGGCTCGGCAGATCAGAAGGACTCTTCCAAGACCAACTTCACGACCGGTCTCCACCTCGGATACTTCCTCGTCCCGGAGCTCTCGATCGGCGCGGAGATCCGCCATCAGCGGTGGCTCTCGACCCCCGACGCGGTCAAGAACGACAAGACCGGCTCGCTCCGCGACACGACGACCGTCGCGTTCGGTCCACGACTCCACTTCCAGATCGGCGAGGGCAAGTGGTTCCGGCCCGGCGTCTCGCTGTCCCTGCCGCTCGACGACCCGATGAAGAAGGCCTCGTACAAGGTCGTGCAGCTGGATCTGCCTTTTTCGTTCTGAACGGCGACGTCTTCGTGCCGAAACAATTTCGCAAAATTCGAAGAGCACTCTCCAGGAGACCCTGAAAATGGCAAACACGAAGTCGCGGTGGATCGAGACGTGGAACCCGGACGACGACCGGTTCTGGCAGAGCACCGGCAAGAAGATCGCGTGGAGAAACCTCGTCTGGTCGATCCTCGCGGAGAACGTCGGATTCTCCGTGTGGCTCGTCTGGAGCGTCGTCGCGACGAAGCTGAAATCCGTCGGCTTCGACTACACGACCGAGCAGCTATTCAACCTCGTCGCGATCCCCGGGCTGGTCGGCGCGCTCATGCGCTTCCCGTATACGTTCGCGGTCCCGAAGTTCGGCGGGCGAAACTGGACGATCGTGAGCGCTCTCCTGCTGCTCGTGCCGACGCTCCTGCTCGCCTACCTGGTCCAGCACCCGGAGACTCCGTGGGGGGTCATGGCCCTCGCCGCGGCGACGGCAGGCTTCGGCGGAGGCAACTTTTCCTCGAGCATGGCGAACATCTCGTTCTTCTTCCCGGACAAGGAGAAGGGTTACGCGCTCGGACTGAACGCCGCCGGCGGCAACATCGGCGTGTCGACCGTCCAGCTCCTCGTGCCGATCGTGATCGGCTACGCGGTGCTCCCGGGCGCGCCGGCGAAGGGGCCGCACCTCGAGAACGCGGCGCTCATGTGGCTGCCGCTGATCGCGCTGGCCACGTTCGGCGCGGTCTTCTTCATGAACAACCTGTCGACCGCGAAGTCGAACTTCGCCGATCAGCTCATCGTCGCGCGGCGTGAGCACACGTGGGTCATGTCGTTCCTGTACATCGGGACGTTCGGTTCCTTCGTCGGGTTCTCCGCGGCGTTCCCTCTCCTCCTGAAGACCCAGTTCCCGGAGGTCACGACGAACCTCGCGTTCCTCGGCGCGCTCGTCGGATCGCTCGCCCGACCCATCGGGGGCAAGCTCGCCGATCGCATCGGCGGAGCGAAGGTGACGTTCTGGAATTTCGCGGCGATGGCGCTGCTGTCCCTCGCCCTCCTCTACGCGCTGTCCGCGAAGGATTTCGGCCTGTTCCTCACGCTCTTCCTCGGGCTGTTCATCACGACCGGGATCGGGAACGGCTCCACGTTCCGCATGCTCCCCGTGATCTGGCGCACGTACCACCTCCGGCGCGTTCACCCGGAGAACGAGGCGGCGAAAGAGGAGGCGCTCGCGAACGCTCGCCGGGAGACGGCGGCGGTCATCGGCGTCGTCGCGGCGATCGGCGCGCTCGGCGGCTACTTCATCCCGCGCTCCGTCGGCGCGTCGATCAAGGCGACCGGGAGCGCGGGCACCGCGCTCGGGTGGTTCGTGGCGTTCTACGTCGCGTGCTTCGCGACGACCTGGTGGTGCTACCTCCGCCGTTCCTTCCTCGTCGCGCGCCTCCCGAGCCTCGCCAGCGCGGACGCCTGAGTCGGGAGCACGAAGGAGACGAACATGGACGCTCACACCTCCGAACATCGCCGGCCGCGCCTCGTCGTGGTCGGCAACGGGATGGTCGGCGATCGTTTTCTTCGCGCTGCGGCCGAGCGCGGGCTCGTCCGGAGCCACGAGATCCTGGTCGTGGGCGAGGAGAAGCGCCTCGCCTACGACCGGGTGAATCTCTCCAAGTGGTTCGAGGGCAAGTCCGCCGACGACCTCGCCCTCGCGACGCCGGAGGACTACGAAGCCCTCGGCGTGGACGTCGTCCTCGGAGACGCCGTGAGGGCGCTCGATCGCGACGCGCAGACGCTCGCGCTCGCCTCGGGTCGGATCCTCGCGTACGACACGCTCGTCCTCGCGACGGGCTCGTATCCGTTCGTGCCGCCGATCCCCGGGCGCGAAGGCGACGGCTGCTTCGTCTATCGGACGATCGACGACCTCGAAGCGATCCGGGACGCCGCGAGCCGCGCGACGCGAGCCGCGGTCATCGGCGGCGGCCTCCTCGGCCTCGAAGCGGCGAAGGCTCTCCTCGCGCTCGGGCTCGAGACCCACGTCGTGGAGTTCGCGCCCCGCCTCATGCCGCTCCAGGTGGACGACGCGGGCGGCGCCATGCTCCGCGACCGCATCGAGGAACTCGGCGTCCGGGTGCACGTCGCGACGACGACGCGGGAGATCGTCCGCGACGCGGACGGCCGCGTGAAGATGCTCCGCTTCGGCGACGGCGACGAGGTGCCCGTCGAGCTCGTCGTGTTCTCGGCGGGCATCCGGCCGAGGGACGAGCTCGCCCGCGCGTCCGGGATCGTCCTCGGAGAGCGCGGCGGCATCGCGATCGACGGTTCGTGCCGGACGAGCGATCCCCGGGTCTTCGCCGTCGGGGAGTGCGCGGTGTTCTCCGGCAAGGTGTACGGCCTCGTCGCGCCCGGCTACCGCATGGCCGAGGTCGCGGCGCGGACGATCGCCGGAGAGTCCGGAGAGTCGTTCGAGGGCTTCGACATGAGCACCAAGCTGAAGCTCCTCGGCGTGGACGTCGGGAGCTTCGGAGACGCCTTCGGCGCGACGCCGGGCTCCCGCGTGATCACCATCGCGGACGGCGCCTCGTCCCTCTACAAGAAGCTCGTCCTCTCGGCGGACAAGAAGACGCTCCTCGGCGGCATCCTCGTCGGGGACGCCTCCGCGTACGGCACGCTCCTCGCGCACGTGCAGACGGGGATGAAGCTGCCCGAGCACCCGGAAGTGCTCGTGATGCCTCCGCGCGAGGGCGGAAAAGGCGGGCTCGGCATCGACGCGCTGCCCGACGCCGCGACCATCTGCTCCTGCCACAACGTCACGAAGGGGAGCATCTGCGGCAAGATCCGGGACGAGAAGCTCGGCACGGTCGGCGCGGTCAAGTCCTGCACGAAGGCGGGGACCGGCTGCGGCTCCTGCGTGACGCTCGTCGACCAGCTCCTCAGGCTCGAGCTGAAGAAGGCCGGCGTCACGGTGGTGAACCACCTGTGCGAGCACTTCCCCCACAGCCGGCAGGAGCTCGTGCACCTCGTCCGGGTCCACCGGTTGAAGTCCTTCCAGGAGCTCCTCGCGAAGCACGGCAAGGGGGATGGCTGCGAGATCTGCAAACCTGCCGTCGCGTCGATCCTCGCGTCCACGTGGAACGACTACGTCCTCGAGAAGGAGCACCAGGGTCTCCAGGACACCAACGACCGGTTCCTCGCGAACATCCAGAAGGACGGCACGTACTCCGTCGTGCCGCGACTCGCGGGCGGAGAGGTGACGCCCGAGCAGCTCATCGTCCTCGGGCTCGTCGCGAAGAAATACAACCTCTACACGAAGATCACCGGGGGCCAGCGCGTGGACATGTTCGGCGCGCGCCTCGAGCAGCTCCCGGCGATCTGGAAGGAGCTCGTCGCCGCCGGGTTCGAATCGGGCCACGCGTACGGCAAGGCCCTTCGCACGGTGAAGTCCTGCGTCGGGAGCACCTGGTGCCGCTACGGCGTCCAGGACTCGGCCGGCATGGCCGTGAAGATCGAGAACCGGTACAAGGGGCTCCGCGCGCCGCACAAGCTGAAGGGCGCCGTCTCCGGCTGCGCGCGTGAATGCGCGGAAGCTCAAGGCAAGGACTTCGGCGTCATCGCGACGGAGAAGGGTTACAACCTCTACGTCTGCGGCAACGGCGGGATGAAGCCGCAGCACGCACAGCTCTTCGCGGCCGACCTGGACGAGGAGACGCTCGTCCGCTACCTGGACCGGTTCCTCATGTTCTACGTGAGGACGGCCGACAGGCTCCAGCGCACGGCCTCCTGGTTCAACAACCTGGAGGGCGGCATGGACTACCTGAAGAGCGTGATCATCGAGGATTCGCTCGGCATCTGCGCGGAGCTCGAAGCGGAGATGGACCACATCGTCGGGACCTACCAATGCGAGTGGAAGACCACGGTCGAGAGCCCCGAGCACCAGAAGAAGTTCCGCATGTTCGTGAACTCGAGCGCGGCGGACCCGAGCGTCGCGTTCGTCAAGGAGCGCGCGCAGCACCGACCGGCGACGTGGGAAGAGAAGCGCGCCGTGCTCGGGCCGAAGTTCAAGCTCCCCGTCCTTTCGGCGTGAATGAAGCGAACGAGAGAAGAAGGATGACCTCCGAACAGACCGTGACGAGAGACGGAGCCGTGGATCAGGATCGGGACTTTCAGGACGTCTGCGCGCTGGAAGACGTCACGCCGGGCACCGGCGTCGCAGCGCTCGTCTCCGGCGAGCAGATCGCCGTCGTCCGGACGACGCGCGATCTCGTCGTCGCCCTCTCCAACTTCGATCCCTTCAGCCGGGCCTTCGTCATCTCGAGAGGCATCGTCGGTGACAAGGGCGGTGTCCCCAAGATCGCGTCTCCCATCTTCAAGCAGAACTTCTCCCTCCTCACCGGAGAATGCCTGGACGACCCGAAGGTGAGGCTCCCCGTCTACCCGTGCCGCGTCGTCGGCGGGCGGATCCTCGTCTCCGTCAAACGTCCGGAGCCTTCATGACCGCAGCGGGAGCCGCGCTCGGCCTCCTGCCGAAGGCGAAGGCAACGGGCGACGGAAAACGCCGTCTTCCGGTGCTCCCCGTCGCGGCGCTCCTCCGCGAGCAGCAGACGCTCACGGCCGTCGAGCGCTTCTCGAAGCTCCACGACTCGCCCGAAGCTCCGCTTCACGAGAAGTACTACCGGGACCTCATCCCCATCGAACGCCCGAAGGCCGGTCAGCAATACGCCTTCGAGGTGGACCTGGATCTCTGCACGGGCTGCAAGGCGTGCGTCGCGGGCTGCCACGCCCAGAACGGCCTCGACGAAGACGAGACGTGGCGCACCGTGGGCCTCCTTCACGGCGGCACGTCGGTCGAACCGGCGCTCCAGACGGTGACCACCTCGTGCCATCACTGCCTCGAACCCGCGTGCATGAGCGGCTGCCCCACGAAGGCGTACGAGAAGGACCCGGTGACGGGCATCGTGAAGCACCTCGACGACCAGTGCTTCGGTTGCCAGTACTGCACGCTGATGTGCCCGTATGACGCGCCGAAGTACGAGAAGAAGCGCGGCATCGTCCGGAAGTGCGACATGTGCAGCACCCGGCTCGCGAACGGCGAAGCGCCCGCGTGCGTGGAAGCGTGTCCGAACGGCGCGATCGCCATCCGCGTCGTGGAGCGCGCCGAGGTCGTCGAGTCGAGCGACGCGCGCCAGTTCCTCCCCGGAGCGCCGGACCCGGAACAGACCCTCCCCACGACGCGGTACAAGACGGACCGCGTCATGCCGGCGAACATGCTCCCGGCGGATTTCTACGTCACTCGCCCCGAGCATTCGCACCCGCCCCTCGTCGTGATGCTCACGCTGACCCAGCTCTCGGTCGGCGCGTTCGCGCTGTCGCTCGTGGCCGATCGAGTGACGGGAGAGAACCTCGGAAACCCGCTCGCGCAGACGGTCTTCGCCTGCGCGCTCGCGCTCCTCGCCCTCTTCGCGAGCGTGTTCCACCTGGGCCGCCCGCTGCTCGCGTGGCGCGCCGTGCTCGGGCTCCGGACGTCCTGGCTCTCGCGTGAAGCGCTCGTGTTCGGGCTCTTCGTGCAGCTCGCCATCGCGTATGCCGCCGTCGTCGCGGCGCCGCTCCTCCCGCTCGCTCACCTGCCGTTCGCGTGGCTCGTCGTCGCGGCGGCGCCGAAGCTCCGTATCGCCGCGGCCGTCACCGGCGTGGTCGGCGTGTTCTGCTCGATGATGGTCTACGTCGCGACGAAGCGAGAGCAGTGGTCCCCCGCGCAGACGGGCATCAAGTTCTTCGGGACGATGCTCGCCGTCGGCGGCGCCGCGGTGCTCGCCGTGACGAGCTTCACGAGCGGAAGCCAGGCCCTCTCCACGCGCGGAGCCGAAGCACTGCTCGTCGCGCTCGCGGCGACCACGTTCGTGAAGCTCTCCCTGGACGGCAAGACGCTCCTTCACGCGAGCGACGTGCGCCAGTCCGCGCTGAAGCGCGTCGCCGTCGTCATGCTCGGGGACCTCCGCGGCGTCACCCTGACGCGCTTCCTCTCGGCGGCGCTCGGCGGTCTCCTGCTTCCGGCCTTGCCGCTCGCCGGCGTGCGTCCGGAGGACCCGCGGATCCTCTGCACGGTGATGTTCGTCGCGCTGCTCGTCGGGGAGTTCGCCGAGCGGTACCTCTTCTTCCGCGCCGCCCCCGCCTCGCGCATGCCCGGAGGCCTCCGTTGACGGGACTCTTCGATCGGGTTCGGAAGAAATCCGCCGAGCTCCTCATCCAGAGGGACGGCCCGTACACGCGGGAGCTCCTCCAGGAGCCGTCGAAGTTCGGTCTCGGGCGGGTGCCCTCCAAGATCGCCCCCGACCGCACGACGACGATGGTCTGCGGCTTCTGCTCGACGGGCTGCGGGCTCGAGATCCTCCTCCGGAACGGCGAAGCGGTCGGGCTGAAGCCGACGCCCGACTACCCGGTGAACCTCGGCATGGCGTGCCCGAAAGGGTGGGAGGCGCTGACTCCGCTCGTGACGCCGGGCCGGGCGACCACTCCGCTCGTGAAGAAGAACGGCACGCTCGTCCCCGTTTCCTGGGAGGAAGCGCTCTCCGAGATGGTCGGGCGGTTCAAGGCCGTGCAGCAGCAGCACGGCCCGGGAGCCGTCGCGTGGCTCGGCACCGGGCAGATGCCGACGGAAGAGCTCGCGTTCCTCGGCGCGCTCGGGAAATTCGGGATGGGCATTCTCCACGGGGACGGAAACACGCGCCAGTGCATGGCGACCGCCGCGACCGCGTACAAGCAAGCGTTCGGCTTCGACGCGCCGCCCTTCACGTACAAGGACTTCGAGGAATCCGACGTCATCGTCCTGGTGGGTTCGAACCTCTGCATCGCGCATCCCATCATGTGGGAGCGGATCTGCAAGAACCCGAACTCGCCGAAGATCGTCGTCGTGGACCCTCGGAAGACCGAGACGGCGATGGCCGCGACGCACCACTACGCCGTGAAACCCAAGGGAGACCTCTCGCTCCTCTACGCCGTCGCGAACGAGCTCATCCAGAAGGGCTTCGTCGACCGAGACTTCGTGGATGAGCACACCAGCGGATTCCCCGAGTTCGAGGAGGCCGTCGCCGCATTCACACCGGAGCGCGCGGCCCAGGAGACCGGCATCGCGGCAGAGCGCATCCGGGAGCTCGCGGCGCTCATCCACGAGGGAAAGCGCGTCTCCTTCTGGTGGACGATGGGCGTGAACCAGAGCCATCAGGGGGTCCGCACGGCGCAGGCGCTCATCGCCCTCGCGCTCATGACGCGGAACATCGGTCGCCCGGGCACGGGCCCGAACTCCATCACCGGCCAGTGCAATGCGATGGGCTCGCGCCTCTTCAGCAACACGGTGAGCCTCCTCGGTGGACGGGACTTCTCGTCCCCGGAGCACCGCGCGGAGGTCGCCGAGATCCTGCACATCGACGAGGCGCTGATCCCGAGGGAGACGAGCCTCGCGTACGATCAGATCCTGGAAGCGATCCTCTCCGGCAAGATCAAGGCGCTCTGGGTCATCGCGACGAACCCGGCGCACTCCTGGATCAACCAGGGGTACTTCCACGAGATCGTGAAGCGACTGGACGTCCTCGTCGTGCAGGACATGTACCGGGACACGGAGACGGCCGCGCTCGCGGACATCGTGCTCCCTGCCGCGGGCTGGGGCGAAAAAGAAGGGACGTTCATCAACTCCGAGCGACGCGTCGGCGTCATCAAGCGCGTCTGCCGTGCGCCCGGACAGGCGCTCGCGGATTTCCACATCTTCCGGCTCGTCGCCGAGGCCTGGGGCTGCGGCGAGCTCTTCCGCCGCTGGTCGAGCCCCGAAGCGGTGTTCGAGATCCTGAAGGAGCTCTCCGCCGGACGCCCCTGCGACATCGCCGGCATCGGGGACTACGCGGACCTCGACCGGGACGGAGGCACCCAGTGGCCGTGCCCGGAAGGAGCGCGCCCCGTCGAGCGCGAGCGACGGCTCTTCGCGGACGGCCGGTTCTTCACGCCGGACGGAAAGGCGAAGTTCTTCTTTTCGGAGCCCCGGCCGCTCCCGGAACCCGTCACTCAGGATTTCCCGTTCGTCCTGCTCACCGGCCGTGGGACGTCGGCGCAGTGGCACACGCAGACGCGAACGAAGCGGTCCGCCGTCCTGAACAAGCTCGCGCCGAGCGAGCTCTACGTGGAGGTCTCCGCGCGGGACGCCCGGAGCCTCGGCATCCAGCCGAACGAGGTCGTGAAGGTGGAGTCGCAGCGCGCCGCGATCCAGGCGCGCGCGTTCGTGACGCAGTCCGTCCAGCCCGGGCAGGTTTTCATCCCGATGCACTACGAGGTGATGAACCGCCTGACGTTCGCGGCGTTCGACCCCCACTCGAGGCAGCCCGCGTACAAGGCTTGCGCCGTCCGCATCCAGCGACTGGACTCCTGAGGGCGGCCGGGTTCCCGTCTCGCCCCGATGAGCGAACGCGACGACGAAGCCCCCCAGAACCCCGGCCCTCGCCCCGAGCTGGTCGAGCTCCGGCAGAAGCTCCACGCGCTCTCCGACGCCGGACGGCCACATGCCGTGGAAAAACGCCGGAAGACGAACCAGCGGACGGCCCGCGAGAACATCGCGGATCTCGTCGATCCGGGCACCTTCGTCGAGTACGGCGCTCACGCGGTCGCCGCTCAGAGGACGCGCTACGACGCCGACGAGCTCGCGCGGATCAGCCCCGCGGACGGCATCCTCTGCGGCGTGGCGAGCGTGAACCGCGCGCTCTTCGACGCCGAGCGCGCCCGCACGATGATCCTCGCGTACGACTACACGGTCCTCGCCGGCACCCAGGGCCACTACGGGCACCGGAAGCTCGATCGCATGCTCGCGCTCGCGGCCGAGCGAAAGATCCCCATCGTGCTCTTCGCGGAAGGCGGCGGCGGACGCCCCGGGGACATCGACGTCCACACCGTCGCCGGACTCGACACGACGAGCTTCCTCGGCTTCGCGGCGCTGTCCGGCCTCGTGCCGCGCGTGGGCATCGCGTCGGGGCGCTGCTTCGCCGGGAACGCGGCGCTCCTCGGCTGCGCGGACGTCGTCATCGCGACGGAGAACAGCAACATCGGGATGGGCGGTCCCGCGATGATCGAGGGCGGAGGACTCGGGAAATTCACCCCGGAGGAGATCGGCCCCGTCGACGTCCAGACGAAGAACGGCGTCATCGACGTGAAGGTCGCGGACGAAGCCGAAGCCGTCGCCGTCGCGAAGAAGTACCTCGGGTACTTCCAGGGCCGGCTTTCCTCGTGGGAGGCCGCCGATCAGGCCCCGCTCCGGGACGCGCTCCCGGAGAGCCGGCGCCGAGCGTACAAGATCCGGCCCATCATCCAGCGGATCGCCGACGTCGGGTCCGTCCTCGAGCTGAGGCGCGATTTCGGACGAAGCATCCTGACGGCGCTCGTCCGCATCGAGGGGCGCCCCTTCGGCTTGCTCGCGAACGACACGATGTACCTCGGCGGCGCCATCGACTCGGACGCCTCCGACAAGGCCGCGCGCTTCCTCCAGCTCTGCGACGCGTTCGGGCTCCCCGTGGTCTCCCTCTGCGACACGCCGGGCTTCATGGTCGGCCCGAAGGCGGAGACGACGGCGCTCGTGCGGCACACGTCGCGGATGTTCGTCGCGGCCGCGAGCCTCCGGGTGCCGTACTTCACGGTGGTGCTCCGGAAGGGCTACGGCCTCGGCGCGCAGGCGATGTCGGGCGGCCATTTCCACGCGCCGTTCTTCACGGTCTCGTGGCCCACGGGCGAATTCGGCGGCATGAACCTCGAGGGCGCCGTTCGGCTCTCGATGAAGAAGCAGCTCGAAGCCATCGAGGATCCCGAGCAACGCGAAGCCACCTTCCGGTCGATGGTCGGCATCGCCTACGAGCGCGGCAAGGCGCTGAACATGGCGGCGCTCCTCGAGATCGACGCCGTCATCGACCCGGCCGAGACGCGCCACTGGCTCGTCCGCGGCGTGGAGTCCGTCCCTCCACCGGATCCGGCACGCCCGCGCCGCTACGTCGACACGTGGTGACCGAGAAAAGACGGCGCGGAGCCGGATGCACGGGCGCATGCCGGCGCTGCGCGTACGCGTGCCGGCCCGGCGGCGTGCGCAACGGGAGGGGGGGGTACGTCACAGAGGCCGTGGGTCCGCATTTGGGGTCCCCAAGTCGGGTCTTTCGCCCCTCTCGCGTGGAGAGAGCGTCACTCTATCGCGAGTGCCGAGCCGGTTTGCGCCGGGGGGTCGGCGCACCTCGGCCCCGAGAGATCGCCGGCGTGCGCTCTGCGACGTCGTCGCGTGGCAGCAGCGTTACCCGCGCACTCCGGCTCTCGGGCGGCGTTCTTCTTTGTACAGCCGGCGCACCCAGTCGAACGACCGACTTCCGGCGAACGCTTCGACGCCGGGACCGATGCCGGCGCGGTAACTCGGCGTCGAGTACACCGCGTGCTCGTCGGGGCACGCGAGCGGCGCGAGGAGCGACGCGGCCGTCACGTCCGCCGCCGTAAATCGATCGCCGGCTAGATACTTCCTGCCGTCCGACACCCGCTCGTCGAGCCACTGGATGCCGCTCGCGATGACGTCCCGGGCGCGCTGCACGGCGTCCGGCCGGATCTCGTACTTCCGGCGGAGGATCGGGATGATCATCGAGGGGAAGATCGCGGGAAGGAGCGCCTTTTCGAGTCGATTCGCTCGCGGAAGCCACGCTTCGAGCACGCGATCGGGCTCGGCGAGCACGACGGAATAGGCGTACCGGATGACGGCGTCTCCGACGCGATCGAACCGGTCTTCGATTTCCAGGACTTCCTTCCGGAGGTCCGGCTCCGCCGGAAGCAAGTCGAACGGCGCCTTCCTCTCCGCCAGGAAGTGAAGAATGTCCGTGCTGTCCTGCACGGTCTCTCCGCCCATCTCGACGATGGGCACGGTCGTCCCGCGGCGCGACTTCAGGAAGGCCCGGCCGAGGTGGAGCGACGGCGTCCACGTGACCTCGCGGTAGGCGATTCCGGACGCGTCGAGCGCCCAGCGGATCTTCTCGCTGAAGTGCGACACGGCGAACGTGTAGAGGACGAGCTCGTCGGGGTTCATGCGGGTCCCCTTCTAGGGCGGTTCCGACGCCGCCCCAAGCATCCGGGGCACCCCATTCGCTGAAATCAGCCAGTTTGTTGCCGGGATCCGGACTCATCCGACACGCTGGCCGAAACGCCGTGTCCCCGGTCTTCCCTCCCCGCCCCTGCGCGCGGCTCGCCACGCTGGTCACGGTCGCGCTCCTCGGACTCCCGGGTTGCTCCCTGGACGGCGGCCTGGACGTCTCGCTCTCGAAGCGGGACGCCTTCGCCGAGCGGCGGTTTTCTCTCGGACAGCGCGTGCCGGACGTCGCCGAGGCGTCGGCCATCGGCGGCATCGACGGCCGCGTCGCCCGCGGCTCTCGCGCCTTCGCCCGCTTCGTCCGGTGCGACGACCCCGACATCGTCTTCAAGGACGAGGAAGGGACGGGCGCGGACCGAATGATGACGCCGCGGCTCCGGGACCGGCTCCACCGGCTCGCGCTGCTCGTCCACCGCGAGTGGCCGGACCTCTCCCTCCGCGTCACGGAAGCGTGGGACGACGGCGGCGAGCACGGCTCGGGGAGCATCCACTACGAGGGCCGCGCCGCGGACGTGACCACGTCCGACGTGGACGCGAGGAAGCTCGGGCGTCTCGCGCGTCTCGCCCTCGACGCCGGTTTTGACTGGGTGTTTTACGAGAACACCGCGCACGTCCACGTGTCCGTCGCGCGGGATTGAGACGCGCTCAGAGCGGCTTCTCGTACACGCGGTACGTCTTGTAGACGCGCGCGCCCATCGAGCGAATGCCGAGATTGATGGGTGCGTCGTCTTCCCGCGTCCAGGAGAGCTCGGCCCATTCGTAGCCCTTCGCGGCGCCGCGCTTCGCGACCTCCACGTACATGGCCGCGGAGAGATACCCGTACCGCTTCACGTTCTTCCGGATCTCCTCTCGGACTCCGAGGAGGATGAGGCGTGCGGACTTCGGGTGCTTGACCTTCGTGTTGTAGAGGAGCTTCGCCCACCCGAACGGGAAGAGCTTCCCTCCGATGTCCTTCACGATCTCGTTCAGGTTCGGGACGCAGATGCACATGCCGCCCGCCTTCCCGTCCACCTCCGCGATGAATGCCATGTCGGGGTCGAGGACGAGCGAGAGATCCGCGGCCATCTTGTCGAGCTCGGGCGAGGAGATGGGCACGTAGCCCCATTTGCCCGACCAGGTCTCGTTGTAGATCTCCATGATGAGATCGAGCTCCTGCCGGAGCTTCTTCAGGTTCACGCTCCGGAGCTTCACCTCCGGCATCGTCTGGATCTGGTCCCAGGCCTTCTGCGTCCGAGCGTTGAAGCCGTCCTTCACGTCGTAGCGCCAGGAAAAGAGATCCTTCTCCTTCACCAGCCCACAGGCCTCCGCGAGAGCGCCCTGGTAGTCCCGCGAGTGGCCCATGTCGATGACGGGCGGGTGCTGGAAGCCGTCCACGAGAACGCCGATGTCGTGATTGGCGCAGAGGGACATCGGGCCGTTCATGCGCTTCATCCCGTGGCCACGGAGGAACTCCTCCGCCTTCGCGATGAGGGCGCGCGCGACCTCCGGATCGTTCACGGTGTCGAAGAAACCGAAGTGCCCGGTCTCGTCGTGGTGGGTGTCGAGCCAGGCCTGATCCACCGTCGCGGACGTGCGCCCGACGAGGGCGCCGTTCTTCCACGCCGTGAAGAGGGCGACCTTCGCGTGCGCGTGGAACGGCTCCTTCTTCGGGTTCAGGCGGTCCCCGATCATCATCTGAAGCGGCGGGACCCAGCTCGGGTCGTCCGCGAACACCACGTTTCCGGCGCGGATGAAGTCCTTCACGTCCTTCCCCGGCTCGTGCGCCCGGATCTCGATGCTCATCGGCCGAGACGTCTAACACGGCCGAAGCCGGGGCGGGTCACCAGCCGAGCCGCTTCGCGATGGCGCTCGCGACCACCTCACCCATGAGCGCGTGGGTCTTCTCGGACGGGTGGTAGTCGCACCCGATCCCGTTTGCCTCCGACTGGGTCTCCACGAGGACATGAACGATCCTTGCATCCCCGGCAGCCTTCCGGGCGGCCACGATCTCGTCCAGGTATCCCCGTGCGGCGGCGAGCTTCTCGCCCGAGAGCATGGGCCCGATCACGAGGAAGACGAACGCGTCCGGGTATCGCTCGCGCAGCGATTCCACGAACGCAGCGTACGCGGTCACGTACGGTCGCCCGGGATCTCCCCGCGCGAAATCGTTCGTCCCGAGATTCACGACGACCGCCTCCGGTATCCACGAAAAATCCCACCGGCTCGCGGGGTCCGTCGCGATCACGCGCGTGAACAGCTCGGGCATGAGCTCGGACGTCGTGCCGTCGATGTTCCGGGAGACGCCCTTGCCGGACCAGCACTCCGTGTGGAGATCCGCGTCGAGCGCACGAGCGGCGACGGAGCCGTACGCCGCGTAGTCGTTCTCGGTGTCGTACGTGAAGGGGCACGGGTTCCGGCCCTCGTTCCCGTAGCCGCACGTGATGGAGTCGCCGACGACTTCGATCCGGTGTCGCTTCGGCGCGAACGGAAGGAGCCTCCCCCCGCCGACGTCCAGCCCGTAGAACGTGGACGGCGAGCCGTCGTTCGCTTCCGTGCGCCGCCAGAGCACGAGCTCGTGTGCGCCGTTCGCGAGGCCGGAGGCAATCGAATACCTCTTCCTGCCGGACGTCGTGGCGAGTCGCGGGAGCCGTGAACCGTCGACGATCACCTCGAAGGAGTCGTCGTCTCCACCGCCGAGATCCACGGAGACCTCGGTTCCGAAAAATCTCGCCTGCAGGCTCACGCCGGACCAGGAGAACCTCCGCGCCGTGGCCGGTCCTTCCGTGCGTCCCACGACGCGGACCAACGCCGGCCCTTCGTCCGTCCCCACTTCCTCGGCGGCGCCCACCTGCGGAGAGCCGTTCGTTCGGGGCGCGCACGAGAGCGCGGCCGTCACCGCGGCGAAACCGAGGGCTCTCCGGATCGACGCTTCCACCGGCTTCACGCGAGAGGACGATACCGGGTATCTTGCCGGGCCCGCCATGAAGACGGTCGACGAACAGCGAAAGGCCATCAGCGGTGCGATCTCGCGTGCGTACGGCGTGAACGTGTACCCCGTCGAGATCGGCACCGAGTTCTCCGGCAAGGATCCGCGGGAGTTCGTGAAAGAGTACTCGGGCAAACCGCACGCGGACGTGACGGTGCAGAAGCTCGGGGCGATCGCGCTCTCGCGCACCCGTCTCCACAACGGTGACGACGCGCTCGCCTCCACCATCGCGGATCTCGTGGATGGCGGGATCAGCCTGGACAGGCAAGCCGCGGCTCCCAGAAATCTCGAGCAGTCGATGGCGAAGCACCGGGCGAAGCGGGCGAGAGAAAATCCGCTGCCCTCCGATCTCCTCGCCAAGGCGCGAAGAGACGCCCCCACGGTGGTTCGCCGCGGCGGCGGCTCTGCGTTCAAGAAGCCCGCGCCGCCCCCGCCGCCCCCGCCGAACGCCGCACGCATCACGCTCGGCACTCGCGTGAAGTACAGGCGCCTCGACGACGAGAGCGAGCACGACGTCGTCCTCGGAAGGGAGAGCAAGGCGGCGTCGCCCGGCTCACCGCGCATGATCGCGCAGTCGAGTCCGCTCGGCCGCGCCCTCGTCGGCGCCACGCATGGGACGATCGTGTCTGCCCAGCTCGGGGCGGATACCGTCGAGATCGAAGTCTTGAGCGTGGGCTGAAAACAGAGCGTTCCGGCGAGGCATTTCGGCCGCGGAGCCGGTGGACCCGATCGCGGGCGCCTTCTACGCTCGAGCGCGATGGGAAGCCCCTCGCCGAGAAGCGAGCCGACGCTCGTCGATCGCACGTTCCAGCTCGCGTACTTCTGCGCGTATCGCATGATGCGCGCATACTGGCGCGTCGCGCATCCGACGACGCACGGCACGCAGATCCTGCTGTTCCACGGGGACGACGTGCTCCTCGTCAAGAACTCCTACGTCCCCTACTGGTCGGCGCCGGGGGGATACATCGCGTCGGGCGAAACGGGGCGAGACGCCGTGGTGCGCGAGCTCCGCGAGGAGATCGGCTTCGCCGCGAATCCGGACGAAGTGAGGCTCCTTCTCGAGGTGAAGCACGAATGGGAAGGGAAGATCGACCACTGCCAGATCTTCGGCCTCGACGTCCCGGACCGCGTCCCCGTCGAGATCGACCATCGCGAGGTCGTCGAAGCCTCGTTCATCCCCATCGAGCAAGCCCTCGGGCTCGTGCTCTTTCCGCCGCTCCGGACGGTGCTCGAAGACCGGGTCCGCGAGCGTTCCCGTAACCAGACGCACTGAGGTGTTCCATGCGCATTCCTTCGCTTCTCGTCCTTCTCACCGCCGTCACCGCGTGTAGCTCGAGCTCGAACGACTCGAGCAGCGCACCCACTTCGGGAAGCGGAGGCACCGCGAGCGGCGGCTCCGGCACGAGCGGTGGCTCGAACGGCGGCTCTGGCACCGGCGGCGGCTCGAACGGCGGAAGCTCGAACGGCGGCGGCTCGAATGGCGGCAGCTCGAATGGCGGCAGCTCGAACGGCGGCGACACCGGAACGGGCGGCGCGGGTTCGGGCGGCCTCGTCGGAACGTCGCTCACCGATCGCCTCGGCACGAAGGACGTCACCACGCCAGAGGGCGTGAAGGCCGGCGTGCGGAACTTCCGCGTCTGGGGCCAGAAATCCCTCCAAGTCGCGCCCGTATACACGGCGCCGCTCTCCGATTGCGGCACGCTCGTCTGCTACACGACGGACGCGAGCGGCACCCCGACGGCGCGGGCCGCGCACCTCGGCCCGGACGACACGCTGCTCGAGACGTTCACGCTCGGAGCGAACCTCGACTGTCGCGGGCTCGCCGCCGAGCCCGACGGCCACTTCGGCGCGCTCCTCTGGGACGACGCGAACGACAAGATCTACGTCGCGCGCTTCGACGCCCAGGGGAACCAGCTCTTCTCGACCGAGCTCACGAACTCCGACAATCACCCCGACGACTTCGGCATCGGCGAAGGAAGGCTGGACTACGGAGGCGGGAAATACGGAGCGTACTACCACGTGCACTCGGACAGCGGCCACGAGGGGGATACCCTGAAGTGGGTCACGGCGGACACCGGCACGGAGAGCACGGAATGGGGATGGGGCTGCTCGCACAGCATGAGTGAGGTGCTCCGCTACAACGACGCCGTCTCGACGTTTCTCCCCGCCTGCGTGACGGATTGCTATCCCGGCACGAACGGCGACTTTTCGACCATGAGCCAGGGCGGCCTCTACCTGAACCACGACGACGCGAAGATCCTGGACGTGGACGGAGCCTGCAACGGCAGCGTCGCGGGCGAGCTCGGGAGCGGCGCGCCGTCGCCGGACGGATGGAAGGTCGTCTTCAACGCGCACCAGAACCCCATGACACTCGGCCAGCAGTCCTACGACTCGTCCACGATGAATCAGGACATCGGCTTCTCGAGCGTCACGGGGGCGAGCTACCAGCCGGGCGCGGTCGTCTGGCTCACCACCACTCCCGAGAACGAAGAGAACTCCAGCATCGCGAAGTTCTCCCCGAGCGGAGACACCGCGGAGCAGTACGTCGTCGGCTGGTCGGAACGCACGACGCCCGCGGTGTTCAAGCTCGCCCGCGTGGACGCGGCGGGAGCGTTCCTCGAGCAGCCCGTGGACGTCACGAGCACGGCGAAATGGGGCAACCGGGACGACCCGTTCCGCACGCACGCGAACGGGGACGTGATCTGGGCGTGGTTCGACGCCGCCGGCAGCACGACGCTCCACGTCGCGCGCGTGAAGAGCGGCACGGCCTGCGCCGTGAAGTGACGGTACTGCGCTAGCCCGTGGGCTTCCGTAGAACGCGAAGCGCGTCCGTCCACCGGAGGAGCTCGTCCAGCATCGCGGTCGCGGATTTCTCCTGCGCCTCCTGCGGGACGAACACACCGCCCTTGATGAACTGCGAGAAAAACGGAATGTTCACCGCCTCCGGGAGCGGCATCATCTTCGCGGTCGTGACGACGAGCTTCGTCATCTGTACCGAGCGCGTACCGCCCGAGAGCCCCCCGTAGCTCACGAACCCCACGGGCTTGTACGCCCACTCGTGGAACACGTAGTCGATCGCGTTGATGAGCGCGGGCGGACTCCCGTAGTTGTACTCCGGCGTCACGAAGACGAAGGCGTCCGCCGCGTCCACGCTCGCGCTCCACCTCTTCGTGTGCTCGTGCTCGTACTTCCGGAGGCGCGGGTGATTCGGCTCGTCCATGAGCGGAAGCGCCACCTCGAGGAGATCCACCTTCTTCACGTCGAACTTCCCGTGACGCGTCGCCGCGTCCACGAACCAGTTCCCGATCGGCAGACCGGCGCGCCCCGGACGAGTGCTCGCGATGACCACATGGAGTTCAGGCATGGCGCCGAGCATGCCCGCGACTCGTCAGGCGTTCAACACGGACGTCCTCGTTTCGGCTCCGAAACGCAGCCCGTCACGGACATTCGGACGCGACGCGAGTCTTCGCGGACTCGCAGCGCGCCGAGGAATCCTTGCAGAGCGGGTCCGGCCCCGACGTGAGCCGGCAGATGCGGCCCGAAAGCTCGCAGATCCGATCGCGGAGCGATCGCGCCGTCGGACAGTCCGGAGAAGCGAGCTGCACGGCCTGGTCGAGCTTCTGCACGGCGTCCGACAGCGCGGCGCGCGCGGCGGGAAGATCCATTCGCTCGACCTCGTCCCGGATGGAGCTCGGCGCGCCCTCGTCCTTCTTCCGTTCCTTCTCCTTCGCGGAGGAAACGCCATCATCCATCGGCCCCGCCGCGCCTCTCGGCTGGGCGGGAGCGGCCGCAGCCGCCGGAGCGCCTTCTGCGGCTTGCTGCTCCATCGGCGCGGACGGCGGAGCGGCGGACGATGCGGGGGTGGCCGGTGCCGTCTCGGCGGGGGACTCGTGCTTGGCGCAGGAGGATGTTGCAACAAGCACCAGTACGGCAGAGGCGAGGCAGCGCATCGAACGGGAGCTTCACCTGAGGCGACGGGAGTGTCCAGGGGGATACGGGGGCCCGCTCAGGGGCGACCCGTCCGCGTCCCGATCGCCGGCGCCATCGCGCCCGAGTCGATCCAGCGGGCGAAGGAATGTCGGAGAGTGTGACAGCTCGCGCGCTTCGGAAGCCCGAGCTCCACGACCACCGCGCGTACGGCGCGCTGCACGACGGTTTCGTGTACATGCGAACGGTACAGAAGATGGGAGTTCGGGTCGCGGAAGGGGCGGCCCGCAGGAAACACCCAGGACCAACGGTAGTCCGACTCCGCCCCCGGAAATTTCCGCGATAGAGCGGCCGGGACCGGCACGCGAACTCGGGGCCGGCCCTGATCGAGGCGATGGCGCTCGGAGATGCCCCCAGATGCCTTTCGAGAGGCTGGACGAGCCTGGAAGCGAAAGCACGGTCGGCAGGCGCTCCGGGCGCTTCGCTCGGACGATCTCGGTGAGCCACTCGAAGCGAACGCCCAGCACGTGCCGGTAGAGGAAGAGAATGGCACCGAGCGCCTGATTCTGGGTGGAAGCCGACACGTTTCCGTCGACCGCGAGGCTCGTGAGGAACGCCGCGACCTCGGGCTCGCCGAGCTCCTCCAAGCGACGCGGCCCATGGAAGTCCAGGAACCGCCCCACCCACCCCGCGTACGATCGTTCCGTGCGAGGACTGAAGTGGCGGGTCCGAACGGCATGACGAACCCGCTCCACCCACTCGAGGCGGCGCTTCCACTCCTCTGCCTCGTCCCGCACCGTCGACCACCCAGCAATTCCCGCGCCGCCCCAATTCCGCCGCATTCTGGCCCCATCCAGGGTGGCGACCGCCACGATCGCCAGTGGCAGCGGCAACGGGTGGCCCGCTATACGTCGCAGTCCATCCAGGTAACCTGCGTCGTCCATCGCGCTAAGAGGCGCGTCGAGTTACAGTTAGCCAGACTTCCTCGGATGAGTATTTCCGCGACGGTTGCTGCGCTGGCGGATGTCCTCCGGGATCGCGTCATGCTGGCGCGACCAGACGCACAGCAGCTTCTGGTCTTTCTGGCGGCCGTTGGGCGCATGCCCGAGTTCCGTGCCGAGGCGAGGCTCGACGATTGGGAGCGCACCGTCCAAGCGGTTGAACTCGATTCGATCGACGCGGGTGATCCTTTCCTCGCCGTGGCGGAACAACTATTCGCGCTTGGTAGGTTCAACCTCTACTCGCGCATCCAGCCTGTCCCGACCCGCCAACATCTCCGCTCCGCTCTTGCTAACTTGCGAGATCTCGGTTGCCTGGACCTTCCAGACGAAAGCCTGCTCGACGTCACCAAGTGGTGAACTGGTGGGAGGCTGGCTAACATGCCGCTGAACCTGACGGGCGCATTCGCTACCTGAAAGCCCTCGCGGCGGGTTCGCTTCGCGCCCGCCGCTCGCCGTTTCGACCTGCAGCGTGGTCGAATCCCGTCGCGTTTGCGCCCGCAGGTTAGCGCCGGTACGTTAGCCGGACGGGTGGATTTGACCGACGACAAGCCTCTCCGCGCCGCCGCAGAGCGATGGTCTGCTCGCGTGATACTCGTACTCGGTGCGTTCCTGGGTGGGTTCTCGGGGCTCCTGTATGCTCCGCGAATTCAGCTCGACCTTGGTCTCTTCTTCGGTGTCGATACGTTTGGCGTCGGGACGGGAATCATCATCGTCGCAGCCTGCGGTGCTCTTGGTGTCTTGGTCGCCTGGATCATCGTCCGCTCTCGGTCGCTGCGCCGGTAAACGTCCGCTCTGCAACGTAATGGCAACACCGACCCCCTTGCACCGACTGGTTGTCCGGAGCGCCCCGCCCTCTGGCCCCAGCGTCACACCTCCGCCGGCTAACATGCCGCTGAACCTGACGGGCGCGTTCGCATCCAGCAAGCCCTCGCGGCGGGTCCGCTCCGCGCCCGCCGCTCGCCACGGCGCGTCCGCCACCTCGCCCTCCGCGCTACGTTGCGCCCGCAGGTTAGCGCCGGTACGTTAGGCAGACTCGCAGCGATGGCGCCTTCACAGGACTTCATCCTGAGCTACCCGCGTCGGTTCTCTGACACGCTTTTGGTCGTCGGCGTTTTCCTCATTTCGGCGGCGCCTGCGATCTGTGTGAACGCCATTCATCGTGGCTCTCAGCTGGCTTGGTCGTTGATGGTGCCAGCCTACGGCGTCATGGCCGCGTTCACGTGGGTGGGGCGCACTCGGGTCACGGTCGCGGAAGACGGCATCTTCATCCGAATGAGGGGCCCCTTCAGCTCACCCCGATGGGTAGCCTTCCGCGAGATCAGGACCTTCGATCACTTCGGCGAACGCTATCTTCTTGAGTTTCACGACGGCACAAAGCTCCTTTTTGGACCGTTCGGGCCGTTGACCCGGTGGCGCCACCCCGACACGGGCCCAGCGTTCGAACGGCTGCTTCGAGCAAGCCTGCCCAAGTCCGACGCTGCCTAACAAGCCGCTGAACCTGACGGGCGTGCCGCCGTTCCGATGAACCCTCGCAGCGGGTTCGCTTCGCGCCCGCAGCTCGCACGCCGTCGCCGCAGCGTCGTCTCCCCCGTTGTGTTGCGCCCGCAGGTTAGCGCCGGTACGTTAGGCAGACTGCTGCTGGCGGCAGCGGAAATTGTGAGGCTTCATGGGTGTCGTCATGCGAACTGAAGCGCGCGTGCTGCTGGGACTTTCGTCTGACGAACTCGCCACGGTCATTCGTGCTCTGGAGGCCGCCGCGGCGGGCGCACCGCTCCCTGAGGGGGATCGCTCGTCGGTGCATCGTTGCCTCGCTGACCTCCGTCGAACCTTCGCGGAATGTCCTCTGTTGCCGTACGCCGAGTGCACAGAGGCCTGGGCTGATCGCGCCTCCGTCCAGGTTCGTGCGATCACTGTGTGCGGCGATCCCGCTGACCTCAGCGCGGAAGAGGCGCATGACTTCGTTGACAGGATCTCGGCCGCCATACGCGAAGCAGAGGGATAGACGCGGGGCGTGGCTGCCTAACAGGCCGCTGAACCTGACGGGCGCGTTCGCTTCGTGATGACCCCTCGCGGCAGGTTCGCTTCGCGCCCGCCGCTCGCGTCGCCGCGTCCACCACCTCGTCCTCCGCGTTGCGTTTGCGCCCGCTGGTTAGCGCCGGTACGTTAGGCGGACCAGCTCTGACAATGAGTGTGGTCGCTTCCGAGACCGCGAGGATCTCGCTTCTTGCTGCGCTGCCCATCAGCCATGCGGGCCCAGAGACCGCTGCCCTTCCGGCTGCCTCGAAATAGCTCACGACGCGCGCAGCGCCCCGCGAGCCCCACGCGTTCTCTCGAGTTTCGTAGGTGGTGAACATGCCTTCCAACCTGCCCTCTCGAACGCGCTTTCTTCGCCGTCGCCAACTCCCGCCGCTCCTCGCGTCTCGCCTCCGGGTGGCCGCCTAACATGCCGCTGAACCTGACGGGCTCGGTCGCGTTCAGCAAGCTCCCGCGCCGGGGTCCGCTTCGCGCCCCGCCGCTTGCTCGTCACCGTAGCCGGCGTGTCCTCCGCTGCCGTTGCGCCCGCAGGTTAGCGCCGGTACGTTAGGCAGACTCATGCGCTGCCACATCCCTCTTGCGCTCATTTCCGCCGTGGGATGTGGCTCCGGGGGGCGGGAACAGGGTTGCGCTGTGCCTGTAGGCACATACGTCGTGGAGTACACGGAGATCTCCGGCACCTGCGGCCCGCGGCCATCCAGAACGATCGAGGCTACCTCTCCGCGAACAACGCACTTCGACCCGCCATGCTCCGGACAGGTCCAGTGGTCGGCGGATTTTTGTTCAGCCTCGTTTGACGCATCCTGTCCGCGAGACGACGTCGGACCCGGTTTCTGGGACAAGCAGCACGGCGAGTCGACCTACACGGCGGACGCGGACTACAGGACTGGGACCTACGAGGTCACCGTCTTCGCGAGCGACGGCTCCGTCTTCTGCAGTAGCCGCTACAAGGCGACAGCGACACGCTTGGCTCCCGACGGCGGGGCTGCCTAACATGCCGCTGAACCTGACGGGCGTGCTGCCCTCGTGCTGAATCCTCGCGGCGGGTTCGCTTCGCGCCCGCCGCTCGCAGTTTCGACCTGCAGCGTGGTCGCTTCCGGCTGCATTTGCGCCCGCAGGTTAGCGCCGGTACGTTAG
>DASZXK010000164.1:0-18958 GCA_035545855.1 Polyangiaceae bacterium
AGCGCGCGCCGCCAGGCGCGGCAGGGGGAGAGGTTCCCGAGGACCGCAGGGCGAAGCCCGAGGACCGCAAGGGAAGCCTCGGGGGACCAGGTCCCCCACAAACAAACCCCGCGACGCCATTCGTCGTCGCGTCGAGCTCGCCCGAAGGGCGGCGAGTCGCCCCCGCGATTGGTCCCGCCGTTCCACGGCCCCGCGAGCACGGCGAGCGCGCGCCGCCAGGCGCGGCAGGGGGAGAGGTTCCCGAGGACCGCAGGGCGAAGCCCGAGGACCGCAAGGGAAGCCTCGGGGGACCAGGTCCCCCACAAACAAACCCCGCGACGTTCACGCCATTCGTCGCGAGCCAACGTTCGCGCGCCCGAAGGGCGCCGGATGGTCCCCCGCCTAGGGAACGACGAGCGAGCGCCGGCCGTTCGACGGCGCGAGCGGCGTGGAACGCTCGTCGGGCGCCGTCTCTGCGACGGCTCGGTCCGGTCCGCGTTCGACGCCCGCGGCGCGGACTCGCTGGTCGAGCTCCGTCCAGCCGCGGTCGAGGAGGGCCCGATCTTCCCGGGGAAGCGAGCCCGGTGCGTCGTGTTCGACGGCGTATGCGTACCCGAGCCAGCGGCGCGCGCTCGAGAGGTCGTCCAGGTGAAGGAATGTGAGCCCGCGGTAGAGCCCGTAGCTGGCGCGCTCGTCGAGCGACCACGTCGGAAGCCGGTCCTCCGTCCGCTCGAAGGCCTCGGCCGCTTCGATGTAGCGGTGCTCCTGATAGAGCGTCTCCGAGCGCTGCATGGAGTGAGCGCACCCCGGAAGGGCAAGCAGCCCGACCGAGAGGAGTCTCCGAGCTCGGACGCCGCGCATACCCGTTCAGTCTATCGCGCTCGCCCTTCGGATCCCAGTTGCCCGGTCGGGCCGCGCCGGCATATGACGCATCCCGACGGCCTCGGAGGACCTACATGGGCATCAAAGACGAGATGATGAAGCGTGGCATGCAGATGATGAGCGACCCCCGCGTCGGCAAGCTCATGCAAAACCCGCAGTTCATGAAGGTGATGATGGCGGCGCTCCAGGTACCGGGTAAGGTGAACACCTTCACCAACGAGCAGGCGAAGGCCGTCGCGGGCGCGCTCCGCTTCGCGACCGCCGAGGACATGAAGAACCTGCAGCGCACCGTGAAGCGTCTCGAGCGCGAGATCGGCCAGCTCCAGGAACAGATGAAGAACCGCTGAGGCGGCGGCTGCGGGCGGCGGCTGGCACGCGCTCCCGCGTCGTCCGGCGCGTTTTTCCCTCCAAAGTCCCGGCTGTTTACGAGTGCCACTGTGCCATGGCACAGTCTGCCCGCTCGGAGCGCGGATCCGGCAGTCTCGTCGGTCCGCGCCCCCTCGGGAGGCATCGATGGCTTCGACGACTGCTCGCTTCAGCGCGGCCGTGCTTTCGGCCGGACTGTTCTTCCACTGCGCACTCGCGCTCGCCGCGGATCCCGCCCCAGCCGACGCGCCCGCGGGCGGTGCAGGGGACAAGACCGGAGACGCTCCAGCGACGGACAAGCCGGCGGAGGGCGAAGCCAAACCCGAGGGAGAGAAGAGCGCGGGTCCCGAAGCTCCCGCGTCGGAAGCGACGGCTGCGGACATCGCCGATGCCGCCGCCGGGAACTCCGCCGCCGAGCTCCCGGGGACGACGTACCGATTCATCGGTTTCCGCTACCGAGGGATCATCGTCCCGAAGTTCATGCAGAACCTCTTCGCCGAGGGCGGACGCACGGTGTACGTGCACGCGTTCGGTCCCGAGTTCGCGATCCGGAAGGACGGCTTCGAATACAACCTGAGCGCGTGGCTCGGGCTCTACAACCTGGACGACACGGGGTTCAAGGGGAAGAGCGACCCGGAGCCGGCCTGGGAAATCATCAGCGCGAAGATGCAGATCCTGTATCTCACGTCGGACTTCCTCTGGAGTCACGAGTTCACGCCGGAGATCGCGCTGAACTACGGTCTCGGCGCGGGCTTCGGGTTCGTGTTCGGCAACCTGAACCGGACACAGAGCTACCCGCTCTTCCCGGGGCAGGATCCGAACGACTACGCGAAGTGCCCGGGCCCGAGGGACGGTGACCCGGGCGTGCTCGGCACCTATTGCACGAGCGACAACACCCACTACCCCGGCTACAAGGAGCCGAGCTGGGCAGGGGGCGGTTCGAAGCCCATCATCTTCCCGTGGCTCGCCCTCCAGACGGGCCTTCGCTTCAAGCCCTCGCGCAACTTCGCCGCGCGCCTCGACCTCGGCTTCGGCACCAGCGGGTTTTTCTTCGGCCTCGGCGGGGACTACGGGCTCTAGCCCGTAGGAGTGAGGAGCCCGTGGAGGGGCTCGAATTTCCGTCGCGCTATCAGCCGGAGACCCGGCTCGGGAAAGGGGGAGGCGGAGAGGTGTGGGCGGTGCGCGACCGCCACACCCGCGAGCGGCTGGCGCTGAAGGTGCTGGCCGCCGACGCGACTCCGCACGAGATGGCAGCGCTCGTGCGGGAGGCGGTCACGCTCTCCGGCCTCGAAGGGCTCGGCGTGCCGAGCGTGCGTGCGTTCGGACGCCTGCCTGGCACGGGGCGCCCGTACCTGGTGCGAGAGCTCGTCGAGGGGCGGAGCCTCCAGGATCTCCTGAACGAGCACGCGGACGGGGCAACGTGTCTCGACGCGCTCGCCCGTGCGGCCGAGCAGATGACGCTCCTCCACCGCGCCGCGCTCCTCCACGGCGACATGAAGCCCGCGAACGTGATCGTGGAACCGTCCGGTCGCGCGACGCTCGTGGATCTCGGGCTCGCCGCGCCGTTTCGCGAGGGCGGCACCGTCGCTCCGGGCCTCACGCCGAAGTACGCGGCACCCGAGCTGTTCGACGGAAAGCCGCTCACGGTGCGCGCGGAGGTGTACGCGCTCGGCGTCGCGCTCGGGGACATCCTCGACGCGAGCGGGGCGTCGCTCGGCGCCGAGAGGCGCGCCGCGCTCTCCCAGGTCGTGAAGCGGGCCACCGCGAAGGACCCCTCCGCCAGGTACCCCTCCGCGGACGAGCTCGCCGTGGCCCTCCGCAACGCGGCCGGCCTGGCGGGGCCGTCGCACGCCACGCGCGCCCTCGTCTGGCCGATCGTCGGGATCGAAGGCGTCGCGCGGAGGCTCGCGGACGCCGCGCACGCGCTCGCGAGGGGCGCCCGCCTCGTGCTCCGTGGGAAAGCGGGGGCCGGGCGCTCCGTGCTTCTCCGCCGGCTCGCCTGGACGCTCGGCGTCGCGGGGAAGCCGCTCGCGTGGATCGACGGCGCGCTCGGCCGGGACGAGTCCGCGCTCGCGTCCGAGCTCGGCGCGCCTCGAAGCTTCCCTGATCTGACCATCGTGGTGGACGATTCCGACGAGCTCGCCGCGCCGTGCCTCGCTCTCCTCCGGCGTGCGAACGAAGCGGGCGCTCGCGTCGTGCTCGCGGGCGGCGGTCCGCTCGCGGAGGGCGCGACGCCGTTCGACGTTCCGCCGCTGGAGGCTCCGGCGGCGCACGAGCTCGTTCGTCGCGCCGTGCCGTCGCTCACGGACAACCTCGTGCGGCGAGTCGTCGAGGCGTGCCAGGGCCTCCCCGGGCGGCTCCGGCACTTCGTGGAGCTCGCCGCCGAGCGCCCCGTCGCGTCGGACGCCGACGTGGAGGAGCTTCTCTCGGGGATCGGCTCGACCCACTCGCTCGCGCCGGAGGATCCGCTCGAACGCGCGGTGTTCCTCCTGGACCGTGGCCGTTACAACGACGCGGAGGCGGCCCTCGCTCGGGTCACCAGCGGAGACGAGCTCGCGATCGCCGTCGCCCGGGCGCGCCTCGCGCTCGCCCTGGGCGATACGAAGCGTGCGCTCGACGTCCTCGGAGGAGCGCGCGCGTCCGCCGATGAGCGAGCGTCTTCTCCCCTCGGCAAGGCGTGGCGCTTGAACCTCGCGCGCGCGCATCTCGGCCTCGGGGAGTACTCGCTCGCGGAGGAGCTGCTCGAGCCCGTCTCGCGGGAGGACGGACCGCTCGGCGCCGAGGCTCTCTCGCACCTCGGGCTCGTCCGTTCGTATCGAGGCGACGCTGCACGGGCGCGGGAGCTACTCGGTCGCGCCGTCTCCGTCGCGAAGGCGGCGGGATCCAGCCGTCACGAAGCGCTCGCCGAAGCGTGTCTCGGCTCCGTGCTCCAGCGCGGCGACGACCTCGAGGGCGCCCGGGCCGCGTACGAGCGCGCGATCCTCGCCGCGGAGGCGGCATCGGAGGCGGGGATCCTCGCGACGGCCCAGCTGAACCTCGCGGGCATCCTGAAGATCTCCGGCGAGATCGCGCCCGCCATCCTCCGCTTCGAGGCGGCGGTCGACATGGGCCGCCGCTCGGGCCGCCGCGCCACGGTGAGGCAGGCGCTCCTGAACCTCGCGAACACGGACCTCTACCTCGGGCGGATCGCGCGAGCGAAGAGCGGGATCGAGGCGCTCGGGACGCAGCGGGACGCCCTCTCGCCCGCGCAGCGCGCGCAGCTCCTCGGGCTCGAGGCGGAGCTCCTCGCGCGGTCGTCGGACCCGGACGGTGCGTTCCGCGCATACGCAGAGTGCGCGGAGGCCTATGACGCGCTCGGGCTCTCCGAGGCGTCCGCGGAGGCGCGGCTCGAGGGCGTCGTCGTCGCGGCGCGGAGCGATCGCGCGGACTCGCACGCCCTCTCCGACGCGGTCCAGAGGGCGGTCCAGGTGCTCGGGGACGGCACGGCGCATCGGCCGCTCCTCGCGCTCGCGCGGGCGAGCGTCGCGACCGCAGCGGGGGACGAGGTCGCCGCGCGGAAGGAGCTCGACCTCGCCCTGTCCCTCGCGCGCGAGACCGGACAGCGAGACTTCGTGTGGCGCGCCCTCGAACGCCGCGCCGAGGTCGAAGACGCCGCCGGCCAGGCCGTCTCGGCCCGCCGCGACCGCGAAGAGGCGCTCGCGGTGCTCGAGGAGATCGCCGCACGGCTCCCGCGGGACCTCCGCGAGGTGTTCTGGAACGACCCGCGCCGGCGCACGCTCCGGGCCGCCGCGCTCCATTCGCTCGGGAGCGCGCCAACGGAGATCTGGACGGAACCGAACCTGCCTCTCCTCGGCGGCGCGGTGTCGGTCACCTCGTCCATCGCGCAGCTCGGGACCACGCCGCTCGAGCGACGTCTCGCGCGGATCCTCGAGATCAACACCGAGCTCCTCGGGGAGATGAACGTGGAGCGCCTCGCGGCGCGGGTCGTCGATCACGCCGTCGAGATGCTCCGCGCCGAGCGCGGCTTCCTGCTCCTCGCGGGTGAGGACGGTAAGCTCACGATCCACACCTCCCGTGCGCGCGGTGGGGACGCGGCGCACGCCGAGTTCTCGCGCTCCATCGCCGAGCAGGTGGTGCGGACCGGCGAGCCCGTGGTCGCCCTGAACGCGAAGGGGGACGAGCGGCTTCGCGGTTTCTCGTCCGTCCACCAGCTCTCGCTCGAGAGCGTGGCCTGCGTGCCCATTCACTCCCGCGCCGGGTCCGACGTCGGCGCGCTCTACGTGGAGACCCGGAGACGGCCCGGCAACTCCTTCGAGGCCGAGCTCCCGACGCTCCGCGCGTTCGCCGACCAGGTCGCGATCGCGCTCGAGACCGCGGCGCTCATCCGCGAGAACGCGGAGCGCGCCGCGGCCCTCGCGGAGACGAACGAGCAGCTCGAGGCCGCGCAGGCGGAACTGAAGGAGCTGCTCGGAGATCGGACCGCACAGCTCAAGCGAGCCCGGCAGAAGCTCCGCGACGCCCGGGACACCCTGTACGGGCACTTCGGCTATCAGGGCCTCGTCGGCACGAGCGCCGCCATGCGGAGGCTCTACGCGCTCATCGATCGCGTGAAGGAGACGGACGTCCCCGTCCTCATCACGGGGGAGAGCGGCACGGGGAAAGAGGTCGCGGCGCGAGCCGTCCACCGGGCGTCGGCGCGCGCCGATCAGCCGTTCTTCGGGTTGAACTGCGGCGCGGTGCCGGAACACCTCCTGGAGAGCGAGCTGTTCGGCCACGTGCGCGGCGCGTTCACGGGCGCGGATCGCGAGCGGAAGGGCCTCTTCCGCGAGGCGGACGGCGGCACGCTGCTCCTCGACGAGATCGGCGAGATGCCGGCGAAGATGCAGACGGGGCTCCTCCGCGTGCTCCAGGAGCGGAAGGTGCGCCCGGTCGGCGGGGCCGAGGAAGTGCCGGTCGACGTGCGGCTCGTCTTCGCGA
Organism: Polyangiaceae bacterium; assembly: GCA_035545855.1. GTDB lineage: Bacteria > Myxococcota_A > Polyangia > Polyangiales > Polyangiaceae > DASZVB01. The sequence continues at coordinate 6,205 of DASZXK010000164.1, forward strand.
CGCATAGGGACCTCCAGCAGCTCGTGAAGGACGGGAAATTCCGGGAAGATCTCTTCTACCGGATCCACGTCGTCGAGCTGCACATCCCCGCGCTCCGCGAGCGCGTGGAGGACATCCCGCCGCTCGTCGATCATTTCCTCGGGATCTTCGCCGCGCGCTACAAGCGCGAGAAGCGCAGCGTCTCCCGGGAAGCCCTCCGGCGGCTCTCGCAGTACTCGTGGCCCGGGAACGTCCGGCAGCTCGAGCACGTGCTCCTCAACGCCTGGGTGCTCTCGGACGCTCCGATCCTCGAGCCGTCGGATTTCGACCTCCCGGATGGCCGTTCGTTCGCGCCGGCCGCGGAGCCCGCCGCGGAGGGAAAGCGAGAGGGCGACTCGCGGCCGAAGCGCTCCCCGGAGAGCCAGCACGGCGCGGCCCGTCGCTCGAAGGAGACGACGTCGAAGCACCGTCGCGACGAGCGGGAGCGGATCATCCAGGCGCTCCAGGCGTGCAACTGGAACCGCGTCCAGGCGGCGAAGATCAGCGGCATCCCGCGCCGGACCTTCTACCGGCGACTCCGGGAGTACGGCATCCAGTGAAGCGCGACCGAGCTCTCGGCGTCGCGCTCCTCGTCCTCGGGAGCGCGCTCCCGGGGTGCCGCAAAGCGCCGACCGCAGACGCGGATCCTTCCGTCACCGGGAAGTCGTCCGCGCCGCCTCCGCTCGACACGAGCTGGGAGCAGAACCCCGGACGGCTCCTCGCGCCGAAGGAACGCGCGCCCGATTTCGAGGGGATCGCGCACACGGGGATGCGCGTCCGCCTCTCGTCCTTCTCGGGCAAGACGGTCGTCGTCTTCTTCTACGGCGCGGACAAGACCCCGGAGGCGACCGCGGAGGTCCGCGCGTTTCGCGACGCTTGGATGCGTTTCATCCCGCTCCGGACGATGGTCATCGGCGTCTCCGCGGACGATCGCGTGATGCACCGGGACTTCGCGACGGCAGAGGAGCTCCCGTTTCTCCTCGTGACGGACGAAGGCGGCAAGATCGCGCGCGCCTTCGGCGTCCCGAGCGACGGCGGCCGAAGCCGTCCCGCGACGTTCGTCGTGAGCCCGGAGGGCGTCGTCCTGCGCGTGATCTCCGCGCCGAACCCGTCCGCGTACGCGACCGAGATCCTGGACGCGCTCTCGCCTCCCGCGAGGTGAGAGCGGCTGCCGCTCAGCTCATCCCGAGCTGACGGAGCTTCTTGTGGAGCCCTTCGCGGGTGATGCCCAGCGCCTTCGCCGCGGTGGTCTTGTTGTTCCCGTGAAGCCGCAGGGCCTCCGCCACGAAGTGGCGTTCCACCTGGTCCATCATCTCCTTCAGCGTGCCCTTCGCGACCCCCGCGCTCGCGACGCTGCTCTCCACCTTTCGAACCTTCGGGCTCAGGAGGTCGTCCGTCACGAAGCCGTTCGGTTCCGCCTGGATCACGAGGCGCTGCACTTCGTTCTCGAGCTCTCGCACGTTGCCCGGCCAGTCGTAGGCGGCGAGCAGCTCCGTCGCGGTCTGGGAGAAACCTTGCACGGGCTTTCCCATCTCGGCGGAGTACCGGGACAGGAAGTGAGCGGCGAGGAGGGCCACGTCCTCCCGTCGCTCGCGAAGCGGAGGCACGCGGAGCGGAAACACCTTGAGACGGTAGTAGAGGTCCTCCCGGAAGCGCCCCTCCGCGACCTCCTTCTCCAGGTTCCGGTTCGTCGCAGCCACGATGCGAACGTCGACCGACTTGGTCGCGGTCGCGCCGACCGGCCGGACTTCGCCCTCCTGCAGGACCCGGAGGAGCTTCGCCTGGAGCGACAGCGGCATCTCCGTCACCTCGTCGAGGAACAGCGTGCCGCCATCGGCGACCTCGAAGAGACCCTTTCGATCGTCCGTCGCGCCCGTGAACGCGCCGCGCTTGTGGCCGAAGAGCTCGCTCTCGAGCAGGTTCTCCGGCAGCGCCGCGCAGTTCTGGGCCACGAAGAGGCGCTCTCGACGTCGCGAACCGTAGTGGAGGGAAGAAGCGACCAGCTCCTTGCCGCTTCCCGTCTCGCCCTCGATGAGCACGGAGACGCGGGTGTCCGCGACCTTGGCGATCTGCCGGAGGAGCTCCGCGGTGGCCGCGCTCTTCCCGACGATCTCCCCCTCCGTACCTCGGCGCGCGCGCTCCCGGCCCTTCAGGAAGCGGTTCTCGCGCTCGAGCCGCTCCTCGGCGTGCGAGAGCCGCTCGATGAGGCGCGCGTTCGAGACGGCCAGGGACGCGTTCGCGGCGAGGACGAGCGCGACGTCGACGTCGGCCGCGCCGAACATCGCGGGCGCCGCCCGGTTGTCGAGCTGGAGCACGCCGAGGATCTCCTCGCCGCGCCAGAGCGGGACGCCGATCGTGCTCTTGATGCTCGCGCCGAGCATGGACTCGCTCGAGAGCTCCCCGCTCACGGCGTCCGCGGCGAGGACGGCGGCGCGCTCGCGGACCACCTTCCGGAACACGCTGCGGGCGACGCGCACGGGCTCCGGCGGAGAGGCCCCCTTGCCGCCCGCGCCGCGCACGCGGGTCAGCATGGGGACGAAGGCGTCCTCGGCCGGGCGCGCGTCGTCGCGGAGGACCACGGTCGCGTGGGTCGCGCGCGGGACGAGCTCGAGGACCGCGTCCGCGACCGCGGCGAGCACGCCGCCGAGGTCCTCCGCGGCACCCACCTTGCGCTGCACCTCGCCGAGCGTCTTCAACAAGGCGTCGGGACGCGGCGCGGAAGCGGCGCTCGCCGGCAGCACGGAAAGCGGGCGAGTCTCCACGAAGCGCGGCGGTTCGAGGTCCGCGTCCAGGAACACGCCGATCAGGACGGCGTCCCCCGACTCCCCGCCGTCGCCGAGCGCGATGACGTCCCCCTGGAGGAGCTCCGTGCGCGGCTCCTTCTCGCCGAGGACGAGCCGCGCTTCCCCGCGCAGGACGGCGGTCGCGTAGCCGCTTCCGGCGTCCTCCAGCGTCGCCGAGTCGTCCTTCACGAGGACGCTCGCGTGGTGACGCGCGATTCGCCGATCCTCGACGGAGATCTCCGAGGCGGGCGACCGTCCGATCCGGACGACGTCTCCGTCGGGCTCGACGGTCCGCGTGGCGCCGCCCGCCCGGACTTCGAGGCGGACGCGCGTCACGCGGGGCTCCCCTCCGCGAACGGCCGGCCCGCCGTCACTCGGCCCGGGCGCGGATTCGATACATGATCTGCTTCAGCGGGGCGTCGCCGGCGATCTTGTCCTTGTCCGCGGTCTTCGCGTTCTTGTCGATGATCTTCTCGAGCGCGTCGGCCGCGTCCTTCGAGCCCTTCGGGGACAGGAAGTCGATCGTCTGCCCGGCGACGAAGCGGACCGCGGCGTTGTCGATCGAGCCGAGGCGGTCGATGATCTCCCCGCGCGCCTTCTCGTCGCCGTACTCGCCGATCATGTAGCCTGCCTTGATGCCGACGGACTGTCGCGTCTTCGTCTGATTTTCGCTCTTCTCGAGGTTCGCGAGGTAGCAGGAGACGCGGTCTCCGCAGGCCTTCAGGAGCTCCGTCGCGAGCTTGTAGGCGTCCTTCTCGATGGCGGTGCCCCACTTGTTCACGGCGTCGTTCACGGGGCCCGTCTGATCGGCCTTCATGAGCTTGATGGCGGTGATGGTGGCCGTGCTCTGAAGCAGCGTCTTTTCGTCGCCGCCGCCCTTCGTCTTGTCGGCGCGCTCGAGGAGCCACGGCACGAAGTCCGCGTCGTAGAACTGCCCGGCGGACTCCGTGAGCGTCTGCAGGGCGTTCGCGCCGGGCGGGATCTGCGCGGAGAGCGGCGTCGCCTCGAAGGCCGCCTTGAAGGCGTCCTTGGACGCGGGCGTCGGCGGGATCTTCGCGATCTCGCGGGCGAGGATGGCGCGGGTCGCGTCGTCCTTCGCACCCTTGAGGGCGGCGACCATCGCGTCCAGCGTGTCCGGACGGCCCATCACGCCGAGGATGAGCGCCGCGGTCGCGATGTGGGGCTTGTCCTTGGGCGCTTCGCTCGCGCCGGTCGCCTTCTGCGTCCGCGCGGCACAGTAGGCCGCCATGTCCGGATCCTGATCCGACACGATCTTCACGGCCTTCTGCGCCGCGGGCTTGCCGATCTTGACGAGCGCGAGCGCCGCCGTGGTCTGCACGTCCGCCTTCCGCGGATCCAGCATGACCTTCACGAGCGGATCGACCGCGCTCGCGTCCCGGAGCTCGCCCAGCACCTGGGCGGCGACCGTCTGCCAGTATTGCTCGTTCTTGAAGCGATCGAGCGCCTCGGCGTCCTTGCCGCCGTCCGTCGGGGGCACGATCTCCGGCTCGAGGTGCATCTTCAGCATGCCCGACCAGGAGGCGCTCGGGTGCGCGAGCATCGCTTCCTTGAAGTCGATGAACACGCTCTGCCCGACCTTCGCGGCCTTCATCTTGTCGAACGCTTGCCCCATGGAGTCGGCGGTGCCGTCGAGCTTCATGTCCGCCGTCGCGCGCGCGGCCCAGCGTACGTCCTCGCCGCCCTTGCCGCTCTTCGCGAACTCGTCGAACGCCTTCTTCAGCGCGGGCTCGCTCCGCTTGTCGCGGAAGGAAGCGATGAGCTTGATGAGCGACTCGCGCGTCTTCTCGTCCAGATCTCCGTAGTGATCGACGTACACCTTGGTCAGCGGATCCACGACCTTGTCGGCCAGGGCCTTCACCTCGGCGGCGCCGACGTCCTTGTTCGCGCGCGTGTACGTGTCCTCGAAGAACTGCTCCAGGCGCTTCACGGAGTTCGCCTGCCACGCCGGGTCCTGGATCTTCTCCACCCAGTACTCGGGCTGGCTCTCGTCCTTGCATCCCGTCGCCGCGAGGGAGACGACCACGCTCGCCGCGACCGGGGTGGACAGCATCAGGGTGTGAACGAGCGACACGACGGTGCGCGAGGAACGGAGCATTCGGAGTCCTCCAGGGTGTGGAAGCAGTAGCGAGTCAGTGGCTCTGCGAAGCGCTGGGGTGGCGGCCGATTCCCGCCGAAACACAGGCAATCCCTCGGTTATCCAGCGTCGCCCGACGGTACGCCGCCGAGAACGCGAATGTCAACGAACGCGCCTCGCGGTGACGCGCCGCGGCAAGGCCGACAGCGGGTCTCAGAGGCCCAGTCGAGCGAGGCACGACACGACGACGTCGTGGAGCGGTCCGTTCGTCGCCACGAGACCACGCACGTTGTCGAGGCTCCCGGCGCGGTAGTCGAACGGCGCGCCGCGGCCATCCGAGAACTTTCCGCCGGCGGCGGTGACGATCGCGTCCACGGCGCAGGCATCCCACAGCTTCCCCACCTTGCCGGGGCCGAAGTACACGTCCGCTCGGCCCATCGCGATCTCGGCGCCCTTGAGCCCCGCGCTACCCACGGCTCCGACACTCCCGAGTGCCAGATCCCGGAGCGCGAGCTCGAGGGCGGGGCTCCGGTGGCTCCGGGATGCGACGCCGCGGGCTCGCTCGATGCGGGTCTCGGCGCTCACGCGAATCTTCTGCCGCGCACCCGCGGCGTTCACGTGAAAGGCGCCGTCCCCCACGGAACCCGCCCACGCCTCGCCCGTGGCGGGCGCGGTCACGACTCCCGCGATCGCGCGGTCTCCCTCGACCATCCCGATCATCACGACGAACTCGCCGTTCCGAGCGATGAACTCGGCCGTTCCGTCGAGCGGATCGACGAAGAACACGCGCTCCTTCGTCTGGAAGCCCGCGAACGTCTCGGGTTCGCTTTCCTCCGCGACGATCGGAACGCCCGGCCAGGTCTCCGCGATCCGCCGGCAGATGAGCTCGTTCGCTCGCCGATCCGCGGCCGTCACCGGGTCGTCCTTTCCCTTCCAGTCGACGGAGAAGGGCGTCTCGTAGACCTCCCGGACCACGAGGCTCGCCTCCGCGGCGATCTCGAGCAGCCGGTCGACGAGCGCGCTCACTTCTTCACTCCGAGCGCTTTCAGTCGAAACTCGAGGCTCTCGAGGTGCTGCTTCGTGAGGTACGGCGGCCGGCCCGCCTCGCGGACGAGCTGGTCGAGTTGCACCACGCTCTTCGCGCCGAGGAGCACGGAGCTCACGAGGCCGTTCGCGAGCACGTATCGAAGCGACGCCGCCCGCTGGGTCAGGATCTCGCCGCCGACGATGCTCCGGATCGGCCCCTGCTGTCCGAGGCGACGGCGGAGCTCGTCCGGTGTCCAACGGTCGGCTCGGTGATCGCCGGGAGGGAACTCCTTGTGGAGCGACCAGTACCCGGTGAGAAGACCGTGCGCGAGCACGCTGTGCGCGAGGAGCCCGACGTTCGCGGCGTGGATCTCGTCGGCGAGCTCCGCGAGGTCCGTGGAAAAGAGCACGTTGTGCGCGAGGGACAGCACCTCGGCGCCCTGTGCGAGCGCCGCGCGCGCGACCTCCACCGAGCCGACGCTCACGCCCCAGGCGCGAAGCTTGCCGGCCGCCTTCAGGCTCGCGAGCGCGCCCGTGGCCTCTCCCGTCGTGACGGTGGACGCAGCCGGGTTGTGCAGGAGGACGACGTCGAGGACGTCCTTCCCGAGTCGCTCGCGGCTCTTCTCGAACGCTTCCTCCAGGTACGCGCGGTCGAATTGCTTTCGCGGCGGGCTCGCGTGCCGGTTCGTCCCGATCTTGGTCACGACGAGCGCGGGTGTCTCGCGGAGTCGCTCTCCGAGGCACCGTTCCATCGCGCCGTCGCCGTAGACGTCCGCGGTTTCGAAGAGCGTGATGCCGAGCGAAAGGGCGCGGTCGATGACCTTGTCCCGCTCGCTCTCCGCGACCGGTCCGTAGGCGTCGCCCGAGAGCCCCCACGTGCCGATCGCGAGCTCCGAGACCGTGAGGCCCGTTTTCCCGAGAGGTCGCGACCGCATCTGCCGGGCGTATAGCAGAGGACGCGCCGATTTCGGCTATTCGTACGACCAGTAGTGGAGCGCGTCGAACGCCGCGCCTTCCGCGACGACGTCGACCGTCGCCGTGCCGTCCGGCACCGTCCGCGGGACGTCGAGGCGCAGCTCCTCCCAGGCGTCCTCTTCGACGTCGGCGCGACCGAGGAGGCGGCCGTCGCGGAAGAACGCGATCCGCGTCGGCGTTTTCGCCCCGACTCTCGCGACGACGAAGCCCCCGGGCACGAGCCGGAGGCGGAAATGCTCACGCGTCCGCTCCGTCCTCGCGCCGTCGGCGTGGTCGAGCTCCTCCACCAGGACGTCCCGTGCCTGGGTCGCGTCGAGGAGCCGGTAGTCGTGTGCGGCTTCGCTCTCGAGGTCGGCGACGTCGAGGACGTCCGCGACCTTTCGCCCCGAAGTGACGACGTCCACGGGCGTCTCCGCCGAGCGGAGGAGCGAGTAGTCCGCGACGTGCGCTTCCATCGTGGTGCCGCCGAGGATCGTGTGGGACACCGTGCGGGACGTGAGCTCCTCGCCGAGGAGCGGATCGAGGGAAAACCAGCCGGGGTAGACGACGAAGTGCGTCGGGAGCAGGCTCCGGTCGAGCCTTTCGTAGTGCTCGAAGCGCGAGCCCGCGCCCGCGATCCAGTACCGGGCTTCGCCGAACGTCGTGAGCCCCACGACGTCGAAGGTCCGGTGGCCGCCGAGGTACGCCATCGCGCCCGTGTCGTTCACGCCCACGCGCGCCTCGGGCGGAAGCGCCGTCTTCGCCCACCGCGCGAGCGAGACCTGCTGGAGGGAGACGGCGCGCGCGCTGTCCCCGAGGTCTTCCATCGTGTACGGGAGCTTCGACGCGAGGAGGCCGACGACGCCGAAGCAGGCCCAGGCCGGCGTGTCGAGCGGCCTCGCGCCGACCTTCTCGAGCCCCGCGTCGATCGCTTCCCCGAGCGAATCGGCCAGCGCCGCGAGACCGATGAACCAGGCGCCGAAGAACGGCCAGATGTACCGGACCCGGTTCACGAGGAAGGTCTCGTACGTCGTCGGACAGAGGATCGCGAGCGCGAGCGCCGTCGTGACGAGAGCGCGCGGAATGCGACCGCGTCTGGATCCGGCCACCATGATTGCCGGAATTCCGAGCGCGAGCGGGAGCCGCCCTCCCGAGGGGAGGAACACGCTCGTCCAGCTCTTCCCGTCGAGGAGCGTGTCGAAGAAGAGACGGACGTTGTCGCGGACCGCCGCGGCGAAGAGGCCGTTTCCGTAGTACGGGTTCAGGACCAGCCACTTCGCGAACGCGGTCGAAGGAACCGCCTGTCCCGTCGCGAGGAGGGAGACGAGCGGCGGCAGCGCCGGCGAGAGCAGCGCGAGTGCGGCGAAGGGCCGCCGTCCCCGCGGAAACCAGGCGATGACGGCGGCGATCACCGCCGAGACGACGGCGCCTTCCGGGCGCAGCGCCGGGCAGAGCGCCGAGAGGCAGACGAGCTCCACCGCCTCTCGTCGCGAAGCCGGCTCGGGCGCCTCGGCCCACTCCGCCGCGCGACGGGTCGCGAGCGTGAGGGCCCACGCGAAGGGCACCACCTCCATCCCACTCGCGGCAAACCAGGTGTATCCGCCGAACGCGAGCGTCATCGCGCCAGCGCCGATGGCCGCGCTCCGTCGCACGAGCCCGTTCGCGAGCCGCGTCACCTCGAGCGAGAGCAGGCCGAGCGACACGAAACCGAGGAGCCACGTCGCGTAGAGGAGGCGGTCTTCGTGGAGCCCGAGCACGTGGAAGGGCGCGAGCACGAGCGGCCAGAGGAGGCTCGTCGCGCCGGGAGTGGGCGCGGCGCCCGCCGTGTATCGGAACGGGTGGCCCTCCGCGATCGCGCGCGCGTACTGGAGATGGATGTACGAGTCGTCGAGCGGGGCGCCCGGGCCGCCCACCTTCGAGACCAGGGTCCGGAGCGTCGCGTAGGCGAGGCACGCCGTCACCAGCCAGAGCGGAGAGAACCGGAGGAGGCTCCGGTTCGTCGGGGGAGGGGAGGATCCGCTCACGCCGCGTGATTCTTCCTTGCCGCCGCCGGGTACCGCAACGAGGCGTGGCCCTACCGCCGCCGTCTTGCTATCGACGCGCGCCGTGCCGCACGTCTACCCCTACACCGACGCCCCGAGACTCCCGGAGGCCGGAGAGCTGGATCTCTCGGCGCTCGTTCCCGGCGCGGGCACTCCGGTGGAAATCGAGATCGGCCCCGGCCGCGGGTGGTTCCTCGTGGAGCGACTGGAGGCCGTCCCGGACGCGCGGCTCGTCGGGCTCGAAATCCGACGGAAGTGGGCGACGATCGTCGATCGGCGTCTCGCGTCCCGCGGGCTCGGCACTCGGGGCCGGGTGTTCGCGGAAGACGCGCGGCTCGTCCTGCCGCGCGTTCCGTCGGGGAGCGTCCGCGCCGTCTTCATCCACTTCCCGGATCCCTGGTGGAAGAAGCGTCACCAGAAGCGTCGGGTCGCGACCGGCGGGCTCCTCGAAGAGGTCGTGCGCGTGCTCGTTCCGGGCGGGGAGCTCTTCCTGCAGACGGACGTGGAAGAGCGCGCGAGCGAATTCGAGACGCTGGTGGAGAGCGCGCCCCTCCTCGCTCCGGCGGGGGACGGGAGTGCCGGGCCGGGCGCGCGTCTGTCGGAGAACCCGTATCTCGCGCGGAGCCCGCGGGAGCGCCGAGCCATGAAAGACGGGCTCCCGGTGGTTCGGCTCCGTTACCGTCGGCTCCCTGCTTCGCCTTGATTCCGTGCTCCGGGTGGCGGTACGCTCGATTCGCCATGCGGTTTTCCGCCTGCCTCGTCGCTGTCGCGGTTCTCCTGTCCGCGTGTTCCACCTATCGGGATCACCTGAACCGCGGCCAGCGCCTGTACGACGAGAACGAGTACGAGCACGCGCTCGCCATCTGGCGGACGCTCGAGCCCGACACGGACTCGCTCTCGTTCAACGACCAGGCCCGCTACGCCTACCTCCGCGGGATGACGGACTACCGTCTCGGCTTCCGCCCGGACGCGCGCCACTGGCTCGCGATGGCGAAGGCGATCGAGATGGACCACCCCGGCGGCCTGACGGGCGACTGGAAGGCCCGGACGGAAGAAGCGCTGAACGACCTCAACAAGGAAGTCTACGGCGGCTCGGAAGCCGTCGACAGCGAGTCGACCGCCGTCGAGCACACCAAGCCCGCCGAGGGCTCCGAGAAGACGCCGGACTGAGCGTCTTTCCCGAGCGCGTGCCCGCGGGAGCTCAGCGCTCTTCGCGGGAGAGCGCCACCATCCGGTCCTTCGCGACCAGCTTCTGGCGCTTGATCTGGCTAGCTTCGCGCTGCTCGTCGGGGGTGAGATACGCGCGTCGCGTCAGGACTTTCAGTCGTTCGTCGAGGTTCCGATGGTGTTCTTCGAGCTCGCGCATCCGATCGAACGCAGTTCCGGCAGCAGCCTTCATCTCGAACCTCCGTCACGACGAAATGGCGTCGCCCTGGGCCCAGGCGCGCTTTGCACTTCCTGGCCCAAGGATCCGCCCGGTCACGCCTTCCAAGGTATGGATCCGACCCTGACGGTCAATCTCTTTTCCGAGGTCGCCCACCCTCCGAACGGAAAGCACATGGAATCCTTTCCCGACTCCTGTTTGGCACGGGTTTCGCTGTCATTTCCCGGCCGTGTTGACTCTCTGGACCTGCGCGGCGCGCGCGCCGGATGGGGCCTCCGTCTGGGCGCAATTTTCGCGCTCGTGCTCGCGCCCGGGTGCGGCGCCGCTCCCGCGAAGACGGCCGTCGACGCGCCGAAGGCGGCCGCGAGCGCGGAGCGCGTGGAGGTGCCGCGGACGATCGTCACGCCGACGTCCGAGACGAACGTCGCCGAGATGTTCTCTCGCGCGCGCGTCGCGTACGGCGAGCGTCGCTTCGCGGACGCCGCGAAGGACTTCGATCGCATCGTCCTGCTCGATCCCGACGGCCCCTACGCCAAGGAATCGCTCTTCGATGCGGCCGCGTCGCACGACCAGGGGGGCGAGCTCGACGCGGCGGCTGCACGCTACCAGGAGGTCGCCCGTCGCTTTCCTTCGGACCCGCTCGCCGACGAATCGCTCGTGCGTGCGGTTCGCTTGCTCGCGTACCGGGAACGCTTTCCGGAGGCGGGCGCCGCGGCGGATCGGTTGCTCTCGCACGTGACCGCGCTCCCGCCGCTCGAGCGCATCGTCGCGTACGGCGGAAAGGCGCTCGCCCTCGTCACGTCTTCCGACCCCGACGCGGCGGCCTATTTCATCGAGAAGGGTCGTGACGTCGTGGAGACGGAGCGGCTCGACGCCGCAGGTATTCTCCCGAAGGATCTCGCCGCTCTCTACTTCGCGCTCGGCGAGCTTCGTCGCGTGCGCGGCGAACGGGTCCGGTTCGATCCCGTTCCCGCGCGGTTCGGGGACGTCCTCGAGCAGCGCTGCCAGCTCCTCCTGGACGCTCAGAGCGCGTACTCGGACGCCATGCGGGCCTACGACGCCCACTGGTCTGCCATGGCCGGGTATCGAGTCGGCGAGCTCTACCAGAAGCTCCACGAGGAGCTCATGCGCGTCCCGCCGCCCGCCGTCGCGGACACGAAGGACAAGGCGCAGCTCTTCGAGGGCGCGATGCGGGTCCGCTACTCGGTGCTCCTCCGGAAGGGGCTCACGATGATGGAGCACACGGTCGCCCTCTCGGACCGCACCGGGGAGCACTCCGCCTGGGTCGACCGAGCGGCCGCATCGAAGGCGTCCCTCGAGCGAGCCATTCAGGACGAAGAGGCGGCGATCGCTCGCCTCCCGTACAGTCGAGCGGACCTCGAAGCGGCGCTCGACAGGCTGCAGAAGACCGCCCGGCAAACCCCGCGATGACGTTCGCCTTTCTCCTGCGGGAAGGTGAGCTAAGTGCCTGAATGTTCGAGCAGTATTCCGCGGTACGGAATGTGCTTGACACCCCCAGGGGCTGGCGCTACCCATGCGCGGTCCTCCCGGGTCCCCGCAGCTTCATCGTCCAGTCGAAGCGGGGAGACGGGTGGAGTGCCTTTTTTCGGCGGAAAACGTTCAGAGCAGGCAGGAACACGTGACGCGAGGTTCGGCTTCCACCTTCCGTAGTGCGGAGGGCTCCCAGACGGAGCTCGGCCGTGTTCCGTCCCGGTTGGGCAGCAGCGGAGCCGGCGCGCGACCCCCGCACCGACCTCGCTGGCGTAGCTCAATCGGTAGAGCACCTGTTTTGTAAGCAGGTGGTTAGGGGTTCAAGTCCCCTCGCCAGCTCCACCCGAAGGTGGCGCAGACGGGCTCGCCCCGGAAGCACCGGACTCACTCCAAGAATCGGCAGGACCAGAAGAAGCTCACGGAAACAGACTCACAGTTCGGAGGGTTGCCCGAGTGGCCAAAGGGAGCAGGCTGTAAACCTGCCGGCGCAAGCCTACGTTGGTTCGAATCCATCACCCTCCACCCGGAACTCCGGAGGACACAGACGACACGAGGTCACGGCACGGTAGGAAACACGCATCCCTCGAAGCAGCCGGGCACCGGCACCCAAGATTTTGGCGGGAGTAGCTCAGTTGGTAGAGCGTCAGCCTTCCAAGCTGAACGTCGCCGGTTCGAATCCGGTCTCCCGCTCCACGGATGTGCCCACCTAGCTCAGTTGGTAGAGCACGTCCTTGGTAAGGACGAGGTCACCAGTTCAATCCTGGTGGTGGGCTCGAAGGTCGAGACGACGAGCAGCGAGTAGTCAGAAGAGAGAGCAAAGACGATGGCCAAGGAAAAGTTCGTACGCAAGAAGCCGCACGTGAACGTCGGGACGATCGGACACATCGACCACGGGAAGACGACGCTGACGGCGGCGCTCCTGAAGGTTCAGCAGAAGGGCGGCCTGGCGCAGGCGAAGGCG
>DASZXK010000165.1:0-5771 GCA_035545855.1 Polyangiaceae bacterium
CCTGCGGTCCTCGGGCTTCGCCCTGCGGTCCTCGGGAACCTCTCCCCCTGCCGCGCCTGGCGGCGCGCGCTCGCCGTGCTCGCGGGGCCGTGTATCGGCGGGACCAATCACGGGCGAATAGTTTGTATACAAACTGGCCAGTGAGGAGATACCCCCCCACGGCGCCGTTCGCCGTTCGCCGTTCGCCGTTCGCCGTTCGCCGCGCGGCCCTGCGGGCGCGCTCGCCGTGCTCGCGGGCGCGCGGCCACGGGGCGAGACTTCACTCCCCCGTCGCTTCGCGGCCGGTGTCGTCACCCTTCCGCTTCGACCAGGCATTGAACGCGAGGAACAAGGCGACGGAGATCGCCGTCGCGACGACGACGTGTGCGCGGATCCACGTCGTGAACGCCGTGATCTCGGCTTCGAGGACCGTCCCGAAGAGGCGGGCGACGACGATGTTCGCGACGGTGCCGAGCAGGTTCATCACGACGAACACGGGGAACGAAACGCGCGCCGCGCCGGCGAGCGTGCTCACGACGATGTCGGGGCTCACGAGGAGCGCGAGCGGGCCCACCTTCGCGAAGAGTCGCTCGAGCGCTCGCACGAGCCGCCCGAGGCCCGGAGAGTTCGTCTCCACCCACATGACGGCCGCGGGCCCGTAGTCCCTGCCGAGGAGGTACACGAACGGGTCCACCGCGAAGTGCCGGGGAACGCCGATCGCGAAGAGCGGCGCGGCCGCGACGCTCGGCGATACGAGCACGAAGTGCCGGAAGAGCGGCGAGAGCGCGATGAGCGTGAGCGGCCGGTTCGTGAGGAACCACGGCATGAACATCACGCCGATGGTCCCGGCGATCGTCGCGAGCGCGAGCGGTGTCAGGTACAGGGCGAGACGGGCTCGCGCTCGGGACTCGTCCTCCAAGGCGACCTCAGGCGATGCCGGGCGCCGGGAACTGATCGCAGAGCGCCTTCACTTCGCCCGCGATGCGCGCGAGGAGCTTCTCGTCCTCCGGAGCGCCGACGACCTGGTTCATCCAGGACGCGAGCTGCTTCATCTCGGAGACGCCCATCCCGCGCGACGTCATCGACGGCGTGCCGATGCGGAGACCCGACGGATCGAACGGCTTCCGTGGGTCGAACGGGATCGCGTTGTAGTTGGTCTCGATTCCCGCGCGATCGAGCGCCTTCGCCGCGACCTTCCCGGGCACGTTCTTCGGCGTCAGATCCACCAGGATGAGGTGGTTGTCGGTGCCGCCCGTCACGAGCGAAAAGCCATGGGAGAGGAGTCCTTCGGCGAGGGCCTTCGCGTTCTGGACGATGTTCTTCGCGTACTGCTTGAACGCGGGAGTGCCGGCTTCCTTCGCGGCGACCGCGATGCCGGCGGTCGTGTGGTTGTGCGGCCCCCCCTGGAGCCCGGGGAACACGGCCTTGTCGATCGCGGAGGCGTGCTCGGCCTTGCACATGATCATGCCGCCTCGCGGACCGCGGAACGTCTTGTGCGTCGTGGACGTCACGACGTCCGCGTAGGGGACCGGGCTCGGATGTTCGCCCGCGACGACGAGCCCGGAGATGTGAGCGATGTCGCAGCAGAGCTTCGCGCCCACGCTGTCGGCGATCTCCTTGAACTTCGCGAAATCGAGGGTGCGGGGATACGCCGTCGTGCCCGCCCACATGAGCTTCGGCTTGTGCTCCTTCGCGAGCTTCTGGACCTCGTCGAAGTCGATGCGGTGATCGTCCCGGCGGACGCCGTAGCCCTTGCTCGCGAAGAACTTCCCGGTGATGCTGACGTTCCAGCCGTGCGTGAGGTGACCGCCGGCGGGGAGCGCGAGCCCCATCACCGGATCGCCGGGCTGACAGAACGCGAGGTAAGCAGCGAGGTTCGCCGGGCTCCCGCTGTAGGGCTGCACGTTCACGTGATCGACGCCGAAGAGCGCCTTCACCCGGGAGACCGCGAGCTCTTCGATCGGATCGACGAACTGCTGGCCCTCGTAGTAGCGCTTGCCGGCGTAGCCCTCCGAGTACTTGTTCGTCAGCACGGAGCCGCTCGCCTCGAGCACCGCGCGGGAGACGTAGTTCTCGCTGGCGATGAGCCGGAGCTTGTCGTGCTGCCGCGCCTGCTCCTTCTGGATGAGCGAAAAGATCTCGGGGTCGGCGACGGAGAGCGACGGATCGCGGTCGGGCATGCGCGGGAGCCTAGCGATGGCGCGGGCCCGTCGCTAGCCTCGGTTCGGCCAGTTCGTTCAATATTCAACCATCTGTATTGATTGATATTTTGACCACATTTCAGAAAAGCTCGACGTGGTGCGTCATGGCACTAGACTCGCGCCTGCTCGGATGGCCACCCGCGGAACGCCCGAACTACCCAGCGCAGAGACGACGCCGCGTTCGTTCCCCGCGCCGCGCCACGCGTCCGCGCCGTTCCAGAGAGGGGCGACTCCGATCGAGGAACTCGATAGCATCGAGGAGATCGAGCCCGACCTAGACAGCGTCCCCCCGAGCATCCCGTCCGCGGCCACGGCCGTCTCCCCGGGAGCGATTTCGGTCCAGCCCATCCTCCCGGGCCACCTCATCGCGCAACGATACGAGGTGATCAACGTACTCGGGGAAGGTGGGATGGGGATCGTCTACCGTTGCCGCGACCAGGCGACGAGCGACCTCGTCGCGGTGAAGCGGGTCATCCTCCCGGAAGGTAAGCTCGCCGCCGAGTACGTCGGGTGGTTCTACAAGGAGTCCCGGGCGCTCGCGGCGCTCGACCACCCGGGCATCGTCCACGCCCGGGACTTCGGGCAGCTCGGGGACGGCTCGCCGTTCCTCGCGATGGACCTGGTGACGGGCGTCTCGCTCCACGACCTCTCCCAGTCGCGCCTCTCCTTCCCCATCATCTGGTCCATCGTCGACGGCGTCCTCGCGGCGCTCGCCCACGCGCACGCCCGCGGCGTCATCCACGGGGACCTGAAGCCGTCGAACGTCATCGTCGAGCAGCGCGTCGATCAGGCGCCTCGCGTCCACATCCTGGACTTCGGGCTCGCCTGGCTCCGGCAGGATCTCCACGACGAACGGCTGGACGGCGAGAAGTCGATGGAGTTCGCGCCGCACGCGGGCGCGGGCACGCCGGGCTACATGGCCCCGGAGCAGATCCAGCACGAGATGCACCACGTGCAGGGCGCGACGGACCTCTACGCGCTCGGCTGCATCCTCTACAAGCTCCTCACCGGACGCGCGCCGTTCACCGGGGATCCGAAGGAGCTCCTGAAGCTCCACGCGTATCACCAGCCGCCGAACCCGGAGGTCGTGATCCAGGCGCCTCCCGGGGTGGACAAGTTCGTGATGCGCCTGCTCGCGAAGCGTCCGTGGGATCGCTACGAGTTCGCCGCCGAAGCGCGCCGCGGCTGGGTCAAGTTCGTCCCGGACAGCATCGATCCGGAGCAGCTCAAGTTCCCGACGGTCGCGGCGCACGAGGAAGATCCGCGGACGCCCACGCGCCGCACGGGACCGCGTGCCGGCACCGGACCTGCGCTTCCCCTGCCCGATCGCGCGCCGGGGTTGCTCAGCATCCGGCCGAGCCCGCTCGTCGGGCGTCAGGAGATCCGCGCGCGACTCCGGAGCGTCGCGGCGGAGATGATCATGGGGAAGGGGCCGCCCCACCGGCTGGTCATCCTCCTCGGGCCCGCCGGCGTCGGGAAGACGCGCCTCGCCGAGTGGCTCTGCGAGGTCGCGCACGAGGACGGCCGGATGGTGCCCCTCATCGCGCGGTATCGCCCGGTGCGGACGGCCCTCGACGGCATGCTCGGCGCCGTGACGCAGTACTTCAACTTCGAGCGCGCCGATCGGGACACCATCGAGCGCTCGCTCCTCGATCGGTGGAAGATCGACAAGAACGACCGGAAGGGTCGCTCCTGGGTCGCGGGCGCCGCGGAGTGGCTGCGCCCGATGGCTCCCGGGGACGAGCGCGTCGGCCCGAGCGGGGTCCGCTTCACGCTGGACACCCTCGAGCTCCGCCGCCTCGTCATCCAGTACACGATCCGGAGGATCGCGGACACGCGCCCGCTCCTCTTCTTCTTCGACGACCTCCACCACGCGGCCGGAACGACGTTCGACGGTCTCCTCAAGATTCACCGCGAGGAACAGGACCAGCGGATCCTCATGCTCGTGTGCGTCCGCGCGGAGGACGTGCAGCTCGGCACGCCCGCCGCCGAACGGCTCCGTCAGCTCCGCGAGACGATGGACGGCGAGGTCATCGAGGTGAACCCGATGGACCGGGACAGCACCTGCGAGCTCGTGCGTGCGTCGCTTCCGCTGGACGAAGAAGCGACGATGGAAGCGGCGCGCCGGAGCCGCGGATTTCCGCTCTTCGCGCTCCAGCAGCTCCACTCCTGGGCGCACGGCGGGAACCTGGAGTTCATCGGCGGCACGTATCGCGTCCCGAGGGACGTCCTCGCGATGCGGCCGAAGACGACGGCCGATCTGTGGGACAGCCGGGTCGCGGCCATCCCGCGGCAGCTCCGCATCGCGGCGTACGCCGTCGCGACGCTCGGGACGGACATCCGGAGGGACGTGATGCTCGCGCTTCTCTCCGACCTGAAGCTCCCCGCGGAAGACGCGATCGCGGAGCTCCAGAAGGCGGAAATCCTTCTACCCCGCGGGCCTGGTCGCTACGGGTGGCCGCATCAGCTCCTCCAGGAGCACCTCTTCGGCCGCCTCTCCGAGCGCGAAGACTCGCCGCGGATGTTCAAGGCGTCCGCGAAGGCCCTCCGCCTGCATCCGCTCGCAAACACCCGCCGCATCGTCCGGCAGCGGGTCATCAACCTCCTCTACGCGGGCGAGAACGACGGCGCGGCGGAGACGTTCTTCGACTTCCTCCAGAGCTCGTGGAACGGCGCGAAGGAACCGGGCCAGACCCTCGCGGATCTGGACCTCTTCGCCGGACGCCTCGTCGGACGGAGCCTCGCGCTCGAGAACCGGTGGCGCGCGGAGGTGCTCCGTCACGTCGGACGCATCGAGGAAGCGACCCAGCACGCGCAGACGGCGCGCGACCGGTTCGAACGCATCGGCGACCAGGAGAACCTCGCGCACTGCATGCGCCTGCTCGGGCACCTCGCGAGCGAGCAGGGCGACACGACGGAGGGTCTCCGCCTCGTCGGCTACGCGCACCAGGTGTTCGCGCGGCTCGGAAACGTCCTCGGGCTCGCCCAGTGCGAGGCCGTCGCCGCGTGGATCGAGTATCTGCTCGGCAACCACGACAAGGCCCGAGAAATCGCGCGCGAGGGCGAGACGCACTTCGCGTCCCTGGATCAACCGCTCGGCCGCGGGCAGTGCCTGCTCGTGCTCTCGTGGGTGGATCATCACGAGGGCGCTACCGAACGCTCCAAGCGTCTCACCACGGAGGCGCGCGGCGAGTTCGAGCGCGCCGGCTATCGACTCGGCCTCGCACAGACGGACGCTTCGCTCGCCCACATCGAGCACCGGCTGATGAACTACTTCTCGGCCGAGCAGCGCGCGAAGGAGGCCGCCAGTCTCTTCGAGAGCCTCCGGACGCCGCGCGGCCAGGCGGAGTGCGAACGCCTGCTCGGCATGGTCGGCGTCGACACGGACGACCTGGATTCCGCGGAGCTCCGCGCGAACCGCGCGCTCGACCTCTACACGAAGATGAGCGACCCCTGGGGCGTCGTGGAGGCAAAGCTCCTGCTCTGCCAGATCGCGCTCGGCCGTGGCCACATCGAGGCCGCGCGCACGCTCCTCGCGGAGATCCATCGCGCCGGCGTGAAGGAGCCCGAGCCGAAGCAGCACTCGCTCCT
>DASZXK010000166.1:0-27246 GCA_035545855.1 Polyangiaceae bacterium
CACTCCCGCCCGCGCCGTCGCCGCCGCCCGGGAGCGAACCGCCCGCGCCGGGGCCCGCGACGTTGCCGGTGCCGCCCTGGTTCTGGGTGCCGCCGCCGGGAAATGCGCCGCCGCTCCCGGAGCCGGGGAAGCCGCCGTAGCCGGGGTTCTCGGGCTGGTTCCCGCCTCCGTCCGTGTTGCTGCTGCACGCGCCGAGACCGACGGCGAGACAGAAGAGACCGACCTCACGACCACCACGAACCCGAGCTCGAATGCGCATCACGCTGACCTCGCACCGTCTGCGACGGGCCGCCGCGGCGCCGTCCTGTCGCTTCGCTCGGTACCAGACGATCGAAGCCGAGGCTTTACCCGGAGGTGCCAATGAATTTCCCGACAGCGACACGCCCCGCGGCGCGCTCCTCCTGGGGCGGAGACTTTCCTCGCGACTGGAGAGCCGAGCGCGCCGGATAGTCGCCTGAGCGCGCGAGCGCGAGAGGGCCCGCGCGTCAATTCGGCAGTGCGACGCGGAACCAGAGCGAACGCCGGGAGCCGCAGCGGCGGCACTTCAGGCGCGCCTCGCGCAAGGTCCCCTGGTCCGTCGAGACGGCCGCGTGTTCGACGACCTCCTGTTCACCTCCACAGAGCGGGCACGGAACCGAGCGCGCGCGTGGCTCCACGACGGAGGGCGACTCCAAGACGATCGCGCGCTCGGCGCTCCCACCGGGTTCGCGGAGGAAGAGCTTCTCGCGGTCCTTCGCGTCCCTCACCGCGGCGCGGGCCGCTTCTCTGCGGGCCGTGCGATCGCGCTTCGGCTTCGCCATGGGCTAGAGGCGGTCGTCGCGCTTCTGCTTCTGGAGCTCTTCGACGACCTTGCGGACGTCCTGCGCGCGTTCCCGGGGGATGACGAGGAGCGCGTCGTCCGTCTCGATGACGCAGAGGTCCGACACGCCGACCAGCGCGACGACCTTCTTCTTCTCCGCCGAACCCAGGTTCCGGACGAGGTTGCCGGACGCTTCCACGAGGATGGATCCCGGGTCGGCGACGTTGCCGGATGCGTCTCGGGTTCCGAGCTCCCACGACGCGAGCCAGCTCCCGACGTCGCTCCAGCCGAAGTCGGCCGGGACGACGTGGATCGGCTTCACCTTCTCCATCACGCCGTAGTCGATGCTGATGTTCGGGAGCGTCGGGAAGACGGCGCGCGTCTCGGCGAGCTCCGCTTCCGGAGAAATCTCCGCCGCGGCTTCGATCCGGGCGATCCCGGAGGCGAGATCCGGGAGGTGCTCCGCCACGGCCTGCGCCATGACCTTCGCCGGAAAGAAGAACATGCCGCTGTTCCAGAAATAGCGCCCGCTCCGGACGTACTCCTCCGCCTTCTGGCGATCGGGCTTCTCCACGAAGCGGATCGCGCGGCGCACCCCCGGGACGAGCTCGTCCGTCGCTTCGATGTGACCGAAGCCCGTCTCGGGCCGGGTCGGCGTGATGCCGATCGTCGTGATCGGGCCGCCCTGCGCGGAGCCGACGGCGCGCTCGATGGCGGCGCGGAACGCGCCCTCGTCCCGGATGTGATGGTCGCTCGGGAGCGCCATCACGATGGCGTCCGGATCCTTCCGAGCGAGGATCGCCGATCCCCACCCGATGCACGGCGCCGTGTTCCGCGGCACGGGCTCCGCGACGACCTGCACGCCGGGGAAGCGCGCGACGGCGGCGCGCGTCTGCGCGAGCAGGTGCTCCCCCGTGACGACGAGGATGCGCTCCGCGGGGGCGAGCGGGAGGATCCTCCGGATCGTGCTCTCGAGGAGGCTCTCTTCCGTGCCGGGGGCGATCGGCAGAAGCTGCTTCGGCTTGAGCTTTCGCGAAGCCGGCCAGAAGCGAGTGCCGCTTCCCCCGGCCATGATGAGCGCGTGAAGATGGTTCATGGTCAGTGCAGCGTGTGATCCGTCACCATGTTCGGTGCGGGGTGAGGGGGCTCGTCGTCGTCCGCCGCGGGCTCGCTCTCCGCGCCTCCCGCGGCCGCCGCGCCGAAGGCCCCGGCGAGCACCATCGAGGACAGGCGGAGAGAAGCGAGGATCCGGAAGCTCGGCGGCCCCTGGACCGCGAGACGCTCCCCGCTCGTGCGCTCGGCGATCCACGACGGGGCCGTGATCAGAAACGGCGCGGCGAGGAGCAGAGCTCCTCGTCGGCCGAGAACGCCGACGGCGGCGCACGTGATCCCGAGCGTGGACCCGAGCAGCACCGCGACCCGACGACCGGGGGCCTGGTGCACGCGAAGGAAGGAACCGAAGTACGCCTCGAAGGTGGGATTTTCGACGGCCATGGGATTTCGGGGCGACGATCCGTCTACCACGCCGTTTCGCCGTTAGCGACCCGTGCGGGCCCCGCGGAGCGAACCCCCGAACCCGGCGCCGACGTCACCCGGAAATCGGCTTTTCTTTCGCCTCGGCGATGAGCGACTCGATCTCGTCCTCGTGGACCATCCGCGCGCGGAACGAGGAGACCACGCCGTTCCGGTCCAGGACGACGAGCGTGGGGAGCATCTGGATGTGGAACCCCTGCCCCACGTGGTCCCCTTCGTCGAAGAGAGTGGTGTACCCGAGGTTCTGGCTCCGGACGAACTCCACGGCGCGTTGCCAGTCGTCCCCGCTCGTGGCGATGCCGAGGACGACCGCGTCCGCCGGGTGGTTCTTCGCGACGCGATCGATGATGGGTGCCTCCGCCCGGCACGGGGCGCACCAGCTCGCCCAGAAGTCGATGACGACGACCTTGCCGCGGAGGTCCGCGGAGCGGACACGGCTGCCCGGGTCCCCGCCCGTCATCACGGGAAGCGTGAACACGGGCGCGAGCTGGCCGACGAGCTTGGAGGAGTGCGGCCGGAAGGCGGGGAGCACGCTGTAGCCGAGCAGCGCCGCCAGCACGAGCACGCCGCCGATGATCCACGCCCCCTGACGCGGGGTGGCCATTCGAGGCGAGCTCCGGCTGTTGGACGTCACGATGCAGGCTCTGCGGCGCTCGGCGGCGCCGAATTCGGCGAGGACCGGGACTTACCAGACATGGGGTCCTTGTCCAGCATCGCAAGGGCCACGGCCGATCCTGCCACGGGAATCGTCACGCGGAGACGAGCGCCGCCGAGGGGGCTCTTCTGGGCGCTGATCGCGCCGCCGTGCTCCACGACGATCTTCTTCACGATCGCGAGGCCGAGCCCGGTGCCGTCGCTCTTCGTCGTCACGTAAGGGTCGAAGATCCGATCCCGCTGGTCCTCGGGGATCCCGGGGCCGTCGTCGTCGACGTCGACCAGCCAGAAATCGCCCGAGCGACCGAGCGTCACGACGACGTTCCCCTCGGCCTTGCCCGCGTCGCGGAGGGCCTGGGCGGAGTTCCGGATCAGGTTGATGAGCGCGCGGCGGAGCATCTGCTTGTCGATGGCGGCGGGCGCTTCCGAGAACGGGATCTCGAACTTCACGGTGACGCGCGCACCGGGACGCTCTTCCGTCGTCTCGCCGGTGAGGGAGGACTCGTCGCTGTGATCCGCGAGGAACCGCACGAGGTCTCCGGGCTCGAGGTGCGCCTGCGGGAGCCGCGCGAAGTCCGAGAACTCGCCGACGAGGCGACGGAGCGTGGACACCTCCGCCTGCACCACCTCGAGCGTCGCGTCGAGGAGCTTCTTGAAGGGCGGCGAGGACCCGTCGTACCGCTGATGGATCTCCTCCACGGCGAGCTGGATCGGCGTGAGCGGGTTCTTGATCTCGTGAGCGAGGCGCCGGGCCATCTCCTGCCACGCGCCGATGCGCTGCAGGTACTCGATGCGGGCGCGGGTCGTCTCCACCTCCGCGAGCATCCGGTTGAAGGCGCGCGCGAGGTCGCCGACCTCGTCCGAACCGGATTCGTCCACACGCGTGGTCAGATCTCCTGCCCCGACCTTGCGGGTCGCGTCGGCGAGGCGGACGATCCGCGTGGAGACGCTCCGCGCGAGGAGCGTCCCGACGCCGATGGCTACGGCGATCGTCGTCCCGACGAGGACGGCGAACACCAGCAAGTACGTCCGCTCGTCCGCCTCCCGCCTGGCGACGAGCTTGCCGTACGTGTCGACGAACTGGCTCATGCGCGCCGGGGCTTCCTCGAACCGCGCGCGAGGCGCGGCGAACACGGCGACGAGCGCGGGCGCGTCGTCGTCGTCCGGGTTCGCGCGACCGAGTGGCTTTCGGACCTCGAGCGTCAGCTCCCGCGCCTCGTCGACGGGACGGCCGCGGTCCGCCTTCGCGAACACGTCGTCCCCGGAGACCACCGTGAGCGAGACGAGGTCCTTCCGCTGCGCGAAGAGCATGTAGAGGAGCATGCGCGCGCCGTCCCGGTCCTTCCGCTGAACGGCCTCCGCGAGCCCGGGAGTGAGCGCGAACACGGTCGCCTCCGCGCGCATCGCGTCCTTCTCGGAGCGGGCGAGGTCCTGGTAGAGGCCGACGGCCTCGTCGAGGTGCGCGCGGATCTCCGGGATGAAGAAGCGGCTCGAGGTCTGCTGCACGGCGTTCCGCGCGAAGAAGACCGCGGCGAGGAGCGGGATCAGCGCCGTCAGAACGATCGCCGCGGCGAGTCGCCGCTCGATTCGACCCGTCCCGGCCATGCTCACCCGACTATGGCCGAAAGCCCGCGGGCCCCACAAGGCGGGACGGTCAATCGCCGACCTGATCCCGGGACAGGAAATCCCGGAACAGCGTCACCGGGTCGAACCCGAGGAGTCGGACGAGATCGGCCTGACCGCCACGCGAGGCGTCCCGCACACGCTCGAGGGCGGGCCCGAACGGACCGTCCGACGAGAACGCGAGCCCGAACCGGACGGCGACCTCCCGCGCGACGGAGAGCGCGGCCCGGCCGACGTCCACGCCGAGGGGGATCGCGAGCGCGGGCGCGACGGGGTGGAACACGACGTCCCGCGACGCGACGGCGCTCGCCCACGCGCCCGGCGCCGTCGTGCGCGCGAGCCGGAGGAACGTCTTTTCCTCCGCGAAGCACCCGAGGGCGAGCGGCCCGACGGCGAGCTCGACCGCCCGCGAGTACCCGGCGACGTTCTTCGTCCAGTCCGTGGACACGAGGCCGCGATCCCTGCGGAGATCGCACGGCCCGACGACGCGATCGAACCCGCCGCGCGCGCGGTGGAGCGCGAGCGACGTCACGACCTGCTCTCCCTCGAACGCGCAGAGGAGGAGCGTCTTCCCGACGGGGCAGACGGCATCCAGCACGCGCTCCACGGTGCTCTCCCTCGGGAGCGTGAGCCTCCGGAGGTCCCTCGGGTGAGTCTCGAGCGCGCCCTCTTCGGCGAGCTCCTTCAGGATCCCGAGCATCTTCAGGGACTGCGCGAGGAACGTGTCCTTCCGTTCCAGGCGCCGCGCGAAGCGGTCCGAGATCTCGGGCAGGCTCCCCCGTTCGACGCGGATGGCCCAGACGGCACGGTGTTCGAGCGCGAGCGCTTCCAGCGGGAGGAGCGCCCCCGAAGCGACCGGCGCGAGGCGACCCGTCAGCGTCGAGAAGAGCTTCACGACGTGGCCGCGATCCACGAGCACCACGAGCCCGCCGCGCGGCTCCCCCGTCGGAGGCTCCGCCGGCGAGAACAGGCGCCCGAGGGCGACGAAGTCGGAGGCGTCGAACCCCTCGACTCGAACATCTCGGGTCAGCATCGGCGGCGCGGCAGTATAGTCGGCGGAATGTCCGTGCACAGCGGTCCTGCCGCCGTTTCGTCCCTCGCGACGTTCCTCGACGCTTGCCCCACCCCGTACCACGCGGTCCGGGAGGTCGAGCGACGACTTCGTGAAGCGGGCTACCGCGCCCTCGACGAGCGGGAAGAGTGGCGAGTGGGACCGGCGGACCGCGTCTACGTCGTCCGCGGCGGCGGGACGATCGTGGCCCTCGCGGTCGGAGCCGCGCCGCCGTCCCGGGCCGGTTTCCGGCTCGTGGGCGCCCACACGGACTCGCCCGGCTTCCGGGTGAAGCCGAAGCCCGAGCTCCGCGCCCTCGGTCATCACCAGCTCGGCGTGGAGGTCTACGGGAGCCCGCTCCTCCACACGTGGCTCGACCGGGACCTGTCCCTCGCCGGCCGCGTGAGCCTCGTGGACGGCTCGACGCACCTCGTCCGCATCGACCACCCCATTTGCCGCATCTCGAGCCTCGCGATCCACCTCCAGCCGACGCTCGGGACGGACGGCCTGCGATTGAATCCTCAGCAGCACGTGGTCCCGACGCTCGCGCTCGGCGACGACGACGGCCCGACGCTCGCGCCGCTCCTCGTGAAGGAGCTCGCGAGGTCGGGCGTGAGCGTGCCCGCGGACGCCATCGGCGCATTCGATCTCGCCCTCTTCGACGTGCAGGGGGCCCAGGTCGTCGGTGATACCGGCGCGCTCCTCGCCTCGGCCCGCCTCGATAACCTCGCCTCCTGTCACGCGGGGCTCGTCGCGCTCCTCGAGGGCCCTCCCGCGGGCGACGCCACGCGCGGCATCGTCCTCTACGATCACGAGGAGGTCGGGAGTCAGAGCGCCGCGGGCGCGGGCAGTCTGTTCCTCCGCTCCGTCCTCGGCCGCATCGCGGAGGGCTTCCCCGGCGCGGGGGCGGACGCGACGGAGCGCGCCCTCGCCGCGTCGCTCCTCGTCTCGGCGGACATGGCGCACGCCGTTCACCCGAACCACCCCGACAAGCACGACAAGGACCACTCGCCGAAGCTCGGCGGCGGGCCCGTGATCAAGGTGAACGCGAACCAGTCCTACGCGACGGACGCCCCGGCCGCCGCGGCGTTCGAACGGGCGTGCCGGGACGAGGGGTTCTCGGCGCAGCGCTTCGTCGCCCGGAACGACATGCGCTGCGGGAGCACCATCGGCCCGATCTCCGCGGCGCGCCTCGGGATGCGCACCGTGGACGTCGGGAACCCGATGCTCGGGATGCACTCCTGCCGGGAAGTGGCAGGATCGGCCGACGTCCCCAGGATGATCGCGGCGCTCGGGCGAATGCTCGCGCTCCCGGTCGTGCCGCCCGCCTCCGACTGATGGACCGCCCCGAGGAAAAATTCTCTCACGAGGAGCTCGTTCAGCTCCTGCAGCGTTCCGTGACCCTCCAGGAGCGGGACGCCGAGAAGCTCTACACGGAGTCGGATCTCCTCTCCGCGGCGAGGGAGCTCGGCGTCTCGCCGGAGGTCATGAAGAAGGCCCTCGCCGAGCACCGCGCGCGCGCCCTCGCGAAGCGCGCCGCCCCCCGCCCGTTCGACACGAAGATCGAGCTCGACGTGACGGACTCCGTGTTCGAGCTCCGGGTGCCTCCGCTCCGCGTCGGGCAGGCGCAGGCCGTCCCCCTCGGCTTCACGACGACGTGGATCGGCTTCATCGGGTTCTGGACGTGGGGCGCGTCGCGCGCGTCCTTCCTGTTCGCGGCGTTCTCGCTCCCGTTCTGGCTCGCGGGCATCGGCATGGCGAAGCGTTTCGTCGCGCCGCTCTTCCGCCGGACGACGCTCCGCCTCGAGCGAAACGGCGCGGGCGTCCTCGTCACCGGTCCGTTCCGGCGGCGCCGCCCGCTGGACGTCTCCGCGCTCCGCGTCCGAGAGACGCCGGCCCTCGCGACGATGAACGCGGGCCCGATCCCGAGCGCGCTCTTCCTCGATCACGGCACGGAGACGCTGACGCTCCTCGAAGGCTTCAGCGACGCGGAGGTGCTCTGGGTCCGGGAAGAGCTCCGCGCGTGGCTCCCGGAAGCCGGAGAGCCGTAGTGCCCCGGACGCCGACGCACCGTTACGAAGATCCGCTGGACGCGATCTGGCTTCGCACGGCGGAGCGCGTCGGACTCCGCGTCTCGCGGACGGACGACGCCTATGCGTCCACGACGGGCAATGGCGAGCTCCTCCTCGCAAAACGCGCGCACCTCGACACGGACGATTGCCTCGCGCAGATGATCTTCCACGAGCTCTGCCACTCGCTCGTCCAGGGAGAGGAGTCCTTCGCCGTCCGGGACTGGGGCCTCGACAACGAGACGAACGTGGACTCGCCGCGGGAGCAAGCGTGCCTCCGCGTGCAGGCCGTGCTGGCGGGCCGCCATGGGCTCCGCCAGGTGCTCGCGCCGACGACCGACTACCGCGAGTTCTGGGACGCGCTCCCCGAAGACGTCCTTTCCCTCCGAGGGGAACCGACCACCGTCCTTGCCATACAGGCGCTCCAGCGCTCGGAGAAGCCGCCCTGGGCTCCGCACCTCGAAGAAGCCCTCGAAGCGACGCGACGGGTGGCAGAAGCGGCGGCACCGTTTGCAGGGAAGGAGCCGGACCCGGGCGGCCTCGCTCCCCTCTGGAGCGGCGTGACCTCGGCTCCGCCTCGCCATCCCTCCCTCCTTCCCGGCTCCCCCCTCTCGGACGCGGCACGAACCTGCGGAGCCTGCGCCTGGCGCACCAGGACGGGGAAATGTCGGCAGGCGGGCAAGAACGTCCGTGCCGAATGGCCGGGCTGCGAGCGCTTCGAGCCGCCGCACGACTGCCAGACCTGCGGCGCGTGCTGCCGCGCGGCCTACGACTGCGTCCAGATCTCGGCGAGGGACCCCGTGCGAAAGACGCACCCCGAGCTAGTGGAGCGACGAGGGCCGTTCCTCCAGATCCTCCGCTCGGGAGATCGGTGTGCGGCGCTCGAGGGTGGCGACCGGGAGCCGTACGCCTGCCGCATCTACGACGAGCGCCCGAAGGCGTGTCGGGACTTCGAGAACGGCGGCGAGCACTGCCTCACGGCGCGGCGGCGAGTCGGGCTCTCGCTCTAGCGGAAGCCGGGGGCGGCGGGGCGCACCGTCCCGCGAGCGGCGGGGCGCACGTCCACGAGCGGCCCCGCGCGTCCCCGAACGCTACGTTCGTGGAGGTCTCCGCGATCGACCCTGGGTCTTCAGTTGGGGACCCCAAGCCAGGTCTAGCGGGGGGTGCGAGAGCCCCCCCTGTTGCGAGCGAGAGCCGGACGCCTGCCGGGCGCGGTCCCACGGCGACCGGAGGCGGATGCCGCTCATCCCGCTCGAGGCCGGGGCGCTTCCCTCGCGAGCTTCGCCTCGGCCTCGGAGAGGAGCTTCTGCCGGAGCTCGAGCTCCTTCTTCACGCGCGTCCCTCGTTCGGCGGCCACCTTGAAGGCGGGCCACACGCCCGCATGTCCGTGGAGTAGCTCGCTCCCGACCCAGCCGAGGATCCGGAGCGGAGACACGACGTCGAACGGCGAGCGCGTCCGGTACACGGTCTCGAGCATCCGCGCGCGGAGCTCCGCGCTCGCGTTCGCGCGGCGCACGATGGTTCGATTCAGCGGGTTATCGTAGTCGATCGCACCCATGGCGAGCGCGTTCTCGTAGAACGGGACGGAGACGACGTCCCGCTTCCGCCAGTAGTGCTCGAGCGCCGCCTCCCGGCCGTCGAGGAGCGCCGAGGCGAGGGCCTTCGCGTCGCGGAGCGCGTCGGTGATGCCGTAGCCGGGGGTCGGGTCCTTGTGGAGCGCGGCGTCTCCGACGAGGGCCCAGCCCGGGCCCACGGGCTCCCGGAAGTAGAAGTGCGCGGACAGCAGGCCGACGAAGGGCGCGACGGGCGCGTTCGCCATCAGCGAGCCGAACACCGGAGAGGCGCGGAGTCGCTCGGTGACGTGAGGCGCCGGGTCCTTCGCCCAGGTCTTCGCGACGGAGGGCTCGTCGAGAGCGCCCGTGATGACGAGGTCGTGATCCGTCCGGAACGCGAACGCGGCGCGCGTCCCCTGGATGTCGATGAACGACTGGTACGGAAGGGCGTCGAAGTCGCGCGTCGCGGGGAAGTAGGACCAGTACCCGCCGCGCGCGACGTGGGACTCGTGGTAGGCGCGCGAGTTCACCTTCTTCGCGATGGTGCTGTTCCGGCCGTCCGCGCCGACGACGGTGCGCGCGCGCACCTCGTGCGTCGTGTCGCCCGTGCGCGCGCGGACGCCCACGACGCGATCGCCGTCCCGGAGCACGTCCAGCACGGACGTCTCGTCCCGGAGCTCGGCGCCGGCGGAGACGGCGGCCTCCTGGAGGATCGCGTCGAGGACGGACCGGCGCGGCGAGTACATGCCGGGTCGCTCGGGGATGTCGAGATCGAGGAACGAGTCCCCCACCGCGATGCGGGCGACCTTCGTTCGAGGCGTGACGGCGCGGATGCGGTCACCCACGCCGAGCTCGTCCAGGAACTCGACGCCGAGCGGTCCGATGGCGTGCGTCGAAAAGGGCTGGTCGCTCGGGAGCTTGTCCGCGTCGAGCAGGCACACGCGCATGCCTCCCCTGGCGAGCTGAGTGGCGAGCGGCGCCCCCGCACAGCGGGCACCAACGATCACGACGTCGTAGGGGGCAGCCAAGGGAACGCTTGGACTAGAGTAGCCGCGCTTCGGGTTCCTTGGGCAGCCTCCCTTGACAGGCTTTCCGGCATGTCGATTCTGCCCCCGCCGGTTCGACCCACGACCATGGAAAATACGCCGAAAACCACCCACAAGTTCCAGGCCGAGGTGACGCGAGTCCTCGGGCTCGTCATCCACTCCCTCTACAAGAACCCCGAGGTCTTCCTCCGGGAGCTCGTCTCGAACGCCTCGGACGCGCTCGACAAGCTCAGGTTCCGGGCGATCACGGAGCCCGCGCTCCTTCCGGCGGGGGAGAACCTGGAGATCCGGATCATCCCGGACGAGGCGAGCCGGACGCTCACCATCTGGGACAACGGCATCGGGATGGACGCGGAAGCCCTCGCCCGCGAGCTCGGCACCATCGCGCACTCGGGGACGCGCGCCTTCATCGAGAAGCTCGAGGAGGCGAAGAAGAAGGACGCGAACCTCATCGGTCAGTTCGGCGTCGGGTTCTACAGCGGCTACCTCGTCGCCGATCGCGTCGAAGTGGTGAGCCGCGCCGCGGGCTCGGAGGCCGCCAACCGCTGGACGTCCGACGGCGCGGAGACGTTCACGATAGAGCCCGCGGAGCGAGAGACGCAGGGGACGTCCGTCATCCTGCACCTCAAGGCGGACGCGGACCCGTCGCTCCTCTCCGGGTACCGGATCCGCCAGCTCGTCCGGCGCTATTCGGATTTCCTCGATCACCCGATCCGTCTCGTCGAGAAGGACGAGGACGGAAAGGAGAAGTCGGACGTCCTGAACCAGGGGAAGGCTCTCTGGCAGCGGAAGCCGTCCGACGTGACGAAGGAGCAGTACGAGGAGCTCTACAAGCACCTCTCCCACGATTTCGAGCCGCCGCTCGCCTACAAGCATTTCCACGTGGAAGGGACGCAGCTCTTCAGCGGGCTCCTCTACGTCCCGAAGCGGCCGCCGTTCGACCTCTTCTCGCCCGACGGCAAACACGGCGTGCGCCTCCACGTGAAGCGGGTCCTCATCATGGAGGATTGCGAGGAGCTCCTGCCGAAGTGGCTCCGCTTCGTGAAGGGCGTCATCGACTCGGAAGACCTCCCGCTGAACGTCTCCCGCGAGATGCTCCAGGATTCGAAGGCCGTCCGCGTGATCCAGAAGCAGGTCGTGAAGCAGGTGCTGGACACCCTCGGCGACCTCGCGAAGGAAGACGCCGCGAAATACGCGGAGTTCTGGCACGCGTTCGGCAAGGTCCTGAAGGAAGGGCTCCATTTCGATCCGGACCAGAAGGACAAGATCGCGCCGCTCCTCCGCTACGAGAGCAGCAAGGCGGACGGTCTCACCTCGCTCGCGGACTACAAGAGCCGCATGCCCGAGGACCAGAAGGCGATCTACTACGTGATCGCGGAGTCTCGCGCACTCGCCGAGAAGAGCCCGCACACGGAGTCCCTCCGGAAGCGCGGCTGGGAGGTCCTCTACATGACGGATCCGGTGGATTCGTTCGCCGTGGAGAACCTGGACGCTTGGGACGGCGTGCCGCTCACCTCCGCGACGGGCGCGGAGCTCCCGCCCGTGGAGGGCGAGAAAGAGAAGCAGGCCGAGCAGGAGGAGGCGCTGAAGGATCTCCGGGACCTCATGCGGCGGAAGCTCCAGGACCAGGTGAGCGAGGTCCGCGTCTCGACGCGCCTCACGGATTCGCCCGCGTGCCTCGTGCTCCCGGAGGGCGGCCTCCCCCCGTACATGGAGCGGCTCCTCCGCGCGACGCAGAAGGATGCGCCGAAGACGAAGCGCATCCTCGAGGTGAACCCCGATCATCCCCTCGTCCAGAACCTCGGGAAGCTCGCCGCGAAGGACGCCGAGTCCGCCCAGCTCGGCGAGTGGATCGAGCTCCTCTTCGAGCAGGCGCTCCTCGCCGAGGGGAGCCCCGTGGAAGATCCGGCGCGCTTCGCGTCCAGGCTCGCGACCCTGCTTCAGACGGCGAGCGGCGCGGCGCTCTGACGCCGCTTCACTCGTCCGACCACTCGAGCAGGAGATCTCCCGCGGCGCGCCCGCGCCTGGCGAAGAGCACCCTGCCCTTCACGCCCGCGAAGTTCAAGACGCCCTCGAACGCGCCCACGTGGTGCGAATCGAGGAAGTAGTGAACCTCCTCCAGCCGGACGACGCTCCGCCCGCGGGAGGACTCGAGGACGGTGACCTGGCTCGGGCGCGCGTTCAGCGGATAGGCCTTCGCCATGGCGGCGATGACGTCGTGCGGGCCCTCCACGGAGCCGAGCACGACCTTGCCGAGCGTGGACGCGACGAGAGCCTTCGGCGCTCCGCGCCCGAGCTTCCGGAGCGCCTGCCGCGCGGGACGATCCGGGTAGAGGAGCCGGCACGTCTCGAGGAGGAGCTTCGCGTGCTCGCGGAGCGGGTAAAACTGGAACGGCACGTACCGCTCGCGCGCGGAGGGGAGCGGTTTTCCGAGACGCCGAGCCTCCTGCGCGAGCGGCAGGAGGAACATGCCGGAGATCGTCGCCGACTCGGGGATGTCGCGGAGCGCCGCGTCCGCATCCACCGGGGCCGAGAAGGACGGCACCAGGAACGCGGCATCCGGGGCCCCCGAGGTCCTCAAGGCCTGCTCCACGATTCGAACAGGATACGCGCTTTTCGGGGACGCGGCGGGGCGGGCCGGAAAGCGTGGGAGAATCCAGAAGTCTCGCGATCGGACGCGACCCAGCGTCCACTCGATTGGACATGGGCAGATCGACGAGACGGGCGAGCGCGAAGCCCGTGAGCGCCCGCGAACCGGCCGTCCTAGAGCGCGCTCGCGATCCGTCCGAGCTCGGCTCCGGGCGCGTCCGTGATCATCTTCCCGTGGGACACGATGATGCGGGAGAGGTTCTCCGTCTTCGCGAGACGCTCGAGGTGGCCGCGGAACGCCTGCTTGTCCTTCGCGATCATCCAGCGGGTGAAGCGGGGCACGCTCGCCTCGCCCGTCGGCGCGAGGAAGAAGCCGACGAAGCCGGAGAGCTTCGGCAGATTGCAGATCGCGTCGTTGAAGGTGAGCGTCGTTCCGGAGCTCGACTTCACCTCGAGGACGCCCTCGCCGTCCTTCGTCCCGTCGAGGTGGTAGCACTTCACGGAGTCGTCGTGCGGGACGTCCGCGTAGCTGCCGTCCACCGGAACGACCTGCGCGACCTTCTTCGTCGTGCTCGCGGGACAGTACACCTTCGCGTTCGGGTAGCGCTGCTTGTAGACCTTCGAGTCCAGGCGGTGGAAACCGTTCGGGACGACGATGGCGGAGACCGTGCCGAAGGCGTCGATCTCCTTCATCAGGTCCTCCTCGAGCGCGATGGCGTTGTGGACGACGAGCCGTCCGTCGGCGAGCTTCGCGATCGTCATCACGCGCGTGCCCTGGCCGCCGGGCAGATCTCCCTCGACGCGCCAGAGGTTCTCCGTCAGCCGTTCGAGCGGGCGGTGGGGGAAGACCTGCCAGGTGTCGAAGGCTTTCGGCATGACCGAAACTCTTATCACGGCAGCCGTTTCGGCTGATCCGCCGCGAAAAAGCCAGGGGCCTGTGACGCCCGACCGGGACCTCGGGTATCATGAGGAGTTTGATGGCAACGTCGCGAACGGCCCCGGCCGCTGCCGCGCTCGCTCTGTGCCTCTCGGCCTGTGGGTCCGTGGCGCCTCCGCCACGCGCGCCCGCCGCGCCGGCCTTCGCCTACGCGTCCTGGGTGCCGCCTCCACCTCCACGCGATTCCGACCACGACGGCATCCCCGACGGCTTCGACGCCTGCCCCACGCTCCCGGGAGTCGCCTCCACGGTGGTGATCGCGAGCGGCTGTCCCCCGCCCGGCTACTACGACGACGGCCTCGCCGCGAAGGACCGTGACGGCGACGGCGTGAACGACGACGCGGACGCCTGCCCCGAAGATCCCGGACCCGCCGAGACACGGGGGTGCGCCGGCCCTCCGGACGTCGATCACGACGGCATCGCCGACGCCGTGGACGCGTGCCCGAACGTCGCCGGACCGACGCGCCCCGACGAAAAGACGTCCGGCTGTCCCACGGCGTGGATCGACGGCGAGCGGATCCGCATCGTCGAGAGCGTTCATTTCGGGAGCGGGAGCGCGGACCTCGCGCCGGAGAGCAGCGCCATCCTCGACGCCGTGGGCGGCGTGCTCGCCTCGCACGCCGACGTCACCCGGGTCCGCATCGAGGGGCACACGGACGGGCGCGGATCGCCGAACGGAAACCGCGCGCTCTCGGTGAAGCGCGCGGAGAGCGTCGTTCGATACCTGGTCGCGCACGGAATTGCCGCCGAGCGACTGGAGGCGACGGGGGTCGGACCGGACCGTCCCATCGACACGAACGAGACGGAAGCGGGACGCGCCACGAACCGGCGCGTGGAGTTCCACGTCGTGGCGACGGAGACGTCGCCGGAGACCCGCGCGAGCGCGACGTTCGCGGACCTCGAACCCGAGCCCGTGCCGCCCGCGGAGACGGCCCCGAACCCCGTGAACGGCATGCCGCCGCCGGATTCCGCGCCGCCGATGCCGAGCCGGACGCCGTCCCTGGATACGCCGGGACTCTGAGCGGACCCTCGCTATACTCCGCCCGCCCGTGACCGAACCCCGCTCCGTCTGCTGGGTCTGCCAGAAGCCGACCGTGACGTGCGTGTGCGCGCGGATCCCCCGCGTCTCGCACCGGACCGGCATCTTCGTCGTGCAGCACCCGCGCGAGCGGCTCCATTCCATCGGCACGGCGCGCTTCGCGCGCCTCGGGCTCGAGAACGCGCGCGTGGAGGTCGCGTGGAACGCCGGAGTCGCGGAAGACGCCGCTCCGCCGTGGCTCCCCGCGGGCGCGGCGCTCCTCTACCCGGGACCCGCGGCGCGCGATCTCCGCAGCATGACGGAAGCCGAGCGACCGACGGACCTCGTCGTCATCGACGGGACGTGGCACACCGCGCGGACGCTCTACCGGGACAAGGGGTGGCTCCGGGCGCTTCCCCAGGTGAGCCTCTCGCCGGCGGAACCGAGCCGCTACCGGATCCGGCGAGAGCCGGAGCGGCACTGCGTCTCGACCATCGAGGCCATCGCCGAGGCACTTCGCATCCTCGAACCGGAAATCGCAGGGCTCGGAGAGCTCCTCGGCGCGTTCGACTCGATGATCGACGATCAGCTCGAGTACATCCGCCGAGGTTCGGCGGAGCCCCGGACGCGGGACAAGCGGCCGCCGTCGTTCCGCAGAGTGCCGCGCGCGCTCGTGGAAGATTTCTCGCGACTCGTCGTCTCCTACGCCGAGTCGTCGCGACCGGACTGCCGGGGGACGCGGGAGATCGTCCAGTTCGCGGCGGTGCACCTCCGCTCGGGGCGGACGTTCGAGCGCGTGCTCAGGCCGTCGTTCGGGCTCCCGAGCGACACGCACCTCGGGCACATGGGGCTCCGCCCGGCGGACTTCGACGGCTCGATACCTCGCGCGGCGTTCGCCGGCGAGTGGGCGACGTTCCTCCGGAGCGTGGAGGCGGCTCCCATCGTCTCGGCGTGGAACCAGACCACGCTGGACCTCCTGGCGGAGCTCGTCGGAGGCCCCGCGTCGCGCGTCTCCCTGAAGAGCGCGTACCGCAACGGGCGGGGCGGCGGCTGCGGAAGTCTCGACGAGGTCGCCCGGGACGAGCAAATCGACGCGGCGCCGCTCCCGTTCCTCGGCCGGGCCGCGGTCCGCGTCGCGCGCGCGGAGGCGGTCGCGAGAAGGCTCAACGAACGCGCTGTCGTGGACGTGCCGGAGGGGGCCACGGCGCCGTTCCGCGAGCCTTCGCGCACGCCCATCGCCCCCTGAGGTCGCTCCCACGATGACCCGCTCCGAGATCCTCGCCACCATCCTCCGCCTCGGCCGGAAGATCTTCGACGAGGAAGAGCTCTCCTTCGACGAGGCCACGCTCTTCGACGACATCGACGAGTGGGATTCCCTGAATCACGTCCACATGGTCGTCGGAATGGAGAAGGCGTTCGGGATCCAGTTCGACCTCGGCGAGCTGAAGCGGCTCGTGAGGGTTTCCGACCTGATCGACATCGTCGAACGAAAGCGGCGACGAGCCGGATTCTGACCAAGCCGCCGTCGACGGTTCGATGGCCAGGATGGGGGGTATCCCTCGCGATACCCCGAAGACCCGACCAGGGGACCCCAAGTGCGGTCTTTCGGGGGTCTCGAGGAAGCGGGGGCGTACCTGGCGATGGAGCACGCGATCGGGGCCCGACGGGCCGTGTCCGTCCCGGGCCAGCGTCCGTCCGGCCCTCCGCCGCGCCGAGGGGCAGGGCGTCCGCCGGGCCGAGCACCCGCGATCACTCGTCCGCGAGCGCCGCGACGACGCGCGCCTTCAGCGCTCGCCGGTCCACCTTGCCGTTCGCGTTCAGCGGAAGCTCGTCCGAAAAGACGTAGTGTCGCGGCAGCATGTACGGAGGGAGCGCCAGCTTGAGGGCCTCGCGAATGCGCTTCTTCTCCGGGCGGAGCGCCTTCGGGAGCACGGCATAGAGCTCCTCCATCCCGTTCCGGATCACGGCGACGTCGGCGACGGCCTGCGCCGCGCCGCTCGCCTTCATGAGCGCGTGCTCGATTTCCCCGAGCTCCACGCGGTACCCCATGATCTTCACCTGGAAGTCCTCGCGACCGAGGAACTGCACGTGTCCGCGGGCGTCCCGGAGCACGAGATCACCCGTCCGGTACCAGACCCGCTCGCCGTCCTCGGCGAAGCGGCTCCGGGTGAGCTCCGGCTCTCCGAGATAGCCCGCCGTCACCTGATCCCCCGAGAGGAACAGACTGCCCGCTTCGCCGAGCGGGGCGAGGGAGCCGTCTTCCCGGCGGATCTCGAGCTTCTGTCCCGGGAGCGGGTCCCCGATGGGGATTCCGCCGTGGAGCGACTCCGACTCCGGAAAATCCGGCGGGACCTCGAACCGCGTGACGGCGATCGTCGTCTCGGTCGGGCCGTAGAGGTTCACGATCTTCGTTCGCGGCGCGATGCGCCGCCAGAGCGCGACCGTGTTGAACGTGAGCTTCTCGCCGCAGAAGAACGAGAGCCGGAGATCCGGGAGCCCGCCCTCCTCCAGCAGACGGCTGCTCTCGAGGAACGCCGCGAGCGACGGCACGGAGAACCAGACGGTGACGCGTTCTTCCCGGGAAAACGGGATCGGCGATCCGAGCGCGGCGTTCGAGTAGACGACGAGCGCTGCTCCGGAAGACCACGCCGTGAAGAGATCGTGCACGCTGAGATCGAACGTGAGATCGAAGGTCTGGCTCACGCGATCTTCGGGGAACACGGCGTCCAGCGCGAGCACGCTCCGGATGTACCGCCGCACGTTCCGGTGCCGCACGACGACTCCCTTCGGGTTTCCGGTGCTCCCCGACGTGAAGAGGACGTACGCGGCCGTCTCCGAATCGACCTCGGCGATGGACGGATCTTCCGCGTCGCCCGCGACGTCCAGGCGCACCCGATGGGCGAATTCCGCGAGTGCGCCTTCCAGCGCGGGCGTGGGCTCGAGGGCGACGAGCCGGAAATGCCCGGAGGTGGCGCGAAGCAGCGCGACGATCTCCGCCGCGCACTCGTCCGAGACGACGAGCGTCGAGAGCCCGGCTTTCTCCACCACGTAGCGGTTTCGCTCGGCCGGAAACGCCGGATTTTCGGGCACGTAGGCGGAGCCCGACGCGAGCACGGCGAGGACGCCCGCGTACGCGCCGAGGCTCCGCGACGCGAAGACCCCGATTCGCGAGCCCGGAGGCTCGGTCGCGAGGGCGGCCCGAAGCCGGCGCACCTCGCGGGCGAGCTCCGCGTAGGTGAGCGTCCGCCCGGGGAGAACGAGCGCCGGACGGTCTGGGTGCGCGAGCGCCGTGTCGAAGAACGCGCGCGCGAGATTTTCCACCGGCTCGGTCGACATGGGCGCGACGCTAGAACTGAGCGTAGACGAACGCCTCCGCGGGCGCGTGGAGACGGACGATGCAGAAGAGGACGACGCCGTAGCAGACGGCGCGGATCCACACGGGCTGCGAGAACACCCAGAGCGGTGACTTCCTCCAGCGCGCGAGGAAATCCAGCCCGAAGAGGAGAACGGACATCACCGTGAGGTCGTACCAATGGTCCTGGATGTGCTCCGTGATGGTCCAGGGCCGGGCGAGACGCGAGAGGGTCGCGAACGCGGCGGGCACGCTCTCCGCCTGGAAGAACACGTAGGCGAAGCACACCCAGGCGAACGTCACGGCCGTCCCGAGAACGGTGAGGACCCGGGGCGCGACCTTCGAAAACCGCTTTCGCTGCTTCCGCGTGACGACGTAGATCGAGAGCCCGAGGGCGTGAAGCGCCCCCCAGACGAGGAACGTGAAGCCCGTCCCGTGCCAGAGGCCGCTGACGAGGAACGTCACGAACGTCGCGAGCACGACGCCGAGCGTCCCGAGCGTCCGGAACGCCATGGAGGCCGGCGCGAACACGTAGTCGTCCAGGAAGGACGAGAACGACACGTGCCAGCGCTTCCAGTACTCGGCGAGGCTCGGGGAGAAGTACGGCGCGTCGAAATTCTGCATCACGTCGATGCCGAACAGACGCGCGACCCCGCGCGCCATGTCCGAATAGCCGGCGAAGTCGCCGTAGAGCTCGATCGCGTAGGCGTACACGCCGAGGAACGTCTCGGAGCCGTTCGGGGCCGCGTCCGCGTCGAGGAAATCCTGGACCATGAGCGCGCACGTGTCGGCGACGTACACCTTCTTGAAGAGTCCGAGCGCGACGAGCCAGAGCGCTTCGTAGAAGCGCTCGACGTCGAACGGGCGCCTGGCCTCGAGCTGCGGCAGGAACGTCTTCGCCCGCTCGATGGGACCGGAGACGAACGTCGGGAAGAACGAGGAGAAGAGCAGGAAGTCGAGGAACCGCTCGCTCGGGCGGATCACGCGGAAATAGACGTCCAGCGTGTGACTGAGACGAGCGAGCGTGTAGAAGGAGAGCCCGACGGGGACCAGGGGATGAACGGCGTGCGGGCGTCCGAGCAGGGCCGTCTCGAGGGGGCCCAGGTACTTGAACGCCGCGATCGCGCCGACGTCGAGGAAGACCGAGAGCCAGAGGAGCCGGAGACGACGCGCGTCCGGCGCCTCCCACGACATGGCTCGTCCGATGCGGAAATCCGCGGCCGTGAGCAGCAGGAGCAGGACCGCCCCGCGCCCGTCGACCGACGCCGCGAACCCGATGCTCGAGAGCAGGAGGAGCCCGTTCTGCCCCCGGAGGGGGAGCCGGTAGTAGACCGGCAGGAGCACGAGAACGAACAGCGCGAACGAGAAGCTGACGAGCGTCATCCGGGGAGCGGCGGGCCGAGGCTCGCGCTTTTCGGCCCGCGTGGGAAGGGACCTACGACGTTCGCGCGCCGGACCGCCGCCGATTCGCGAGGAGCATCAGCGAGAGGAGCGCGAGGGCACCGGCGCCGCCGCCGCCCGTCGTGCCGACCGTCCGGCAGCCGCACGAGCTGTCCGTGTTCGCGGTCGCGCCGGGAACGACGCCGCCGTCCGGAAGGGTGCCGGAACCGTTTCCGGTCCCCGGATTGCCGGAACCGCCCGTCGTGCCTCCGGTGGACGAGCCTCCACCATCGCTCTGTCCGGCTCCGCCTGGGCCGCTGCCGGCGCTGCCCGCGGTACCGCCCTGCGCGGCGCCTCCCGCGCCCGTCGCGCCTCCGGCGCCGGTCGTCCCGCCGCTGCCCGGATTCACGGGGCACGTCTCCGGCGTCTTCGGCTTCACGCGCTCGACCGTGCTCTCACCCGGGTTGCCGATGACGGCGTAGTAGAGGTTCTGGTCCGGACCGATCTCGAAGTCGACGGGCTGACCGCTCGACTGCGCGAACATGTTTCGGCTCCCCGCCTCGATGCCGTTGCGATCGGCCGTCGGTTTCAGCGTCGCGACCCAGTGCGACGCGCTGTCACCGTAGAAGTAGAGCCCCTGGAACGCCGTCGGAAACGTGCAGGAATCCACGATGACGCCGCCAGTGACGGCCGAACAGTTTCCGTCCACCCCGTTGGACGCACCGCCGTGCTTGCAGAAGTACTGGGGGTCGACGCAGTCCGCCGCGGTGGGCTGGATGGCGTCGCACGCCGTCTTCGGGTGTCCCTGAAGGGCGTCGTTTCCGCCCTCCCGCCAGGGCCACCCGAAGTGCGACCCCTTCTGGCTCTGCTTGATGACGTCGATCTCTTCGTACGTCACCTCGCCGACGTCGCCGACCCAGAGGTTTCCGGTCTTCGGATCGAACGAGAACCGCCACGGATTCCGGAAGCCCCACGCCCAGATCTCCGTGCGCGGCGAGCTCGAGAGCGGAAGCGTCGTCGGATCCACGGAGCGCGGGTCCGGGTTCGTGCCGGTGGCACACGCGGTCGCCTGCTTGCCGACCAGGGGGTTGTCGGTCGGGATCGTGCCGTCCAGGTCGATGCGAAGGATCTTGCCGTTCCCCTCCGTGAGGCAGGTGCCGAAGTAATTGCTCGGCTCGCCGTCCGTCGGGGCACGATTGGAGTTTCTGCCGGTGTCCCCCACGCCGACGTAGAGCTTGCCGTCGGGGCCGATCGCCATCGAGCCGCCGTCGTGGTTCGCGGGGCCGCGGAGGCCGCGGAGGAGGATCTTCTCCTGTGCCATCGTGAGCGCGTCGTTCTCGAGCGGCACGGACACGACACGATGACGGTCCGTGTCCGACCCCGGGTCGGCGTTCGTGCCCGACGCGGAGTAGTAGAAGAGGAGCAGGTGGTTGGTCGAAAACTGCGGGTGGAGGATCACGTGGAGGAGCCCCTGCTCGCTCGCCGTGTTCACGTCGAAGTGACCGGCCGTCTTCGTGGTGCCCGACGTGTCGGCGATCAGGAGATCTCCGCCCTTGTCCGTGATGAGCATCCGCCCGTCGGGGAGGAAGGCGACGCTCGTCGGTTGGTCGAGTCCGCTGACGGCGTCCTCGATCACGAAATTGTCGGCAGGGTCTCCATTCGAGAGTGTGTCCGCATGTGCGAGACCCGACGACACGGAAAGGGCACCGGCGAACGCAAGCGAAGATCCCCGAAGTACGCGCATGCCCGGATTCTGCAGGCCGCTGCGCGGCCCAGCAAGCTCCCGCGAACGGGGCTTCCGCGGGGACGGATTATTCCGGCGAGGTGAGTGGGGTCCGGGGGCGGATCGCCTCGGTGTGAGAAAGTTTCGGGGCACGCAGAAGGCGTGGTCGATGCGGAGGCTCGCAGGTAACTTGTGACGATGGCAGTAGCTTCGGGTTCGGAGGGACGCGCGCGCCACGGAGCGCGCCGGGACGTGACGTCGCTGCGAGGACTGCGGCGAGCGACGTCGTTCGGGGCGTTTACGCTCGGAGTCGCGCTCGCGGGCTGCGGCGACTCGTCGTCGGGTGGCCTCCATTTCGGCGGCGCGAAGGACGGCGGGAACGAACCCGGTAGCGGGGGGAGCACGGCCGACGGCGGGATCCCCGGGAGCGGCGGAGCGGCAGGATCGAGCCAGGGCGGCCGCGGCGCGGGCGGGGCGAGTTCGGGAGGAGCGG
Organism: Polyangiaceae bacterium; assembly: GCA_035545855.1. Taxonomy (GTDB): domain Bacteria; phylum Myxococcota_A; class Polyangia; order Polyangiales; family Polyangiaceae; genus DASZVB01. Next base: position 21,821 of record DASZXK010000166.1, read on the forward strand.
GCGGTTCCGGAGGCGCCGGGGCGACGTGCACGACGAACACCGAATGCGGCGCGTCCGCGGAATGCGTGAGCGGCACCTGCGTCCCGTACACGACCTGCCAGAACTCGCTCGATTGCGGAGAGAACGTCTGCAATCCGTCGACGCACCGGTGCGTGGAGTGCGTCACCGCGGCGGACTGCTCGACGAACCAGGCGTGCTCGAACGACCACTGCCTCGCGATCACCGCGTGCACGTCGGACAAGCAGTGCACGCCGCAAGGCCAGCTCTGCGATACCGGAGCGGGCCACTGCGTCGACTGTCTCCAGGACGGCGACTGCGACGCCGGACGGTTCTGCTCCTCGGGCGCCTGCGTCCCGAGCACGCCCCAGAGCTGCTCGCCGAGCGCGCGCTTCTGCGACGGAAACGTCGTCAGGCAGTGCGACGGAACCGGCCAGAGCTCCACGACGTTCGAGACGTGCACGGGCTCGGAGTTCTGCGACGCGAAGACCGCGGCGTGCGTCGCCCGCACCTGCACGCCGAACGCCGCGGCGTGCGACGGGACCCGCGCGACGAAGTGCAACGCGGACGGGACGGGCTATTTGCCCGGTGGTCAGGAGTGTGCGCCGTCCCTCTCGTGTTCCAAGGGCGCATGCGTGAGCTGTGGCGCGGGTGGCGGCACCCAGAGCTCCATCCGGATGGTCGAGGTGATGGTCGGCACCCCCGAGTACATCGTGCTCGAGAATCACGGCACGTGTCCGGTGGACATCGGCGGAATGATGCTCGCGTTCGACACCAGCTACTCGAGCGGCGTCCCCTCCACCTACACGCTGCCGGCGCGCACCCTCGCCGCGGGCGAGAAGGTCTTCGTCCTGGACGACACCGCGACGCCCGAGACCGGGGACATCCTGACCGACGTGAACATCGACTGGCAGGCGACCTACGGCGGAACCGCGCTCCTCTGCGCCGGAGATTGCGCGACGGTCGGAAGCGTCGTGGACGCCATCGCGTTCCAGGGCGGCCAGGCTCCCCCGCCCCTGCCCGCGCCGGTCACGTTCACTCCGGCGCTCACCGCGATCACGAGCGCGAACGAGCAATCGGATGCGTTCTTCCGAACGGCGTACGCCGGCACCTACCCGGGGTTCGTCGCCGGCGACTGGTCGATGGCCACGGCGACGCGGCAGGGCTCGAGCGGGCTCACGTGCCCCGGTACCCAGCCCACCCCGAACACGTTCTGCACGGCGTTCGGCCTGAGCTGCCCGTACGGCAACGTCACGTGCACCTGCCCTCTCGTGAGCCTCTACTGGAGCTGCCTGTAGCGCCGTGCCTCCGGGGCACACCCCCTCGCGGAAGCGCGTGCCGGCGCTTCACGGATCGGTGAAATCCACGGGAGAAACGCGCGGGCTCGCCGGGCATGGGGGTTGCTCCTCCGGCACCCATGACGACACGGGGCCTCTCTCTCGCGCTGGCGCTCGCGACGCTCGGCGCCCCGGGCTGCGTCACGACGGAGACCGTCCCCGTGCAGTATCGCCTGCCGCTCCGGGAAAATTCCCACGGTGAGGAAGCGGCGCGGAGCTGCGCCGAGACGTGCAGCGTCGCGAACGCGCACGACGCCAAGGGGTTCTTCTACTGCCTGTCCCTCTGCCCGGACATCCAGGTCCGGAACGGCGTCGCGTGCAGCGGCGACGTGGAGGACACGCCGCCGGAGGCCTTCTGTTACACGCGCCCGACCGAGGTCGAGAGGCCGGACCCGCAGGCAGGGCAAACGGCGCTCGCGGTCCTCGTCGGGATCCTGAGAGTGGGGGCGGCGCTCGCCGAAATCGGAGAGCACGCTCACCACGCCCACCGACACGGGCATCGCCGCTAGACCCGTGTATGCTCGGTGGGGTGGGACGACCCCTCGCGACCTTCCTGAGCGGAGCCGTGCTCCTCGCGTGCCAGAGCGAGGCGACGAAGCACTGTCACGCCGTCATGTCCACGGCGCAGGAGATCGTGAAGAACGTGGATTCGCACGACCTGGGGAGCGTCGAGCGAAGCCTCGCCTCCGTGGAAGAGGCCATCGCCGCGTGCGACAAGGCGGGCCGGACGAGCGAGGTGGACGCGCTCACCCGCGCGAAGAACGAGCTCTCGGGTCACCTCGAGTTCATGAAGAAGAAGGCGCTGACGCCGAAGCATCCGAAGATCAGCCCGGAGGACCTCGCGAGCTTCCAGGCGCACGGAGACCCGAACTGTCCGAAGGGGCAGGCGTACAAGCCGGACGGGAATCCGAACGCGAAGGAGATCCGCTGCACGGGCAGCCAGATCGGCGATCTCTCGCTCGACGGGGCCTTCCAGTACTTCGATCGTCGTGGGTTCAAGCTGACGAAGACGGACTCGCCGCCGGGCCTCCGCGCGGAGTACGGCGCCGAGCTCTACGTCTTCTCTTACGAGGCCGCGACGGACGCTCACCCGAAGTGCCTCACGCTCTACCCCGCGCCGGGGATCCCGTTCCAGGAAGCGGTCGCCCGGGTGACCGGGACGCCGATGAAGAAGATCGAACGGAGCGGGACGATACCGACGGATCGGGGCAAGGTGCCCATCTACGTCGACGAATCCGAGACGAAGCTCGTCATCTACCTCGGAGACTGCGGAAAAGGGCCGTCCCCCGGCGGGCCTTCGCCCTGAGCCTCCCACATCCGCTCTTCTCGTCTCCGGGATCCGTGGAAGACTCGTCCGGATGACGGATTCCACCCTCGTTCGCCCGGCCGTCGCCGCGGATCTCGCCGAGGTCGGCGAGATGGCCGCCGAGCTCGTGAGATTCCACCACGCGCTCGACCCGCTCCGGTTCCTCCTCGTGGACGGCGTGGCGCAGGGCTACGCGAAGTGGTTCTCGAGCCAGCTCGACGTGAAAGAGACCGTCATCCTCGTCGCCGAACGCGGAGGGAAGAAGGTCGGCTACGCGTACGCCAGGCTCGAGCCGCGGGACTGGAACGCGCTCCTCGACGTCCACGGCGCACTCCACGACATCTACGTGATCCCCGAGGCGAGACGCTCCGGCGCCGCGACGGCGCTCATGGACGAGGTCGTGAAGCGGCTCACGGCCCTCGGCGCGCCGCGCGTCGTGCTCTCCTCCGCGACGGAGAACCACGGCGCGCATCGCCTCTTCGAGCGCCACGGCTTCCGCTACACGATGGTCGAGATGACGCGAGAACGCTCGACGGAGTGATCGGCGAGGGTCACAGCGCTGCGGCGAAGAAGCCGACCAGCATGGCGCCGAGGACGAGCACGAGTATGGAGACGAGGACGACCCAGACGGCCGCTCCGCCGGTGCCGACGGCGCGCGCGGCCGCGTCGCCCTCCATGCCGGACTCGGCGAGGTGCACGGACAGCGCGTCCTTCGCGAGCTTCGCGCGGCGGGCCACGAGGAGAGCCGAGAGCAGGAGCGCGGCCCCCGCGACCCCGCCGGAGAAGAACCGGGCGCGGCGCGCGCGGGAAAGCTCGGCCTCGAAGCGGGGCACGACGCCGTCCGCCGCGAGGACGTCCGGGACGTCCAGCGTCCGGGGCGGTCCGGCGCCGGTCTCGGTCGCGATGGGCCACCCGACGAGCGCGGGCGATCGCAGATCGGGCTCGCTCGAGACCACGGCGTAGAGCGGCCGATCCGGCGGCAGCGGCGTCTCGAAGACTCCCGAGGACGTCCCGCGCGGCGTCGGCGCGAGCCGCACGGTGCCGCCGGCGATGCGTTCGCGCTCCGTGACGAGCGCGACGTACGCGACGTCCCGCACGATCGGCGATTCGACGAGCACCCCTTGCGGCGTCGCTTCGGCGTGAAGAGCGCCGGGGACGACGGCGAGCGACACGTCGAGGGTCGCGCGAGTGCCGTCCGCGTCGGTCGCGACGAGGGAGACGTCCGTCGCGTGCTCCAGCGGAAGCACCGGCACCGCGAGCGGCAGCGTCCGCCCGGTCGCGGGAAAGAGCGTCGTCTCGGTCGGCGATTCGCCCCGGGGTCCGGGGCAGCGGCACGTCACCTGGCCGTCGAACGTCCCTCCCGCGCGACGGACGTCGACCACGAACGAGTCCTGGAACGGAACCGCGAACACGCCGCGCGCCGCCGCAACGCGCACCGAGAGGCCGTTCACCGCGCGGCCCTCGACCCACCCGCCCCGGCGCCGGGCATTCCCGGCCCAGTCCGCGACCGACACGCGCACGGGCTGCTCGAGGAGGACGGCTCCGGCCTCCGAGCGGACACGGAGCGTCACGGCGGAAGCGATCGCCCGCGGCGCGGTGAGCGACAGCGACACCGCCCCTTCCCCGTCCGTCACGCCGCGAGCGGCGAGCATCGGCAGACCCGCCGCGGTCGCCTCGAGCACGACGCCGAGGTTCGTCCGGGGACGCTCCCCTTCCCCGTCACGCGCGACGACCTCCACGCGGTAGGAGAGGCGCGTCGCGCCCTCCGTCGGTCCACCGCGAAGGCGCGCGGCGTCCACCGGACGAACCCGCCCGGCGACGAGGACCGCATAGAGGACGACTGCGACGGCCAGAACCGGCAGGAGCTTCGCCGCATTCCCGGCGACGTTCGCGACCTTCGAAGGGACTGTCACCTCGGCCCTTCTCCCAATAGCGTGCGCCCGAAACGGGTACCAATTTGACGGAACTGGCACTAGTGTCGCGCCCCGCGTAGGTAAGGAAATGGCCGAGAAACGCAAGCGAAAGCCCGCGCGAGAGCGCACCGAACGGCGGTATCTCCCGGAAGCGACGCACACGACGCGCGTGGCGGCCGGGCTCGGCATGCTCGGTTCACTGGCGCTCGGCGCCGGTGTCTACGGCACGTGGCTGAGAGAGCCTCCGATGAACGTCGCGCCCGTCCTCGTCGCCGCGGGCACCATCGGCCTCGGAGCGGGCCTCTGGCTCGGCAGCGCGAGCGCGTTCCCCGTGCGCGTGGGGGACGCGGGGGTCGCCGTCGAGCGCGGCGCGGAGATCACGCGCGTGCTCTGGTGTGACATGACCCAGATCTCCGTGAAGGGCGCGGACCTCCTGATCGAGGCGTCGAACTTCCGTCTCGCGATTCCCATCGGAGCGCATCCGCGCGCCGTGGCGGCGATCGTCTCGGAAGCCGAGCGGCGCGTCCCCAAGGTCGTGAAGCTCGGGGACGCGGAGAAGCGGACGTTCCCCGCGCCCACGACGCCCGGCGGAGAAGAAGTCCCCGTGAGGGGCGATCAGGTCGCCGGACGCCGCTGCGCCGCGACGAACAAGATCATCTCCTTCGAGCGAGACGCGCGCCTCTGCGCGAAGTGCGGGCAGGTCTACTACAAGGACAACGTCCCCCAGACCTGCGTCACCTGCGGCGAGAACCTCGCCGGCCAGACCCTCCAAGCCACCTAGCGCGGGCGCACGGCGAGCGCGCGGAAGCCTCGGGCGAACGAGGTCGTCCCCCCAACGACGAGACCCCGCGACTGAGCCTCCCCTGACGCCAC